>NZ_JAIFZO010000002.1:1371333-1988820 GCF_026341275.1 Streptomyces ortus
GCGGACGCCCTGGAGACCGCCCTCGACGAGGTACGCCGTGGTGGTCTTGCCGGACGTGCCGGTGATGCCGATCTGCAGCAGGTCGCGGCCGGGGTGGCCGTAGATGGAGGCGGCCAGCTCGCCCATCGACCCGCGCGGGTCGTCCACGACGAGGACCGGCAGGCCGGTGGCCCGGGCCCGGTCGGCTCCCGTCGGGTCGGTCAGCACGGCGACGGCGCCGAGGCCGGCGGCCTGCGTCACGAAGTCGGCGCCGTGCATCCGGGCGCCGGGCAGCGCGGCGTAGACGTCGCCCGGCCGGACGGCGCGGGAGTCATGGGTGATGCCCGTGACCCCGGCGGCGCCCGGCTCGCTCACTGGGTGGTCCGCACCCAGCTGACCGGCGAGCTCCGCGAGGGGTGTTGCGGGGTTCTGCACCGGTCGCGGCGGCCCCGGATATGTCACAGGGACGCCCTTCTGGGTGGTTTGGGACTGATCAGCGTGTGGCACGGCGGTGAGCGTACCGGGCACACCCCCGCCGGAGCGAAGCGAGGGGCATGGCGGGACGGGCGGCGGGCCGTCGTTGCCGGGATCGGGAGTGATCGTTGTCACGAGCTTGTTCCTGGTCGGTGTTCCGGGCGGTGCACGGGAGTGTGCCGGGCGCCGCCGATGGGTGCCGCCGGCCGCCGGTGAGGGCGCGGCCGGCGTCGGTCAGGGCGTGAAGGTGACGGGGAGTCTGTCGGCCGTGTCCCCGGTGGGCGGCACCTGGAGGGTCTTCAGTGCGAACTCCAGGACCTCCTTGTAGACGGGTCCGCAGATCTGGCCGCCGAAGTAGCTGCCCTTGGTGGCGTTCTGGATGGCGCAGTACACGGTGACCCGGGGGTTGTCGGCGGGCGCGAACCCGGCGAAGGACGAGGTGTAGCCGCGGTAGCGGCCGGTGGCCGGATCCACACGGTTGGCCGTGCCGGTCTTGCCCGCCACGCGGTAGCCGGGGATGCGCGCCTTGGCGCCGGTGCCCTCCTCGTCGTCCACGACGGACTCCAGCATGTGTGCCAGGGTCTTCGCGGTCTTCTCGCTGACGACTCGTGTCTTCTTGGCCTTGGCCGCCGGGGTGAACTGCCCGTCGGCCCCCTTCGTGCCGCGGACGAGGGTGGGTTCCACGCGGACGCCGCCGTTGGCGATCGTCGAGTAGACGGAGGCCGCCTGCATCGCGTTGACGGACACGCCCTGGCCGAAAGGGATCGTGTACTGCTGGGAGGTCGACCACTGGTCGGCGGGGGCGAGGATGCCCTTCGTCTCGCCGGGGAAGTCCAGGCCGGTGTATCCGCCGATGCCGAACTTGCGCAGGTAGGAGTAGAGGACCTTGTTGGCCTCCCGCTGGGTCTTGCCGAGCTGTCCGGTCGCCAGGATGGTGCCGATGTTGCTGGACTTGGCGAGGACGCCGTTGAGCGTGAGGTACCAGGTCGGGTGGTCGATGTCGTCCTTGAAGAGCCGGTCGCCGCGGTGCAGCCGGTTGGGCACGGTGACGTGTGTGCCGGGGGTTGCGGCGCCCTCCTCCAGGACGGCTGCCATCGACATCACCTTGGCGGTGGAGCCGGGCTCGTAGGCGTCCTCCAGGCCCCAGTTGTGCAGGGCTCCCCCGTCGGCCGCGGACAGGTCGTTGGGGTCGAAGCCGGGCGAGTTCGCCATCGCGAGGATCTCGCCGGTCCTGTTGTCCTGCACTATGACGTAGCCGCGGTCCGCCTTGGACTTCTCGACCTGCTCGGCGATGGCGTGCTGCGCGGCCCACTGGATGTCGCGGTCGATCGTCAGCTCCACGTCGGCACCGGCCACCGCGGGCTTCTCGGTGGAACCGGCGGTCGGCACCTGCCGTCCGCCGGACTGCGCGTAGCGGATCTCGCCGTCCTTGCCGGACAGGTCCCCGTTGAGCTGCTGCTCGATGCCGCCGCCGCCCTTGCCGTCGGCGTTGACCCAGCCCAGTATCCCGGCCCCGAGCTCGCCGTTCGGGTAGACCCGCTTGCTGCTGGGCTCCTGGAGGACGCCCGCCAGGATGTTCGCGGGGCCGCCCGCACCGGCCTTCTCGGCGAGGGTGCTCTTGAGGTCCTTGATCTGCGTCCAGACCTGGGGGGTCTGGCGGCGGGCGAGCACTACGTAGCGGGTCTTCTCCGTACGGAGCTTGGCGGCGAGTTCGTCGGTGTCCTTGCCGAGGATCGGGCCGAGCAGGGCGGCGGCCTGCTCGGGGGCGTCGCCGGTCTTCGTCGCCTTCCTCGTGAAGAGCGTGGGGTCGGCGGTGATGTCGTTGGCGTCCACGCTGATCGCCAGGTCCACGCCGTTGCGGTCGGTGATCCCGCCGCGGGCGGCGGCCAGCGTGCGGCTGAGGTACCGGTTCTTCTCGGCCTTGGCGGTGTACTCGCTCGCGTCGACCGCCTGCACCTGGAGGAGCCGTACGACGAAGGCGATCAGTACGAGGGCCAGGGCGAGGCTGACCAGGCGCAGCCGCGGGCGGGGGCTGCCCAGCCGGATGACGCGCGGCGCCTTGGCGCGGGGCTGCGCGGGACGGCGGGCGGGCCGGGCGCCCGGTCCGGGGCGGCGCTGGCTGCCGGGTTTCGCGGGGCGGGCGGCGGGCCTCGGGGCGGGTTTCGCGGACCGGGCGGGCGCGGGCACCCTGCGGCGCGGGGGTTCCCTGTCGGACACTTCCGTCACCTGCCGGGAGTCGTAGAGGTCGGCGTGGGCTGTCCGGCGGTCCCGGTGGCGGCCTCCGGCGCCCCGCTGGGCGCCGGGAGTCCGGTGGCCGTCGGGGTGGGCTCCGGGGACGTCCCGGCCGGTTCCGTGGCGAGCGCCTCGGGCGGCCGGATCAGGGGCACGTACACGGACGACTGATCGGCCGCGGCGCTGGGGACGCCGCGGACGGTGCCGTCGGGATTCAGGAAGGCCGGGTCGCCGCCGGGCACCATGCCGAGCTCGCGGGCGCGGCGCTGGAGGGCATCGGGGGCGGAGTAGGCGTCCACGTCACGCTGGAGCGCCTGTTCCTCGTCGGTGAGGCTCTTGGTGTCCTTCTGGAGGTCGTCGAGCTGGAACGATCCCTCGCTGAGGGCGGAGTTCAGCACCAGGAGTCCGATGAGCCCGCCCCCGAGCAGCAGCACGACCAGGAGGACGAAGGGGGTACGGGCCGCCTGTCCGGGACCGGTCGGGAAGAGCCGCGCGAGCCGGGCCGCCCTCCCCCTCAGTCGGGTTTCTTGTTCACTCACCCTCCAGGTGAGTCCGGGTCGCCGGCTGGCGGGTCCGCGTGTCAGGCCCCTGTGCCCGGTGAGTTCGGTCGTCCGCCTCACGCACGCTTTTCGTCACTCGGCGTCCTCCCTGATGCGCTGCGCCCCGCGCAGCCGTGCGGGAGCGGCCCGCCGGTTCTCCGCGACCTCCTCCTCGGTGGGGAGTTCGGCACCGCGCGTCAGGAGCTTGAGCCGGGGCTGGTAGCGCTCGGGGACGACCGGCAGTCCGGGCGGCGCGGTGGTGGCGGCGCCCGCCGCGAACACCTGCTTCACGAGCCGGTCCTCCAGGGAGTGGTACGACAGCACGGCGATCCTGCCGCCGACGGCGAGCGCCTTCACGGCGGCGGGGATCGCCCTCTCCAGGACGGTGAGTTCGCCGTTGACCTCGATGCGCAGCGCCTGGAACGTGCGCTTGGCGGGGTTGCCGCCGGTGCGCTTGGCCGCCTGCGGCAGGGAGTCGCGGATCAGCTCGACGAGCCGCGCGCTGTTGGTGAAGGGCTCCTTGTCGCGCTCGCGGACGACCGCGGACACGATCCGCTTGGCCTGCTTCTCCTCGCCGTACGCCCGCAGGATCCGGACGAGTTCGCCGGGCGGGTAGGTGTTGAGCACCTCGGCCGCTCCGATGCCGGTCGTCTGGTCCATGCGCATGTCGAGCGGCGCGTCCTGGGCGTAGGCGAAGCCGCGGTCCGCCTCGTCGAGCTGCATGGAGGAGACGCCCAGGTCGAAGAGGACGCCCTGGACGCTCGCGATGCCCAGGCGGTCGAGCACGTCGGGGAGTTCGTCGTAGACCGCGTGCACCAGCTCGGCGCGGTCGCCGAAGGGGGCGAGCCGCTCCCCGGAGAGGCGCAGTGCCTCCTTGTCGCGGTCGAGGGCGACGAGACGGGCCTCGGGGAAGCGGGCGAGCAGGGCCTCGCTGTGGCCGCCGAGGCCGAGGGTGCAGTCGACGACCACGGCTCCCGGTGCCTCCAGTGCGGGGGCCAGCATGTCCAGGCACCGCTGGAGCATCACCGGGACATGTCGACTGTTGCTCAAGGGGCCCTCTCAGGTCCGGCGCGGCCGGTACGCACAACCGGGTCCCCGCCCGCCCGCAGCCGTCACGGAGGAACACCCCTCGGTTTGTCGAGGGGAAGGCCGGCCGGCGCCGGAAGCGTCAGTCGACCGGGAGCGGGAGGAGGCCGAGCCGTACGTACGCGCCGCGCACGCGGGGAGATCCCGGCATGGCGCCGGGGCTCCGGGGGTCTGTCCAGCAGGGAGGACAGCTCGCCTCCCGCTTCGCGTCACTTTAGTCCACGGTGTCTCGCGGTCAATGAACCGGCCTGCGCGTCGCGCCTCTCGCCCGCGATCAAGCAAAAATCCGGCGATTTCCACCCGAACGGGTGCACTCGGTCCACCCTTGTGGGTTACCTCACAACAACGCTCATTGATGTTCTTTGTCCCCTCTCACAGCGGGCCCGATCGACGCGTGCCCCTTACCTTCATAGGTATGACGACTTCCGCATCCGTTCCCACCGAACCCGAGGACGCCACGGCACGCCCCGGCACCGTCACGGACCGCCTGGTCGACGCCAACGAGCGGTACGCCGACGCGTTCACCGACCCGGGCATGGACGCCCGGCCGGTACTGCGCGTCGCGGTCGTGGCCTGCATGGACGCCCGTCTCGACCTGCACGCCGCGCTCGGCCTCGAACTCGGCGACTGCCACACCATCCGCAACGCGGGCGGCGTGGTCACCGACGACGTGATCCGCTCCCTGACCATCAGCCAGCGCGCGCTCGGCACCCGCAGCGTCGTGCTCATCCATCACACCGGCTGCGGCCTGGAGTCCCTCACCGAGGAGTTCCGCCACGACCTGGAGATGGAGGTCGGCCAGCGCCCGGCATGGGCGGTCGAGGCGTTCCGCGACGTCGAACAGGACGTACGGCAGTCCATGCAGCGCGTGCGGACCTCCCCGTTCCTTCTGCACTCCGACGACGTACGTGGTTTCGTGTTCGACGTGAAGACGGGTCTCCTGAGTGAGATAGACCCCACCTGACGCAGGTTGGGCCCGGCCATAGAACGCAAGACCCGACATATCACGGCCAGTTATCCACAGGCGGATGACACGAACCGGTAACGGCAACAAGAATGCGTGTGTGGCGTCGCGCGGAACTTTTCACGCGTGGCGTCCGTGTTCGGGGTGGGCCGGTCCGCATCGCAGCGTGTCGGCCCGGAGAAAGAACGGGCCGAGGAGGGCCGGGTGACGACCTATGACGATCGAGCGAGCCTTACAGATCTGACCGCCACTGTGGAGAGAGTCCGCAGTTCGGTGGAGGAAGTGATCGAGGGCAAGCCTGAGGTCGTACGGCTTTCGCTGACCGTGCTGCTCGCCGAGGGACATCTGCTCATCGAGGATGTCCCCGGCGTGGGCAAGACCATGCTGGCCAAGGCACTGGCGCGGTCCATCGACTGCTCGGTGCGACGTATTCAGTTCACGCCAGA
This sequence comes from Streptomyces ortus, assembly GCF_026341275.1. Classification (NCBI taxonomy): domain Bacteria; kingdom Bacillati; phylum Actinomycetota; class Actinomycetes; order Kitasatosporales; family Streptomycetaceae; genus Streptomyces; species Streptomyces ortus. Next base: position 1,377,054 of record NZ_JAIFZO010000002.1, read on the forward strand.
CCTGCTGCCCTCGGACATCACGGGGGTGTCCATCTGGGACCAGCAGAGCAGGGAGTTCGAGTTCAAACCGGGGGCGATCTTCGCGCAGATCGTGATCGGCGACGAGATCAACCGCGCGTCGCCCAAGACGCAGTCGGCGCTCCTGGAGTCCATGGAGGAGCGCCAGGTCACCATCGACGGGCACACCTACGAGCTGCCCGGCCCCTTCATGGTGGTGGCCACGCAGAACCCGGTCGAGATGGAGGGCACCTATCCGCTGCCGGAGGCGCAGCGGGACCGTTTCATGGCCCGGGTCTCCATCGGCTATCCCAGCGCGGAGGCCGAGCTGCAGATGCTCGACATCCACGGCGGGGCCTCGCCGCTGGACGACCTGCAGCCGGTGGCGCACGCGCACGAGATCGTGAAGCTCATCGACGCGGTCCGCACGGTGCACGTCGCCGACTCGGTCCGCCGGTACGCGGTCGACCTGGTCGGCGCCACCCGCAACCACCCGGACCTGAGACTCGGCGCCTCGCCGCGCGCCACACTGCACCTGTTGCGCGCCGCGAAGGCGTCCGCCGCTCTCAGCGGCCGGGACTACGCGCTGCCGGACGACGTCCAGGCCCTCGCCGTGGCGGTCCTGGCGCACCGGCTGCTGCCCACCGCCCAGGCCCAGTTGAACCGTCGTACGGCCGAGCAGGTCGTCCTGGAGATCCTCCAGCGCACGGCCGTGCCCGCGGCGCCCCAGCCGCCGGGCAATCCGGTGATCGGCCGCGGCGCGTCCGCCCTGGGCCAGCAGCCGCCCCGGAGGCTGTGATGACCACCGGGGGGATGCCCGCAGCCACGGCCGAGGAGGACAAGGGGGGACTGCGCACGGCTCTCGCCGGGCTCACCACGCGCGGGCGGTCGTTCCTGGCCGCCGGCATCGCGGCGGCCGTCTGCGCGTACGTCCTGGGGCAGAGCGATCTGCTCCGGGTGGGGCTCCTGCTCGCCGTGCTGCCGCTGGTCTGCACGGCCGTGCTGTACCGCACGCGCTACCGGGTCGCCGGCAGCCGCCGGCTCTCCCCCGCGCGGGTGCCGGCGGGTTCCGAGGCACGGGTCCATCTGCGGATGGACAACGTCTCGCGGCTGCCCACCGGACTGCTGATGCTCCAGGACCGGGTGCCGTACGTGCTGGGGCCCCGGCCCCGGTTCGTCCTGGACCGGGTCGAGGCGCTCGGCCGGCGCGAGGTGTCGTACCGCGTGCGTTCGGACCTGCGCGGGCGCTACCCGCTGGGCCCGTTGCAACTGCGGCTCAGCGACCCCTTCGGCATGTGCGAGCTGACCCGTTCCTTCTCGACCTACGACACCCTCACCGTCGTCCCGCGCGTGGAGGCCCTGCCGCCGGTCCGGCTGACCGGTGAGGCGAAGGGGTACGGGGACGGGCGGCATCGCTCGCTCGCGCTGGCGGGCGAGGACGACGTGATCCCGCGCGGGTACCGCTACGGCGACGACCTGCGCCGGGTCCACTGGCGGCTGACCGCCCGCTACGGCGAGCTGATGGTGCGCCGCGAGGAGCAGCCGCAGCGGTCCCGCTGCACGGTGCTCCTCGACACCCGGGGCATCGCCTTCGACGGCGCGGGCCCGGACTCGGCCTTCGAGTGGGCCGTCTCGGGCGCCGCGTCGACGCTGGTGCACATGCTCGAACGGGGCTTCTCGGTGCGCCTGTTGACCGACACCGGCACCTCGGTGCCCGGCGAGGGCGCCGACGGGTTCGCCGGGGCCAGCCAGGAGTCGGCGGACGCGGCGGGGCTCATGATGGACACCCTGGCGGTGATCGACCACTCCGACGGTACGGGCCTGTCCCGGGCGTACGAGGTGCTGCGCGGTGGCAACGAGGGACTGCTGGTGGCCTTCCTCGGCGACCTGGACGAGGAACAGGCGTCGGTGCTCGCGAAGATGCGCCAGCGCAGCGGCGGGGCGATCGCCTTCCTGCTGGACAGCGGGGCATGGGTGCGGGGCGCCCCCGACGAACAGGGCGAGGAGCGGCTTCGGATGCTGCGTGAGGCGGGCTGGACCGCTGTGGCCGTCCCACCGGGCGTGAGCCTGGCCGACCTGTGGCGGGAGGCGGACCGGCAGCGCATCGGAGTCGCGTCCACGGGCAGCACGGCAGGAGGCGGTGACTCATGAGCGGGCGCGCGCGTCTGGCGCTGTGCGCCGCAGCGGCGACCCTGATGGCGTCCTGCGCCCTGCTGCCGCTGGTCGATCCGGCGACCTGGTTCCTCCAGGCGGCGTTCCTCGTCGCGGTGCAGACCGCGGTGGGCGCGGCGGCCCGGCGGGTGCCGCTGGCACGGCCGCTGACGATCGCGGTGCAGGCGTTGGTGACCCTGATGCTGCTGACGCTGTCGTTCGCCCGGGAGCATGCCGTCGCCGGGCTGCTGCCCGGCCCCGACGTCTTCCGTTACTTCGGTGAGCTGCTGCAGGCGGGCGCGGACGACGTCAGCAGGTACTCGATCCCGGCGCCGCTCTCGGACGGCATCCGTCTGATGATGGTCGGCGGGGTCGTGGTGATCGGACTCGCGGTGGACGCGCTCGCGGTGACGTTCCGCAGCGCCGCCCCCGCCGGACTGCCGCTGCTCGCGCTGTACTCCGTCGCCGCGGGTCTCGCGGACGGCGGCGCCGGATGGATCTGGTTCCTGCTGGCGGCCACCGGTTTCCTGGTGCTGCTGCTGGCCGAAGGACGTGACCGGCTCTCCCAGTGGGGGCGCGTCTTCGGCGGCGGGCCCCGTACACCCGGCGGAGATCCCTCGGGCAGCCCGACCGCGCCGGTCCGTACGGGACGGCGCATCGGCGCCGTCGCGCTCGGGGTCGCGCTGGTCGTTCCGCTCGCCCTGCCCGCGCTCGACGGCGGGCTGCTGGACGCCGCCCGCACGGGGGTCGCCGCGGGTTCCGGCGGGGGCAACACGATCTCCGCGGTGAACCCGCTGGTCTCGCTCAGCGACAGCCTGAACGTGGACGAGGACCGCGAGGTCATGTCCTACCGCACCAACTCGGAGGAGACGCAGAACCTCTATCTGCGGATCGTCTCGCTCGACGAGTTCGACGGCACGGCGTGGAAACCGGCCAAGCGTCATGTCGAGGACGTGCCGGGGACGTTCCCGACACCGCCAGGACTCAGTGACGACGTCCGGCGCACCGAGGTGGAGACGAGGATCTCGGCGGCCGACTGGTACGCGCAGGACTGGCTGCCGCTGCCCTACCCGGCCAGCCAGGTGGGGATCAACGGCAAGTGGCGGTTCGAGCCCGTGGGCCGCACGCTCGTCGGCGACCACGGCCAGACGACCCGCGGCCAGGAGTACACGGTCAAGAGCCTGATCGTGCAGCCGACCGCGGACCAGCTCGCGAACGCGCCCGAGGCGCCGGAGGTGCTGAAGCGCGAGTTCACCAGGGTGCCGAACTCACTGCCGCAGGTGGTGGCCGCGACGGCACGGAAGATCACGGCGAACTCGGCCAACGACTACGAGCGCGCGGTGAAGCTGCAGGACTGGTTCGCCCTGGAGGGCGGCTTCACGTACGACACGGAGGTGAAGGTCGGTAGCGGGTCCCAGGCGATAGCGCGCTTCCTCAGGGACAAGGAGGGCTTCTGCGTCCACTTCTCGTTCGCGATGGCCTCCATGGCCCGCACGCTGGGCATCCCGGCCCGGGTCGCGGTGGGCTTCACGCCTGGTTCGCCCAAGTCGGACGGCACGATGTCGGTGGGGTTGCGGGACGCGCACGCCTGGCCCGAGCTGTACTTCGAGGGTGTGGGCTGGACCCGCTTCGAGCCGACCCCGAACCGTGGCTCGGTTCCCGAGTACACGCGTACGGAGACGCCCGGCGCGGCCGTCCCCGACCCGGACGCGCCGTCGCGTTCCTCGTCCACGGCTCCCTCCGCCGCCCCGTCGGGCAGCGAGGAGTGCACGGCGGCCGAGAAGAAGCTGGAGCAGCCCTGCACGAGCGAGTCCCCGCAGGCGGCGTTCGGCGCGACCAACGACGATCCACCGTGGTGGCTGTCCCTGCTCCTGTGGCTCGCGGGCGGACTCGCCGTGGGCACGCTGCCGCTGCTGCCGATGCTGTGGCGGATGCGGACGCGGTCGGTGCGGCTCGGTTCGCACAGCTGGACCGGGTCGGACACCGGAGCCGCGGCGTCGGCGTCCGGGCAGGAGGCCGACGGCGACACGACGCGGGATCTCCGGCTCGAGTCGCACGGCCGGGCCGAGGCACGCACCGCGGCGATCGCGCTGGAGGCCTGGCAGGAGGTCAGTGACACGGCGTGGGACTTCGGTATCCCTCCCGACGATTCGCAGACGCCGCGCAAGGCGGCGGCGCGGATCGTCCGCGTCGGGCAGCTGGAGCCGGAGGCAGCGGCCTCCGTGCACCGGGTCGCCGACGCGGTGGAGCAGGTCCTGTACGCGCCGAGTCCCCGGCCGGCCCCCGGGCTGGGCGCCGATGTCCGCCGGATGACCCAGGGTCTGCGAGCCAACGCCGGCCGCGGTACGCGCCTGCGCGCACTGCTCGCACCGCGCTCGTCCGTCCGGGTGGTGTGGGCGGCTGCCGAGAGGTGGCACGCGCTGAAGTACCGCACCGCGACGCGCTGGGCAGCGCTGGTCCGGCGCGCGCGCCCGTCGGAACAGAGCGGCGGCGCGGGCGGCTGACCGGCCGCCGGGCCGAGGCAGTGAAGAGGGGGCGCCGATCGTGTCCGGGTCGGCGCCCCCTCGTCACTGCCCGGGTTCGCGGCTTCGCGGCTTCCGGCTTCGCGCCGGGCGGGCTTGAAGCTGCACGGCTTCCGGCCGGGCGCTGGGAGCCGTCCGTGAACCGTGGCGCCCCTGCTCACTCAGGGCAGGTACGCCGAAGGGGCGGCCACCTCAGTGGTGGTCGCCCCTTCGTGTATGCGTCTGTCCGGCCCGGAACCCGGTGGGTTACTGGCCGCCCTGCTCGTCACGGCGCCGCTGCCAGCGCTGTTCGATGCGGTCCATCATGGAGCGCCGCTGCCGACCCTGACGACGGGCCTGCGGAGCACCCGGCGCACCCGCCGCGGGCTGTTCACCCGGCTTGGGGGCCTTGCGCCAACCGGTGACGGCGAGCACCGCGCAGCCCAGCATGACGAGAAAACCCACCACACTGACCCAGATCTGCTGTGCGACCATTCCGGCCATGAGGAGCGCGATACCTACGAGGAAGCCGGCGACCGCCTGGTAGACCCGTCGCCGGGTGTACGTACGCAGCCCGCTTCCCTCAAGCGCTGTCGCGAACTTGGGATCTTCGGCGTACAGCGCTCGCTCCATCTGCTCGAGCATTCGCTGCTCGTGCTCCGAGAGCGGCACGGCGTCCTCCTCATCGTGCAGTCGCCGGGGCGACCGGGGGTCCCTTCAGGATAGGCAGGGAATCGCCCCCGTGAAACCCGCCCCTCTGCGCCAATTCGCCAACCGGAACCCGCCATGGCTTTCCGATCCGCTGAGGCGTAGATTCCCCAGCGACCGGCCCGTCATGCCGGACGGTCTCCCCCGATCATACGGCTCCGAGGGCCCGATCGGGGGGCCTGTGGCGTACTCCATCTGCCGCCGCGCCCCTGATCAGCGGTGCGACAGGGGTGGCGGCTCACCCCTCGGCCGACTCCTGCGTCTCACCGAGCACATGAAGCTGCGTGGCAACAGCGTGGAAGGCGGCGAGTTCCGCAGCCGCGGTCTCCAGCTTCAGCAGGGCGTCCAGGGCGCCGGGCTCGGTGTCCACGAGGACCCCGGGGACCAGGTCGGCGAAGACCCGCACGCCGTGTACCGCACCGACGTCCAGGCCCGCGGCCTCGACCAGCGCGGTGAGCTGGTCGGCCGTGAAGCGGTGCGGCACGGGATCACTCTCGCCCCAGCGGCCGTCCGGGTCACTCAGGGCGTGGCGGGCTTCCGTGAAGTGTCCGGCGAGGGCCCGCGCGAGCACGGCGCCGCCCAGTCCGGCGGCGAGCAGGCTGAGGACGCCTTCGGGGCGCAGGGCGCCGACGGCGTTGCGCAGGCCTTCGGCGGGGTCGTCCATGTACTCGAGGACGCCGTGGCACAGCACCGCGTCGTAGCCGCCGCGCTCGACGACGTCGAAGAGGCCGTGCGCGTCGCCCTGGACACCCTGGACGCGGTCGGCGACGTCCGCCTCGGCGGCGCGGCGCTCCAGCGCGAACAGCGCGTTCGGGCTGGGGTCCACGACGGTGACGCGGTGGCCGAGCCGGGCCACGGGCACCGCGAAGTTGCCGCTGCCGCCTCCGGTGTCGAGCACGTCCAGCGACTCCCGGCCCGTGGCCTTGACCCGGCGGTCGAGGGCGTCCTTCAGAACGTCCCAGACCACGGCGGTACGCAGAGAGGCGCGGGGGCTGGCGGGGCCGGAGCGCGGCGACGCCGGTCGGGGGCGGCGGTGGGAGACGGGTGGGCGCATCGGGTCCGACACGGCAGTTGACTCCTCGGCGCGGCACCGCCTCGGTACGGCGGAGCGATGGGCATCTCTCCCCCGCCGTGTCCGGCGCCGGGGAGATTCAGGCGTCCCAACCCTATTGCCTCACGCCCGCTGCCCGGCCCCCCGTCTCGCGCGGCGGACGAACACCCGCACACCACCCTTGCCACCGCGCCGCCGTCAGCACGTTCCCCGAAGCCGTAGCCCACGCCCGGGCCCCGGCACCGACCCGGATCCCGCCGGTCCGGGTTCGGCGCTAGTCCGGGTCCGGGCCGGTGCCGGTCCGGTGCCGGTCCGGACGGACCCGGTTCGCGTCCGGTGCCGGGCCGCCCGGTGCCCACCCGGATCCCGCCAGCCCGGGGTCGGCGCTGGTTCGTGTCTGACGCTGGTCTGGCGCCGGTACCGGTACCGGTGCGGGGTCGGTCCGGTTCGCGTTCCATGCCGGGCCGTGCTCAATGCCGGGCCGCGCTCGAAGCCGGGCCAGGCTCGATGCCGGGCCGAACCAGGGCCCGGGCCCGGCCGCGGGCCGTGGAGCCCGGCCGTGTCAGCCCGCGTCCGGGACCTCCCGGATCTCCCGGGGGCCCGGCGCGAGCCGGCCCTCGGGTTCGCTCCGGTTCGCCTGACCGCCCTCCTGCCGTGGCTGCGGCAGGACCGGCTGGAGCACCAGCATGCGCTCCACGAGGCGGAGGAACATCGCCACGTCACGCAGCAGGTCGTCGGCGTCCCGGATGCTGGCGGCGCCCTGGATGCCGGCCTCCGCGCGGGCCCGCCGACGGGCCCCCGAGGCGAACAGCACGCTCCACTCGGCGAGTTCGGGCGCTATCTCGGGCAGTACTTCCCAAGCGCTCCGGATCTTGGCCCGGCGCCTCTCGCTGGTCTCGGGCCGGCCGCGCGCGGCGAGCACGGCCGCGGCGGTGCGCAGGGCAGCCAGGTGCGCCGTCGCGTACCGGTCGTTGGGCATTTCCAGCAGGGCCGCCTCGTCGAGTCCGGCGCGGGCCTGGGCGAGCAGATCGAGGGCGGCGGGCGGGGCCGTGGCACGGCGGAGCACGGGGTGCACGTCGCTCGCCGGTCCGGTCAGTGAGGGGGCAGGGCCGGTGGCGCGGCGCCGACGGGCGGCGGCTGCGGAAGAGCTGGCCATGACGAACCTCCTGTCGTCGTGTGACGGCACACCCCCGACGGGAGATGCCGTATGTGCCTATCGTGCGGTATGCCACTGACAATCCGTTCTGACCTGCGCTTTTGCTTCGTTCAAAGGTTCGGAGTAGCTTTTGCACTGACCAGTCAGTTCAAAAACTTCGTCATTCAACCGGCACGGCAGCCGGCTGAAGGGCCCGGAAGGTGGGGGAAGTTGTGGACGGTCCGCACGGACTCGGCGTCACGGCCGAGGACTTCGGGCTCGAGGGGCCTCGCGGCTGGGCGTTCCGCGGCGTGGACGTCGACGCGGAGCCCGGCTCGCTGATCGCGGTCGAGGGACCTTCGGGCTCGGGCCGTACCTGTCTGCTGCTGGCGCTCACCGGCCGGATGAAACCCACCGAGGGCCACGCGAGAGTGGGACGCCACGAGCTGCCGAAGCAGATGGCGGCGGTCCGCCGGTGCAGCGCGCTGGCCCATGTCCCCGGCGTCACCGATCTGGAACCCGCCCTGTCCGTCGCCGAGCACCTCCGGGAGCGCGCCCTGCTCCAGCGGCGCTTCGGCGGCCCCGTACGCGGGCTGCTGCGACCGCGTCAGGAACGGCTGACGGAGGCCCGGCTGCGGGTCGACAGCGCGCTGGCCGCCGCCGGGCTCGACCGGGAGGCACTGCCCAAGGGCTCCAGGACCGCCGTACGCGACCTGGAACGCCTGGAGGCGCTGCGGTTGTCCGTGGCCCTCGCCCTGATCGGCCGCCCCCGGCTGCTCGGGATCGACGACACCGACCTGAAGTTCTCGGACGCCGAACGGACCGAGGTGTGGGCGCTGCTGCGCTCGCTGACCGAGGCCGGGACCACGGTCGTGGCGGTGTGCAGCGAGGCCCCGAAGGGCGCGGTCCTGGTGTCCATGGAATCCGACCACGACAAGGAGACGGTGGATGCGCTCGCCGAAACTGGCCGCGCTTGAGCTCAGGCGCTTCGGCAGGGGCAGGCTCCCGCGCGCGGCGCTGGCCGCGCTCCTGCTGCTCCCCCTGCTGTACGGCGCCCTCTACCTGTGGTCGTTCTGGGACCCGTACGGCCGCCTCGACCGCATCCCCGTGGCGCTGGTGAACGACGACCAGGGAGCCACCGCGGCCGACAAGAAGGTCGTGCTGGGCGACGAGATCACCAAGGGGCTGCGGAAGAGCGACACCTTCGAGTGGCACGAGGTGAGCGCCGCCGAGGCCCGCGAGGGCGTCGAGGACGGCGACTACTACCTGTCGCTGACCATGCCGTCCGACTTCAGTAGGAGGATCGCCTCCAGCTCGGGGGACTCCCCGGAGACGGGCGCCCTCCAGGTGCGTACGAACGACGCGAACAACTACATCGTCGGGCAGATTTCGCGGACGGTCTTCAGCGAGGTGCGCACGGCCGCCTCGACCAAGGCGGCACGGTCGTTCCTCGACAAGATCTACGTCTCGTTCTCCGACATTCACGGGAAGACCCAGAAGGCCGCCGAGGGGGCCGACAGCCTCTCCGGTGGCATCGGGAAGGCGAAGAAGGGCTCGAAGGACCTCGCGGACGGCCTCGCGGACGCCGAGAAGGGCAGCGGCAAGCTCGCCACCGGGCTGAAGAAGCTCGACACGGGAGCGGGCGACCTGGAGGACGGCTCACGGCAGGTCTCGCAGGGCACGCAGACCCTCGCGGACAAGGTCAACGGCGTCGCGGACAAGGTGGGGCCCTTCCTGAAGGGCAACGAGAAGGAGATCGGCGACACCGCCCGGCTCGTCGCGGACTCCGCCTCCGTCATCCGCGGCAACCTCGACACGCTGGCGAGGACGGCCCCGGCCGCCGCCAAGAGCGCGCACACCGCCTCCGACACGCTGAACGGCGTCTACAGGACGCGCTGCGAGGACCAGGACCTGCCGCTGCCCGACGCCGCCTGCCCGGACCTGAAGAAGGCCAGGGACGCGGCGGCGGACGTGGCGAAGGTCGCCGACGACGTCGACACGCTGGTGGCCGGCCAGAAGGGTGACCTGAAGACGCTGGACAAGCACCTGGCCACCCTGGAGAAGCAGGCCCGGGCGCTGGCCGACCGCTCGCCGCACCTGTCCGAGGACCTCACCACGGCCGTCTCGAAGATCAACCAGCTCAACAAGGGGGCCGGGAAGGTCGCCAAGGGTGCCGAGACGCTGCACACGGGGCTCGGCACGGCCAAGAAGGGCGCCACCGACCTGGACAGCGGCATCGGCAGGCTCGGGACGGGAGCGGACGACCTCGAAGGGGGCATGTACAAGCTCGCCGACGGCTCGGGGAAGCTCGCCGGCGGACTCCACGACGGCGCGGGAAAGATCCCGGACTACGACAAGAAGGATCGTGATCAGCGCACCGGGGTCATGGCCGACCCCGTACAGCTCGCTTCGAAGGACCTGCACAAGGCGCCCAACTACGGCACCGGTTTCGCCCCGTACTTCATTCCGCTCTCCCTGTGGGTGGGCGCGATGGTCGCCTACATGCTGATCCCGCCGCTCAACCGGCGCGCGCTCGCCGCGGGCGCCGGCGCCTGGCGGATCGCGCTGGCGGGCTGGCTGCCGGTGGCCGCCCTGGGAGTGCTCCAGACGGTCGCGCTGATGTCCGTACTGCACTGGGCGATCGGTCTTGAGGCGGTGCGGGCGGCCGGGACGGTGGCCTTCCTGTTCCTGGTGACGGCCTGTTTCGCGGCGATCGTGCAGTGGCTCAACGCGCGCTTCGGAGCGGCCGGCCGGATCCTCGTCCTCGCGCTCCTGATGCTCCAGCTGACCTCGGCCGGCGGCACGTACCCCGTGCAGACCAGCCCCGGCTTCTTCAACGTGATCCACCCCTTCATGCCGATGAGTTACGTCGTCGACGCCCTGCGGAGACTCATCACAGGCGGCGGTCTGGGCCCGGTCTGGCAGGCCTGCGCCGTGCTCACCGCCTTCACCCTGGGCGCCCTCGCGCTCACCGCGGTGGCGGCGCGACGACGGCAGGTGTGGACCCTCGACCGACTTCACCCGGAGCTGAGCCTGTGACAATCGGGGCCATGGAAAGCAGCAGTACGGTGGACAGCGGCGGCGGCCGGCGGCAGGCGACCCGGCAGAAGCTCTACGAGGCGGCGGTGACCCTCATCGCCGAGCAGGGCTTCTCCGCCACCACCGTGGACGAGATCGCCGAACGTGCCGGAGTGGCGAAGGGCACGGTCTACTACAACTTCGCGAGCAAGTCCGTCCTCTTCGAAGAGCTGCTCCGGCACGGGGTGGGACTGCTCACCGCCTCGCTGCGGGAGGCGGTCGAGAAGACCGACGAGGACGGCGGCAGCAGGGTCGACGCGCTGGACGCGATGATCCGGGCGGGCCTCGTCTTCATCGGCCGCTATCCGGCCTTCACCCAGCTGTACGTGGCGGAGCTGTGGCGCACCAACCGGGCCTGGCAGTCCACGCTGATGGTGGTCAGGCAGCAGGCCGTCGCGGTCGTCGAGGACGTCCTGCGCGACGGAATCGCCAACGGTGAGCTGAGCGACGAGATCGACACCCCCCTGACGGCGGCGGCGCTGGTCGGCATGGTGCTGGTGGCGGCCCTGGACTGGCAGGCGTTCCAGCCGCAGCGCTCCCTGGACGAGGTCCACGCCGCACTGTCCCTGCTGCTCCAGGGAAGAGTCGGCGGCGGGCGCCTCGGACCCGGGTGACACAGCCGCACGGCAGACACCGCGGACACAGGAGGGGCGCCGGTCCGAAGTGGCCGCGTCCCCCGCGGGAGCCACGATCTTCGCGACGCCGGGGTGTTCGACCAGCGCTTCGCCGGTGACGGATCCGGTCGCCCTCGGGCCCCCGTGCCTCGCTCCCGCCGAGTGCTCGGCGGAAGGAGCGGTAGAGGGCGCCGCGCCGTTCCGCCGCCCCGTGTCGGCGGTACCGGAGCCGCGCCCCTTTCCGTGCCTCCACTCTCTCGTTCGCGCAGGTGGGAGCCCATCCGCGCGCGTACTCAACTCACTCACTAGGTACGCGTACTCAGAACTGCGCACTCATGCCCAGGACGGGTCGTTGCCGACTGGTTACGATCGCGTCCGTGTCCGTACTCCCCCTGGTGTTCACCAGTGGCTGGGCCAGCGGTGTCAACGCGTACGCGGTGGTGCTGCTCCTCGGCCTCTTCGGCGCGACCGGCCTGACCGACGAGGTCCCCGAGTCGCTGCAGCGCCCCGAAGTCCTCGTCGTGGCCGGCGTCCTGTTCGTCTGCGAGGCCTTCGCCGACAAGATCCCGTACGTGGACTCGGTGTGGGACACCGTGCACACGGTGATCCGGCCGGTGTCGGGAGCCGTCGTCGCGGCGCTGCTCGCCGGGCAGAGCGGTTCGCTGTCCGAGCTGACGGCGGCGGCGATCGGTGGCTCCTCCGCCCTGGCCAGCCACACCGTCAAGGCCGGGACGCGGATGGCGATCAACACCTCGCCGGAGCCGTTCAGCAACGTCGTGATGAGCACCGCCGAGGATCTCGGGGTCGCCGGGATCCTGACCTTCGCGATGTTCCATCCCGAGGCCGCGGCGATCATCGCGGGAGTCCTGCTGCTGGCCGGTGTGCTGGTGCTCTACTTCCTGATCTCGCGGATCAGACGGTTCCGGCGGCGCCGGGCCCAGCGCCGCGAGGAGAAACGGCTCGTGGACCGCCTCGGGCCGCCGCCACCCGGCTGACCTCGGCCGCCCGGGGCCGCGGGCCCGTTGTCAGTGGTGGCCGATAAAGTCCCTGGCATGGCACGGATTGTGGTGATCGGCGCCGGGATGGGCGCGATGGCGGCCGCTGCCCGGCTGGCCGTCGCGGGCCACCGGGTGACGGTGTACGAGCGGGCGGCGACGTACGGCGGAGCGGTGGGCCGTTTCGAGCGCGACGGGTTCGCCTTCGACACGGGCCCCGGACTGCTCCAGCTGCCCGCGGTCTACCGCGATCTGTTCGTGAAGACCGGCAAGGAGCCCCTGGAGGCGTGCGTCGACCTGGTCCAGGTCGACCCGGCGGCGCGGCACGTCTTCGCCGACGGCACGGAGGTCCCGTTGCCCAACGCCTCGCGCGCGGGGGTCGTCTCGGCCCTGGACGGCGCGCTGGGCGCGGGCGCGGGTGAGCGCTGGGGCGACTTCCTGGTCCGGGCCCGCGAGGCCTGGGACCGGACCCGCCGGCCGCTCCTGGAGGAGCCGCTGTGGTCCGACTGGCAGGTGCTGGGCGAGCGCGAGCCCTATCCGGCACCGCGGCAGCGGCGCCTGCTGCGCACCCGTACGGCGGCCCGGCTCTCGGAGGTCGGTGCCTGGGAGCTGGGCGACCCCCGCCTCGCCGCCCTCCTGGAGAGCTACGCGCTGGCGTACGGACTCGACCCGCGCGCGGTACCGGCCAGCGCGTCCGTGTTGCCGTACATGGAGCACGCCTTCGGCGCGTGGTACGTGCGCGGCGGGATCCGCGAGCTGGCGCGGGCCGTGCACGAGCGGTGCGTGGCCCGGCGGGTGGAGTTCGTCTTCGGGGCGGAGGTCGTGGCCGTCACCGAGAAGGACGGCCGGGCGACCGGCGTGGAGCTGCGCGACGGGACCGTCGCCGAGGCGGACTTCGTGGTGGGCGGCCCACCGGAGCTGCTGAAGAGCCTGACCGGCCGCGACGATCTGTACGGGGGCGAGGCCGCCGGGCCCCGTCCCGCGACCCCGAGCTGCGGCAAGGCAGTGGTCTGCCTCGCCCTGCGCGGCCCGCGCGAGGCGGGCGCCGCGCACCGCACGGTCGTCCACACACCGGACCGGGCCGAGGAGCTGGACCACACCTTCGGGGCGGGTACGGCGGCGCCGCGGCCCACGGTGTGGGTGGCCCGTCCGGACGATCCGCTGCTGCGCCCGGACGACGCCCACGAGTCCGTGGTGCTCACGGCGACGGTGCCGTCCCTCGCGCACTACGACTGGGCCGCGGCCGGTGCCGCCGATGCCTTCGCGGATCGCATGGTCGCCGCGGCGGAGCGGGCCGTGCCGGACCTGCGCGAGCGCGTGCTGTGGCGCGAGGTACGGACGCCCCTGCACACGGAGCGGGAGACCGGAGCGCCGGGCGGCGCTGTACCCGCTCCGGCGCTGGCCGGTGCGGGCGGCACCCGGCTGCGGCCGGGCAACGCCACCCAGATACCGGGCCTGTTCGCGGTCGGCGGCCGGGCGCACCCCGGCGGCGGGCTTCCGCACGCCGGGATGTCGGGCTCGCTGGTCGCCGGACTGATCGTGGAGGGACCGGACTTCAGGGGTTCGCAGTGAGGGAGGCGGAGGCAGAGCTTCCCGGGTGAGGCCGCACGCGGTACCGGCCGGTGCCGGTACCGCGGTCAGTACCGGTACTGCTGCTCGTCGTACCCGCCCTGCTGTTGCCCGTTGCCGTCGTACGGATACGGCTGCTCCGGCGGGAGTTCGCCCCCGTACGGGTCCTCGGTGTTCCGCTGCTGCGGCACCCAGACCCCGCCGGGCGGGGTGTTCTCGCCGCCGTTGTAGGCGCCCGCCGCGTACTGGTCCTGCTCGTAACCCTGCTGGCCCTGCTGCCCCTGGCCCTGCTGCCCGTACTGCTGCTGCGAGGCGTCGTAGGACTGGCCGTAGGAGCCGGCGTCGTAGGACTGCGAGCCGACGTACGGGTCGGAGTAGGGGGCGTACTGCTGCTGCTGTCCGGTGTCGTAGCCGTACTGCTGCTGGTCGTAGCCCGAGTAGCCGTCGTATCCGTAGTTCTGGGCGAACTGGTCCTGGGACTGGCCCTGGTCGGCGTGGCCGCCCTGGGCCTGCGCCTGGGCGGAGGCGGCGTACGCGGCGTCGGCCGCGGCGGCGTAGGCGGCTTCGCTGTAGACGCCGTACTGGCCGGTGTCGTCGGGCAGCGGCTGCGGCTCGTAGACGGCGGTGGACTCGGCGGCGTTCCCCGGGCGCTGCCCGAAGACCGAGTCCTCGCGCCCGAAGTCGTCGTCCCCGCCGAAGCTCTCGCCGCGGCCGAAGTCGTCCTGAGGATACGTTCCGCTCGGCGCGGCCTGCAGGTCCGTGACCTCCAGGGTCGGTTCCTTGCGGTCGGGTTCGCCGCGGCGGCGCTTGGTGAGGCCCGGCCGTCCGGCGACGGCCCAGCCGGCCGCGAAGCCGCTGCGGAACGACAGCGTGACGTACGTCTGCCCGACGGCGAAGGCGGCGGCGCCCAGCCCGATGACCACCACCGACGGGATCAGGACACCGATGACCACTCCGAGGAAGCCGCCGAAGGCCAGCAGCCGCCAGCGCAGCCGTGCCTTGTACTGCAGCAGGACCTCGCCGAGCAGCCACAGCGCGACGATGCCGAATGCGATGTAGAGGACCGTCCAGCCCATGTACGCCCCTCTCCCAGATGGCCGCTACGCAGTGTGTCGTATCACGATGCGACCGGTCTAGGCCTGCTGTGGGTGATGCAGGCCCAGGTTCTCGTAGATTTCCAGCGTCGCGGTGGAGTTGTTCAGCGTGATGAAATGCAGTCCGGGGACTCCCTCGGCCAGCAGTGTCGCGCAGAACTCCGTGGCGAACTCGATGCCAATGGAGCGTACAGCCGCCGGATCGTCCTTGGCTGTGAGGATCCGCTCTTTCAGGGCATCCGGGAACGACGCGTTACTGAGTTGGGGCAATCGCTCCAACATCTTCACGCTGGTCACCGGCATGACCTCGGGGATGACCGGGGTGTCGCAGCCCGCCGCGTCGACCCGGTCGCGCAGGCGCAGGTAGGCGTCGGGCCGGAAGAACATCTGCGTGATCGCGTAGTCGGCGCCGGCCCGGCACTTGTCGACGAAGTTCGCCACGTCCGCGTCCCAGTCCGCGGACCTCGGATGCATCTCGGGGAAGGCCGCGACACCCACGCAGAAGTCACCGGACTCCTTGATGAGCTGGACCAGTTCGGCCGCGTACGTGAGCCCCTGGGGGTGCGCCACCCAGTCGGCCATCGGGTCGCCGGGCGGGTCGCCGCGCACGGCGAGCATGTTCCGGATCCCGGCGTCGGCGTACTGGCCGATGATGTTGCGCAGTTCCGCGATGGAGTGGTCGACCGCGGTGAGGTGGGCGACCGGGGTGAGCGTCGTGTCGGCGACGATCTGCTCGGTCGCCTTGACCGTGCCGGCGCGGGTGGTACCGCCGGCTCCGTATGTCACGGAGACGAAGCTGGGGGCCACCGCCTCGACCCTGCGCAGCGCGTTCCACAGGTTCCGCTCGCCTTTTTCGGTCTTCGGCGCCCAGAACTCGAACGAGAAGGTCGTCTTGCCGGTCGCGAGCATGTCGCGCACGGTGCGTGCGCGGTCAGTCCTGGTGGAAGCAGATCCGAGGGCCATACCCGCAGGTTAGCCAGGGGGAGACGGCCACCCAACCGGATGCGGGCAATTTGCCCGATTTGCCGACTTGTTGTCCACTCCTCGGACAACCGGCGCTCGACCGGTCCTGGATCGGCGCGTATCCGTCCCGCCCAGTTCCGCGCTTCACACCGTCCGGAGCCGCTTGGCGAACTCCGCCGCCGCCGCGCCCGGGTCGTCGGCCTCGGTGATCGCCCGTACGACGACGACGCGGCGGGCGCCCGCTTCGAGCACCTCGTCGAGATTGCCGAGGTCGATGCCGCCGATGGCGAACCAGGGACGGTCCGTGCCGAGCGCCGCCGTGTGCCGGACGAGGTCGAGGCCCGGTGCGTGGCGGCCCGGCTTGGTGGGGGTCGGCCAGCACGGGCCCGTACAGAAGTAGTCCACGCCGTCCTGGACGGCGGCGGCCGAGGCCTCCGGGCCCGCATGCGTGGAACGGCCGATCACGACCTCGTCGCCGAGGATCGCCCGGGCCGCGGGGACGGGCAGGTCGCCCTGCCCGAGGTGCAGGACGTCGGCTCCGGCGGCGTGGGCGACGTCGGCCCGGTCGTTCACCGCGAGGAGCTTGCCGTGCCGGCGGCAGGCGTCCGCGAACACCGCGAGGTGCGCCAGCTCCTCGGCCGCCTCCATGCCCTTGTCCCGCAGTTGCACGACGTCCACGCCGCCCGCGAGGACCGCGTCCAGGAAGGCGGGGAGGTCGCCCTGGCGCCTGCGCGCGTCCGTGCAGAGGTAGACCCGGGCGTCGGCGAGCTGCGCGCGTGCGGTGGATTCGGGCATGCGTGGGTCCCCCGTGTGGGTCGGTGGCGTACGGGCCGTGGGTCCCGTCCTGTCCTCTCCTGTCCTGACAGTCCGCGGCCCGCGGCCCGTACGCCGTGCGGCGTTGCGGCTCTGCGGCGTGCTCGGGTCAGACGGCGAGCGCCTGGGCGCGGCGCTTCACCTCCGTGCCGCGATTCTCACTCAGCGCCTGCGCGGGGGTGCCGGGCAGGCTCTCGTCCGGGGTGAAGAGCCACTCCAGGATCTCTTCGTCGTTGAAGCCGTCGTCCCGCAGGAGCGTCAGGGTGCCGGACAGGCCCTTGACGACCTTCTGCTCGTCCGCGTCGATGAAGGCGGCGGGGACGTGCAGCGCGCGGTTCTCACCACGGCGTACGGCGATCAGCTGGCCTTCCCTGACCAGCTGCCGGACGCGCGTCACCTCGACGCCGAACTTTTCGGCGATGTCGGGGAGGGTGAGCCAGGCGGGGACGAGAGCATCGATCTTTGCGTCAATCTCGGTCACGAGGACAAGCCTGCCATCTCCCACTGACACCCGGTACCCGGGCACCGCGCTCCGCCCCGGGGCAGGCGCGCACCAGGACGCCCGTCGGGTGCGGGCCGCCCGCGGCCGAGCCCGCGGTTCCCCGCGCCCCTGGGAGACGGGGCCGCGGCCCACGGACGGTCGCTCAGACCGCAGCCGTCTTCAAGGGGCGGGACGGGTCCGTGAGCAGCGCCGGGTCCATTCGGGTGCCCGACTCGATCAGCCGGCGGCCCTGCGCCAGGTCCCGGGGCCGCCCCACCGCGAGGACCGCGACCAGACGGCCCTCCCGGAGCCAGCACACCGACCAGGAGGGCCCCGCCGGATCCCCCCGCCAGAGCAGGGCGTCGGCGGCGCCGTGGTGCCCCGCGTACTGGACGAAGCGGCCGAACTGCTCCGACCAGAAGTACGGCACCGGGTCGTAGGGCGCGGGCGTCTCCCCCACGATGTTCGCCGCGACCGTGCGGGGCCCCTGGAGCGCGTTGTCCCAGTGGTGGACCAGCAGCCGCTCCCCGTACCGGCCCGAGGGGAACGAGGCGCAGTCGCCGACCGCGTACACGTCCGGGAGGGAGGTGCGCAGGTGGTCGTCCGCGACGACCTCCCGGTGGGCGCCGAGTTCGATCCCCGAGCCGGCCAGCCAGGACGTGGCCGGCCGTGCCCCGATGCCGACCACGACGGCGCCCGCGGGCAGCCGCGAGCCGTCGTCCAGCACCACCGCGCCGGGCTCGACGCGCTCCACGCGCGCGTGGGTGCGCAGCGAGGCCCCGCTGTCCGCGTACCAGGCGGTCATCGGCGCGGCCACCTCGGCCGGCAGCACGCCCACGAGCGGCCGGTCGGCGGCCTCGACGACGGTCACCGAGCACCCCGCCTCCCGCGCCGCCGTGGCGAACTCCGCGCCGATCCAGCCCGCGCCGACCACCACGATGTCGTGCTGCCGGGCGAGGACGGGCCGCAGCCGTTCGGCGTCGTCGAGGGTGCGCAGCAGATGGACGCCCGGTACTCCCTCGGCGCCGGGCAGCCGCACGGGCTCCGCTCCCGTGGCGAGGACCAGGACGTCGTACGGGACAGCCCCCTCGGCCGTGTCGAGTTCGCGGGACGCCGGGCGGACGCCGGTCGCTTCGAGGCCCAGGCGCAGTTGGACGCCGAGGGTCTCGAAGTCGACGCCGAAGGCGGAGCTCTCGGCCTTGCCGAGCAGGACGGCCTTGGACAGCGGCGGCCGGTCGTACGGCTGGTGGGGCTCCGCGCCGATCAGGGTCACGCTGCCGGGAAAACCCTGTTCCCGCAGGGCGACGGCGGTCTGGACCCCCGCCATGCCCGCGCCGACGATCACGACGCGTACGCGCGCCGCCGGGCCCGTTTCCTGTGTCAGCTCGCTCACCCGGTCACCATAGACAGTCGGTGAAATCGTCGGTCAGGGGCGTGGCCGGTGAGCTGTTGCACACCGCCCGGCCACGGCGTCAGCTCGGGGCGACCTCTTCGACCACACTCGTCCCCCTGCCCTCCTGGGACTCCCACTCCCAGGTCTCCGCCAGCCGCACCCGCCCGTCGGGGGTCTCGGCGACCTGGGACGCGCAGTGCCCGGAGGAGGTGGTTCCGTCCGTCTTCAGCTGTACGTACCGGAAGTCGAGCCGGTCGCCCTCGCGGGTGCCCACGAGATGGCCGCGCACGACGTCGCCGCCCGCGTACTCGGCCCAGATCACGCCGTCCCGCTCGTGGTACGAGAACCGGGTGCGCGTACCCACCTGCCCCGGCGCCTGGTCGGCCACGGGGGCGAGAACGAGTCCGTCGAGCGAGCGGGCCATGCCGTGAGGCTCCCTACTGAGGTCCGGAACGAAGAGTTAGGGTGGCCAACGTAAAGCACTCGCGGGAGCCCGGGCGTACCGGGCTGAGAGGGAGGCTGGGACGGCCTCCGACCGTACGAACCTGATCCGGGTCATGCCGGCGAAGGGAGGGGCTGGACGCCCATGTCGCGTACACCGCAAGCAGTTCCGAGCCGCCCGACCAGCGACGTCCTGGTCGTCGGGGGCGGGATCATCGGTCTGGTCACCGCCTGGCGGGCCGCGCAGCGCGGGCTGACGACCGCGCTGGTGGACCCGGCGCCCGGCGGTGGCGCCGCGCAGGTCGCGGCCGGCATGCTGGCCGCCGTCACCGAGCTGCACTACGGCGAGGAGACCCTGCTCGGCCTCAACCTGGCCTCGGCGCACCGCTATCCGGACTTCGTCGCGGAGCTGACCGGGGCGAGCGGCCAGGATCTCGGCTACCGCAGGTGCGGCACGCTGACCGTCGCGCTCGACGCCGACGACCGCGCCCATCTGCGTGAACTGCACGCCCTGCAGAGCCGGTCGGGCCTGGAGTCGGAGTGGCTGAGCGGCCGCGAGTGCCGCCGTCTGGAGCCGATGCTCGCCCCCGGGGTGCGCGGCGGGCTGCGGGTGGACGGCGACCACCAGATCGACCCGCGACGGCTCGCCGCGGCCCTGGTCACGGCCTGCGAGCGGGCCGGGGTCCTCTTCCACCGCACCTGGGCCGAGCGCCTGGGCGTCGTACGGGACAGGGCCACCGGAATCGTCACGGCGGACGGCACCGAACTGTCCGCGGGGCAGGTCGTCCTCGCCGCGGGCAGCCTCAGCGGACGGCTCGCGGGGATGCCGGAGGACGTACTGCCGCCGGTACGGCCCGTGAAGGGCCAGGTGCTGCGCCTCGCCATGCCGGAGCCCGCCCCCGCGCCGCACAACCCGAGCGCGCCCTTCCTGAGCCGGACCGTGCGCGCGGTGGTCCGCGGCAGCCACGTCTACCTGGTGCCGCGCGAAAGCGGCGAGCTGGTCGTCGGCGCGACCAGCGAGGAGCTGGGCTGGGACACCACGGTGACCGCGGGCGGTGTGTACGAGCTGCTGCGGGACGCCCACGAACTCGTCCCCGGCATCACCGAGCTGCCACTCACCGAGACGCGCGCCGGACTGCGCCCCGCCTCCCCCGACAACGCGCCCCTGCTCGGGCCCACCGGCCTTCCCGGGCTGCTCCTGGCGACCGGCCACCACCGCAACGGCGTGCTGCTCACCCCGGTCACCGGCGACGCCCTGGCGCACGCGCTGACCACCGGTGAACTCCCGGAAGTGGCGCGTCCGTTCACCCCGGGCAGGTTCGGCGCCGCCGCCTTCGTGGAGCAGCCCGTATGAGCGGCGTGACCGTCCTCGTCAACGGGGAGCGACGCGAACTCGCCGCCGACACCGCCCTCGACGCCCTCGTGGCCACCCTCTGCGCGGCCCCCTCCGGTGTGGCCGCCGCGCTCAACGAGACCGTCGTCCCGCGTACGCAGTGGCCGGCCACCCTCCTGCGCGAGGGAGACCGCGTCGAAGTACTCACCGCCGTCCAAGGAGGCTGACCGATGGCCGACGACCCCTTCGTCCTCGGCGGTACGTCCTACACGTCCCGGCTGATCATGGGCACCGGCGGTGCCCCCAGCCTCGACGTCCTGGAGCGCTCGCTCGTCGCGTCCGGCACGGAGCTGACGACGGTCGCCATGCGGCGCGTGAGTCCCGGGTCGCACGGCTCGGTGCTGTCCGTGCTCGCCCGGCTCGGCATCCGCGTCCTGCCCAACACCGCGGGCTGTTTCACCGCCGGGGAGGCCGTCCTGACGGCCCGCCTCGCGCGCGAGGCGCTCGGCACGGACCTCGTCAAACTGGAGGTGATCGCCGACGAGCGCACGCTGCTGCCCGACCCGATCGAACTGCTGGACGCCGCCGAGACGCTCGTCGACGACGGTTTCACGGTCCTCCCGTACACGAACGACGACCCGGTCCTCGCCCGGAAACTGGAGGACGTGGGCTGCGCCGCCATCATGCCGCTCGGGTCGCCCATCGGGTCGGGGCTCGGGATCCGCAACCCGCACAACTTCCAGCTGATCGTGGAGCACGCGCGCGTACCGGTGATCCTGGACGCGGGGGCGGGCACGGCGTCGGACGCGGCGCTCGCCATGGAGCTGGGGTGCGCCGGGGTGATGCTCGCCTCGGCGGTGACGCGGGCGCAGGAGCCGGTCCTCATGGCCGAGGGCATGCGGCACGCGGTCGAGGCCGGGCGCCTCGCGTACCGGGCGGGGCGCATTCCGCGCCGCCACTTCGCGGAGGCCTCGTCCCCGGCGGAGGGAATCGCGCGACTCGACCCGGAACGCCCCGCTTTCTGAGCATCGGCCCGGATTCCCGCTTGCGGACCGGTCCGGCCGTCCGCCCGGCCGGCCGTCCGGCCGTCCGGCCGTGTCAACGCGCCGACCGGCGTGCGCGCGGTGCGAGGTGCGTCACAGGTCGGCTTCAGAACCGCCCCGGTATCGCCCGCACGGGGGGCTCCGTCAGTGGTGGCTCGTACACTCACCTGCGTGGATACGACCCTTCAAGACCCCTTGGTCGGGCATGTGCTCGACGGTCGGTATCGCGTCGACGCCCGCATCGCGGTCGGCGGGATGGCCACGGTCTACCGGGCCGTGGACACCCGCCTCGACCGGGTGCTCGCGCTCAAGGTGATGCATCCGACCCTGGCGGCCGACGCCTCGTTCGTCGACCGTTTCATCCGCGAGGCCAAGTCGGTGGCCAGGCTCGCCCATCCGAACGTGGTGCAGGTCTTCGACCAGGGCACCGACGGCCCGTACGTCTATCTGGCGATGGAGTACGTGGCCGGATGCACCCTTCGTGACGTACTGCGCGAGCGCGGGGCGCTCCAGCCGCGGGCCGCGCTGGACATCCTGGAGCCGGTCCTCGCCGCGCTCGGCGCCGCGCACCGCGCCGGGTTCGTGCACCGCGACATGAAGCCGGAGAACGTCCTGATAGGGGACGACGGCCGGGTGAAGGTGGCGGACTTCGGTCTCGTACGGGCCGTGGACACGGTCACCCACACGACGGGCGCCATCCTGGGCACGGTGTCGTATCTCGCTCCGGAACAGATAGAACACGGCACGGCCGACCCCCGCGTGGACGTGTACGCGTGCGGCATCCTCCTCTTCGAGATGCTGACCGGCGACCGGCCGCACTCGGGCGACTCACCCGCCGCGGTGCTCTACAAGCACCTCCATGAGGACGTGCCCCCGCCGTCGGCGCTCGTGCCGGGCCTCGCCCTCGAACTCGACGAGCTGGTCACCTCGGCGACCGCGCGCACCCCCGGCGTCCGCCCGTACGACGCGGTGGCGCTGCTCGCACTGACCCTGGACGCGCGCAGCGCCCTGAGCGACGACCAGCTGGACGCCGTGCCGCCGGGTGCCGTCGCCACGGACCGCCCCGGCGCCGACAACCGCACGAGCGTGATCCCGCGCTCGCTGTCGGTGCCCCGGCTGCTCCCGGTGAACGAGGACGACGCGGAGCTGCACCGCACGAGCTTCCTGCCGTCCCCGCCGCCCGAGCCCCCGCGGCGCGGCCGCACGAGGATGGCGCCTCGCCGGGGCGTACTCGGGATCGTCGCCGCGGTGCTGCTGGTCCTCGGCCTCGGCGCGGGCGTCTGGTACATCAACTCCGGTCAGTTCACCGAGGTCCCCGCGGTGCTCGACAAGACGGAGGCGCAGGCCAGGAAGAGCATCGAGGGCGCCGGCCTCGACGTGAAGACCAAGAACGCGTACAGCGACACCGTCAAGCTCGGCCGGGTCATCAGCACCGACCCGAAGCCCACCGCCCGGATCCGCGACAACGGCTCCGTGACACTGACGATCTCCAAGGGCCCCAACACCGTGCGCGTCCCGGACCTCAGGGGCTTCGTGCTCAGCAAGGCCAAGGAGCGGCTGGAGAAGGAAGGGCTGGCGGCCGGCATGGTCACCAAGGCCTTCAGTGAAGACGTCGTCGTGGGCCAGGTGATCGGTACGAAGCCGGGGGCGGGCACCGAGCGCCGCGGCGGCTCGGCGATCGCGATCGTCGTCAGCAAGGGCAGCCCGGTGGACGTGCCCGACGTGCGCGGCGACGACCTGGGCGACGCCAGGCAGGAGCTGGAGGAAGCGGGCCTGACAGTCGAGGTCGCCTCCAAGCGAATCACCTCCGACTACGACGCCGGCCAGGTCGCCGAGCAGTCGCTCGCTCCCGACAAGCAGGTGGCGCAGGGCGACACCATCAAGCTGACGGTCTCCAAGGGCCCGCCGATGGTCGAGGTCCCGGACGTCGTGGGCGACAGCGTCGACGACGCGACGCAGGAGCTGGAAGAGGCCGGCTTCGAGGTCGAGGAGGACCGCGGGCTGCTCGGGCTCTTCGGCGACACGGTCGACAGCCAGTCGACCGAGGGCGGCGAGCAGGCACCCAAGGGATCGAAGATCACCATCAAGATCCGCTGAACGGTCGAGCGAGGTCCCACCGGAGTTCCGGCGAACGGCCGAGGGCGGTTCGGACGGCTCGACAGGACATGGCCGCCGACGGGAGGGCCGGGAGCGCGTGACACCCTTGGAGGGTGAGCACTGTGCAGTCCCGCAACCCCGTCGGCGGCCATGTCCCCGTCGCCGGAGGCCTCGCCTCCGTAGGCCTCTCGTACGCGCGTGAGCTGGCCGCCGAGACCGTCCAGGTCTTCGTCGCCAACCCGCGCGGCTGGGCGACACCACCCGGCAACCCGGCCCAGGACGAGCAGTTCCGCGCCGCCTGCGCCGCGGAGAACATCCCCGCGTACGTCCACGCGCCCTACCTGATCAACTTCGGCTCGCACACCGAGGCGACCGCGGAGAAGTCGGTGGAGTCGCTGCGGCACTCGCTGCGCCGGGGGCGGGCGATCGGGGCTCTCGGAGTGGTCGTGCACACGGGCTCGGCGACCGGCGGACGGGAGCGCTCGGTGGCACTCCGGCAGGTGCGCGCGTATCTGCTGCCGCTGCTCGACGAGCTGACCCACGACGACGACCCGTTCCTGCTGCTGGAGTCGACCGCCGGCCAGGGCTCCTCGCTCTGCTCGCGGACCTGGGACTTCGGGCCGTACTTCGAGGCGCTCGACGCCCATCCCAAGCTGGGTGTCTGCCTGGACACGTGCCACATCTTCGCCGCGGGCCACGACCTCACCGGGCCCGGCGGAATGCATCAGACCCTTGATCTGCTGGTGGACACGGTCGGTGAGGGCCGCCTGAAGCTGATCCACGCCAACGACTCCAAGGATGTGGCGGGCGCCCACAAGGACCGCCACGAGAACATCGGCGCCGGTCACATCGGCGAGGACCCCTTCCGCGCCCTGATGACCCACCCCGCCACCGAGGGCGTACCACTCATCATCGAGACGCCCGGCGGCAAGGAGGGGCACGCGGCGGACGTGGAACGACTGAAGAAGCTCAGGGACGGTCGGGCGGCCGACGCGGGCTAGAGCTCGGGGCCGTCCCCGGGCTCCTCCTGGTAGGAGTAGCGCTGCTCGCGCCAGGGGTCGCCGACGTTGTGATAGCCGCGCTCCTCCCAGAAGCCGCGGCGGTCCGCTGTCATGTACTCCACGCCGCGGACCCACTTGGGCCCCTTCCAGGCGTACAGCTGCGGCACGACGAGGCGCAGCGGGAAGCCGTGCTCCGCGGTGAGCAGTTCGCCGCCCTTGTGGGTGGCGAAGATCGAGCGCTCGGACGCGAAGTCGTCGAGGCGCAGATTCGAACTGAACCCGTACTCCGCCCAGACCATGACATGGGTGACGGCGGGCGCCGGAGGGGCGAGCTCCAGAATCGTCCGGGTCGGCACACCGCCCCACTCGGCGCCGGTCATGCTGAACTTCGTGACGCAGTGCAGATCGGCCACGACCGTCGCGTAGGGCAGCGCGGTGAACTCGTCGTGGGTCCAGCAGTACTTCTCGCTGTCGGCGGTGGCACCGAAGATCCTGAACTCCCAGCGCTCGGGGCGGAACTTCGGTACGGGCCCGTAGTGCGTGACCGGCCAGCCCCGCTGCAGTCGCTGCCCCGGCGGAAGCTCCGACTGCGCTGCTTCCCCAGATTCACGACCCACCGGCTGACCCATGACTCCATCCTGACAGACCCGGGGAGGTGGACATGACCAGGTCCACACCCACTCGGCCAATCATGACAACTCGGACTAAGCCTGCACTTACTTACTAAGCATGCACTTACTGGACGATCTTCAAAGCCGGTGCAATCATGCGGCGCAACCCACCAGTTCCCCCGCCTGGAAGGAGCCTTCGCGATGCAGGGCGACCCCGAGGTTCTCGAATTCCTCAACGAGCAGCTGACCGCCGAGCTCACAGCGATCAACCAGTACTTCCTGCACGCGAAGATGCAGGAGAACTTCGGCTGGACGAAGCTGGCGAAGTACACGCGGCACGAGTCCTTCGACGAGATGAAGCACGCGGAGCTGCTGACCGACCGGATCCTCTTCCTGGACGGCCTGCCGAACTACCAGCGGCTCTTCCACGTCCGCGTCGGGCAGACGGTCACCGAGATGTTCCAGGCGGACCGCCAGGTCGAGGTCGAGGCGATCGACCGGCTCAGGCGCGGTATCGACCTGATGCGGGCCAAGGGCGACGTCACGTCCGCGAACATCTTCGAGTCGATCCTCGCGGACGAGGAGCACCACATCGACTACCTGGACACCCAGCTGGAGCTCGTCGAGAAGCTCGGCGAGGCGCTCTACATCGCGCAGCTCATCGAGCAGCCGGAGAGCTAGGCGGCCTCGTTCAGCCGCTCGTCGTTCAGCCGGCCGTCACTCGGTCGGCCGTCGTCCAGCCACCCGTCCCGGCGGCCAGCTTCGGCGAACGCCGGTCTGTCCTGCTTGACGGCTTCCCGGCCGGGGAGGGCGCCCCGGCCCAGCAGCGCCTGGATGCGCCGGACACAGGATCCGCAGTCGGTGCCCGCCTTGCAGGCGGACGCTATCTGCCGGGGGGTGCAGGCGCCGTCCGCCGCGTGCTTCCTCACCTGTGCCTCGGTCACTCCGAAGCAGTTGCAGACGAACACGCGGTTCCACCTCCCGACGGGGTCCGACAGGTCACGCCGTCCCGAAGATCGGTGAGGCTAACCTAACCTTACCCGTCGAGTCTGAGCCGCAAAAGTGCGAGGGGGCGCGGATCGTATGTGATCCGCGCCCCAATACGCGTGCCGTACACGCGCCGGTGACAGCCGCGACGGCTGCTGATCTGCTACTGGTCCCGGTACATCTCCGCGACCAGGAAGGCCAGGTCAAGCGACTGGCTGCGGTTCAGCCGGGGGTCGCAGGCCGTCTCGTAGCGCTGGTGCAGGTCGTCGACGAAGATCTCGTCGCCGCCGCCCACGCACTCGGTGACGTCGTCACCGGTGAGCTCGACGTGGATGCCGCCCGGGTGGGTGCCGAGGCCCTTGTGGACCTCGAAGAAGCCCTTGACCTCGTCGAGCACGTCGTCGAAGCGGCGGGTCTTGTGGCCCGAGGCCGCCTCGTAGGTGTTGCCGTGCATCGGGTCGGTGATCCAGGCGACGGTCGCGCCCGACGCGGTGACCTTCTCGACCAGCTCGGGCAGCTTGTCGCGGACCTTGTCGGCGCCCATCCGGACGATGAAGGTCAGCCGGCCCGGCTCACGGTCCGGGTCGAGCCGCTCGATGTACTGCAGAGCGTCCTCGGCCGTCGTCGTCGGGCCCAGCTTGATCCCGATCGGGTTGCGGATCTTCGAGGCGAACTCGATGTGCGCGCCGTCCAGCTGCCGGGTGCGCTCACCGATCCACACCATGTGGCCGGAGACGTCGTACAGGTGCCCGGTGCGGGAGTCGACCCTGGTCAGCGCCGACTCGTAGTCGAGCAGCAGCGCCTCGTGCGAGGCGTAGAACTCGACGGTCTTGAACTCCTCGGGGTCCGCCCCGCAGGCGTTCATGAAGTGCAGCGCCTGGTCGATCTCGCGCGCCAGCTGCTCGTAGCGCTGGCCGGACGGCGAGGTCCGTACGAAGTCCTGGTTCCAGGCGTGCACCTGGCGCAGGTCCGCGTAGCCGCCGGTGGTGAAGGCACGGACCAGGTTGAGCGTGGAGGCGGAGGCGTTGTACATCCGCTTCAGCCGCTCGGGGTCCGGGACGCGGGCCTTCTCGTTGAAGTCGAAGCCGTTCACCGAGTCGCCGCGGTACGTCGGCAGGGTCACGCCGTCGCGGGTCTCGGTGTTCTTGGAGCGCGGCTTGGAGTACTGGCCGGCGATCCGGCCCACCTTCACGACCGGCACGGACGCCGCGTACGTGAGGACCGCGCCCATCTGGAGCAGGGTCTTGAGCTTGTTGCGGATGTGGTCGGCGGACACGGCGTCGAAGGCCTCGGCGCAGTCGCCGCCCTGGAGGAGGAACGCCTCGCCCTTGGCGACTGCTCCCAGTCGGGCGCGCAGCTGGTCGCACTCGCCGGCGAAGACGAGCGGCGGATACGACTCAAGGTCCGCGATCACTTCGCGCAGAGCCTCGGCATCGGGGTACTCGGGCTGCTGCGCCGCGGGCAGGTCTCGCCAGGTGTTGCCAGCGCTCGCGCTGGACTTAGCGTTCACGGTCACGGCGTCAACATTACGGGGTCGTGTCGGGCATCCCTCCCCATGCTCATCAATTGAGACGGATCGCGCTCGATCGAAGCGCCGCGAACCGGCCACCGTCCGAACGCATCCTGCGGCAGACCCTTCGTGAGGTAGGGTGCGGCGCATGTTCGCGCACTCGACCCAGAACCAGAACTGGTGGTGGACCGCTCACCCGGCGGCCCACTGACTGCGCGTACGCAAGACTTCGCGAAGGCCGCCCGAGGGGCGGCCTTCGGTGTTTTCGCGACCGGGACCGTTCCTCACGACCTCTCGCCCTCCTCATCCGCTGAGAAGCCGAGACGCCGAGACTCGAGAAGGAACAGGGACCCACCCATGAACCTGCGCGATCTGCTGGACGACCCCCGACCGTTCGCCCTGCTGCGCCGCCGCACACCGGGCCACCACGACGGGCAGGGCGACACCGTCGAGCTGCTGCTCGGCCCCGTCACCGAGCACGAGCGGCTGGCCGACCTCCCCGAAGGGCTGGCCCTCGTCCCGTACCGCCAGATCCGCGAGCGCGGCTTCGACGTCCGCGACGACGGCACTCCCCTGTCGGTGCTCGTCCCGGAGGAGTCGTACGAGTTCTCCCTCGAGCGGGTTCTCGCGGAGCTGCCCGCGCACGACGTGCGGGTCGAGGACGGCGGTTTCGACGTCGCGGACGAGGAGTACGCGGAGATCGTCGGGCGGGTGCTGCGGGAGGAGATCGGGCGGGGCGAAGGCGCGAACTTCGTCATCCGGCGGACGTACGAGGGGGAGATCCCCGGGTTCGGACGGGCCGACGCGCTGGCGCTCTTCCGCCGGCTGCTGGTGGGCGAGCGGGGGGCGTACTGGACGTTCGTCGTGCACACCGGGGAGCGGACGCTGGTCGGGGCGAGCCCCGAGGTGCATGTGCGGATGTCCGGCGGGACCGCCGTGATGAACCCGATCAGCGGCACGTACCGCTATCCCGCCGAGGGGCCGACGCCCGAGGGTCTGCTGGAGTTCCTGGCCGACGGCAAGGAGATCGAGGAGCTCTCGATGGTCGTCGACGAGGAGCTCAAGATGATGTGCACGGTCGGCGACATGGGCGGAGTCGTGATCGGGCCGCGCCTCAAGGAGATGGCCCATCTCGCGCACACCGAGTACGAGCTGCGGGGCAGGTCGTCGCTCGACGTGCGCGAGGTGCTGAAGGAGACCATGTTCGCGGCGACCGTCACCGGGTCGCCGGTGCAGAACGCGTGCCGGGTGATCGAGCGGCACGAGGTCGGCGGACGCGGCTACTACGCCGGGGCCCTCGCCCTCATCGGGCGCGACTCGGGCGGCGCCCAGACCCTCGACTCCCCCATCCTCATCCGGACCGCCGACATCGACGGCGGCGGGCGGCTGCGCGTACCGGTGGGCGCGACGCTGGTCCGCGGGTCGGATCCGGCGGGCGAGGTCGCGGAGACCCACGCGAAGGCGGCGGGCGTACTGGCCGCTCTCGGCGTACGCCCCGGGCGGCCGGGCGGGGACGAGGCGCGGGCGAACCTCGCGGACGATCCACGGGTGCGGGCCGCGCTCGACGGGCGGCGGGCCTCGCTCGCGCCGTTCTGGCTGCGGATGCAGGAGCCGTCCGCCGCACTGGCGGGGCACGCGCTCGTCGTGGACGGGGAGGACACCTTCACGGCGATGCTCGCGCATCTGCTGCGCTCCTCCGGCCTGACGGTGTCCGTACGGCGGTACGACGAGGAGGGCCTGCGGGAGGCCGCCCTCGCCCACGAGGGGCCGCTGGTCCTGGGCCCCGGCCCGGGTGATCCGTCCGACCTCACCGATCCGAAGATGGCCTTCCTGCGGGGCCTCACCGCGGAGGTGCTGCGCGGGCACCGGTACGGCGTCCTGGGGGTGTGCCTGGGCCACGAGCTGATCGCGGCGGAGCTGGGGCTGGAGACCGTGCGCAAGGAGGTTCCGTACCAGGGGGCGCAGACGGACATCGAGCTGTTCGGGCGGACGGAGACCGTCGGTTTCTACAACAGTTTCGTGGCGCGCTGCGGCGACGAGGCCGCGCTCGAACTGGCGGCCCATGGGGTGGAGGTGGCCCGGAGCCGGGGTCAGGAGGTGCACGCGCTGCGCGGGCCGGGCTTCGCCGGGGTGCAGTTCCACCCCGAGTCGGTGCTGAGCCTGCGGGGCGCGGACGTCGTACGGGAGCTGATGGCGCGCGTGCGGGCGGGGGCGGGGGCGGGCCCGCTCCCGGAGCGTCGACCCGCCGGGTAGCCGAGGACGTCGCGCCCCCGCCGCCCCTACCCGTTCCCGTCCCGCATGGGGCTGCACCCCTCGCCCCCTTTGTCCTCAAACGCCGGACGGGCTGAACTGATTCAGCCCGTCCGGCGTTTGAGGACCTCGGGTTCGGGGGCGGGGAAAGTCAGCCGAAGAAGACGCCGACCTCCTCGTACAGGCGGGGATCCACCGTCTTCAGGCGGGCCGTCGCCTCCGCGATCGGGACGCGCACGATGTCCGTCCCCTGGAGCGCGACCATCTTGCCGAAGTCCCCGTCCCGGACGGCCTCGATCGCGTGCAGCCCGAACCGTGTGGCAAGCCACCGGTCGAAGGCGCTGGGAGTCCCACCCCGCTGGACATGCCCGAGGACCGTCGTCCGCGCCTCCTTCCCCGTACGCCGCTCGATCTCCTTGGACAGCCACTCCCCCACACCCGACAGCCGCACATGCCCGAAGGAGTCCAGCGACCCGTCCTTCAGCACCATGTCGCCGTCCTTGGGCATCGCCCCCTCCGCGACGACCACGATCGGCGCGTACGAGGCCTTGAAGCGCGAGGTCACCCAGGCACAGACCTGCTCGACGTCGAAGCGCTGCTCCGGGATGAGGATGACGTTCGCACCGCCCGCGAGTCCCGAGTGGAGCGCGATCCAGCCCGCGTGCCGGCCCATCACCTCGCACACCAGCACGCGCATGTGCGATTCGGCGGTGGTGTGCAGCCGGTCGATCGCCTCGGTCGCGATCCCGACGGCGGTGTCGAAGCCGAAGGTGTAGTCGGTGGCGGACAGGTCGTTGTCGATGGTCTTCGGTACGCCGACGACGGGCACCCCGTACTCGTCGGTGAGGCGCGCGGCGACACCGAGCGTGTCCTCTCCGCCGATCGCGATCAGGGCGTCGACCTCGCACTTGGCGAGGTTCTCCTTGATCCGGCGGATGCCGTTCTCGACCTTGAGGGGGTTGGTGCGCGAGGAGCCGAGGATGGTGCCGCCGCGAGGCAGGATGCCCCGCACGGCGGGAATGTCGAGCGGGACGAAGTCGCCTTCCAGCGGCCCCCTCCACCCGTCCCGGAAGCCGGTGAAGTCATAGCCGTACTCCTGCACGCCCTTGCGGACGATGCCCCGGATGACGGCGTTGAGCCCGGGGCAGTCGCCGCCACCGGTCAGTACTCCGACCCGCATGGAAAGTCCCTTCGCCATGGTTGGCTGACGGAACTCACGCTAATAGTGATCCAGGTCACTCCAGGAGAGGGCGGAAGGTCAATTCCGGTGCAATGTGCGGGAGTTGATCACTCGTCATCACTCGTTGGGGCATATCGGTGGGTTTACGCGTCGTCGAGGCCCCGCTCTATGGCATAGCGCACCAACTCCACGCGGTTGTGCAACTGGAGCTTGCCCAAGGTGTTCTGGACGTGGTTCTGCACCGTGCGGTGGGAGATCACCAGGCGCTCGGCGATCTGCTTGTAGCTCAGGCCCTTGGCCACCAGCCGGAGCACCTCGGTCTCCCGTTCGGTGAGCTGCGGGGCCCTCGGCTCGTCGCCGCCGGTGGCGGGGCCCGGGTCGGAGGCGAGTCTGCGGTACTCGCCGAGGACGAGACCCGCGAGGCCCGGGGTGAAGACGGGGTCGCCGACGGCCGTGCGGCGCACCGCGTCGATCAGCTCCTCCGTGGAGGCCGACTTGAGGAGGTAACCGGTGGCGCCGGACTTGACCGCCTCCAGGACGTCGGCGTGCTCGCCGCTCGCGGAGAGGACCAGGACGCGCAGGGCGGGGTTGAGCCCGACGAGTTCCTTGCAGACCTGCACGCCGGGTTTGGCGGGCAGGTTCAGGTCCAGCACGAGGACGTCGGGCCCGGCGGCCTGCGCCCGGCGCACCGCCTGCTCCCCGTCGCCCGCGGTCGCGACCACGTCGAACCCCGACTCGGCGAGGTCGCGGGCGACCGCGTCGCGCCACATGGGGTGGTCGTCGACCACCATGACGCGGATCGGGGCCTGCCCCGGTTCCGGCTCTTGCCCTTGTCCCTCGGTCATGCCTTTTCCGCCTTCCCCCGTGTGCCCTTGGGCCCCTTCGAGGCCTTCGGTGCCTGCTTCGGTACCTTCAGTTCCACTTCCGTGCCCTGGCCGGGCACCGAGATCAGCTCGGCGGTGCCCCCGATCTCACGCAGCCGTCCGCGGATCGACAGGGCCACCCCGAGGCGCCCCTCCCCCTCGGCCTGGGCGAGCCGGCCCTCGGGGATGCCTGGGCCGTCGTCCCGTACGGTCACGATCACCTCGTCCGGTTCGTCCTCCACCAGGATCCAGGCCCGGGCGTCCTCGCCCGCGTGCCGGTGGACGTTGTCCAGGGCGGCACCGACCGCCCCGGCCAGCTCCCTCGCGGCTCCCGCCGGGAGCGGCACCGGGGTGCCCGGCTCGGAGAACGTCACTTTCGCGGTGGCGTACGGGGCGAGCAGCGGGCGCAGATCGCGGGGCGCCAGGTCGTCCAGCGGGTCCGGCTCGTCCACCGCGCGCACGACGGCACCCTCGGCCTCGTCCTCCGACACCCGCGAGAGGGGTACGAGTCCGCCGGAGACCAGGGTGCGCAGCGCCACCTCCTGCTCGCCCGCGAGACGGCCCAGGTCCGCGGCCTCCCCGCCGATCGCGGAGCCGCGCCGCTGCACCATGGCGAGCACCTGGAGCACGCCGTCGTGGATGTCACGGGCGAGCCGCTCGCGTTCGCGGGTCGCCGCCTCGATCTCCAGGGCGCGGGCCAGGGTGCGCTCGGAGGCGCGGGCGACCTCGACGACGTATCCGATGGCGATGGAGGCGACCCAGACCAGCAGCACGTTGTGGAGGGTGTCCTCGCTGAGGGCGCCGCGCTGGACGACGTTCGCGACGCCGACGAGCGCCGAGGCGAAGGCCGCCCAGCGCCAGCCGCCCTTGATGGCGAACGCCAGCACGGCGCCCGCGGTCCATATCGAGGGGAGGGTCGGGCCGCCCGCGACGATCCGGTCGTGGGCGTCCGCGACCGGGGTGAGCAGGATGCCGGTGAGGGCGACGGTGAGATCGGCCGCGAGGAAGCGCTTGGTGCAGCTCTGCGCGTTCGCCACCTTGGGCAGGGTGGCGAAGGTCCAGGCGGCGAGCAGCACGTAGTAGCCGATGGCCACCTCGGGGCGGACGAACTCGTCGTTCTTCGCGGCGAAGAGACCGATCGCGTAGACCAGCGTCAGGACGCGGTATCCCGTGAGCGCGCGCCACAGCGGCTGCTCGACCGACATTCTCATGACTCTCTCGCGCTTGGCCATGTCCCCCACTACCCCATCCCCCGCGGCCACGTCCAGGTCTACGAGCCGGTGTGCTCCTTGTCGGCCCGCTCCTGCTTCTGGGCCTGCTTCTGTGCCTTCGCCGCTTCCGCGATCTGCCGCTTGGCGGCCGTCGCGTAGATGTCGACGTACTCCTGGCCGGAGAGCTTCATGATTTCGTACATGACCTCGTCGGTCACCGCGCGCAGCACGAAACGGTCGTGCTCCATGCCGCTGTAGCGGCTGAAGTCCAGCGGTTCGCCGATGCGGATGCCCGGGCGCATCAGCTTGGGCATCACCTTGCCGGGCGGCTGGATCTTCTCGGTGTCGATCATGGCGACCGGGATGACGGGCGCCCCGGTGGCCAGCGCCACGCGCGCGAGCCCGCCGGGCTTGCCCCGGTAGAGGCGGCCGTCGGGCGACCGGGTGCCCTCCGGGTAGATACCGAAGAGCTCGCCGCGCTCGACGACGTCGATACCGCTCTTGACCGCCGCCTCGCCCGCGCCGCGTCCGCCGGAACGGTCCACCGGCAGCTGGCCGACGCCCTTGAAGAAGGCGGCGGTCATCCGGCCCTTGACGCCGGGCGTGGTGAAGTACTCCGCCTTCGCGATGAAGGTGACCTTGCGGTCCAGGACCGCGGGGAGGAAGAAGGAGTCCGAGAACGACAGGTGGTTGCTCGCCAGGATGGCCGGGCCCTCGGCGGGAATGTTCCTGAGGCCTTCCACCCAGGGTCTGAAAGCGAGCTTCAGGGGCCCTCCGATGGAAAACTTCATTGCGCCGTAGATCACCCGAGTGCCTCCTGTGTATGTCGATCAGACCTTAACCCGGAGCACCGTCAATGGGCCCGACGGGCCTGGTCGGTGTCAGTGCCGTCGCGTACGGTGAAGTACGCCTCGAAGCTTCGGGGTGATCGTCGCGTCGTTCTTGAACGAACAGGAGACCGAAGGTGCCGGTCCTTCCCGGAGCTGAGCCGTTCCACCACGAGGGGGGAGAGGTCGGGGTCCTCCTCTGCCACGGCTTCACCGGTTCCCCGCAGTCGCTGCGCCCCTGGGCGGAGTATCTCGCCGCACGCGGCCTCAGCGTCTCGCTGCCGCTGCTGCCCGGGCACGGCACACGCTGGGAGGACATGCAGCTCACCGGCTGGCAGGACTGGTACGCGGAAGTGGACCGTGAGCTGCGCGCCCTGCGCGAGCGCTGCTCGCAGGTCTTCGTCTTCGGCCTCTCCATGGGCGGCGCGCTCACCCTGCGGCTCGCCGCCAAGCACGGCGACGAGGTCAGCGGCACAGTGGTCGTCAACCCGGCGAACAAGGTGCACGGCCTCTCGGCGTACGCACTGCCGGTGATCCGTCACTTCGTCAGGACCGTGGACGGCATCACCAGCGACATCGCCAAGGACGGCGGGATCGAGATCGGCTACGACAAGGTGCCCCTGCACGCGGCCCACTCGATGCGTAACTTCTACCGGCTGGTCGACGGCGAGCTGCCGCAGGTGACCCAGCCGATGCTGCTTCTGCACAGCCCCCAGGACCATGTCGTGCCGCCCGCCGACTCGGCCCGCATCCTCAGCCGGGTGTCGTCCGTGGATGTCACGGAGATACTTCTGGAACAGAGCTACCACGTCGCGACGTTGGACCACGACGCGGACCGGATCTTCGAGGAGAGCTTCGCCTTCGTCTCCCGGCTCGCACCCGGTGCCGGCAAGGAGGCAGGCGCGGGTCAGGCGAGTCAGCAGGAAGGGACGGACACTGGTGGCTGAGCACGACGCGGACCGCGAGCCCGACGAGAAGGACGCACCGCCCGGCGGTGAGCAGGGCCCGTCGTTCGACGAGACGGCGGCCTGGGAGGCCATCGTCGCCGGATACGGCGACGAACCGCCGGACCCGCCCGGCGCCAAGCCCTTCAAGTCCGTGGAGGACCTGGCGCTCCTGGAGCCCGAGACGAACGACGCGGGCGGGGGTGCCGGCGACTCCGGCGGCAGGAGTTCCGCGCCCTCCAAGGGCGTCAAGGGCAAGCAGGGCGGTACGGACGGCACGGGTCCTGAGGGCGGCGCGGAGACCGGCTCCGAGGGGGACGCGAAAACCGGCGCGAAGGACGAGTCCGGGGCGGGCAGGCCGCTCGGCAGTTCGGTGGCGTTCGCGCCGGGTGTCGCCGGGCCGCGTGACTACTCGGCGCCCGAACCGGTCGAGGAGGACTTCGACGAGGACGACGAGGGCCACTTCGTGCCGCCGGAGCCGCCCCCGCTGCCCGCCGCGGACGCCACGGCCAAGTTCGCCTGGCTGGGCGTGATCGGCGGCCCGGTGCTGCTGCTTCTCGCGGTGCTGCTCGGGTGGGAGATGACGTGGTACCTCGCCACGCTGGGCATCGGCGGCTTCCTCGGCGGGTTCGCCACGCTGGTGGGGCGGATGCGCGGCGACGAGGAGGACGAGGACGATCCTGGGCGCGGCGCGGTCGTCTGACGGCCGGCTTATGCGGAGGCTGGGATTCTGAGGGCCGCCAGGACCGGGAGGTGGTCCGTGGCGGCTCTCAGGTCCGCCTCGGTCACTCCGGGCTGGTCCAGGGGTACGCCGCAGCCCAGGACCTGTACGCCCGCCGTGGCGAAGAGCGCGTCGATGCGCTGATGGGGGTCGCCGGGCGTGGAGGTGTGTTCCCCGCCCCAGGGGGCCACCGCCCAGCCGTCCTGGAGCGCTGCCGCGAGGCGCTTGAACGTCCGGCCGTCCGGGCGCTCGTTGAGGTCGCCGCCCACGACGGCGTACGGGGTGTCCAGGGCGGCGAGGCTCTCCAGGAGCATGGCGCCCTGCTGTTGGCGCTCGTCCTTCTGGAGGGAGAGATGGCAGCTCAGTACGCCGACGCGGGGGCCGTCCGCCCCGCCGAACCGTACGACGGCGGTCGCGAAGCCGCGGCGGTGCAGGCCGGGGGTGAGGGGGAGCAGTACGTCCTCGG
Source organism: Streptomyces ortus (assembly GCF_026341275.1). Taxonomy (NCBI): domain Bacteria; kingdom Bacillati; phylum Actinomycetota; class Actinomycetes; order Kitasatosporales; family Streptomycetaceae; genus Streptomyces; species Streptomyces ortus. The sequence goes on from NZ_JAIFZO010000002.1 coordinate 1,413,082, forward strand.
TGCGTTCGACCGTGGCGCGCAGGGAGCAGAGGAGGGCGGGGCCTGACGCGGTGGCCCCGCCGGAGAGGACGACCTGTCCCGAGGCCGCCGCGAGGCGGGCGAGTTTCTTGCGCCAGCGGAAGAAGCGGGGGGCTTCCTGGAGGAGGACCAGGTCCGGGTCGCAAGCGGCGATCACGCGGGCCAGTGCGCTGGTGTCGTCCCGCATGGAGCGGATGTTGTAGCTGAGGACGCGGATGACGGCCGAGCCGTTGGACTCCGTCCGGGGGCCGGGCAGGGGGGTGGTTGTCGGGGTGGTCGACATGCGGATCAAGATATCGGGTGGAGGGGGCGGATTTGTCGCCCGGCGGCGACCGGGCGGGTGCCGTTCGCGCGGTTCCCCGCGCCCCTGCTTTCAGGGGCGCGGGGACCCGCGCAACCATCCCCTGCCGGGTCGGCGGCGTCTGCGCTACATGATGGGGTCGGGTTCGCGGGCCAGGTCGGCCGCGCCGACCAGGCCCGCCTCGTTCCCCAGTCGCGCGGCGATCACGTCGGCGACGGGACGCCAGTTCCCGCCCACCAGCCACCGCTTGTACGACTTGCGGATCGGGTCGAGGACCAGCTCCCCCTCGTCCGAGAGCCCCCCGCCGACGATGAACGCGGAGGGGTCGAAGAGCGAGGCCAGGTCGGCGAGACCCGCACCGGCCCAGCGGGCCAGCTCACGGTAGGAGTCCACCGCCACCGGATCGCCCTGCCGCGCCGCCATCGAGATGTGCTTGCCCTCGATGCCGTCGGGCGAGCCGTCCCCCAGCGACAGCAGGATGTCCGCGTTCTCCGGCGTCGCGTTGGCCCGCTGCTTCGCGTACCGGACGAGCGCGCGCCCGGACGCGTACTGCTCCCAGCAGCCCTGCGAGCCGCAGCCGCACAGCAGCCCGTCCGGGACCATCCGGATGTGCCCGAACTCCGCGGCCACCCCGAAGTGCCCGCGGCGCAGCTTGTTGCCGATGATGATGCCGCCGCCCAGGCCGGTGCCGAGCGTGATGCAGATGACGTTCCGGTGCCCCTTGCCCGCGCCGAACTTGTACTCGCCCCAGGCCGCCGCGTTCGCGTCGTTCTCGACGACGACCGGCAGGCCCACCCGGGCCTCCACCGCTTCCTTCAGGGGCTCCTGACGCCAGTCGATGTTCGGCGCGAAATAGACCGTCGAGCGCTGCCGGTCGACGTATCCGGCGGCACCGATGCCCACGCCGACGATCTCGTGCCCGGCCCTGGCACCTTCGACGGCCGCGGCGATCGCGTCCACGATCGCCTGCGGCGTCGTGGGAGTCGGCACCTTGAAGGTCGAGAGGATGTTGCCTTCCTCGTCGACCACCCCGGCCGCGATCTTCGTGCCGCCGATGTCGACGCCGATGGTGAGTCCCATGAATCCCTCAGTTTCGGTCGAGCCCCGCTATGGCCAACCGTACCCGAGCGACTTCAGTCGAGGTCGATGTGTTCACCGCTACCGGTGCCCTGGCCGGTGCCCTCGTCCCGGGGGCGCGCGGCGGTGTCACGGGCGGTCCAGCGCCGTTCCTGCGCCTCGACGGCGGAGCGGTACGCGGCGAGCAGCTCCGAGCCGGCGCTCGCCAGGTGGTCGAACACGTCGGGGTTGCGCTCGATGACCGGCTCGACGGCGGCCTTGGCCTGCTGCACGACCTGGTTCACCATCTGCTGGGCGGCGCCGCCCGCGACCGCGCCGAGCAGCGGCGACTGCAGTCCGGACAGCTTGTCGGCGACGGCGTCGACGAGTTTGCGCAGTTCCTCGGCGGCCGAGCCGGGCGGCTGGCCGTACTGGGTGCGGCGGCGTTCCTTCTCGGCGGCGAGGTCCTCGGCGCACGCCTTCGCCCAGGCATCGTCGTCGGTCGCCCGGACCTCGTCGCGCCGGTCGTCGCGTTGATCGTCGCGCTCCTCGCCGGGCACCGTGCCGTCGCGCACCGGGTCGAGCGCGTCCTCCCCCGCGTCGGACGTGGGGCGCTCATCGCTCATGGCGGACTCCAAGCATCGGCTCTGTGTCTCTCGACGTTACCCGAACGGGGTAGGCCGTTCACCGTGTCCGTGGCCACAGATCCGGGTCGGGCACGAACCGGACACGCAGTTCGCCCTCGCGCAGGGAGGCCCCGTCGACCGCGCAGCGGCGCAGGGCGGACGGGAGCGCGACGATCCGGCGGAACTGCCCGACGGTGACGACGAGTTCGTCGCCTCGGCGGACGAGGTCGAGTTCCTCGCGTATCGCGCCGGGCAGCGGGATGTGCCAGACGAGCACACCGTCGTCGGCGAGCCGGTCTACGACGGGCCAGGCGAGCGGGCCCGCGGCGCCACCCGGAACGGTCGCGGAAGCGGAAGCGGAGAGGGATACGGGTACGGGGAGCAGGGCCAGGTCGTCGGCGCCGCGCGGGTCGCGGCCGAGGTGGGGGATCTCGTGCACCTCGCACGTCCCGGCGGAACCCCACTCGTCACGCCATCCGTCGAGGGCCTTGCGCTGCTGGGCGGCCAGGGCGGCCAGCCAGGTGTCGGGGGACGCGTCGGGCAGGACGCGGTTGCCGATCAGGGCGTCGGTGCGCAGCCCGCGCAGGGCGAGGCCGGTGACGGCCGACCGTACGGCGTCGGCGCCCGCGGGTCCCGGCTCGGCGACCAGCCGTACCGTCGTGGCCGGGTCCTCGACGGCCAGCTGGACCGCGGCCAGTTCGACGTCCCAGCGGGCGGCCGTCTCGTACAGCCGGTCCGTCGGCATGGGGACGCCGGCCAGGCGGCCGAGGACGGGGCGCAGGGCGCGGGCGGCCTGGCGTTCCGCGGGCAGCAGGCGGCGCAGGTACCGGCGCAGTTGTTCCGGGAGGGCGAGCAGGGCGAGGGCCTGGGGGGCCGGGGGCAGGTCGACGACCAGCAGGTCGAAGGTGTCCGCGGTGCTCGCGTCGCGCAGGGCGCGGAGCAGGGTGAGTTCCTCGGCACCGGGCAGCGGGGTGAGCTCCTCGGTGTCCAGACGGGCCGAGCCCAGCAGGTCGAGGGCGGTGGAGGCCTGTTCCTGGAGGGCCAGGAGGTCCGCCCGGAAGCTCTCGCCGGCGTCCGGCCGCCAGGCCGTGAGCCCGGGAGCGGTCCCGACGGGCGTGGGCGCGGGGCCGGTGGGAACGCCGAGGGCGGCACCGAGGGTGTCGGTGCTGTCCGCGGAGAGCACCAGGGTGCGGGTGCCCCGGCGGGCGGCCTCCCGAGCGGTGGCCGCGGCGACGGTGGTGCGGCCGGAGCCGCCGGGGCCGGTGATCAGGATGGTGCGCATGAGGGTGAACGGTACGCGGTGCGACAACGGCGGCCACGCCCCACCACCAGCCCCCGGCCCCGCCTACTTGCCGCCCAGCCCTGTCTACTTGCCGCCCGGCCCTGTCTTCTTGTCGATGCCGGTGCCGGTGTCGGTGTCGGTGTCGGTCGGCCGCGTCGTACCGTCCTCGCCGGCGGCGTCGCCCGACTCCACCCGCTTCTTCAGGCCCGCCAGCGCGCGGTCGATGATGACCTTCTCCGCCTTGCGCTTGATCATGCCGAGCATCGGGATCTTGACGTCGACGGTGAGCCGGTAGGTGACCTCGGTGGCGCTCAGGCCGGCCGGCCTGAGGATGTACGAGCCGTCCAGCGAGCGGAGCATCTGGGACTTGACCAGGGTCCAGGAGACCTCGTGGTCGCCGGTCCAGGTGTAACCGAGCGTCTGGTCGTCCTTGATGGCACCGGCGTCCATGACGAGGCGCACCTGCTCCGCGCGGCCCTTCTCGTCCGTCGCGAGCACCTGCGCCTCCTTCACCTCGCCCGTCCAGTCGGGGTAGCGGGCGAAGTCGGCGATGACCGCCATGACATCGGCCGGTGCCGCCTCGATCGTGATACTCGAACTGGTGTGTTCCGCCATCGCTGTGGCTCCTCCAGATGCGGTCCGGACAGGGGGTTGCGCGCAGCACGAGGGTTCTGCGGGGTACGAACGCTTTCTACCTGTGTGCGCAGCGTGAACGCTACCGCGCTGGACAGGGCCCGCCGCCCCCGGCCCCGCGCCCGCCGGCGCCCCCCGCACCCCTCACCACTCCAGCGCCCACGGCTTCCCCGTCCCGGCGAAGTGACCCACGTTCACGCACTCCGTGGCGCCGACCCGCATGCGCGGGGCGAGCGGCTGGTGGACGTGCCCGAAGAGCGAGTAGCGCGGCCTGGTGCGCCGGATCGCGGCCAGCAGCGCCCGGCTGCCCCGCTCGAAGCGCCGCGCCACCGTGTCGTAGACGAGCTCGGGCACCTCGGGCGGGATGTGGGTGCACAGCACGTCGACCTCCCCGACGGCCTCGATCTTCGCCGCGTACTCCTCGTCGCTGATCTCGTACGGGGTCCGCATGGGCGTACGCAGGCCGCCGCCGACGAAGCCGAAGACCCGGCCCCCGATCTCCACGCGCTGCCCGTCGAGCACGGTGGTGCCGGGTCCGGCGTACTCCGACCAGAGGGACGGGATGTCGACGTTGCCGTAGGTGGCGTACGTCGGGGTGGGGAACGCCGCGAAGAGTTCGGCGTACTGCTTGCGTACGGCCTTCTCGATGGCGGGGCCGCGGTCGACGCCCGCCCACAGCCGGGCGCCGAGGGCCCGCGCGTCCTCGTACCTGCGGGCGGTGCGCAGCTCGACGATGCGGTCCGTGTTCTCGGTGCCGAAGAGATCCGGGAAGATGCCGCGGGAGTGGTCGGCGTAGTCGATGAAGAGCACGAGGTCGCCCAGACAGATCAGGGCGTCCGCGCCCTCACCCGCCCTGGCCAGGTCACGGGCGTTGCCGTGCACGTCGCTCACGACGTGGATCCGTGTCCTCGGGACTGTTGCGGGGACTGTTCCGGGGGTTTCGCGCCCGCCGCTGCCGCCACTGGCGCCGCCTTGTGTACCTGCCATGGCGATCAAGGGTAGGCCTGTGGAGCAAAGGTGTGTAGACGCGGGCGGACCTGCGGTTACTACCCGATCAGTAAGGGGTTGGACTACTCTGCGCCAAGGAACGCCAACACATGTGACGCGGGGAACATCTCGCCCGACCCCCCTGTCGTAGAAGCACTACCGGCGGGTAACGTCCGGGCAGTCCAGTCGTGCTCAGGGTTTCAACATCCGACTCCCGGAGCACCTGCCCGAGCCTTGGACCGCTCCGTCGCATCACACGAAGTCGTGGCGTCGGCGCCCTATGAGGAGCAGCAGTCTTGCGCGAGTTCAGCCTTCCGGCTTTGTACGAGGTCCCTGCGGACGGCAATCTGACCGACATCGTCCGCAGAAACGCCGCGCAGCATCCCGATGTCGCGGTCATCGCCCGCAAGGTCGGCGGTACCTGGACGGATGTCACGGCCACCGCCTTCCTCGCCGAGGTGCAGGCCGCCGCGAAGGGCCTGATCGCCTCGGGCGTGCAGCCCGGCGACCGCGTCGCCCTGATGTCCCGCACGCGGTACGAGTGGACGCTGCTCGACTTCGCCATCTGGAGCGCGGGCGCCGTCACCGTACCGGTGTACGAGACCAGCTCCCCGGAGCAGGTGCAGTGGATCCTCGGCGACTCGGGAGCGATCGCGATCGTCGTGGAGCTGGACGCGCACGCCGCCGCCGTCGAGTCGGTGCGCGACCGGCTGCCGCAGCTCAAGCACGTCTGGCAGATCGAGCGCGGCGGGATCGACGAGCTCGACCGCGCCGGCAAGGACGTCTCGGACGCCGCGGTCGAGGAGCGCGGCTCGCTCGCCAAGGCCGACGACCCGGCCACGATCGTCTACACCAGCGGTACGACCGGGCGCCCCAAGGGCTGTGTGCTGACCCACCGCAGCTTCTTCGCCGAGTGCGGCAACATCGTGGAGCGGCTGCGTCCGCTGTTCCGCACCGGGGAGTGCTCGGTGCTCCTCTTCCTGCCGCTCGCGCACGTCTTCGGACGGCTCGTGCAGGTCGCGCCGATGATGGCGCCGATCAAGCTGGGCATGGTCCCGGACATCAAGAACCTCACCGACGAGCTGGCCTCGTTCCGGCCGACGCTGATCCTCGGTGTGCCGCGCGTCTTCGAGAAGGTCTACAACTCGGCGCGGGCCAAGGCGCAGGCCGACGGCAAGGGCAAGATCTTCGACAAGGCGGCGGACACGGCGATCGCGTACAGCCGCGCGCTGGACACGACGGCGGGTCCGTCGCTGGGCCTGCGGATCAAACACAAGGCGTTCGACGCGCTCGTCTACAGCAAGCTGCGGGCGGTGCTCGGCGGCAAGGGCGAGTACGCGATCTCGGGCGGGGCTCCGCTGGGTGAGCGCCTGGGCCACTTCTTCCGCGGCATCGGCTTCACGGTCCTGGAGGGGTACGGGCTGACGGAGTCCTGCGCGGCCACCGCGTTCAACCCGTGGGACCGGCAGAAGATCGGCACGGTCGGACAGCCGCTGCCGGGCTCGGTGATCCGGATCGCCGACGACGGCGAGGTGCTGCTGCACGGCGAGCACCTGTTCAAGGGGTACTGGAACAACGAGGGCGCGACCGAGGAGGCGCTGGCCGACGGCTGGTTCCACACCGGTGACATCGGCACGCTCGACGAGGACGGGTATCTGCGCATCACCGGCCGCAAGAAGGAGATCATCGTCACGGCGGGCGGCAAGAACGTCGCTCCGGCCGTGATCGAGGACCGGATCCGGGCGCACGCGCTGGTCGCCGAGTGCATGGTCGTCGGTGACGGGCGGCCGTTCGTGGGCGCGCTGGTCACCATCGACGAGGAGTTCCTGGGGCGGTGGGCCGAGGAGCACGGGAAGCCGGCCGGCTCGACCGCGGCGTCCCTGGCTCTCGACCCGGATCTGCTCGCGGCGCTGCAGAGTGCGGTGGACGACGGGAACGCGGCGGTGTCGAAGGCGGAGTCGGTGCGGAAGTTCCGTGTGCTGTCGCACCAGTTCACGGAGGATTCGGGGCATCTGACGCCGTCCCTGAAGCTGAAGCGGAACGTGGTGGCGAAGGATTACGCCGCGGAGATCGAGGCGATCTACCAGGGCTGACGCCCACGTTCACCGACCATCGGGGACCACGTCCCCCACTCGCCCCCCGCCGACCACCGCGCCCCTCAAAACCCCCCGCCTCACAACTCCAGGCAGTGACGGCCGCCCGCGCAGTTCCCCGCGCCCCTGAAAGAGCGCCCGCATCACAGCTACGGGCCGTGACGGTTGCCCGCGCAGTTCCCCGCGCCCCTGAAAGGCGGGGCTGCGCCCCTTCCTTTTGCTTTTTTGGGGGCGCGGGGAACTGCGCAAACCCGACCACGACGCTCCGCAGGCCGCCGCACCCGCAGCAAGTAGCTCCGCACGGCGCGTTTTCAGGGGCGCGGGGAACGGCGCAATCGGCCACAACGGTCCGCAGCGCCCTGCCCGGCGTACCCCGCGCTTTCAGGGGCGCGGGGAACTGCGCAATCTTTTGGCCCGTTCCCGCGACGCGCGCCGCCCGCCCGCGCTACAGCAACCCCCGCAACCCCTCCGCCAGCAGATCCCACCGCCAGCGTGACTCGACCCACTCCCGTCCCCGCTCCCCCATCCGCCGCCGCAGCTCCGGATCCGCGAGGAGCGTGGTGATGCGGTCGGCGGCGTCCTCCGCGGAGCCACCCCGGACCACCCACCCCGTCTCCCCGTCGAGCACCGCGTCCGGCGCGCCCCCGGAGTCACCCGCGACCACGGGAAGCCCCGTCGCGGACGCCTCCAGGTAGACGATGCCGAGCCCCTCCACATCCAGCCCCCCGCGCCGCGTCCGGCACGGCATGGCGAACACGTCGCCTGCCCCGTAATGGGCCGGCAGTTCGGACCAGGGCACCGCCCCGGTGAAGCGGACGGAGCCGGCGACCCCGGTCTCGTACGCCAGCCGGCGCAGTTCCTTCTCGTACGGCCCGCCACCCACGATCAGCAGTACCGCCTCCGGCTCGCTCGCGAGGATCCGCGGCATCGCGAGGATCAACGTGTCCTGCCCCTTGCGCGGCACGAGCCGCGAGACGCACACCACGACCGGCCGGTCGGTGAGACCGAGGCGCGCCCGGACGGCGTCCCCGCCCGACCCGGGATGGAACGTCTTCTCGTCGACCCCGGGCGGAAGTTGCACCATCCGACCGGCCGCCTCGGCCGTCAGCGCCGTGGCGATCCGCGACCGGGTGTACTCCCCCAGATACGTGATCGTGTCCGTCGACTCACCGATCCTGCGCAGCAGTTGACGCGCCGCGGGCAGTTGCGCCCACCCCGCCTCATGACCGTGCGTGGTGGCCACGAGCCGCTCCGCGCCCGCCTTGCGCAGCGCGGGCGCGAGCAGCCCGAGCGGTGCCGCCGCGCCGAACCACACCGAGGTACAGCCGTGCTCCCGCAGCAGCCCGACGGCCCGCCGGGAGACCCTCGCGGTGGGCAGCAGCATGGTTGTTCGGTCGCGTACGATGACGAAGGGCTGTTCGGCGTCGAAGGCGGCTGTGGCCTCGGCACCTTCCCGGCCCCGCTTCCATGTGGAGGCGTAGACGACGAGCCGTTCGGGGTCCAGGCGCAACGCCATGTTGTGCAGGAAGGCCTGGATACCGCCCGGCCTCGGCGGAAAGTCGTTGGTCACGATCAGGGTCTTGTGCATGGTCTCGCGCATCGCCGTCGACAGTACCGAACCCGTACCTCACAGCTCGGCCCGGCCGCGCTTCACGGGTCTCGCACAGCCGCGCGGGGGATCATGGCCGCACAGCGGGGCGGCGACGGAGCGGCACGGCGGACGCGTACGGACAAGAGGCGGGTGGGCATGGCGGGAGCCAGGGGGCCGAGGTTCCCGTACGTACTGCTGGCGACCTGGGGCCTGACCAGACTGCTGCTCCTGCTCTTCGTCTTCAAGGTGTTCGTCTTCCCCGGCCCGGACGTCACGAGCGACGTCTCGGTGACCTACCACAACTGGTACGAGGTCCTGCGCACCGGCACCTTCCCGCTCAACGACGTCACCTGGCAGTACCCGCCCGCCGCCGCCCTCGCGATCCTCTCCCCCGCGCTCCTGCCCTTCCTCGCCTATACGCAGGCGTTCTTCGTCCTGGCCTGCGCCGCCGACCTGATCGCACTCGGCCTGCTCCTGTACGCGGCCCGGCGGCCCGGCGGGTCGGTGCCGGTGTCGGTGCGCGGCGTCTGGGTGTGGGTGATCGGCGTCCCCCTTCTCGGGCCGACCGTGTACGCGCGCTACGACGTCATGGTGACCGCCGTCGCCGTGGCCGCGCTCCTCGCGGGCGTCCGGCACCCGAGGGTGATGGGCGTCCTCGCCGCGCTCGGCGCGATGCTGAAGGTGTGGCCGCTGCTGCTGCTCGTGGGTACGACCGGGCGCAGGGCCTGGGGCGCCGCCGCGGCCACGGCGGCGGCCGTCGCGCTGGTGTTCGTCGTGTCGATGCCGGGCGCGTTCGCGTTCCTGACCTTCCAGCGCGACCGCGGCACCGAGGTCGAGTCCCTGGGCTCGCTGGTCTTCCACATCGCCCGGCACCACGGCTGGGAGGGCCAGGTCCTGCTCAACTACGGCTCGGTGGAATTCCTCGGCCCGTACGTCGACGTGGTGAGCACGGTGGCGCTGATGCTGACCGGGCTGGCCTTCGGCTGGATGCTCCTGTGGCGGCTGTGCGCGACCCGCTTCCTGGTGCACACGGCCGCCGACGCCGCGTTCATGGCGGTCCTGCTGTTCACCACGACGAGCCGGGTCATCAGCCCGCAGTACCTGGTGTGGCTGGTCGGTCTTGCCGCCGTGTGCCTGGTCTTCCGCGGCAGCCGGATGGGGTGGCCCGCGGTGATGGTGCTGGTGGCGTGCCTGTTCACGGTCCTGGAGTTCCCGATCTTCTTCGCGGACGTCGTCGCCAGCACCGATCTCGGCATCGAACTGCTCGTGATCCGCAACGGTCTGCTGGTCGCGGCGACCGTCACGGCGGGCGTGCTCCTGTGGCGCGACACCGTGTCGTACGCGGACCCGGCGGCCGAGGCACCCAGCCGACCGACACCCGCCGACGCCACCGATGCCACCGATGCCACCGATGCCACCGACGAGGAATCCCTGACCTCCTGACGCCACGCACGCGGCGCGCGCCTCGCTCAGCGGTTCTCGAACAGCGCGATGCCGGCCGCGTCGGCGAAGCGCGGGGTCTCCGCCTCCGCGACCATCAGCGCGGCGATCCCCGCGCGCGGCGCCCTGGGCGGGATCAGACGCGGTGCGAACTCATCGGCGCGTACGAGGTGTCCGTTGCCCCGGTAGGGCCCGTCGGTCAGCGGCCCGGCGTGGACGGTGGTCCCGCCCGCCTCCCGGACGGCACGGTCGGCGGCGTCCTTCGCGTCCCACTCGTGGCGCAGGACGCGCTTGAGGAGGGCGCCGTTGAACGCGCCGAGCGCTCCCTGGGTGCCCCCCATGCCCAGCGAGGTGAGCCAGATGACGCGGGGCCCGGCCGAGGCGATCTGGCGGGCGCCCTCGGAGAGAACCGCGGGGTCCTGCTTCCTGGTGACGCCCAGACCGCTCACGACGACGTCGGCGCCCTCGACGGCGGCGGCGACGCTGCCGGGTTCGGTCACGTCCGCCCGGACCACCCGCAGGTTCGCGGAGGCAGGGACCCGGGCCTCTTCCGGTATCCGGACATCTTCCGGTATCCGGACGTCTTCAGGTATCCGGACGTCCTCCGGCATCCGGACGTCCTCCGGCATCCGGACCTGTTCCGGCCGGCGGGCCAGCGCCACGACCTCGTGCCCGCGCTCCAGTGCGCGGGCCACCACCAGCCGGCCGGTCAGTCCGGTGGAACCGAGTACAGCGATCTTCACGGGAGTCTCCAGTCCAAGGGATGCGCGGTACGCCGACCGCTCGCCTTCGACGCTAGAAGCAGGCATCATTAACTGCAAATGCAATCTAGTTACGACTGGATTTACCTCTATGCAACTTGATTTGAATCTGCTGACCGCTCTCGACGCGCTGCTGGAAGAGGGCAGCGTGACGGACGCCGCCGCCCGCTTGCATGTCTCCCCTCCCGCGATGAGCCGCACCCTGGGCCGTATCCGCCGCGCCACCGGTGACGAGATCCTGGTCCGCACCGGCCGCACGATGACGCCCACGCCCCGCGCCCTCGCCCTGCGCGCGACCGTGCACGAGCTGGTCCAGCAGGCCCGGACCGTCCTGTCCCCCGACACGGAGGTCGACCCGGCGGCGCTGGAGCGGACCTTCATCCTGAAGTGGCACGACGCCCTGGCCGCGGCGGCCGGCCCGCACCTGATCCGCGCCCTGCGGGCCGAGGCCCCCGGAGTGCGGCTGCGTTTCCTGGCGGAGGCCAGTACCGACGCCCACGACCCGCGCCGGGGGGACATCGACCTCGAAGCCGGCGCCGGCGAGCCCTCCTCGCCCGAGATCAGGCACGAGGTCGTGGGGTACGACCGGCTGGTCCTGGCCCTGCGCCCGTCCCACCCGCTGTGTGACGGCGACGGCCCCCTCGGGCTGGAGGACTACGTGGCCGCCGAGCACATCACCGTCTCCCGCCGGGGACGACTGCGCGACCCCATCGACGACGTGCTGGAGGCCCGGGGCCTGAGCCGTCGGGTCGTGGCCGCCGCCCCGACGGCCGCCACGGCGCTGCAGTTCGTCCGCCACCACGACCTGGTCGCCGCGGTGCCCCGCCTGATCAGCCGCCCTCTCCTGGACGGTCTGGGCCTGCGTGTCCGGCCGCTGCCGCTGCCCATGCCCGACGTCCCCGTCCAACTGGCCTGGCACCAGCGCTACGACAACGACCCGGCGCACACCTGGCTGCGCCGGCACGCCCGTACCGCCCTGCACCACGCGTGCGCCGCCACCGACGACGTGGCCCCGGACCCGTGACGGCCGCCGTCACCCCGTGAACGGCCACACCACGACCCTTCAGCGGATGCGGCACATCAGCGGACGCGGCGGATCCGGACAGGGCCACGGGCCTTCGCCGGTTCGACGACCCGGCCGCCCTGGGTGATCTCCACCTCGCCGGCCTCGACCAGCCGCCGGGCCGCGCGGCGGGCGGGTTCCATGAGCGCGCGCCAGCCGTCGTCGTCGCCCGGGTAGGCCGCCCGCGCGGCGTCGGAGGGGCAGATCGTCGCGGTCGGGGCACGCTGCTCCAGCAACTCCAGGATGACCCGCTCCAGGTCCCGGCCGGCCTGCCGCTCGCTGTCCGTCACACGACCAGGGTCGCACCGGCCCCACCGTCCGGCCATCGCGGCACAACGAAGCGACCAGGAGGGGGCCAGGAACGGCCCCCTCCCTCGTCACGCGAGCCCCGTCACACGAGGCCGGGTCACCCCGAGCCCACGTCACGCGAACCCCCTCCCACGAGCCGCTCCCGCAGATACTCCCGCCACAGCTCCGTGAATTCCTCCGGCGAGGTGTCCAGCACCTCCCGCAGCCCCGCCTCCACCGCACCCGCGCGCGTCTCGTGCGCCCCCACGGTCCGGTAGAACTCGCCCAGCCGCGCCTCGCCCCACCGCTCGGCGATCATCAGGCAGGCCAGCCACCCGCTCTCGTACGCCCGCGCCAGCTTCCCCGCGTCCCCGCCGAACCCGAAGTCCCCGTCCTCGGGCAGCGCGTCCGGCACGCGTCCGTCCAGCACCGCGCGGGTCAGCTCGGGCGCGGCCTGCGCCGCCGTGCGGCCGGTGCCCAGATAGCCGACCCAGTCCGCGTACCCCTCCGACAGCCACAGCGGGGTCGCCGCCGAGGTCGAGGCGCGGGTCGCGACATGGGTCGTCTCGTGGGTGAGCACGACCTGCCGTCCGAAGGAACCCAGCACCCCGTACGCGTCCGGGTTCACGATGATCCGGTCGGCGGGCGCCTTCCCGGAACCTCCCGCCTCCCCCGTGGTGACCGCAGCGATCCCCCGGTACCCGGAAGCGGGCGCCCCCAGCAGCTCCGCCATGCCCTCCAGCGACTTCGGTACGAGGACGACGATCCGCCCCGGCCACGTCCCGTGCCACGCCTGCCGCACCGCGGGCACCGCACGGTCCGCCAGGCCCGCGTAACCGCGCAGCGTGCCCCGGGACTGCCCGACCCCCAGGACGAGGCTGTGCTCGCCGTGCAGGGCCATCACGGCCCCCTGTTCCCACAGCTGTCGGCTCGCGTCGGCCGCGGGCCGGTCGGCGCTCACGTACCAGCGGCCCTCGGCGCGGGTGAGGCTCAGCGTGCGGGCGGTGACGACGGGCGCCCGGTCGTAGCCGGCTATGCGGTAGCGCAGCTCCGCGTCGGCCGTGGCGCGGGCGCCCGAGCGGTGGAAGCCGGTCACGCGGTACGACCACTCGGTCAGCGGGACCGCCCGCCGGTTCCTGAACTCCGTACGCGCCCCGGCCCGTTCGGAGGTGGCGTCGGAGCCGGGCGGCGCCGTCGCCACGAAGGCCTCCTCGTCGCCGTCGCGCACCGCCGCCGCCCGCCGGTCCAGTACCTGGCGGACCCCGGCGGACGCCGCGTCGGTCCCGGCGGAGCCGCCGCAGCCGACCAGCCCCGTCAGACCGGCAAGCCCCGTGAGGCCCGCCAGCAACAGCCCCACGACCCTCTTCGGCGCACGTCCACGACCAGCCACGATTCTGATCGTACGGCGCGGACCGCGACGGGTCAGGGGCGCGTGACGGCCGAGACGGGCATCATGCCCACCGGGTCGTAGCGCACCGCGGCACCCGGGTAGGGCGCGTGGACCACCTGCCCGTTGCCCACGTACATCCCGACATGGCTCGCGTCGTCCCGGTAGGTGACGAGGTCACCGGGCTGCGCCTGGGAGAGCGGCACCTGCCGTCCGGCGTGCGCCTGGGCCTGCGAGGTGCGCGGCAGACCGACCCCGGCCTGCGCGTACGACCACTGGGTGAGGCCCGAACAGTCGAAGCCGGAGGGGCCGTTGGCGCCCCAGATGTACGGGCGGCCGACGGCGGAGCGGGCCGCGGCGACGGCTGCGGCGGCGCGGCCCGAGGACGGGACGGCGCCGGTGAGGTCGGGGGTCCGGCCGGAACGGGAGGTCCGGTCGTAGGCGGCGCGGTCGGCGTCCGGCATCGAGTTGAGCAGCCGCCGCGCCTTGGCCAGCTTCCGCTCGACGGTGCGTTTGTGGCGGGCGACGGCCGCGCGGCTGCGGTCCAGTTCGGCGAGCTTGCCGGTCGCCTCCGCGCGTTCCTGGGCGAGGTCGCGCATGGCCGTCTGCAGTTTCCTGAGCTCCCCGGCCTGGCGGACGCCGATCCGGTCGAGCGCGGCGGCCTTGTCCAGGTACTCGTCGGGGTCGTCGGAGAACATCAGGGCCAGCGAGGGGTCGAGGCCGCCGGAGCGGTACTGGGCCCCGGCGAGCGAACCGAGCGCGTCCCGCATGGTGTTGACGCGTTCCTGATGCCTGGCGATCCGGTCCTGCGCCCTGTCCACCTCGTCGTGCAGGAGATCGGCGCGCTCGTCGGCCTTGTTGTACGACTCGGTGGCGTGCTCCGCCTCCTCGTACAGGCGGTCCACCTCCGCGCGGTTGTCGTCCTGCGGTGCGGCGCCGGCCGGCAGGACGCCGAGGGCCGCTGCCGCGACGGTCAGTACGCACAGGGTGGCGCCTTTGGCGCCCCGGTCGAAGCCGGACGGTACAAGGCGGCGATGGGACCCCACAGGAAGCCGCACTCCCTTCCGCTGACGGACCCCCGGAGTTGGGGGAAACGCGCCAGACAGTAGTCGTGCGACTACGCGGTGGCCAAAGACCCATCCGGGTACACAACGCGGCGCCCCGCCTCAGACGCAGGTCATGGGCGGGGCGCGGGGTCAGCGGCGGTCACCGGAATTCGCCCGTTCGGGCGGCGTGGCGAGCGGCCTCCGGGACATTCCCGAGGCGCTGGGATCAGACGCGGACACCGAACTGGAAGGAGCCGATGGTGCTCATCGACTCGAGCCGGACGACGGCGCCGGGCTTCGGCGCGTGCAGGACCACGCCGTTGCCGGCGTACAGGCCCACGTGCGCGAGGCTGTTGAAGAAGACCAGGTCGCCGGGCTTGAGGGCGCCGCGGCCGATCTTCACGCCGTCGTTCTGCTGCGTGTAGGTGGTCCGGCTTATGGACTGGCCGGCCTGGTTGTACGCCCACTGCGTCAGACCGGAGCAGTCGTAGGAGTTGGGGCCGCTGCCACCGGACACGTACGGCTTGCCCATCTGGGTCTTCGCGGCGGCGAGGGCGGCGGCACCGCGCTCGGAGGCGGGCGCCTCGTTGCCGAGCTCGACGCGGTCCCCGGCGTCACGGCTGGCGCGCGTGTCGGCGGTCTTGATGGCCGCCTGCTCCGCGGCCGTCAGGGTGTTGAGGAGCTGGCGCGCCTTGGCGAGCTTCTCCTGGACTTCCTTCTTCTTCTGGCCCAGGGTCTTGCGGGTGTCGGAGAGCTCCTTGAGCTTGCCGGCCGCTTCCTGCCGCTGCTGGGCGAGGACGCGCTGCTTGTCCTGGACCTTCTTCAGCGCCTCGACCTGCTGAGCGCTCAACTGGTCGATGGCGGACGCCTTGTCGAGGTAGTCGTCCGGGTCCGAGGAGAGGAACAGCTGCACGGAGGGGTCGACGGCGCCCGTGCGGTACTGGGAGCTGGCCATCAGACCGAGGCCGTCACGCATGGAGTTGAGATCGTCCTGGCCGCGGGCGACCTGGTCCTGGAGGGTGTCGATCTCCTTCTCCAGCTTCTCCTGCTTCTCCTCGGCGCCGTTGGCACGGTCCGTGGCCAGCGCGGACTCTTCGTAGAGCGCGTCGACCTTGGCCTTGACCTCGTCCTTGCCGGGCTTCTCGCTGGGGGCGGCGTTGGCAGCCTGCGAGCTGAGAGCAACGGCGGCAGCGGCGGCGGTGGTGAGCACGGTCACACGGGTGCGGCTCGGCTGCTTCGGTCGACGGTGGGACGCCACGGAGGCGAGCTCCTTCATTACCTCAGCCGCCCACCGAAGACGCCGGTTGGCGGTGCCCCTCCACCGTCACTCCCGATGAGTGATCACCCGAGTGGAGGTTCGACGCCTGACCCTAGTGACCACCTGTGATCAGTTCAAATCCTCCCCGGAAAAATCTCGGTCACCGATCGCATTCTTTACAATCAACTCACGTGCAGTAACGCTCGCTTGACCCTACGTTGCGTGAAGGTTTCGCCAACTCGGGCAAGACGACCATGTGTTGCTCTTGGCGCGTACGAGACCCATGGGGCGTACGGGACATAACGACGCCACGGCCGGGCAAAGCGGCGAGGGTGCCCAGAAAGGGCGACGCTCAACCCCTCGAAAGGCGCTTGAGCAGCACCACGGAGGCCACCGGACGGGCACCCGCGCTCGCCACGCCGTCGGCCACCTCGCGGTCCGTGGAGACGACGATGACGGGCCGTCCCGGCGGTTCGGCGCGCACCAGCTGGCGGATCAACTCGTCCGCGGTGACACCCGGCTTGGAGAACAGCACCCGTACCCCGCGCGGCGGGGCCAGCAGCACCGGGGCGGCCAGTTCGGCCCCGTCGAAGACACAGGTGACCTCTGCGCCGGTCTGCGCGGCGAGCTGCGAGAGCTGGCCGAGGAGCCGCAGCCGCTGCTTCTCCAGCGGCATCTGCGGGTAGCCGGTCTTGGTGACGTTGTACCCGTCGACGACCAGATGCGCCTGCGGCAGCGCGAGCAGCTGGTCCAGGACGGCGGGATCGCTGTCGGACAGCGCACGGGCCGCGATGTCCTTCGGGGTCATCCGCCCCGGCTCGACGGCGTCGACGGTCTCCGCCGGCCGCACCGACACCGGCGGCAGGGCGAGTTCGCGCCGCAGCCCCTGAGTGGCTTCCAGCACGGTGTCCAGGAGCAGCCGTACGCGCATGTCCTCGACGCTGCGCCCCTCGCGCGCCGCGCGGCGGGTGGCCTCCAGGGAGCCCTCGACCTCACCGAGCCGCTGCTTGAGCCGCCGGCTCTCGCTCTCGGCGGCGGACACCTGAGCCTGCCCCTCGCCGCGCACGGCCTCCATCTCGCCGCGCAGCTTGCGCAGGGCCGCCTCACCCCGTTTGACGTCGCTCAGAGCCCCGCGCAGCTTGCGGTGAAGCGATTCCGCTTCCTTCTTGGCCGCGTCGAGTTCGGTGCGCAGCCGCTCCGTCTCGGTCCGGGTCTGCCCCCGGGCCTCGGCCAGCTCCTCGCGCAGCCGCTCCAGCTCGGCGCGGTTCTCCTCGTCGACCCGCTCGGCGTCGGCCCGCAGGGCCTCCTCACCGGCGGCGGTGACCAGCTTCACCCAGCCCGTGGGGCGCAGCACATAGGCCGCGGCCGCCACGTCCAGCGGGTCCGCGGCCGGGGGCGGCGAGCCCGAGTCGAGAGCGCCGGCCAGCTCGGGCTGGGCGTCTCTCAGCTTCTCGGCGATGCGCTGTCTGAACAGCGGATCGGTCTCCATGGCCGCCGCCATAGCGGTCCCCGCGAACTTGGCACGACGATTGGGGGCGAACCGGGCGTACTGCCGCAGCTGGGTGGGCAGTTCGGCCACGGTCAGCCCGCCGAACCCGTCCGACACGATCTGTACGACCCTGCGGCGCACCCCGTCGGGCAGCGGACGGTCGAGCACCTCGGCGTCGCCGTCGTCCGGCTCACCGCCTGTGGTCTCCACCATCCTTCACCCCATCGTCCGTGCGGGGCCCGCTCCTGTCAGGAGCGGGCGCCCGGCCTGTCCACCAGTTCCACCTGATCCACCGCGTTGCACCACCGGCAGCGCACGGAGTCGATGGTCTCACTGACCACGTCGCGCTCCTCGACCTTGGGCTCCCCGGCCAGGTCCAGATGTACGTACTCGACGACCTTCGACGAACGGGTCACGTCGAATCGGGTGAGGTTGCCGCAGAGCGTGCAGCGCCACCGGGTCTCGGCCGTCGGGAGGGGAACCGTCATCGTGGCAGTCGCTCTCTTTCCGTAAGTCCTCGTGCCGCACGGGATTCCCCGGGGCGTGTGGCTCGTAACCCTACGGCCTGGCGGGTACTCGACGCCCGTCCACCGTGAGCGGCGAGGCGCTCTGTGCGGTTCGGTCCCGTTACGTCATGCTCTGTTCATGCTCGGCAACTGGGGTGGACCCGGCAACAGGACCGTCAGGACGTTCAGGGCGATCGGAGCGGCCCGGAGCCAGTCGGCGCCGGTGACCTACGGACTGATCGCCCTGTGCTGCGCGATCTTCCTGATCAGCCCCGCCTCGGGGCTCAGTCCCTCCTACGGCACCGGTGACGAGCTGCTTTCCGCGCAGCGGGCCTATTTCGAACGGTGGGGCGTGGTGCCCGTCGAACTGTTCGACGGAACGCTGCGGGCGCTCGGGACGCCGGCCACCGCGCTGTTCGTGCACGGCAGCTGGCTGCATCTGCTGGGGAACATGCTCTTCCTCTACGTCTTCGGGGCGATGGCCGAGGAGAGGATGGGCCACGTCGAATTCGCCCTCTTCTACGTGGGCTGCGGCTACCTCGCCCTGCTGGGCTACGCGGGCGTCCACGCCGACTCGGCGCAGACACTCGTCGGCGCGTCGGGGGCGATCTCCGCGGTCCTCGGCGCGTTCCTCTACCTCTTCCCCAAAGCCCGCGTGACCAGTCTCTTCCCGTTCCTCTTCTTCCTGCCGCTGCGATTTCCCGCGTGGGTGGTCCTGCCGTTCTGGGTGTCCCTGCAGTGGCTGGCCGCGGGGCGCGCGTCGCAGGGCCCCGGAGTCGCCTATCTGGCGCACCTGCTGGGCTTCTCCGCCGGGTTCCTCTACGCGTGGGTGCGGTACGGGCGTCCGGCTAGAGTGAAATCCCCAGCGACGGCCACCGAGGGAGAAAACCAGCCGTGATCACCGCGATCGTGCTCATCAAGACCAGCGTGGACCGGATCCCCGAGATCGCCGAGTCGATCGCGGCGCTGGACAGCGTCAGCGAGGTGTTCTCCGTGACCGGGACGTACGACTTGATCGCCATGGTCCGGGTGAAGGCCCACGACGATCTCGCCGACGTCATCCCCGGCATGATCAGCAAGATTCCGGGGGTCGAGGGGACGGACACGCATGTGGCGTTCCGGACGTACTCGCAGCACGACCTGGAGGCGGCGTTCGCCATCGGGGGCGACAACTAGGGTCCCGGGGGCGCGGCCCCGCCTTCAGGGGCGCGGGGAACGGCGCAATCTTTCAGGGCGCAGCCCGTCAGGTCGCCGGGACGCAGCGGCCGTTCTCCGTGCGGTAGGTCCAGCCGGCGCCGTTCGCGACGAGCTGCTTGACCGCTCCCACGAAGCGCGTCACGTGCTCGTCGGGGGTGCCCGCGCCGAAGCTGACCCGGATGGCGTTCAGGGACTTCTCGCCGGGGGCGGCCTCGGGGGCACCGCACTCGCCCTGGGACTGCGGGTCGCTGCCGAGGAGCGTACGGACCAGCGGGTGGGCGCAGAAGAGGCCGTCGCGGACGCCGATGCCGTACTCGGCGGAGAGCGCGGCGGCGAAGTGCGAGCTGTTCCAGCCCTCGACGACGAACGAGATGACGCCGACGCGCGGGGCGTCGTCGCCGAACAGCGAGAGCACCCGGATCTCGGGCACCTCGGCGAGGCCCTGCCGGACGGTGGCGACGAGACGCTGCTCACGGGCGACCAGCGTCTCGAAGCCGGCCTCGGTGAGGGCCTTGCAGGCGGAGGCGATGGAGTAGGCGCCGATGACGTTGGGCGAGCCGGCCTCGTGCCGTGCGGCGCTCTCGTGCCACTCGACGTCCACACCGCCGTCCGTACGCCGTGACACCTTCTTCGAGGCACCTCCGCCGGCCAGGTACGGGTCGGCCTCGCGCAGCCAGTCGAAGCGTCCCGCGAGCACGCCCGAGCCGAACGGCGCGTACAGCTTGTGGCCGGAGAAGGCGACCCAGTCCACGTCCAGCTCCCGTACGGAGACGGGGTGGTGGGGTGCGAGCTGGGCCGCGTCGAGCACGATCCGGGCGCCGTGCGCGTGGGCGGCGGCGGCCAGCTCCCGTACGGGCCACAGCTCACCGGTGACGTTCGAGGCGCCGGTCACGCAGACGAGCGCCGGCCCGTACGGGTCGCGCGCGGCGAGGGCCGTCTCCAGCGTCGCGACGGCCTCGCCCGGGGTGCGCGGGGCGTCGAGGTAGGTGACGCGGGCGTCCCGCCAGGGCAGCAGCGACGCGTGGTGCTCGGTCTCGAAGACGAAGACCTGGCAGTCGGCGGGCAGGGCGGCGGCGAGGAGGTTCAGCGAGTCGGTGGTGGACCGGGTGAAGACGACCTCGTCGTCGTCGCGGCAGTCGAGGAACTCGCCCACGGTCCTGCGGGCGTTCTCGAACAGGTCCGTGGAGAGCTGGGACAGGTATCCGGCCCCGCGGTGCACGCTGCCGTAGTACGGGGCGTACGCGGCCACGTCGTCCCAGACCCGCTGGAGGGCGGGGGCGCTGGCGGCGTAGTCGAGGGCCGCGTAGGTGACCTCGCCGCCGGTCACGAGCGGAACGGTGACGTCTCGGCCGAGCACGGGCAGGGACCCCGCGGTGTCGGTGTCACAAGGGGCGGTCCGGTCGGCGGCAACGGTGGAGACAGACATGGCGAACTCCTGTGTGAGGCAGGCGAGATCGCTGTGCGGGCGGACGGGGCCCGGCACAGAAAAGGTGAAAGGGGTACGCGGAAGTGGGGCTCGGCGCCCTATCGCATTCGCTTGCTCATGAAAGGCTCCCTCGAACGACCAGGACCCCTGGTGTGTCCGCTCCAGCGAGCGGTGAGGGGTCCGCGCTTGCCGTAGACCTCACTGCCTACGACCTGGTCTTCACCCGGGGCACCCCGCCACGGACGGAGGGTTGCCGGACAGTCGGCCGGGGCCTGTTGACTGTCACTCATGACCTGCCAGCATCTTGCCATACGATCACGGGGGCGCAACCCCCGCGTCCGTATGCCGGGACGGCGTGAGTGCGGTCCACCGCCTGGGGGCTCCGCCCCCTCTCCCCCGTCGCGCAGTTCCCCGCGCCCCTGAAAACCTGGGCTTTCAGGGGCGCGAGAACTGCGCGATCGTTTGAGCCGGCCCCCGCCGACCGGCTACCTGCTGGTCGCGGCCACCCACCGCTCCAGCGTCCGAAGCGCCGCCCCCGAGTCGATCGCCTCCGCGGCGCGAGCCATCCCCGTCCGGATCTGCTCGGCGAGCGGTCCCGGGCCGGGCGAGAGCGCCACCAGCGCCGCCGCCGAGTTGAGCAGCACGGCGTCCCGCACGGGCCCCCGCTCGCCCGCCAGCAGCCGTCGGGCGACATCCGCGTTGTACGACGCGTCGGCCCCCCGCAGCGCCTCCACGGGCACCAGCTCGATCCCCACGTCCCGCGGGTCGAAGGCCTCCTCGCGCACCTTGCCGTCCCGCACGATCCACACCCGGGACGTGGCCGTGGTGGTCAGTTCGTCGAGGCCGTCGTCGCCGCGGAAGACCAGCGAGGAGTTGCCGCGCTCGGCGAGGACGCCGGCCACGATGGGCGCCATGGGCGCGTGCGCGACGCCGACCGCCTGGGCCCTCACCCGGGCCGGATTGGTCAGCGGGCCCAGGAAGTTGAAGGTGGTGCGGATGCCCAGTTGCCCGCGCGCCGCCGCCACGTGCCGCAGCGCCGGGTGGAACTTCACCGCGAAACAGAAGGTGATCCCGGCCTCCTCGGCCACCTCCGCCACCCGTCGCGGGGTCAGCTCCAGGTTGACGCCGAGCTTTTCGAGGACGTCCGAGGCGCCGGACGCGGAGGACGCGGCGCGGTTGCCGTGCTTGACGACCTTGGCCCCCGTACCGGCGATCACGACGGCCGACATGGTGGAGATGTTGACGGTCTTCGCGCCGTCGCCGCCCGTCCCGACGATGTCGACGGTGTCACCCGGCACCTCGATCACGTTGGCGTGCGCGTACATCGTGCGCACCATCCCGGAGATCTCCTCGACGGTCTCGCCCTTGGCCCGCAGGGCCACCGCGAACCCGGCGATCTGCGCGTCGGTCGCCTCGCCCCGCATGATCAGGTCCATCGCCCAGGCCGTGTCGTCGGCGCTCAGGTCGCGTCCGTCCAGCAGGCCGTTCAGGAGGGCGGGCCAGGAACGGCCCGCCGCGAAGTCGCCTCCAGCGGGGGTCACAGCACTCATCTGCCGCTCCTGGGTTCGTGTGCGTGGATGTGGGTCCACCCTATCCAGCCCCCGGGACGGCAAAGAGCCCCGTCCATGCAATGGACGGGGCTCCTGCCGTGGCGAACAGGTGGTGATCAGTGGTGGCCGTGGCCGCTCGTGATCTCCTTGTACTCCTCGGCGGTCGGCTTGGGGATCTGGCCGTCCTCACCGAAGTAGGCGGTGCTGAGCTTCGCGCGGAGCTTCTGCGGGCCCTTCACCTTGCGCTCGACACCGTTCTCGTCGACCGTCGGGCCGATCTCGGCCGGCTGGTACTGCTCGTGCGCCGTGAGGGTGTGCATGGCCTCCTGGCTGAGGGGCTCGTGCACCTCGACGAACTCACCGTGCGGCAGGCGCTTGATGATGCCCGACTCGCGGCCGTGCAGCACCTTGTCCTTGTCCCGGCGCTGCAGGCCGAGGCAGATCCGCTTGGTGGCGATGAACGCGAGCACCGGTCCGAGGAAGAACCCGATCCGGACGAACCAGGTGACCGTGTTGATCGACAGATGGAAGTGGGTCGCGACGATGTCGTTGCCACCGCCGATCAGCATGATCATGTAGGCGGTCACCCAGGCGACACCGAAGGCCGTACGGGTCGGGGCGTTGCGCGGGCGGTCCAGGATGTGGTGCTCGCGCTTGTCCCCGGTGACCCAGGACTCGATGAACGGGTAGAGCGCGATGAGCGCCAGGAAGACACCGAAGATCACCAGCGGGATCAGTACACCGAGGACCAGGGTGTGGCCCCAGATGTTGATCTCCCAGCCGGGCATGGCGCGGATCAGACCCTCGGCGAAGCCCATGTACCAGTCGGGCTGGGCGCCCGTGGACACCTGGTCCGGCCGGTACGGCCCCAGCACCCAGATCGGGTTGATGGACGCGACCGCGGCCAGCATGGCGATGAACCCGAAGACCAGGAAGAAGAAGCCTCCGGCCTTGGCCATGTAGACCGGCAGCAGCGGCATGCCGACGACGTTCTTGTTGGTCTTTCCGGGACCCGCGAACTGGGTGTGCTTGTGGTAGAAGACCAGGATCAGGTGGCCGACCACGAGCCCCAGCATGATGCCGGGCAGCAGCAGGATGTGGATCGAGTAGAACCGCGCGACGAAGTCGCCGCCCGGGAACTCCCCGCCGAACAGGAACATCGAGATGTAGGTGCCCACGATCGGCATCGACAGGATGGCGCCCTGGGTGAAGCGGACGCCGGTGCCGGAGAGCAGGTCGTCGGGGAGCGAGTAGCCGGTGAACCCGGTGAACATGCCCAGGACGAACAGCAGGAAGCCGAACAGCCAGTTGATCTCACGCGGCTTGCGGAACGCGCCGGTGAAGAAGACGCGCATCATGTGCACGAACATGCCGGCCAGGAAGACGATCGCCGCCCAGTGGTGGATCTGCCGGATGAGCAGCCCGCCGCGGACGTCGAAGCTGATGTCCACCGTGGAGGCGAACGCCTCCGACATCAGCTGCCCCTGGAGCGGGACATAGCTTCCGTGGTACTCGATCTCGTTCATCGAGGGGTGGAAGAACAGCGTCAGATACACACCCGTGAGGATGATGATCAGGAAGCTGTAGAGGCAGATCTCGCCCAGCATGAAGGACCAGTGGTCCGGGAAGATCTTGCGCATGTTGGCCTTGGCCAGGGAGTAGATCCCCAGCCGGCCGTCGGCCCAGTCGGCCACGCGCTCGCCGGCCGGTGCCTTCTCTCGCGAACGTCCCGGCGCGCCGGCGCCCGAGGGGTTCGGGGTGGTCGTAGTGCTCATCCGCGCTCCCAGAAGGCAGGACCGACGGGCTCTTCGAAGTCGCCGTGCGCCTCGAGATAGCCCTCGTCGTTCACACCGATGCGCAGCTGCGGAAGGGCGTGACCGGCCGGGCCGAAGATCACTCGGGCACCGTCGGAGAGGTCGAAGGTGGACTGGTGGCACGGGCAGAGGACGTGGTGCGTCTGCTGCTCGTACAGGGAGATCGGGCAGCCGACGTGGGTGCAGATCTTCGAGTACGCCACGATGCCCTCGTGGGACCACTCAAGTTCCTGCTTGTCCTTGATGTTCTCCGGCTGGAGCCGGACGATCATCAGGGCGGCCTTGGCGATCTCGGTCTGGAAGTCGTGGTCGTGCTCCTCCAGGCCCTCGGGCTTGGCGAAGGTGAGCGAGCCCACGGCGACGTCGGAGGGGCGCAGCGGCTCGTCGGTGTTCATGTTGACGAGCAGCTTGCCCTTGGACCACAGCGTGTGCCGCAGCTTGTCCTCCGGCAGCGGACCGAGGTCGCGCAGCAGGACGATGCCGGACAGCGGGAAGAGGGTCAGCGCGCCGAACATCGTGTTGCGGATGAGCTTGCGGCGGCCCAGCGCCGACTCCTTGGCGCCCTGCTTGAAGTCGGCCAGGACCTTGGCCTTGACCTCGGGCTCCGCCGCGATGGGGTGGCGCTCGTCGGCCATCTCCTCGTCGGACATCAGGGTGCGGGCCCAGTGGACCGCGCCCGCGCCGATGCAGAACAGCGCCAGGCCGAGCGTCATGCCCAGGGCGAAGTTCAGACCGCTGATGTGGCCGAGCGGGAAGATGTAGACGATCCGGTCGGCCGGGATGGTCACGAAGGACGCGATGAAGCCGACCGTCGCCAGCATCGAGAGCGTGAACAGCAGGGCGACCGTGCGCTCGGAGCGCTTGGCGGCCCGCTCGTCGATGTCCTGGATGCGGTGCTCGTGCGGCGGCAGACCAGGATCCGCGAACGGATGCTTCTCGTCCGGCACGCTCACGTCACCGTGCGCGTGGGCGTGCTGGTCGGCGGCCCGCTCGGCGGGCAGGTTCTCTTCTGGAATGTCTTGGCTACTCATGACTTCTTGGCCTTTGCGGTCCGGGCGGCGACCCACACGGCGACGGCGATCAGCCCGCCGAGACCGAAGATCCAGCCGAAGAGACCTTCACTGACCGGCCCGAGGCCGCCCAGCGCCAGGCCACCGGGGCTCTCCGATTCATCGCCGTTGACCGCGTCGAGGTACGCGATGATGTCCTTCTTGTTCTTCTCCGTCAGCGTGGTGTCGGGGAAGGACGGCATGTTCTGCGGGCCGGTCTGCATGGCCTCGTAGAGGTGCTTCGGGTCGACACCCTCCAGCGTCGGGGCGTACTTGCCGTTGGTCAGCGCACCGCCCTTGCCGGTGAAGTTGTGGCACTGCGCGCAGTTCGTACGGAAGAGCTCCCCGCCCTCGGCGATGTCCGCGCCTTCGGGGTTGTACTGCTCCTCGGTCGGCACGTTCGGACCGGCGCCCAGCGAGGCGACGAACGCCGCGAGCTGGTCGATCTCCGCCTGCGTGTAGATGACCTTCTTCTTCGGAACCTGCGCGCCAGGCTGCTGGGCGGGCATGCGGCCGGTGCCGACCTGGAAGTCGACGGCGGCGGCGCCCACGCCGACCAGGCTGGGACCGTCGGTCGAGCCCTCACCGCCGGTGCCGTGGCAGCTGGCGCAGCCGACGGCGTAGAGCTTCTTGCCCTCGTCGATGGCGAGGGACTGGGCGGATGTGTCGGCCTGTGCCTTGTCCGCGGGCGCGAACGCGGTGTACAGCCCCCCGGTGGCCGCCAGCGCGAGGAGTAGGACGACGACCGCCGCCAGCGGATGGCGTCGTCGTGCGGAGAGCTTTTTCACGGATTACCCCGGTGTCAGGATCTTCAGCGTCGGTGCTTCTGGAATGTACGCGGGAACTGGCCCGGCTACTTGATCATGTAGATCGTGGCGAAGAGGCCGATCCAGACGACATCGACGAAGTGCCAGTAGTAGGACACGACGATGGCGGCGGTCGCCTGTTCGTGCGTGAACCTGCGGGCCGCGTAGGTGCGCCCGAGGACCAGCAGGAAGGCGATGAGACCACCCGTCACGTGCAGGCCGTGGAAGCCGGTGGTCAGGTAGAACACCGAGCCGTACGGGTCGGACGAGAGCGAGAGGCCCTCGTGCTTGACCAGCTCGGTGTACTCGTACACCTGGCCGCCGATGAAGATCGCACCCATCACGAAGGTGACGATGAACCACATCCGGAGCTTCTTCACGTCCCCACGCTCGGCCGCGAACACGCCGAGCTGGCAAGTGAGGGAGGAGAGCACCAGGATCGTGGTGTTGGTCGCCGAGAACGGGAAGTTCAGGGCGGACGCCATCTCCTTCCAGTGGTCGGGACCGGTCACCGATCGGAGGGTGAAGTACATCGCGAAGAGGGCCGCGAAGAACATCAGCTCGGAACTCAGCCAGATGATGGTTCCGACGCTGGTGAGGTTCGGCCGATTGACCGACGGGTGCGCGTGCCCGGTATCTACTGTCGTTGCTGTCGCCACGACCGACATTATGTCGGTCGCTTATCCCGCCCTCACCTCGGGGGGTGCCGTTCGGGGTGTCTGTGGGGTGTGTCCAGCCCATATGGCCCATCGAAGCCCTGTCCGAACCGGTGTTGACGACGTGATCGAGGGAGTAGCATCCGCGCATCGGACCCTGTCCGTCTCTGTATCTGAAGTCTGTACGGCATGTCCCCACGACGCTGACGTCCCGGAGGAAGAATGCAGCCGACCGCAACGGTGCTGGTCTACAGCGACGACTCCAACACCCGCGAACAGGTGCGGCTCGCCACGGGGCGCAGGCCCGCCACCGACGTCCCCCAGGTGGAGTTCATCGAGTGCGCGACCCCCGCGGCGGTCATCGCGGAACTCGACCGCGGTGGCATCGACGTGTGCGTGCTGGACGGCGAGGCCGTTCCGGCGGGCGGGATGGGCATCTGCCGGCAGATCAAGGACGAGATCTTCAACTGTCCTCCGGTGCTGTTGCTGATCGGCCGGCCCCAGGACGCGTGGCTCGCCACGTGGAGCCGGGCCGAGGCGGCGGTGACCCTGCCGGTCGAGCCGGTGGAGTTCGCGGCCGCGCTGGCGGGGCTGCTCCGCAGCAGGGCCGCCCTGAGCGCGTAGGCGCCGTCTCGGAGGGCGTGGCGGGGCGGCTGCGGGCCCGTCGTGGTTGGTCGCGCAGTTCCCCGCGCCCCTGAAGGCAAAAAATTGCGCCGTTCCCCGCGCCCCTGAGGGCGGGCCCCTGAAGGCGGGCCCCTGCGGGCCGCCCTATGCCGGTTCCGGGGTGAGTCTCAGGCGGGACTCCGGGGACGGGCCTTCCGGGGTGCCGGCGGTGAGGGCGCTGCCCTTGCGCCAGTTCTTCCAGGTGAGGTTCCAGTCCCCGAAACCGTTGCCGAACGGGTCCATCATGTCGCCGTACGAGTTGACGACCTTGACGATGTCGCCGGCGCGGAACGTGTCGAAGAACCACTCGGCGTTGGCGGTGCTCATGCCGGTGCAGCCGTGGCTCACGTTGGCGGCCCCCTGGGAGCCCGCCGACCAGGGCGCGGCGTGCACGTACTCGCCGCTCCAGGTGACCCTGGTGGCGTAGTAGACGGGCAGGTCGTACGAGTCCGCGGTGCCCTCGGCGATGCCGATGCTGGTGCCGCGCATCCGTACGAAGTACTCCTTGCCCAGCACCACCTTGACGCCGTTGCGGGTGTCGAAGCCGGGCTTGCCGGTGGTGACCGGGATCGTGTTGATCGCCTCACCGTTGCGGTAGACCGTCATCGAGTGCGCCGCGGCGTCCGTGACGGCCTCCAGGCGGTCGCCCGTGGTGAGCGTCAGGGGCTTGGCCGTGCCGCCCCAGAGGCGCTCGGCCACCTTGATGCCCGCGAGGTTGCTGCTCGCCCGCACGGTGGCGTGGGCGGGCCAGTACTCCTTCGGGCGGTAGTGCAGTTCCTTGTCGTCCACCCAGTGCCAGGCGCCCTCGACGGCGGGCTGCGACTGCACCTTGAGGGCCCGCTCGACGACCGCGCGCGCCGCCCTGTCCTTGACCGGGGCGCTGAGTTCCGCGGTGACGGGCTGGCCGACGCCGTACGTGCCCTTGTCGGGGCCGAACGTCACGTCCAGCCGCTTCTTGGTCTTCGGGACACTGGTCTCGAAGTCGACGGTCCTGCGCCCGGGCGCGCCGTCGTCGTTCTCGGTGCTCACCCGCACCGTGTAGTGGGCGCCTGCGGCCAGCGGCGAGGTGCTGTGCCACCGGCCTCCGTCGGCCGTCAGTTCGCCCGCCACGTACCGTCCTGCGGCGTCCGTGGCTGTCACGTCGGTGATCCGGCCGCCGGAGTCCCTGGCGGTGATCTCCAGGGGCTTGTCCGGGTCGGCCTTCCTGCCGTCGCTCACTGCGGCGCTGAAGGAGAGGTCCTTCGCCGCGTCGTAGGGCTCGGCCGAGAGCGGATGGCCGCCGGAACCGCAGGCCGTGACGCCCGCGCCTATGGCGACCATCAGCGCCGTGCAGCCGGCGGCGGTACGGCCGCGCGGGCGCGCCGAGCCGGCGTCGGCGCTCCTGGAGGAAGCTGAGTGGCTCATGTCCTGAGCGTAGGAAGCGCGGTCGCTCGCGGCGCGCCCATTGAGCCGTGCGAGGGACGGCAGGTGTGGCGAAAGGGGGAAGCCCGGACCTCCTGACGGAGTGTCCGGGCTTCCGTGCGCTCAGCGCGTGTTACTGATTCTGGTTCTCTCCGCGGTAGTACTCGAAGACCCAGCCCCACAGGCCGATCATGATGATCGGGGCCGAGAAGAAGAGCAGCCACCAGCCGAAGACGACGCCCATGAAGGCGAGCGCGCCGCCGATACCGAGCGAGAGCGGCTGCCAGCTGTGCGGGCTGAAGAAACCGACCTCACCGGCGTCGTCCGCGACGTCGGCCTCCTTGTTGTCCTGTGCGCCCGTGTCGACCCGCCGGGCCGTGAACCACAGGTAGTAGCCGATCATGACGCTCAAGCCGAAGCCCAGGAAGAGCGCCGTGGTACCGGCCGGCTCCTTCGACCACACGCCGTAGACGACCGCCATGACGAGGATGAAGACGGCGAGCCAGATGAACATCTTGCCCTGGACCTTCACTTGCCCGCCTCCTTGCCGCCGGCGAGGGCCTTCTCACCGTGACCGGCGTTCTCCAACTGGTCGAGAGCGGCGATCTCGGGGTGGTGCAGGTCGAACGCCGGGGATTCGGAACGGATCCGCGGCAGCGTGAGGAAGTTGTGCCGCGGCGGCGGGCAGGACGTGGCCCACTCCAGCGAACGGCCGTAACCCCACGGGTCGTCGACCTCGACCTTCTTGCCGTACTTGGCCGTCTTCCAGACGTTGTAGAAGAACGGCAGGATCGACAGGCCCAGGACGAACGAGCTGATCGTCGAGATCGTGTTCAGCGCGGTGAAGCCGTCGGCCGCGAGGTAGTCCGCGTAACGACGCGGCATGCCCTCGGCGCCCAGCCAGTGCTGGACGAGGAACGTCCCGTGGAAGCCGATGAACAGCGTCCAGAAGGTGATCTTGCCGAGGCGTTCGTCGAGCATCTTTCCGGTGAACTTCGGCCACCAGAAGTGGAAGCCGGAGAACATCGCGAACACGACCGTGCCGAACACCACGTAGTGGAAGTGCGCCACCACGAAGTACGAGTCCGAGACGTGGAAGTCCATCGGCGGCGACGCCAGGATGACACCGGTCAGACCACCGAAGGTGAAGGTGATCAGGAACCCGGTGGCCCACAGCATCGGGGTCTCGAAGGACAAGGACCCCTTCCACATCGTGCCGATCCAGTTGAAGAACTTCACGCCGGTCGGTACGGCGATGAGGAACGTCATGAAGGAGAAGAACGGCAGCAGCACACCGCCGGTGACGTACATGTGGTGCGCCCACACCGTCACGGACAGACCCGCGATGGCGATGGTCGCGCCGATCAGGCCCATGTAGCCGAACATCGGCTTGCGGGAGAAGACCGGAATGACCTCGGAGATGATGCCGAAGAACGGCAACGCGATGATGTACACCTCCGGATGGCCGAAGAACCAGAAGAGGTGCTGCCACAGCAACGCTCCGCCGTTGGCCGAGTCGAAGACATGTGCCCCGAATTTCCGATCCGCCTCCAGCGCGAACAGCGCGGCGGCGAGCACGGGGAAGGCGAGCAGCACCAGGACCGCGGTGAGCAGCACGTTCCACACGAAGATCGGCATACGGAACATCGTCATGCCGGGGGCACGCATGCAGATGATGGTGGTGATGAAGTTGACCGCGCCGAGGATGGTGCCGAAGCCGGAGAAGGCCAGACCCATGATCCACATGTCGGCGCCGATGCCCGGCGAGCGGACCGCGTCCGAGAGCGGGCTGTAGGCGAACCAGCCGAAGTCCGCCGCGCCCTGCGGGGTGAGGAAGCCACCGACCGCGATGAGCGAGCCGAACAGGTACAGCCAGTAGGCGAACATGTTCAGCCGCGGGAACGCCACGTCGGGCGCGCCGATCTGCAGCGGCATGATCCAGTTCGTGAAGCCCGCGAACAGCGGCGTCGCGAACATCAGCAGCATGATCGTGCCGTGCATCGTGAACGCCTGGTTGAACTGCTCGTTCGACATGATCTGGGTGCCGGGACGGGCCAGTTCGGCGCGCATCAGCAGCGCCATGACGCCACCGATGCAGAAGAACGCGAACGACGTGACCAGGTACATCGTGCCGATCGTCTTGTGGTCCGTGGTGGTCAGCCACTTGATCACGACGTTGCCGGGCTGCTTGCGCCGTACGGGCAGCTCGCTCTCGTACGAGGCTTCAGCCGCGGCGGCACCCTGAGGTTCGTTGAGGATGCTCACAGGTTGTTCGTCTCCCGGTTCTTCTCGTGGTCCGTCTGCTCGATACCGGCCGGGACGTAACCGGTCTGACCCTTCTCGGCGAGCTTCTTGAGGTGGGCCTCGTAGCGCTCGGGAGAGACGACCTTCACGTTGAAGAGCATCCGGGAGTGGTCGACGCCGCAGAGCTCGGCGCACTTGCCCAGGAAGGTGCCCTCCTTGTTGGGGGTCACCTGGAAGGAGTTGGTGTGACCCGGGATGACGTCCTGCTTCATGAGGAACGGCACCACCCA
The DNA here is from genome assembly GCF_026341275.1 of Streptomyces ortus. Classification (NCBI taxonomy): domain Bacteria; kingdom Bacillati; phylum Actinomycetota; class Actinomycetes; order Kitasatosporales; family Streptomycetaceae; genus Streptomyces; species Streptomyces ortus. The sequence goes on from NZ_JAIFZO010000002.1 coordinate 1,444,003, forward strand.
GAAGGAGTGGATGACGTCACGCGAAGTGAGGACGAAGCGGACCGTCTTGCCCTTGGGGAGCCAGAGGGTCGGGCCCGGGTTGAGCGTCTGCGGGTTCTTCGAGGCGGGCGTACCGACGTCGTAGACCCCGCCGGCGGCTGCCGGGAAGTCCTTCTTGAAGCGATCCGGGATCGCGTCGAGATTCTTGTCGGTCTTCGCGTCACCGGTCGAGCCGTCGACGTTCTCGATGTAGTTGAAGCCCCAGCTCCACTGGAAGCCGACGACGTTGACCGTGACGTCGGGCTTCTTGTCGAGACTGAGGAGCTTCGACTCGTCGCGGGCTGTGAAGTAGAACAGCACCGAGACGATGATGAGGGGGACCACCGTGTACAGCGCCTCGATGGGCATGTTGTACCGGGTCTGCGGGGGAACTTCGACCTTGGTGCGGCTGCGCCGGTGGAAGAACGCGCTCCACAGGATCAGGCCCCAGACCAGCACGCCCGTGGCGAGTGCTGCGGCCCACGAGCCCTGCCACAGGGACAGGATCCGAGGAGCCTCTTCCGTGGTCGGGGTGGGCATACCAAGGCGGGGGAAGTCCTTGTATGTGCAACCGGTCGCGGTCGCCAGGACCAGACCCGCAGTCAGTGCCTGCAGCAGCTTCCGCCGCATCGGGCGCCGCGGCGAGCGGTCGGAGCCGTAGGGACTCACGTAGCGCCTTCCGAGAGTCTCGCCCGCGCGGTTGGCTGCGGCCTTCTCGCTGGTCGGTCGCCGCCCTGCGTCGGGCAGGGGTTTGGATGTTTATGCGGACCAAACCCTACTGGACGCTTTTTGGGGTCGCGCGGGGAGGGTCCCCAACGCGCCGCCACTCACCCCGAAGGGGTGGAATAAGGGGCTCTGCGAGGCATGTGACGGGGCGTTCGGGTGCGGGCCCTGGCCCCGGGGGGGTGGAGCAGCGGGTGGGGTCGGCTGCGGGGGGCCTACGCGGCGGCGGGGAGGCGGGGCGGGGCTTCGGCGGGTGCGGGTGCGCCGGGACCTACGCGGCGGCGGGGAGGAGGCGCGGCTCGTCGGCGGGTGCGGGTGCGCCGTGGTCACCCGCGCAGTTCCCCGCGCCCCTCGAGAAGGGGCTCCGCCCCGTCCCCGATCCCTCAAGGGCGGAGGGAACAGCGCAGTCTTACGCCGCTCAGGGGCGCGGGGAACGGCGCAGTCTTTTGTCTTTCGGCCCCTGGGGCGCGAGGAACGGCGCAGTCTTTCGGTTTTAGGGGCGCGGGGAACGGCGCAGTCTTTCGGTTTTAGGGGCGCGGGGAACGGCGCAGTCTTTCGGTTTTAGGGGCGCGGGGAACGGCGCAGTCTTTCGGTTTTAGGGGCGCGGGGAACGGCGCGGTGGTTGTCAGGGGCAAGGGATAGCGTGACCGCGTGTCCTACTTCGACGTCGCGTCGTCCGCCCCCCTCCACCCCGTCGCCCGCCAGGCCCTCCACGCCTCGCTCGACGAAGGCTGGGCCGACCCCGCCCGCCTCTACCGCGAGGGCAGGCGCGCCAGGATCCTCCTGGACGCCGCCCGCGAGGCCACCGCCGAGGCGCTCGGCTGCCGCCCGGACGAGCTGGTGTTCACGGCGTCCGGCACCCGCGCCGTCCACACGGGAATCGCCGGCGCGCTCGCCGGCCGGCACCGCGTCGGACGCCACCTGATCGTGTCAGCGGTCGAACACTCTTCGGTGCTCCATTCGGCGGAAGCACACCGCCACGACGGCGGAACCGTGTCCGAAGTGCCCGTCCTGCGGACCGGCGCGGTCTCCCCCGACGCGTACGCGGACGCCCTGCGCCCCGACACCGCGCTCGCCTGCCTCCAGTCCGCCAACCACGAGGTGGGTACGCGTCAGCCGGTGGCCGCGGTCGCCGAAGCGTGCCGGGCAGCGGGCGTACCCCTGCTGGTGGACGCCGCGCAGTCGCTGGCCTGGGGGCCGGTCGAGGGCGGCTGGTCCCTGCTGACGGGCAGCGCCCACAAGTGGGGCGGGCCCGCGGGCGTCGGAGTGCTCGCCGTGCGCAAGGGGGTGCGGTACGCGCCCCAGGGCCCCGCAGACGAACGGGAGTCGGGCCGCTCCCCCGGCTTCGAGAACATCCCGGCCGTCGTCGCCGCGGCGGCCTCCCTGCGGGCCGTACGGGCCGAGGCCGCCGCCGAGTCGGTCCGGCTGCGGGAGCTGACGGACCGGATCCGTGCGCGGGTGCCCGAACTGGTCCCGGACGTGGAGGTGGTGGGCGACCCGGTCACCCGGCTGCCCCATCTCCTCACCTTCTCCTGTCTCTATGTCGACGGAGAGACACTGCTGCACGAGCTGGACCGTGCGGGGTTCTCGGTGTCGTCCGGATCGTCCTGCACGAGCAGCACGCTGACGCCCAGCCATGTGCTGAAGGCGATGGGTGTGCTGAGCGAGGGCAACGTACGGGTGTCGTTGCCGCTCGGCACCACGGCGGAGGAGGTGGACCGCTTCCTCGCCGTCCTGCCCCGCGCGGTCGCCGCGGTCCGCGAGAAGCTGGGCGCGCCCGCGGGGACCGCCGCCGTCGCGGTGTCGCCCTCCGGCGCCCCGGACGTGCGCGTCGTGGACGCCCTCGGCAAGCGCTGCCCGATCCCCGTGATCGAACTCGCCAAGGTGATCACCGAGGTTCCGCTCGGCGGCACCGTACGGGTCCTCTCGGACGACGAGGCGGCGCGGCTGGACATTCCGGCGTGGTGCGAGATGCGGGGGCAGGAGTACGTGGGCGAGGAGCCGGCGGGCCGGGGGACGGCGTACCTGGTGCGCCGGGTGGCCTCCTAGCCCCTCTACCCCTTCCCCTACCCGTATCTCCACCTCGGCGTCGGTTGCCGCGTGGGCGCAACTGAACCCGGATGGCGCGGACCGTCGGCGACTGCGGCCACGCCGTGGTCACCCGCGCAGTTCCCCGCGCCCCTCGGGAAGGGCCTGCGCCCCGTCCCCGATCCCTCAGGGGCGCGGGGAACGGCGCAATCTTTTGTCTTTTCGTCTTTCAGGGGCGCGGGGAACGGCGCAATCTTTAAATCTTTAGGGCGCGAGCCCTACGCCAGGTGGCCCTGGACCTCCGCCGCCGCGTCGTGGCCGTACGCCTTCGTGAAGCGGTCGAGGAAGTGCGACCGCCGCAGCTGGTACTCCTGCGTCCCCTTGGTCTCGATGACCAGCGTCGCCAGCATGCACCCGACCTGCGCCGACCGCTCGTGCCCGACACCCCACGCCAGCCCCGACAGGAACCCCGCCCGGAAGGCGTCCCCGACCCCGGTCGGGTCGACCTTCGCCGTCTCCTCGGGCACACCGACCTCGATCGGGTCCGCGCCGACGGCCTCGATACGCACACCGCGCGCCCCGAGCGTCGTCACCCGGTGGCCGACCCGCGAGAGGATCTCCGCGTCGCTCCAGCCGGTCTTGGACTCGATGAGCCCCTTCTCGTACTCGTTCGAGAAGAGGAACGTCGCCCCGTCGAGCAGCAGCCGGATCTCGTCGCCGTCCATCCGCGCGATCTGCTGCGAGAAGTCCGCGGCGAACGGGATCGACCGCGTCCGGCACTCCTCGGTGTGCCGGAGCATCCCCTCGGGGTCGTCCGCGCCGATGAGGACGAGATCGAGCCCGCCCACCCGGTCGGCGACCTTCTTGAGCTCGATGAGGCGGGCCTCGCTCATGGCACCCGTGTAGAAGGAGCCGATCTGGTTGTGGTCGGCGTCCGTGGTGCAGACGAAGCGCGCGGTGTGCAGCACCTCGGAGATCCGGACGGACTCGGTGTCGACGCCGTGCCGGTCCAGCCAGGCCCGGTACTCGTCGAAGTCGGAGCCCGCGGCCCCGACCAGGATGGGCGACGAGCCGAGCTGGCCCATGCCGAAGGCGATGTTCGCGCCCACGCCGCCCCGGCGTACGTCCAGATTGTCGACCAGGAAGGAGAGGGAGACCGTGTGCAGCTGATCCGCGACCAGTTGGTCGGCGAAGCGGCCGGGGAAGGTCATGAGGTGGTCGGTGGCGATGGAGCCCGAGACAGCGATACGCACGGCTAGGACACACTCCTGCGAGGAGGGGGATTGACAGTTCACGCTATCGGGTCGGCGTTCAGACGGCGGTGGGGTCCCGCTGGAGTCCGCGGGAGGTACCGGCTTCGAAGCAGGAAGAACTACCCGATAGTAGGGCTTTTCCGTCCGGCTTCCGGTGCATACGGTTCCGGTATGACGAACCTCAAGATCCATGGCGACGCCCCGCTCGGCCCCGAAGGCATCGAAGGTGGTCTCGCGGAGCTGTGGGGCGACTGCGCGCGGATGGTCCCGCACTGGGAGGCACCCGCCCGGATCGCTGCCCGCCCGGTCTCCCCGGCACTCATCCACGGCGTGACCGTCCCGCCGGCCTCCGCCCGCCTGCTGGACGGCATGTCCGACTACGGCGACTAAGGGCTGTCCCGTAGGCGGCGTTTCAAAGGTCCCGCCCGGCGAAGGCGCTCGGGACGACGACCGCCCGCCGGTCTCGAACCCGCTTTCCCCGAAGGGAACCGCACGCTCCCCCGCCGCGTCCCATCGCTGTCCCCCGTAAAGGGGAGGCAGGATACGACCCCGCTCTGCCCTGATCCGGTTCGATCCGGTCGGGGGTGGGTCCCGTGGGACGACGGCGTGGCAGAAGGAGCAATGCGGTGGACACCGAGCGACCCGACAACGAAGCGGCCGGAGCCGCCGACGAGGACCAGCCGCGCCGACGGCGTTCGCCGGTGGCCGTCGCCTCGGTGGCGGCCGCCGTGCTCCTCGTCGGAGGTGGCGGCGCGTACTTCACAGCCACCGCCACCGGCGGCTCCGGAGGCAGGGACGGTTCCGGTGCGCCGCGCGGCGACGGGACTCCGCCGCTCCTCGCCCTCGACGGCTATACGGAGACCGGGGCGAGCGGCACGGCGGGCACGGGTGGCATCGCGCCCGGCGAGCCCGACCCGAACGGCGTGACCTACCGCGCCGGGGGTGAGCTGCCGGACGGCCCCTCCTCCGCGGCCGTCCACCGGACGAAGGGCACGGTCACGGCGGCCGAGGTGGCGAAGCTGGCCGAGGCGCTGGGGGTGGAGGGCACACCGAAGGCGGCGGGCGACGCCTGGCAGGTCGGAGCCACGAAGGACGGTTTCGGGGCCGGACTGCGGGTGGGCAAAAAGGCCCCCGGCAGCTGGACGTTCAGCCGCTTCGCGCCCGGCACCGACAACTGCAAGGGCACCACCACCTGCGCGAACCGGAGCGGGAGCGCGGGTGGGAGCGAGAGCGCCAAGGGTGCCGACGTGGACCCGGTGAGTGTGGCCGCCGCGAAGAAGGCCGCCGCGCCGGTCCTCAAGGCGGTCGGCCAGGACGACGCGAAGCTCGACGCCGGCCAGCTGATGGACGCCGTGCGCGTGGTGAACGCGGAGCCGAAGGTGGGCGGACTGCCGACCTACGGCTGGACGACCGGCGTGCAGATCGGTCCGGACGGCCAGGTGGTGGGCGGCAGCGGCCAGTTGAAGGCTCCGGCGAAGACCGACACGTATCCCGTTCTCAGCGCGAAGCAGACCCTCGGGCTGCTGAACGGGTCCGGGACCGGTGACGGGCGCGTGGGCATCGGCGGCTGCGCGAGCCCCGTACCGCTGAAGGACCGGAACGAGACGCCGTGCGAGGCGTCGGGGACGGCGGCGCCGAAGCCCGAACCGGTCGTCGTCGAGGACGCGGTGTTCGGTCTCGCCGCGCACCTCGTGGACGGCCGGCAGGCGCTGGTGCCGTCCTGGCTCTTCGAGGTACGGCCCTCGGGGGCCGACGACACCTTCACGATCACCCATCCCGCGGTCGACCCGAAGTACCTGACGGCTCCGCAGCCGCCTCAGGCCGAGCCGAGCCCGCGTACGAGCGAACCCGGCGGCGGGACGAGCACGGCGCCCGTGGGGAAACGGGACGTCCGGGTCGAGGGCTACAGCGCGGACGGCAAGGAACTGACCGTGCGCTTCACCGGCGGTGTGTGCAGCGACTACTCGGCCTCGGCGGACGAGAGCGGCGGCGAGGTGACGGTCAAGGTCACCGACAAGCCGGACAAGGACAAGGTCTGCATCCTGATCGCCAAGGTCTTCCACGAGAAGGTCGACCTCGACAAGCCGCTCGGGGACCGCAAGGTGGTCGGCTCGAACGGGAAGGCCGTGCCCCAGGAGAAGGACCTGCCCGACCGGACCGGCTGACGGCCGGGCCGGACAGTCCCGGAACGCGGAAGGCGGCGCCCCGTTGGAGGGGGCGCCGCCTTCCGCTGTCGCCATGGCTTACGGGGCCATGGCTCACGGACTAGCTGAACGAGTCGCCGCAGGCGCAGGAACCCGTCGCGTTCGGGTTGTCGATCGTGAAGCCCTGCTTCTCGATGGTGTCCACGAAGTCGATGGAGGCACCGCCCAGGTACGGAGCGCTCATACGGTCGGTGACGACCTTCACACCGCCGAAGTCCTTGACGACGTCGCCGTCGAGGGAGCGCTCGTCGAAGAAGAGCTGGTACCGCAGGCCGGAGCAGCCGCCGGGCTGGACGGCGACGCGCAGCGCCAGGTCGTCACGGCCCTCCTGCTCCAGCAGGCCCTTGACCTTGGCCGCGGCGGCGTCCGACAGGAGGATGCCGTCGCTCACGGTGGTGGTCTCGTCCGATACGGACATCTGCTTCTCTCCCGGGTTGTACGGAGACTGCTTGCCGACGGTTCCAACCGGCGGGGCCGCGGATTCATTCCGGGCCGGGCGTCGAGTCTTTGTCTTCTCTCTTCATGCTCGCACACCCGCCCCGAAGCGGAGAACGACCTGTGGACAACCCGATGGACAACCCCGGACACGGGATTCACGTCACATGGACGCTATGGCCATCGTCAACGTGACGTGAAGCGGTTATGATAGATAGCGTCATTTCGACGAAAAGGCGTGTCCTGCTTGATCGCTCCAGTCGGACGGTCCAAGCGAGCCGCAGAACAGAAAGGGTGCGTGTCGTGACCACCGCCCAGACCCAGGAACTCGACGTACAGCCGACGCCCCTCGCCCTGCTGCTGCTCGGCCGCGAGGCCGACCCGCGCAGCGAGCGCGGCGTCGAGTGTCCCGGTGACCTGCCCTCGCCGTCCGACCCGAACCTGGTGGAGCGCGCCCGCGCCGCCAAGGAGAAGCTCGGCAGCAAGGTGTTCGTGCTCGGTCACCACTACCAGCGCGACGAGGTCATCCAGTTCGCGGATGTCACGGGCGACTCCTTCAAGCTGGCCAGGGACGCCGCCGCGCGCCCCGAGGCCGAGTACATCGTGTTCTGCGGTGTGCACTTCATGGCCGAGTCGGCGGACATCCTGACCTCCGACGACCAGAAGGTCGTCCTGCCCGACCTGGCGGCCGGGTGCTCGATGGCCGACATGGCCACCGCCGAGCAGGTCGCCGAGTGCTGGGACGTGCTGACCGAGGCCGGGGTGGCCGAGCAGGTCGTGCCCGTCTCGTACATGAACTCCTCCGCGGACATCAAGGCGTTCACGGGCAAGCACGGCGGCACGATCTGCACGTCGTCCAATGCCGAGAAGGCGCTGAACTGGGCGTTCGAGCAGGGCGAGAAGGTGCTGTTCCTGCCCGACCAGCACCTGGGCCGCAACACCGCCGTACGGGACATGGGGATGTCGCTCGACGACTGCGTCCTCTACAACCCGCACAAGCCGAACGGCGGTCTGACCGTCGAGCAGCTGCGGAACGCGAAGATGATCCTGTGGCGCGGGCACTGTTCGGTGCACGGCCGCTTCTCGCTGGAGTCGGTGGAGGACGTCCGCGCCCGGATACCCGGCGTGAACGTCCTCGTCCACCCCGAGTGCAGGCACGAGGTCGTGAGCGCCGCGGACTACGTGGGATCCACGGAGTACATCATCAAGGCGCTGGAGGCGGCTCCGGCCGGCTCCAAGTGGGCCATCGGCACGGAGCTGAACCTGGTCCGCCGCCTGGCCAACCGGTTCGCGCCCGAGGGCAAGGAGATCGTCTTCCTCGACAAGACGGTCTGCTTCTGCTCGACGATGAACCGGATCGACCTGCCCCACCTGGTCTGGACGCTGGAGTCCCTGGCGGAGGGCAACCTCGTCAACCGCATCGAGGTGGACCGCGAGACGGAGCAGTTCGCGAAGCTGGCGCTGGAACGGATGCTGGCGCTGCCGTAAAGGGCGGAAAGACTGCGCGGTTCCCCGCGCCCCTACTCGCTGGGGCGCGGGGAACTGCGCTACGGGGCCCGGGGGCGGAGCCCCCGAGTCGGTGACCTAGACCGCAACTGCCTCCGGCTCGGCGGCAGCCTCCCGCTTCGCCGACTTCTTCTTCGCACGGCGCTCCTTGCGGAGCTCCACCATCGCGTAGAGCGTCGGTACGAGCAGCAGCGTGAGCAGCGTCGACGTGATCAGACCGCCGATCACCACCACCGCGAGCGGCTGGGCGATGAAGCCGCCCTCACCGGTGATGCCCAGGGCCATCGGCAGCAGGGCGAAGATGGTCGCGAGGGCCGTCATGAGGATCGGGCGCAGACGGTGCCTGCCGCCCTCGATCACGGCCTCCACGACCCCGTAACCCTGCTTGCGGTACTGGTTGATCAGGTCGATCAGGACGATCGCGTTGGTGACGACGATGCCGATGAGCATCAGCATGCCGATCAGCGAGGGCACGCCCAGCGGGGTGCCGGTCACCACGAGCAGGCCGATCGCGCCGGTCGCCGCGAACGGGATCGAGACGAGCAGGATCAGCGGCTGGATCAGTGACCGGAAGGTCGCCACCAGCAGCATGAACACGATCGCGATCGCCGCGAGCATCGCGAGGCCGAGGGACGCGAACGCGTCGTCCTGGTCCTCGGAGACACCGCCGATGGAGGCCGTGGCCCCGGCCGGCAGCTTCAGCTCGTCGAGCTTCGTGGTGAGCTCGGTGCTGACCGCGCCGGTGTTGTCGCCGGTCGGCTTGGCCGTGATGGTGGCCGCGCGCTGGCCGTCGATGCGGGTCATCGAGACCGGCCCGTCGACCAGCTTCACCGTCGCGATGTCGCCGAGCTTCACCGGACCGAGCTTGAGACTCTTCAGCTCGGCCAGCGTCTCGGCCGGCTTCGCCGCCTTGATGACGACGTCCCGCTCGGTGTCGTCCAGGATCGCCTTGCCGCTGGTGGTGCCGCGCACGGCCTGGCCGACGGCCGCGCCGAGCGTGGCGTCGTCGAATCCGGCGGCGGCGGCCTTGTCGTTGGCCTTGACGGAGATCCGCGGCACCGACTCGGCGAGGTCGCTGGTGACGTCGGTGACGTCGTCGAGCTTCGCGACCTCGTCCCGGACCTTCTCCGCCGCCTCGCGCAGCACGTCCGCGTCGGCGGACTTCACCACGACGCTCAGGTCCTGGCTGCCGAACCCGTCACCGGCCGCGACCGTCGTCGTGCCGATGCCGGAGAGCTTGCCGAGCCCCTCCTCGATGCCGTCCTGGACGTCGTCGAAGGAGGCCGAGTCGGCGACCTTGACGGTGTACGAGGCCTGGTTGGTGTCCGTGCCCCCGCCGAACGCGGCCATGAAGCCGGAGGAACCGATAGTGACCTGGTAGTCCTCGACGCCCTTGACGTCGGCGAGCATCCGCTCGACCTTCTTCGCCTGGGCGTCGGTCGCGGCCAGGCTGGTGCCGGGCTTCAGCTCCTGCTTGACGGTGAGGACTTCCTGGTCGCCCTGGTCGAAGAAGTTCGTCTTCAGCAGGGGCGTCATGCCGAACGTCCCGACGAGCACGGCCGCCGCGATCGCCACACTGGTGAGGCGGCGGCGGGTGGCGAAGCGCAGCACGGGCACGTAGAAGCGCTGGAGGCGGCTGCGCGCCTCCTTCTCCTCGGCCTTGCGGCGGGCCTCCTCCGGGTCGGCTCCGCGTACGTCCTTGGGGGCGCGCAGGAACCAGTACGACAGGACGGGGACGACCGTCAGCGAGACGAGCAGCGAGGCCAGCAGGGCGGCGGTGACCGTCAGGGAGAACGAGCCGAAGAGCTCGCCGACCATGCCGCCGGTCAGGCCGATGGGCAGGAAGACCGCGACCGTGGTGAGCGTCGAGGACGTGACCGCGCCCGCGACCTCGCGTACCGCCTTGAGGATCGCCTCCTGGCGCTCCTCGCCGTAGCCGAGGTGCCGCTTGATGTTCTCCAGCACCACGATCGAGTCGTCGACGACGCGGCCGATGGCGATGGTCAGGGCGCCCAGGGTGAGGATGTTGAGCGATTCGTCGCGGACCCAGAGCACGATCAGCGCGAGGACGACCGACATCGGGATGGAGACCGCGGTGACCAGCGTCGAGCGGACCGACGCCAGGAAGACCAGGATGACCAGGACCGCGAAGAGCAGTCCGAGCGCGCCCTCCGTGGTCAGGCCGTTGATGGACTTGGAGACGGCGGGTCCCTGGTCGCTGACGATCGTCAGGGTGGCGCCGGAGCCGAGGTCCTTGCGCAGGCCCGCGAGCTTGTCCTGGACGGCGTCGGAGACCGCGACCGCGCTGCCGTCGTGGTCCATGGTGACGGAGACGGCGAGGCTGGGCTTGCCGTCGGTGCGGGTGATGGACTCCGTCCTGGCGGGCTTCTCCTCGACGGTGGCGAGGGTCGCGAGGCGTACCGGCTTCTTGCCGCCCCCGCCGCCGACCATCAGGTCCTCGATCTGCTCCAGCGAGGTGAAGCCGCCGCCGACCTGGACGGTGCGGTTGCTGCCGTCCTCGTCGAAGGAGCCGGCCGGGACGGTCGCGCCGCCCGCCTGGAGGGCCTGGCCGAGCGCGGCCGTGGTCAGCCCCGCCTTCGCCAGCTTCGCGTCGTCGGGCGTGACCGCGACCTCGAGGTCCCGTACGCCGTCGACCGTGACCTGGGCGACACCGTCGATGTCCTTCAGAGCGGGGACGACCGTACGGTCCAGCTGGTCGGAGAGCGCCTGCTGGTCCCTGCCGGAGGTGACGGCGAGGACGACGGTCGGGATGTCGTCGGTCGAACCGGCGACCACCTGCGGGTCCACGTCGTCGGGGAGCTGGACGCGGGCGCGGTTCACGGCCTGCTGGACGTCCGCGACGATCTGCGCGGAGTCGTTGCCGTAGTCGAAGGAGGCCATGATCAGGGCGTTGCCCTCGCTGGCCGTGGAGGTGACGCCGGAGATCCCGTCGACCGCTTCGAGGTTGTCCTCGATGGGCTCGACGACCTGCTTCTCGACCACGTCGGGGGACGCGCCCTGGTACGGCGCCAGGACCGACACCATGGGCAGTTCGATGGTGGGCAGCAGCTGCTGCTTGAGTTGCGGGATCGCTATCGCCCCGAAGACGAGCGCGATGATCGACATCAGCCCGATGAGGGCACGCTGGGCGAGGCTGAAGCGGGACAGCCAGGACATGGGTGGCGGGTCTCTCTTCTGTTGCTTGAGGCGGTTGCCTGGGTGTCCGCAGGCTGCTGCCTGGGTGTCCGGAGGCTGTTGCCTGTGGGTGGGGAGCGGCGCGATGGGCTCATGTGAGCGTCCGCCTATCACTCTGAGCCATAGGTGGGGCACTCCCCTCGCCCCCAGGTCCCGTTTCCTTATACGGCGCATACCGCGCCCGCAGTACGTAAGGGTGGAGCTCACTCCACCCTTGGGCGGACCAGTCCGGACTCGTAGGCGATCACGACGAGTTGGGCCCTGTCGCGGGCTCCCAGCTTGGCCATGGCCCGGTTGACGTGCGTCTTCACGGTGAGCGGGCTCACTTCCAGACGCTCGGCGATCTCGTCGTTGGAGTGCCCGCCGGCGACCTGGACGAGGACTTCGCGCTCGCGGACGGTGAGCGCTTCGAGGCGTTCGGCGCGGGCGGGGTCGCGGTCGTCGTCGCCGCCCTGCGCGAGGAACTTCGCGATCAGTCCCTTGGTGGCGACGGGTGACAGCAGGGCGTCGCCGGCCGCCGCGACGCGGATGGCGTTGAGCAGTTCTTCGGGCTCGGAGCCCTTGCCGAGGAAGCCGGAGGCGCCGGCGCGCAGCGACTGCACCACGTACTCGTCGACCTCGAAGGTGGTCAGCATGACGACGCGGACGTGGGCGAGACCGGGGTCGGCGCTGATGAGGCGGGTCGCGGCGAGCCCGTCCGTGCCGGGCATCCGGATGTCCATGAGCACGACGTCGGCCCGTTCCTCGCGGGCGAGGCGTACCGCCTCCGCGCCGTCCGAGGCCTCTCCTACGACCTCCATGTCGGGCTCGGAGTCGACCAGGACGCGGAAGGCGCTGCGCAGCAGGGCCTGGTCGTCGGCGAGCAGGACACGGATCGTCATACGGGGTTCCCCTTGGCTGCCTCGGTCTTGGACGCGGTGTTTCTGGACCGGGTGGTCCTGGACGCGGCGGTTCTGGATCAGGCGGTCGTGGTGGCGGTGGTTCCGGCGCCGCTCTTGACCGGCAGGATCGCATGCACCCGGAAGCCGCCTCCGTAGCGGGGTCCCGCGCTACAGGTGCCGCCGAGGGCGGTGACCCGCTCGCGCATGCCGAGGAGTCCGTGGCCGCCGTTCTCCTCCAGGCGGGCGGCGGCATCGTCGCCGGGGCCGTTGTCGAGGACGGTGATCTCCACGTCCGGCCCCACCCGTACGACGCTGACCTCGGCCTTCGCCTCCTGGCCTGCGTGCTTGCGCACATTGGTGAGGGCTTCCTGGATGACCCGGTACGCGGCCAGGTCGACGGCGGCGGGCAGGGCCGTGCCCTGGTCGGTGCGGGCCACTTCGACGGGCAGGCCCGCGCTGCGGAAGGTCCCGACGAGTTCTTCGAGGCGGTGCAGGCCCGGGGCCGGTTCGGTGGGAGCCTCGGGGTCGCCCGACTGCCTCAGCAGTCCGACCGTGGCGCGGAGTTCGTTGAGCGCGGAGCGGCTGGCCTCGCGGACGTGGGCGAGGGCCTCCTTCGCCTGGTCGGGGCGTTTGTCCATGACGTGCGCGGCGACTCCGGCCTGCACGTTGACCAAGGCGATGTGGTGGGCGACCACGTCGTGCAGATCGCGGGCGATGCGCAGGCGTTCCTCCGCGACGCGGCGGCGGGCCTCCTCCTCGCGGGTGCGTTCGGCCCGTTCGGCGCGCTCCCTGATGGCGTGCACGAAGGCGCGGCGGCTGCGGACCGCGTCGCCCGCGGCGGCGGCCATGCCGGTCCAGGCGAAGATCCCCAGGTTCTCCTGGGCGTACCAGGGCAGGGGGCCGGCGAGCATCGCGAAGGCGGTCAGGACCGTCATGGTGAGCAGGCCCACGCGCCAGGTGGTGGGGCGGTCGGTCGCGGCGGCGACGGTGTAGAGGGCGACGACGGCGGACATCGCGACGGGGGCGCGGGGGTCGCCGGTCGCGAACTCCACGACGGACAGGGCGCCGGTCGCGGCGAGGACCCCGAGGGGGTACCTGCGGCGGAGGATCAGGGCGGTCGCGGCCAGCAGCATGAGGGTGAGGCCGAGGGCGTCGGGGGCGCGGGTGCCCCACATCGTGCCGCCGTGCCGGCCGTTCGGCTCCGCGAAGGAGCCGGCCAGCATGCAGGCGAGGACCGCGGCGGCGAGGGTGCCGTCGGCGACCAGGGGGTGGGACCGCAGCCAGTCCCTTGCACGCGTCAGTGTGCTCACGCTTCTCTACGGTACGGGGGCCCTGGCCGGGGGTGCGTCTGCGGGTGGCGGGGGTGGGGGTGGGGTGGTGGGCTTCCCCGCGGCCCTGTCCCTGGGAGGTGGGACAGGGCGAGGGGGTGCATCCGCGGCGCGGTGAAGGCTGAGCGCGCCGTTCCCCGCGCCCCCAAGAAGGTGGGACAGGGCCAGGGGATTCGTTCGCAGCCCGGTGAAGGCTGAGCGCGCCGTTCCCCGCGCCCCCAAGACGCTGGGACAGGGCCAGGGATTCGTTCGCAGCCCGGTCAGGGCTGGGCGCGCCGTTCCCCCGCGCCTCTTGCAGCCCGTCCGGCGTTTGAGGACGAGCGCGTCAGCGCGACAGGGGGGTCTGGGGGCGCAGCCCCCAGGACGGGGACGGGCGGCGAAGAAGGTTCAGCCGGGGAGCAGGCCGTCGTCCTTCAGGAGGGCGCGGACCTCTGGCAGCGTCGCGTCCGGGGACGGGAGGATGAGTTCCGAGGGTTCCAGGGAGTCGTCCGGGAGCGGAGCTCCCAGGCGGCGCACCGCGTCGAGCAGCGCTCCCAGCGTCCGCCGGAACCCCTCCTCGTCCCCGGCCCGGGTCTCCGCGAGGAGCTCGTCGTCCAGTTCGTTCAGCTCGGCGAGGTGGCCGTCGTCCAGCCTCACCTGTCCCTCCCCCATGATCCGTACGATCATGACGCCCTCCTCGGCGTGGGACCCGCGAAACCCCTGCTACTGCTTGTCGAAGCGCGGGGTGTCCGACTGCGACTGCTGCTGGGACCGAGTCTGCCCCTGACCGCCCTCGATCGCCTGCTGGGAGGACGAGGACCCGCCGGCCAGCTCGGCCTTCATCCGCTGCAGTTCGAGCTCGACGTCCGTCCCCCCGGACAGCCGGTCCAGCTCGCTCTGGATGTCGTCCTTGGCGAGCCCCGAGTGGTCGTCGAGGGCGCCGGAGGCGAGCAGCTCGTCGATGGCACCGGCCCGCGCCTGGAGCTGCGCGGTCTTGTCCTCGGCCCGCTGGATGGCCATCCCGACGTCGCCCATCTCCTCGGAGATGCCGGAGAATGCCTCACCGATCCGGGTCTGCGCCTGGGCGGCCGTGTACGTCGCCTTGATCGTCTCCTTCTTCGTACGGAAGGCGTCGACCTTGGCCTGCAGACGCTGCGCGGCGAGAGTGAGCTTCTCCTCCTCGCCCTGCAGGGTCTGGTGCTGTGTCTCCAGGTCGGTCACCTGCTGCTGAAGAGCGGCCCGGCGGGACAGCGCCTCACGGGCGAGGTCCTCACGGCCCAGCGCGAGCGCCTTGCGCCCCTGGTCCTCCAGCTTGGAGGACTGGCCCTGGAGCTGGTTCAGCTGCAACTCCAGGCGCTTGCGTGAGGTCGCCACGTCGGCGACACCGCGGCGCACCTTCTGCAGCAGCTCAAGCTGTTTCTGGTACGAGTAGTCGAGGGTTTCGCGCGGGTCCTCGGCCCGGTCAAGGGCCTTGTTCGCCTTCGCGCGGAAGATCATCCCCATACGCTTCATGACACCGCTCATGGGCTTCGCGCGCCCCCTTCTGACGGACTCCGGCTGCAGCGACTACAACAGAACCCACAGTACGGGCCCTGCATCCATTACCGCACTGTTCGGGGACGGATGCGCTCATCCCCAAGGACGACTGACGACGATCTTGCTCCGGCGTAGGGAGTAGGTGTCCCCCCAGGGGTCGCTCCGGGTTCGGTCCGGATCGGCTCCGGAGTCGTCCCGGGGCCGGCTCGTGCCACCGCACGCACCACCCCATTTCAGGCCTCCTGTCCCCCTACAGACGACCGGTGTTGCCGGATCGTTCCCCACTCGGCCGACGTCCATGCCTCCGCACCCCTTACCCTTGGGTTTTGTGTTCCGTAGCCGCGCCAAAGACGAGAAGGCCCACGCCGACAAGGCGTCGGTGACCGACTCCCCTCAGATCCGTGACCCGCAGGCCCCCAAGGGCAGGCCCACTCCCAAGCGCAGTGAGGCCCAGTCCCAGCGCCGCAGCGTCGCCAATACGCCGACGTCGCGCAAGGAGGCCTCCAAGCGGCAGCGCGACGAGCGCCGCGCCCACATGGAGAAGCAGCGCCAGGCGCTGGCCAGCGGCGACGAGCGTTATCTGCCCGCCCGTGACAAGGGCCCGGTGCGCAAGCTCGCGCGTGACTTCATCGACTCGCGGTTCTGCATCGCCGAGTTCTTCCTGCCGCTCGCCGTGGTCATCCTCGTCCTGAGCATGGTCCGGATCGCGCAGCTGCAGAACGTCGCGCTGCTGATGTGGCTCTTCGTGATCGTGCTGATCGTGCTCGACTCGATCGGTATCGCGATCCGCCTGAAGAAGCAGCTGGCCGCGCGCTTCCCGGACGAGCCCCGGCGCGGCGCCGTCGCGTACGCGCTGATGCGCAGCCTCCAGATGCGTCGCCTCCGGCTGCCCAAGCCGCAGGTCAAGCGCGGAGAGCGGCCCTGAGCGCGGCACCCATCCCGGGGGGCGCGGCGGACGCCCGGCTGACCGAGCCGGGCGAGCTGCGCGCTGTCGTACGGCGGGAGCTGGTGGCCCGGCAGCTCGACGAACAGATAGCCGGGCGGTTCCCCGTCGGGCAGCGACTGCGCGTGCTCGACGTGGGCATGGGCCAGGGCACGCAGGCCCTGCGGCTGGCCCGGGCCGGACACCAGGTGACCGGTGTCGAGCAGGACGCCGCCCTGATCTCCGTGGCCCGCGAGGCCCTCGCCGCCGAGCCGGAGGGCATCCGCGGCCGGGTCAGGATCGTCGAGAGCGACGGGCGCGACACCGGGGTGCACTTCCTGCCCGGCAGCTTCGACGTGGTGCTGTGCCACGGCGTACTGATGTACGTCGAGGAGCCCGACGCGCTGCTCGCGGGGCTCGGCCGGATGCTGGCCCCCGGTGGGATGCTGTCCCTGCTGGTGCGCAACGCCGACGCGCTGGCCATGCGGCCGGGGCTGGCCGGCGACTGGGCCGGGACGCTGGCCGCCTTCGACACCAACACGTACAGGAACCGGCTCGGGCTCGACGTCCGCGCCGACCGGCTCGACACCCTCACCGGCACGCTCGCCGGGATGGGCGCGCCGCTGCACACCTGGTACGGGGTGCGGGTCTTCACGGACACGGCCGCCGACGACGCGGCGGTGCCGGAGGACGTGGACGCCCTGCTGGCCGCCGAGGAGCGGGCCGGCCGGACCGACCCCTACCGCCGGGTGGCGGCACTGCTGCACCTGTGCGGCGTACGGGGCTGAAGTCCCCGCTGTCCTTCACCTGTCCTTCGCCCCCCGGCCGGTCGGATCCACGGCTGGTCGGGTCCACGGCCGGTCGGGTCCACGGCTGGGCGGGTCCACGGCCGGGCGGATCCACGGCCGGGCGGCAGAAGGCCGCGGCCGGTTCGCACGGCCGCGGCCCCTCACGCGTACGGATCATGAGGACTCGTGAGCCGTACGCGTCCTCGTGCAGATCGTCTGGATCCTGTGGCTAGGACGCCTCGGCGTGCAGGCTCATCGGGCCGTAGATCTCCGCGGCGTCCTCGAAGATCCGGACCTGGTCCGCTCCCCCCTCGGCCAGTTCCTTCCAGTTCTCGCCGAGCCAGGACTCCGCGTCGCCCTGGGTGGTGAACTCCTCGGGCTGGACCGCGGGCTGGACTTCCGTCCCGTCGGCCTTCTCGAACCGCCACGTCCATGCCGCCATGTCAGCCTCCCAAAAGTTCCCAAAAGTACCGAGCAAGTACCGCAGAAAGTACCGAGCAAGATCGGGCTCTCGCCGTCAGCCTAGGCGCTCGGTCACTGGTCCGGTGCTCAAAAGCGCAGGTCGAGAACCATGGGGTGGCGGTGGTGGGTGTGCGCGGTGCGCCCTTGTGCACCCCCTGACGGGCACGAGCCGCGCCGGCACGGGAAAATCGGCCCCGTGGAAGTGACTCTGCTCGGTACCGGCGGGCCCCTGGGGCTGCCCAGGCCCCATTGTCCGTGCGCCGTCTGCGCGGTGGCGCTCGGCGGGGACGCCCGCGCGGCCACCGCCCTCCTGGTGGACGGCACGCTGCTGCTCGACCTGACCCCCGGGGCGGCCTTCGCGGCGGCCCGGGCCGGGTGCTCGCTCAACGGGGTCCGCCAGGTCCTGCTCTCGCATCCGCACGACGGACCCGCCGTGGAGGTACCGGCGGGGCTGCCGCAGCCGGGGCGCGTGCCGGACGGCCGGGAGCTGACGCTGCTGACGGGCCATCGGGTGCGGGCGCTGGCGATGGACGCGCCGGGCACCGGGTACGCGGTCACGGGCCCGGACGGGCAGCGGCTGCTCTATCTGCCGCCCGGCGCGGCCCCCGCGGGCCTGGACGGGACGACCGAGACGTACGACATGGTGGCCGGCGACGTCGTCGGGCGGCCGGACGCGCTGGCCCGGCTGCGGCTGGTGGGGGCCGTGGGTCCCGCCACCGACGTGATCGCGGTGCATCTGGACCACGACGTGCCGCCGGGCCGGGAACTGCGGCGGCGCCTCGCCGCCGCGGGCGCGCGGACGGTCCCGGACGGCAGGACGCTGACCGTCGGGGTGTACGAGGACGTGCCCGACGTGCCGCGCCGGACGCTGGTCCTCGGCGGGGCCCGGTCGGGCAAGTCGGTGGAGGCCGAGCGACGCCTGGAGGCCTTCCCCGACGTGCTGTACGTGGCCACGGGTGGCGCGCGGGCCGGGGACCGGGAGTGGGCGGCCCGGGTGCACGCGCACCGCGAGCGGCGCCCCGGCTCCTGGCGTACCGCCGAGACCTGCGACCTCGTACCCCTGCTGGAGGAGGACGGGTCCGCGCTGCTCGTCGACTGTCTGTCGCTGTGGCTGACGGACGCGATGGACGACGCGAACGCGTGGGACGACGCCGAGTGGGCCGGCGGCGGCGAGCGCGTGCTGCGGGCGCGCGTCGAGGAGCTGACGGCCGCCGTCCGCGCGTCGCGCCGCACGGTGGTCGCCGTCTCCAACGAGGTCGGCTCCGGGATCGTCCCCGCCACCCCCTCGGGCCGCCGCTACCGCGACGAGCTGGGCCGCCTGAACGCGGCGTTCGCGGCCGAGTGCGAGCACGTGCTGCTGGTGGTGGCGGGTCAGGCGGTCACCCTGAAGGGCTGAGGCCCACCAGAGGGAATCAGAGGGAGGCCGCGTCGAAGGGGGAGGCGCCGCGCGGGTTCTTGCGGGCGATGATCCGGTACGCGTTCGAGAAGCGGGTGCGGCGCAGGAGCGGCGCCAGGGCCTGGTCCAGGACGAACGCGGAGGCGAGCAGCGGGGCGGCGGCCCGGGTGAGGGCCGTGCGCAGGGTGCGCTGGAGGTCGGTCGGCGGGGCCGGGCGCCAGGGCTCGTCGCCGCCGGGCAGCCGGTTGCCGATCGCCAGGGCGAGGGCGCCGGTCAGGTCGTACGGGACGTGCGGCTCGCGGCGGTCGGTGGAGACGACCGAGCAGCCCAGTGCGTCGAGTTCGTCGAGCAGGTTGCGCAGCGGCATGAGGTGGAGGTGCTGCGGCTGGCAGTAGGACACCCACCACTTGCCGAGGAGCGCGCCGAACGCGCAGTCCGGGTCGGGGACTTCGACGAGCAGATGCCCGCCGGGGCGCAGTACGGCGAGCGCGGCGCGCAGTTCCTCGCGCGGGTCGGGGCTGTGCTCCAGGTGGTGGAACATGCTGACCACGTCGTAGCGGGCGCGCAGCCGGCCCACCAGGTCCGGCAGCCGGCCGCGGTGCGCCTCCTCGACCCGGCCCGCGGCCAGGGCCCTGTCGACGCGCGCGGTGGGGTCGAGCCCGTCGAAGGACGTGTACGTGAACAACTCCTTGGCCGCCGCCGGGAAGTGGCCGTGGCCGGTGCCGACGTCGAGCCAGCTCTCGGGTTCCGGGAACGGGAGCATCGCGCGGGCCGCGGCCTCGTGGCGGCGGCGGCCGGCGTGGGAGCGCAGGGTCCGCTCGGCGAAGCTCTCGTCCTCGTGGCGTTCGCCGCCGTGCTCCCGCCGTTCTTCGCCGCCATCCTGGTTCTCGTAGAAGTCGCGGTAGTAGAAGGCGAGGCCCTCGGTGGTCAGACGGGGGTTCTGGAAGGCGTGGGCGCAGTCCTCGCACTCGTCGACGACGAACGTGCCGGGCTTGTGCTGGAGCAGGTCGGGCGTACGCAGCCGGGTGCGCAGCCGCGCCGAGCCGCACCAGGGGCAGTCGGGTCTGCGCGGTTCGTGGAAGCGGTCGGTCCCCTGGGCCAGCTCTCCCAGGTACACGGCACGGCGCTGGGCGACGGACTGCCGGGCGGCGTGCGTGACGGGCACGGGAGGGACGGGGACGGGAGGGACGGGAGGCGTGGGGGGTGTGGCCGGGCTCGGGGGTGTGACGGGTGTGGGGGGCATGGTCTGTCTGCTCCTGCTGGTCCGACGGGGTAAGACCCTGTAGAGGCTGATATGAGCCGCTACCAGCCGATACAAACCGGTATGACAATCCACTGCAAACCGGCACACAAGGGATCACGGCCCTCGGTGCGCCCGCCCTGCCCGGACCACTGACCGCCCGTCAGGATCCCGGCCGGATCACTGCCGGTACTGTTCGGCGAATGAGCTCGCTTAATCTCGACGACTTCACCGACCTGATCGAGCGCCCCGACGGCGGCGTACGCCGTGACGCCGAGGCGCGCCGGGAGCGGCAGGTCGTGCCGCCCGGGTCACTGGGGCGCCTGGACGAACTCGGTGAGTGGCTGGCCGCCGCGCAGGCGGCCGTGCCGGTGCGGGCGATCGAGCGTCCGCGCGTGGTGCTGTTCGCGGGCGACCACGGGGTCGCCGGACTGGGGGTCTCGGCGCGGCCCGCCGGCAGCGCGGACGACCTGGTGCGCGCCGTGCTGGACGGCGCCAGCGCCGTGTCGGTACTGGCCCGGCGGCTCGGGGTGCCCGTGCGGGTGGTGGACATGGCGCTGGACTGCGAGCCGGAGAGCCTGCCCGACGAGGTCGTACGGCACCGGGTGCGGCGCGGGTCCGGGCGGATCGACGTCGAGGACGCGCTGACCCTGGAGGAGGCGGAGGCCGCGTTCCGGGCGGGGGTCGCCGTCGCGGACGAGGAGGCCGACTCCGGGACCGATCTCGTCGTGCTCGGGGATGTGAGTGTCGGGGGGACGACCGCGGCGGCCGTGCTGGTGGCGGCGCTGTGCGGGACCGACGCGTCGGTGGTGACCGGGCGCGGGGGGCGGGCGATCGACGACCTCGCGTGGATGCGCAAGTGCGCGGCGGTCCGCGACGCGTTGCGTCGGGCCCGTCCCGTTCTCGGGGACCAGTTGCAGTTGCTCGCGACGGTGGGCGGGGCGGATCTCGCGGCGATCACCGGGTTCCTGCTGCAGAGCGCTGTGCGCAAGACGCCGGTGGTGCTCGACGGGGTCGTGTCCGCGGCCTGTGCGCTGGTCGGGCAGCGGGTCGCCTTCCGGGCGCCGGACTGGTGGCTGGCGGGGCAGAGCAGTGGGGAGCCGGCGCAGGCGAAGGCGTTCGACCGGATGGCACTCGAACCGCTGCTTTCGCACGGGGTGACGGTGGGCGAGGGGGCGGGGGCGTTGCTCGCGCTGCCTTTGGTGCAGGCCGCGGCGGCGTTGGCGGCGGAGTTGCCGTTTGCTTCCGCCGACGCCGCGGAGGGCCTGTCGGCCGAGTAGGGGTGGGGGTGGGCCGTCGGGTGCGGGCGGTGGGCGTGTGCGCGCAGTTCCCCGCGCCCCTAACAGGGCGAAGGACAAAGGACTGCGCCGTTCCCCGCGCCCCTGGGGTCGGGTGGGGTGCGGTGGGCCCGCAGGGGCATGGTGGGCGAGCCGCCGCGGCTGGGAGGCGGTTCGTGGGTGGGTGTGCCCCATATGATCCACTTTCATGGGAAGCGCCCGATCCACCGCCGCGACATCCGCCGTGTGGTACCTCCGCACCGTCGCGTTCCTCAACTTCCTGAGCGCCGTATGGGTCTCCCTCGGCCAGGACGTGCGCCGCCACAACACGGCGGACTACTTCACCCCGTACCTGCTGACCGCCGGCTTCGCGTCAGGGGTGTTCACCATGTTCCTGGCGATCACGATGCGCAGGCGCAAGCGGGCCGCCTGGATCCTCAACCTCGCCCTGAGCGGAGCGTTCCTGCTGCTGTTCGCCTTCGCCATGGTCTTTCCCGAGGTCCGCCGGTATCCGCAGAACTGGATCTCCCTCGCCCTGACGGCGGCCTTCGTGGCCTCCCTGGTCGTCGGCCGCCCCGAGTTCTACGCGAAGGGCGACCGCTCGAACCCCCGCCTCGCCGCGGCCGTCGGCATCGGCGGACTCCTGCTCTGCTCCCTGCTGGCCGCGCTCCTGGTGACCGTCACGAACCACGCCCCCGACGCGCACCTGTCGACCTTCGCCGACCGCTGGCGCTACGGCACCCTGCGGCTCGTCTCGGTCGCCGCCGACGACTCCCGCTTCCCCGGGATCACCACTCCCAACTGGGTGAACGTCGCCATCAACGTACTCAGCACCCTGCTCGTCCTGGCCGTCCTGTACGCGGCCTTCCGCTCCCGCCGTGTCGTCGACCCGCTCAGCGCCGACGACGAGGAACGGCTGCGGACCCTGCTCGGCCGGCACGGCGACCGGGACTCCCTCGGCTACTTCGCGCTGCGTCGCGAGAAGAGCGTGGTGTGGTCGCCGACCGGCAAGGCCGCCGTCGCCTACCGGGTCGTCGGCGGGGTCTCACTGGCCTCCGGCGACCCCATCGGCGATCCCGAGGCGTGGCCCGGCGCCATCGCGCCCTGGCTCTCCGAGGCGCGCGCCCACGGCTGGATCCCGGCCGTGATGGGCGCGGGCGAGGAGGCCGGGACCGTCTACGCCCGGCACGGTCTCGACGCGCTGGAGCTCGGGGACGAGGCGATCGTCGAGACGGGCGAGTTCACCCTCGACGGGCGGGCCATGCGGACCGTCCGCCAGGCCTACAACCGCGTGCGGCGCGCGGGCTACCAGGTACGCATCCGGCGGCACGAGGACATCCCGGCCGACGAGATGGCGTACCTCCTCGCCCGCGCGGACGACTGGCGGGACGGGGCGACCGAGCGCGGCTTCAGCATGGCGCTGGGGCGGCTCGGGGACCCGGGCGACGGGCGGTGCGTGATGCTCGAATGCCGCGACGGCGGCGGGGAGGAGGGCGACGGGGACGGCGAGCTGCGGGCCGTCCTGTCCTTCGTGCCCTGGGGGCCCCACGGGCTCTCCCTCGACCTGATGCGGCGGGACCGGGACTCCGAGAACGGGCTCATGGAGTTCATGGTGATCCAGCTCCTCCAGCGGGCCCCCGAGCTCGGGATCACACAGGTCTCACTCAACTTCGCCATGTTCCGTTCCGTCTTCGAACGCGGCGCGCGCCTCGGCGCCGGGCCGGTGCTGCGGTTGTGGCGCTCCTTGCTCAGCTTCTTCTCGCGCTGGTGGCAGATCGAGTCGCTGTACCGCGCCAACGCCAAGTACCGGCCCATCTGGGAACCGCGGTTCCTGCTCTTCGAGAAGAGCGCCGACCTGCCGCGCATCGGCCTGGCCGCCGCCCGCGCGGAGGGCTTCCTGGAGGCGCCGGGCCTGCCGAAGTGGCTGCACCGCAAGCGCCTGGACTCGCACGGCTGAGTAGGCCCGTTCAGGAGCGTTCAGGCAGGGAACGTGCGGGTTTCGGGTCGGGCCGGCCGCCGATCAGGTCCTGGAATCTGCGGCGCGGTCCCGCCCAGCGGCGGTCGTGGTGGTAGGCCCGCAGGCAGGCTCCGGCCCGGGCCCTCGGCCGCCGGCGGTAGAAGCGCCTGGCCCACGGTGACGCGGGGCGGGCCAGCCGGATCGCGCCGACCAGGGCCACGAGCGGGACGATCACCCCGAAGATCGCCATCCGGGCCTTGCCCTTGCTCAGCGCCAGCAGCGCGATCACGAAGTTCAGCCCGATGCTCAGGACGAGACCGGCGCGGTCGTGCAGTTCGTTCTCGGTGAGGTCGTTGACGCCGAACGGCAGGAAACCGCTGAGCATCAGGGCGACCAGCGCCGCCGTGA
Source organism: Streptomyces ortus (assembly GCF_026341275.1). Taxonomy (NCBI): domain Bacteria; kingdom Bacillati; phylum Actinomycetota; class Actinomycetes; order Kitasatosporales; family Streptomycetaceae; genus Streptomyces; species Streptomyces ortus. The sequence continues at coordinate 1,467,539 of NZ_JAIFZO010000002.1, forward strand.
CCACCACGACCTCGACGCTCTTGCGGCCCTCCTCGCTCCAGTAGACGTCGTCGAGGTGGAGGATCAGCGCGAACTCGTCGAGCACCAGGCCCGCGCCCATGCCGAAGACCACGGCGAACACGGCCGAGCCGAAGCCGTGCCGGTCGCTGCCCACCGCGCCGAAGCCGCCGATCACGGTCAGCACGACCCCGGGGACGACGTGGTGGATGTGCAGGCCGCCCGCCTTCACGTTGCCGAACGGGCCCTTGCCCGCCCGGATGAGCCGGACCACGATCCGGGTGATCACGAAGGTGAGGACGAAGGAGGTCAGCGCCAGCAGCAGCGGCAGCTTTCCCGGCTCGATGATGTTCCGTGTCCACCAATGCCCCATGTGCGCACTTTATCCACGGCTGCCGTGGACGTCTCCCGGTCGCCCGACGGCCGTCCGGTGGTCGTTCCGTGGGCGGTGACCGGTAATCTGCGCCGGTGTCCACGCCCCCGCCGCCCGGCCCCCCGCCCGAGACGTCCGCGGCGTTCTGGGCCGACGGGCTGCGCTTCGCCTTCGGCACGCTGACCGTGTTCCCCGTGACCGTGCGGCGCTGGGACCGCGGGGCGGCGCGCGCCGGGATGTCGCTCGCGCCCGTCGCCGGTCTCGCCGTGGGCGTCCTCGCCGCGGCGACCGGGCTGCTCCTGCTGGTGCTCGGCGCGGGCCCGCTCCTCGCGGCCGTCGCGAGCGCCGCCGTGCCCGCCGTCCTGACCCGCGGCCTCCACCTCGACGGCCTCGCCGACACCGCCGACGGTCTCGGCAGCGGCAAGCCGGCCGAGGACGCGCTGCGCGTCATGAAGCAGTCGGACATCGGCCCGTTCGGGGTCATCACGCTGCTGTTCGTCCTGCTCGCGCAGGTGGCGGCGCTCGCTCAGGCGTACGGGGAGTCGTGGGGGCGGGGCGTTCTCGCGGCGGTCGTGGCCGGGACCGTCGGCCGCCTCGCCCTCACGCTGGGCGCGCGGGCGGGGGTGCCTGCCGCTCGGGCGGAGGGGTTGGGGGCGGTGGTGGCGGGGGTGGTGTCCGTGCGGGGCGCGGTCCTTGTGGCGGGCGGTGTGACGGTTGCGGCAGCGGGGGTCGGGGTGGCGCTCGGGGTGTACGGGGTGCTGGGGGCCGTGCTGGCCGTTGTGCTCGGCTGTGTTGTCGCCGAGGGGGTGTTGCGGCGGTGTGTGCGGCGCTTCGGTGGGGTGACCGGGGATGTCTTCGGCGCGCTCGAAGAGACCGCCGTGACCGTCGCGCTGGTCGCGTTCTGCCTCTTCGCCTAGCGGCGATCTCTCCGCCCCCGCCGCCCCTACCCGTTCCCGTCCCGCATGGGGGCTGCGAATGGGCTACTCCGAGGTCGTGACGAAGTCGATCAGTTCTTCCACTCGGCCGAGGAGTTCCGGCTGGAGGTCCCGGTACGAGTGGACCGAGTCCAGGATCCGCTCCCACGCAGCCCCGGTGTTTTCCGGCCATCCGAGAGAACGGCACACCCCCGTCTTCCAGTCCTGCCCGCGCGGCACCCGGGGCCAGCCCGGAATGCCCACGGACGACGGCTTCACGGCCTCCCAGACGTCGATGTACGGGTGGCCCACGACCAGTGCGTACTCGCTCGTCACCGCCTCCGCGATACGCGACTCTTTTGTACCGGGGACCAGATGGTCCACGAGGACCCCCAGCCGCGCGTCCGGCCCGGGGTCGAACTCGTCGACGATCGCGGGCAGGTCGTCGATGCCCTCCAGGTACTCGACGACGACGCCCTCGATGCGCAGGTCGTCGCCCCACACCCGCTCCACCAGTTCGGCGTCGTGGCGGCCCTCGACGTAGATGCGTCCCGCCCGGGCGACCCGGGCCCGCGCCCCGGGCACGGCGACCGACCCCGACGCCGTGCGCGTGGGGCGTAGCGGCGCGGCGGACGGGCGTACGAGGGTCACGACGCGCCCCTCCAGCAGGAAGCCGCGCGGCTCCAGCGGGAACACGCGGTGCTTGCCGAAGCGGTCCTCCAGCGTCACCGTCCCCGCTTCGCAGCGGATCACGGCACCGCAGAACCCGGTCCCGGGCTCCTCGACCACGAGCCCCGGTTCCGCCGCGACCTCGGGGACGGGCTTGGGCTTCTTCCACGGAGGGGTCAGATCCGCTGAGTACTGGCGCATTCGGATGACGATAGGAGAAGCCCGGCCCCGGCAGACACACCGACACCCCCTCGGCAGGCACGAAGACCGTTCACGGTACGTCGAAACGCCGCGCCAGCGCCTCCCGTTGGGCCCGGACGAACGCCGCGTCCACCACCGCCCCGTGCCCGGGCACGTACAGCGCGTCCTCGCCGCCGAGGGCCAGCAGGCGGTCCAGCGCGGCGGGCCACTGGGAGGGCACGGCGTCCGGTCCCGCCTGGGGTTCGCCTGACTCCTCGACCAGGTCGCCGCAGAAGACGATCTCCGGAGAGCCGGGCGCGGCGACCAGGACGGCCAGGTCGTGGCCCGTGTGGCCGGGGCCCACGTTCGCCAGCAGGACCTGCGGGCCCCCGCCCAGGTCCAGTGTCCACTCGCCGGAGACGAGATGCCGGGGCCGTACCAGGAGGTCCGCCGCCTCGGCGGCCTCCTCGGGATCGGCGCCGTTGCGCACCGCGTCCGCGAGCAGTTCCTCCCGGCCCTCGCCCAGAACCAGTTCGGCGCCCACCGCCGTGAACACCTCGGCCCCCGCGAACGCCGCCGCCCCGAAGACATGGTCGAAATGCGGGTGGGTGAGCGCGAGATGCGTGACCCGCCCGCTCCCCGGCGACCGCCCGTCACCCGGCGACCGCCCGCTCCCCGGTGACCGCCCGCCCCCGAGCGCCCGTAGCGCCCGTGTCCGCAGCCGCGCGCCCTCCCGTACGCTCGATCCCGCGTCGATCATGAGCGCCGCGTCCTCGCCGACCACGAGCCCGGCCGTGCAGTCCCACACCGGCAGGCGGCAGCGCCCCACGTACGGGGAGAGTTCCTCCCAGCCGGACCCGTCGCCCCCGGACCCTTCCCATGTCACGTCCATACGCCGACGCTAACCCCGTCGGCGGCGCCCGCATGTTCCCGACAGAGCGGGACACCCTCGTACACGTCGGCTGTCCGATGTGGCCCGGCGTCACGACATCGCAGGCCCGCCCTTGCCCGGCCCGTACCCACCGGCCGTACACTTGGCGCGGGGATGCTGGCACTCGCGCGCGCTGAGTGCCAGGCGAGGCCACCGAAGACGACCGATCACGACCGATGACCGCGCGGAAGACCACGGGAGGTGTGCGCGATGCTCAGTGAACGCAGACTCGAAGTGCTGCGCGCCATCGTCCAGGACTACGTGGGCACGGAGGAGCCGGTCGGCTCGAAGGCGCTCACGGAACGACACCGGCTGGGCGTCTCGCCGGCGACCGTCCGCAACGACATGGCGGTCCTCGAGGACGAGGGGTACATCGCGCAGCCGCACACCAGTGCGGGGCGCATCCCCACGGACAAGGGCTACCGCCTGTTCGTCGACAAGCTCGCGGGCGTCAAACCGATGACCCCGCCCGAGCGGCGGGCGATCCACCACTTCCTGGACGGCGCCGTCGACCTCGACGACGTCGTGGGGCGGACCGTGCGGCTCCTCGCACAGCTCACCCGCCAGGTGGCCGTCGTCCAGTACCCGTCACTGACCCGCTCGACCGTGCGTCATGTGGAGCTGCTCGCGCTGGCCCCGGCCCGCGTCATGCTCGTACTGATCACGGACACCGGGCGGGTCGAGCAGCGCATGGTGGACTGTCCGGCCCCCTTCGGGGAGGTCTCCGTGGCGGATCTGCGCGCGCGTCTCAACAGCCGGATCACGGGGCGCCGTTTCGCGGATGTCCCCCAACTGGTGCAGGATCTCCCCGACGCCTTCGAGTCGGAGGACAGGGGCACGGTCGCGACCGTGCTCTCCACCCTCCTGGAGACTCTCGTCGAGGAGACCGAGGAGCGGCTGATGATCGGCGGAACCGCCAATCTGACGCGCTTCGGACATGATTTTCCCCTCACCATCCGTCCGGTGCTCGAAGCGTTGGAGGAGCAGGTCGTGCTCCTCAAACTCCTGGGTGAGGTCAACGATTCGGGCATGGCCGTACGGATCGGTCACGAGAACGCCCATGAGGGACTCAACTCCACTTCTGTGGTCTCGGTCGGCTACGGTTCGGGCGGCGAAGCAGTCGCCAAACTCGGTGTGGTCGGACCGACACGCATGGATTACCCCGGAACGATGGGAGCGGTACGAGCGGTGGCACGGTACGTAGGACAGATCCTGGCGGAGTCGTAAGTGGCCACGGACTACTACGCCGTACTCGGCGTGCGCCGCGACGCGTCCCAGGACGAGATCAAGAAGGCATTCCGGCGGCTCGCCCGCGAGCTGCACCCGGACGTCAATCCCGATCCGAAGACGCAAGAGCGCTTCAAGGAGATCAACGCCGCCTACGAGGTGTTGTCGGACCCGCAGAAGAAGCAGGTCTACGACCTCGGCGGCGACCCGCTGTCCCAGCAGGGCGGCGGAGGCGCGGGCGGCTTCGGCGCCGGTGGCTTCGGGAACTTCTCGGACATCATGGACGCGTTCTTCGGCACGGCGTCGCAGCGTGGCCCGCGGTCGCGCACGCGGCGCGGCCAGGACGCGATGATCCGGCTGGAGATAGAGCTCGACGAGGCGGCCTTCGGCACGACGAAGGACATCCAGGTCGACACGGCCGTCGTCTGCACCACCTGCAGCGGTGAGGGCGCGGCCCCCGGCACCTCCGCGCAGACCTGTGACATGTGCCGCGGTCGCGGCGAGGTGTCCCAGGTCACGCGGTCCTTCCTGGGCCAGGTCATGACGTCCCGGCCGTGTCCGCAGTGCCAGGGCTTCGGGACCGTCGTCCCGACGCCGTGCCCCGAGTGCGCGGGCGACGGACGGGTCCGCTCACGCCGGACCCTGACCGTGAAGATCCCGGCCGGTGTCGACAACGGCACCCGGATCCAGCTCGCGGGCGAGGGCGAGGTCGGCCCCGGCGGCGGCCCCGCCGGCGACCTGTACGTGGAGATCCACGAGCTGCCGCACAACATGTTCCAGCGGCGCGGCGACGATCTGCACTGCACGGTCACCATCCCGATGACCGCGGCGGCGCTCGGCACCAAGGTCCCGCTGGAGACGCTCGACGGGCTCGAAGAGGTCGACATCCGCCCCGGTACGCAGTCCGGGCAGTCGATCCCCAAGCACGGGCGCGGCATCACGCATCTGCGGGGCGGCGGACGCGGCGACCTCATCGTGCACGTCGAGGTCATGACGCCCACGAAACTCGACCCCGAGATGGAGCGGGTCCTGCGGGAGCTGGCCCAGCTGCGCGGCGAGGAGCGGCCCACCGGGCAGTTCCAGCCCGGTCAGCAGGGCTTGTTCTCCCGGCTGAAGGATGCCTTCAACGGCCGTACCTGACGGGCGGACCGCAGGTGACCGCCGGGCGCGCCGCAGGATGATTCCGGTGGCTCATACCCGGCGGACGGCCGGATTCGGACTTGTACGGAGGACGTGACAACATGCCGTCATGTCCTCCGCGCTGACCGATCTTTTCCCCCTCCCGATCGTGCAGGCCCCGATGGCGGGCGGTGTCTCCGTGCCGCAGCTCGCCGCGGCCGTGTCCGAGGCCGGGGGGCTCGGTTTCCTCGCCGCCGGCTACAAGACGGCCGACGGCATGTACCAGGACATCAAGCAGCTGCGCGGCGCCACCACCAGGCCGTTCGGCGTGAACCTCTTCATGCCCCAGCCCGAGTACCCCGGTGCAAGCACCGGCTCCACCGGAGCGGCTGGCGCCGCGCTCCCTTCTGCGGCAGCCGTCGAGGTCTACGCCCACCAGCTCGCCGGTGAGTCCTCCTGGTACGAGACCGAACTGGGCGACCCCGACAGCGGACGCGACGACGGCTACGACGCCAAGCTCGCCGTCCTCCTCGACAACCCGGTGCCGGTCGTCTCCTTCCACTTCGGCTGCCCCACCCGCGACGTCCTGGACTCCCTGAGCCGGGCCGGGACGCTCACGCTGGTCACCGCGACCACCGCCGAGGAGGCGCAGGCCGTGCAGTGGGCGGGCGCCGACGCGGTGATCGTGCAGGGCGTCGAGGCCGGCGGCCACCAGGGCACCCACCGCGACAACCCGGAGACGGACGGCTCCGGCATCGGGCTGATGTCGCTCATCGGGCTGGTCCGCGAGACCGTGCAGATCCCGATCATCGCGGCCGGCGGCATCATGCGCGGCAGCCAGATCGCCGCCGCGCTGGCCGCCGGAGCGAGCGCCGCCCAGCTCGGCACGGCCTTCCTCGCCACCCCCGAGTCCGGCGCCAACGCCCTGCACAAGCAGGCGCTGACCAACCCCCTCTTCGTCCGTACGCAGTTGACGCGGGCGTTCTCCGGCAGGCCCGCGCGCGGACTGATGAACCGCTTCATGCGCGAGCACGGGCCGTACGCGCCCGCCGCCTACCCCGAGGTGCACCACCTCACCTCCGCGCTGCGCAAGGCCGCCGCCAAGGCGGGGGACGCGCAGGGCATGGCGCTGTGGGCGGGACAGGGGCACCGGCTCGCCCGCGAACTGCCCGCCGGACAGCTCGTGGAGGTGCTCGCGGCCGAACTCGCCGCCGCCAGGACAGCGTTGTCGGACGGGCCGGGCGGGGGCGTCGGGCGATGACCGCGCCGGTGTTCGTGGTGGACGAGGTGCCGGGCGGGCCGCGGTTCGTGCTCGACGGGCCCGAGGGGCGTCACGCGGTGTCCGTGAAGCGGCTGCGGACCGGTGAGGACGTGGTCCTCACCGACGGGCGCGGACGCTGGGCCGAGGGTGTCGTCATGACGGCCGAGGGCAAGGACCGGCTCGTCGTGGCGGACCTCCACGCCGTGCACGAGGAGCCGCCGCCCGCTCCTCGTATCACCGTCGTGCAGGCGCTGCCCAAAGGCGATCGCGGTGAACTGGCCGTCGAGACCATGTCGGAGACCGGCGTCGACGCGATCGTCCCCTGGGCGGCGTCCCGTTGCATCACGCAGTGGAAGGGCGAGCGGGGGGCGAAGGCGCTCGGGAAGTGGCGGGCCACCGCGCGCGAGGCGGGCAAGCAGTCGCGGCGGGTGCGGTTCGCGGAGGTCGCGGACGCGATGACGACGAAGCAGGTTGCCGCGTTTCTCGCCAAAGCGGAGTTCGCGGCGGTGCTGCACGAGGACCGGGGGTATCCCGCCGAGCCGCTCGCCACGGTCGAGCTGCCCGCCGCGGGGGAGATCGTGCTTGTCGTGGGGCCCGAAGGGGGCGTCTCGCCGGAGGAGTTGGCGACCTTCGCCGAGGCCGGGGCGCGGGCCTGCCGGCTGGGACGCAGTGTGCTGCGGACGTCCACGGCGGGGACGGCGGCGGTGGCGCTGCTGCTGGGCCGGACGGGGCGTTGGTCGTAGCGCCGGTTCGTCCGCGGGGCCGGTGGGGGTGGGCGCACAGGATTGCGCCGTTCCCCGCGCCCCCAGGCACCTGAGGGCGCGGGGAACGGCGCAGCGGGGGGTTCGGGGGCGGAGCCCCCGTGTGGGTGAGTGTGGCCGCAAGGGGGCTACCGCGGGCGGGCGAGCAGTGGCACGCTGCCGTGCATGGGGGCACTGAGGCGTATACGGCACCGCGGCCCGGCGATCGCTCTGACCGCGATCTCGGCCGTGTTCGCGCTGGTCGCGTGTGAACCGGGCGACGGCCTGAACACCGCGGCCGTCGCGATCACCACCGACCAGAAGGGCACGAGCGAGCTGGAGAAGCGGGGCGTGGACGTGCAGTGGCTCACCTGCACCTCCTCGTACGGCGACAAGGCCGCGTCCACCCCGACCGCGAGCGTGCACACCGTGGCGTCCGTCGACTGCACGGGCGAGACCAAGGACGGGCAGGACATCAGCATCAAGGGCCAGGTGACCCAGGAGGTCAACGGCACCTGCGTACGCGGCGATCTCACCGCCACGGTCGGCGGCAAGCAGGTCTTCCGGGTGAACGTCCTCGGCAACTGCCAGGCCGAGACCCCGCCCGTCGACAACAAAACGACACCACCGCCCGACCAGCCGGGGGCGACCGTCACCGTCACACGGACCGTGACCGTGTATCCGAACCCGAGTTGCTCCTGCATCTCGGGAAAGTGATCAATGGATGGAAAGTGATCGATGCGACGTAGCGGGTCGGCCCGGGGAAGTGATCGAAAGCTCTGGTCGCGCCCGGGACGACTGCATAGGGTGATCGGGTGACACAGCCTGCATCCGCCGCATCCGCATCCGCCGCATCCGCCGCGACCTCCGCGTATCTCCGGTATCCGCACCTGCACGGTGAGTTGATCACCTTCACCGCCGAGGACGACGTCTGGGTGGCGCCGCTCGACGGCGGCCGTGCCTGGCGGGTCAGTGCCGACAACGTCCCCGTCAACCATCCACGGATCTCCCCCGACGGGACGACCGTGGCCTGGACCTCGACCCGCGACGGCGCCCCCGAGGCGCACATCGCCCCCGTCGACGGAGGCCCCGCCACACGCCTGACGTACTGGGGCAGTTGGAAGACCCAGGTGCGCGGCTGGACCCCCGACGGGCAGGTGCTCGCGCTCAGCTCGCAGGGCCAGGCGAGCCTGCGCCGCAGCTGGGCCCGCGCGGTCCCGCTCGACGGCGGCCCCGCGACCACCCTCCCGTACGGGCCCGTCGGCGATGTGGCCCACGGCCCCGGCGGAACCGTTCTGCTGTCCGCGCCCATGGGCCGCGAGGCCGCCTGGTGGAAGCGCTACCGGGGCGGCACCGCGGGCAAGCTGTGGATCGACCGCGAGAGCGGGGAGGAGCGGCGCGGCGAGTTCGTACGGCTGCACGCCGATCTCGACGGGAACATCGAGTACCCCTCGTGGGTCGGGGAGCGGGTCGTCTTTCTCTCCGACCACGAAGGCGTGGGAGCCGTGTACTCCTCCCTCGCCGACGAGTCGGACCTGGTGCGGCACACCGGGATCGAGGGCTTCTACGCCCGGCACGCCGCCACCGACGGGACCCGCGTCGTGTACGCGTCCGCCGGTGAGCTGTGGATCCTCGACGACCTCGACGGGGCCGAGCCGCGCCGGCTCGACATCCGGCTCGGCGGACAGCGCGTCGACCTGCAGCCGCATCCCGTGAACGCCGCCCGCTGGTTCGGCGCCGCCGCCCCCGACCACACCGGACGCGGCAGCGCGGTCGCCGTGCGCGGAGCCGTCCACTGGGTCACCCACCGCTCGGGCCCCGCCCGCGCGCTCGCCGCCGAACAGGGCGTACGGGCCAGGCTGCCCCGCACCTTCCGCGCCGACGGCGAGGAACACGTGGTGTGGGTGACCGACGCGGAGGGCGACGACGCGCTGGAGTTCGCCCCGGCGACCGGCGTGGCACCCGGCGCCACCCCGCGCAGGCTCGCCGCCGGACAGCTCGGCCGCGTCCTCGGGCTCGCCATGGCACCCGACGGCAGCCGGGCCGCGGTCGCCTCGCACGACGGACGCGTCCTGCTCGTCGAACGCGAGACCGGCGAGGTCCGCGAGGTGGACCGAAGCGAGGACGGCGAGGTCCTGGGGCTCGTCTTCTCACCCGACTCGGCCTGGCTGGCCTGGTCGCATCCCGGTCCGCGCCCGCTGCGCCAGCTCAAGCTCGCCAACACCGCCGACCTGTCGGTGACCGAGGCGACCCCGCTGCGCTTCCGCGACTACGCGCCCGCGTTCACCCTCGACGGGAAGCACCTGGCCTTCCTGTCCGCGCGCTCCTTCGACCCCGTCTACGACGAGCACGTCTTCGACCTCGCCTTCGTCGGGGGCTCCCGGCCGCATCTCATCACCCTCGCCGCGACCACCCCCTCGCCCTTCGGGCCGCAGCGGCACGGGCGGCCCTTCGAGGCGCCCGACAAGGACGAGACACCCGACAGCGAGGGCTCCCCGGCCACCCGCATCGACCTCGACGGGCTCGGGGACCGCATCGTGCCGTTCCCCGTCGAGGCCGCCCGCTACACCGGACTGCGGGCCGCCAAGGACGGACTGCTGTGGCTGCGGCACCCCGTGCGCGGTGTGCTGGGCGCCTCCCGCGCCACCCCCGACGACCCGGACCCCAAGACCGACCTGGAGCGCTACGACCTCGTCCAGCAGCGCATCGAGCACCTCGCCTCGGACGCCGACGGCTTCATGGTCACCGGCGACGGCAAGCGGATCCTGCTGTGGACCGACGGCAAGCTGAAGGTCGTACCGAGCGACCGGCGCGCCTCGAACGACGACGAGAGCGACACCAACATCACCGTCGACCTGTCACGCATCCGCCGATACGTCGACCCGGCCGCCGAGTGGCGCCAGATGTACGACGAGACCGGCCGCCTCATGCGCGACAACTTCTGGCGCCCCGACCTGGGCGGCACCGACTGGGACGGCGTACTGGACCGCTACCGGCCCGTCCTCGACCGGGTCGCCACCCACGACGACCTGGTCGACCTCCTCTGGGAGGTGCAGGGCGAGCTCGGCACCTCGCACGCGTACGTCATGCCGCGCGGCGGGTTCGGGCACGGGGAGCGGCAGGGGCTGCTCGGCGCCGACATCTCCCGCCACGAGGACGGCCCGCAAGGGGCGCCGCTGTGGCGTATCGACCGCATCCTGCCCTCCGAGACCTCCGACCCCGACGCGCAGTCGCCGCTCGCGGCGCCCGGCGTCGCGGTGCGCGCGGGCGACGCGATCGTGGCCGTCTCCGGGCAGCCCGTCGACCCGGTCGCGGGGCCCTGGCCGCTGCTCGTCGGCACGGCCGGCAAGCCCGTCGAGCTGACCGTCTCCCCGGCGGGCGGCGGCGATCCGCGGCACGCGGTGGTCGTGCCGATGTCCGACGAGGAGCCGCTGCGCTACCACGCGTGGGTCGCCGACCGGCGCGCCTACGTGCACGAGAAGTCCGGCGGCCGGCTCGGGTATCTGCACGTGCCCGACATGCAGGCGCCCGGCTGGGCGCAGATCCACCGCGACCTGCGGATCGAGGTGGCGCGGGAGGGTCTGGTCGTGGACATCCGCGAGAACCGCGGCGGGCACACCTCGCAGCTCGTCATCGAGAAGCTCGCCCGGCGCATCGTGGGCTGGGACCTCGCGCGGGGGATGCGGCCGACGAGCTATCCGGAGGACGCGCCCCGCGGGCCCGTCGTGGCCGTCGCCAACGAGTTCTCCGGTTCGGACGGGGACATCGTGAACGCGGCGATCAAGGCGCTGGGGATCGGGCCGGTCGTGGGCACGCGTACGTGGGGCGGGGTCGTCGGGATCGACAGCCGGTACCGGCTGGTCGACGGGACGCTGGTCACCCAGCCCAAGTACGCGTTCTGGCTTGAGGGGTACGAGTGGGGGGTGGAGAACCACGGGGTCGATCCGGACGTCGAGGTGATCCAGACGCCGCAGGATCACGCCGCGGGGCGTGACGTACAGCTCGACGAGGCGATTCGCATCGCGCTGGAGGGGCTGGAGGAGAGGCCGGCGAAGGCGGCGCCGGAGTTGCCGGGGGCGTGAGGGGTGCGCTCGGCGGGTGCGGGGGCGTTGGGCCGGCCTCAAGGGTTGCGCCGTTCCCCGCGCCCCCAGAAGCGAAAGGCGAAAGACTGCGCCGTTCCCCGCGCCCCCAGGATGTCCGCGTCCCCAAGAAGTCCGCGCCCCTGAGGAATCGGTGCTCGGTACCATGCCTGAGCATCGATCACTTGGGATGAGGAGGCGCGTAATGGCAGGGGAACCGCAGGACGACTGTCTGTTCTGCAAGATCGTCGGGGGGAAGATCCCGGCGACCGTCGTTCGTGAGACCGACACGACTCTGGCCTTCCGGGACATAAACCCGCAGGCACCCACCCACATCCTGGTGATTCCGAAGGTCCACCACCCGGACGCCGCCTCCCTCGCCGCCGCCGAACCGGCGATCCTCGCCGACGTCGTGCGCGAGGCCGGTGAGGTCGCCGCCGAGGAGAAGCTCGACAGCTACCGCCTCGTCTTCAACACCGGCAGCGGCGCCGGCCAGACCGTCTTCCACGCGCACGCCCATGTGCTGGGCGGTCGCGGCCTGCAGTGGCCCCCCGGATAACGACCGCACAGGAAGAGACCGGACAACCCGACGTGTCCGTACGTGAATTGGTGGTCCTCGGGACCGCCAGCCAGGTCCCCACCCGGCACCGCAACCACAACGGCTATCTGCTGCGCTGGGACGGCGAGGGCATCCTCTTCGATCCCGGCGAGGGCACGCAGCGGCAGATGCTGCGTGCCGGGGTCGCCGCGCACGACCTGCACCGGATCTGCGTCACGCACTTCCACGGGGACCACTCGCTGGGCCTGGCCGGGGTGATCCAGCGGATCAACCTCGACCGGGTGCCGCACGAGATCAGCGCGCACTATCCGCGCTCCGGGCAGAAGTTCTTCGACCGGCTGCGGTACGCGACCGCCTACCGCGAGACGGTCGCGCTCACCGAGGCCCCGGTGGACGCCGACGGGGTCCTCGCCACCGCGAAGGCGTACACGCTGGAGGCGCGCGGGCTGTCCCATCCCGTCGAGTCGTACGGGTACCGGCTCGTCGAGCCCGACGGGCGGCGGATGCTGGGCGACCGGCTCGCCGCGCACGGGATCAAGGGGCCGGACGTGGGGCGGATCCAGCGGGAGGGCGTGCTCGGGGACGTCACGCTGGACGACGTGAGCGAGGTGCGGCGCGGGCAGCGGTTCGCGTTCGTCATGGACACCCGGCTGTGCGACGGGGTGTACGCGCTCGCCGAGGGCTGCGATCTGCTCGTCATCGAGTCGACGTTCCTGGACGAGGACGTGCGGCTCGCCGTCGACCACGGGCACCTCACCGCCGGGCAGGCGGCGACCGTGGCGCGCGACGCCGGCGTACGGCATCTGGTGCTCACGCACTTCAGCCAGCGGTACTCCGATCCGGCCGAGTTCGAGCGGCAGGCGCGGGCCGCCGGGTTCGAGGGGGAGCTGACCGTGGCACACGATCTGCTGAGGGTGCCGGTTCCGAAGCGTCGGTGAAACACCCGTACCATTCTTCGATGCCCCTCCCCAAAGCTGAACTGCACCTGCACATCGAAGGCACGCTGGAGCCCGAGCTGGCCTTCGCCCTGGCCGACCGCAACGGGATCACGCTGCCGTACGCGGACACGGAGAAGCTGCGCACGGCGTACGACTTCACCGATCTGCAGTCGTTCCTGAACCTGTACTACGGGCTCATGGCGGTGCTGCGGACCGAGAACGACTTCGCGGACCTCGCCGACGCGTATCTCGCGCGCGCCGCCGCCCAGGGGGTGCGGCACGCGGAGATCTTCTTCGACCCGCAGGCGCACCTCGCGCGCGGTGTCGGGATCGAGACGGTGGTCGAAGGGCTCGGGCGGGCGCTCGACCGCGCCGAGGCCGTGCACGGGGTCTCCACCCAGCTGATCATGTGCTTCCTGCGGGACGAGTCCGCCGGCTCGGCGCTGAAGACCCTGGAGACCGCGAAGCCCTACCTGGCGCCGCACGGCCCCATCGTCGGCGTCGGACTCGACTCCGCCGAGGTCGGACACCCGCCCGCCAAGTTCCGCGAGGTGTACGAGGCCGCCGCCGCGCTGGGACTGCGACGGGTCGCGCACGCGGGCGAGGAGGGGCCACCCGCGTACATCACCGAGGCGCTCGACGTGCTCGGCGCCGAGCGGATCGACCACGGACTGCGCTGCATGGAGGACCCGGAGCTGGTGGCCCGGCTGGTACGGGACCGGGTGCCGCTGACGCTGTGCCCGCTGTCCAACGTACGGCTGAGGGCCGTCGACGTCCTGGCGGAGCACCCGCTGCCCGCGATGCTCGACGCGGGACTGCTGTGCACCGTCAACTCCGACGACCCCGCCTACTTCGGCGGCTACGCCGGGGACACCTTCTACGCCGTGCGTACGGCCCTCGGGCTCTCCCCGGAGCGGCTGCGCGAATTGGCCCGCAACTCGTTCGTCGCCTCCTTCCTGGAACACGACGAGGAGCGGCGGGCCCGGTACATCGCCGAGGTGGAGGCGTACGAGTTCGGGGCGTGACCCTCCCCGCCCTGAAGAGCGTTTGGTGCACACTGGCCTGGATCCGCACCACTCCAGGGAGCGCACCGTGACCGCGACCAACGGGAAGGGACCGTACCGACAGGCCCAGTTCGACCCACTGGCCGAACTGCGCCGCTCCGACGACCCGCCCTGGGACGTCTATCTCACCGGCACCGTCTTCCTCGACATCATCTTCACCGGACTCGACACCGCCCCCGTCCGCGGGACCGAGTCCTGGGCCCGCGGCATGGGATCGAGCCCCGGCGGCGTGGCGAACATGGCGACCGCGCTGGCCAGGCTCGGCCTGAAGACCTCCCTCGCGGCGGCCTTCGGGGACGACCACTACGGGGAGTACTGCTGGGACGCCCTGGAGCAGGGCGAGCACATCGACCTCTCCACGTCCCGCACCGCGCCCGGCTGGCACTCCCCGGTGACCGTCTCGATGGCGTACGAGGGCGAGCGGACCATGGTCAGCCACGGCCACGAGCCGCCCCCGGAGGAACCCGCCCCCGACTGCTCGCCCCGCGCGCGGGCGGCCGTCGCCTCGCTGACACCGGGTACCAGCGCGCACTGGATCGCCGGGGCGGCGGAGCGGGGCACCCGCATCTTCGCCGACGTGGGCTGGGACGACACGGGCCGCTGGGACCTCGCCGGGCTCCCCGACCTGCGGCACTGCGAGGCGTTCCTGCCGAACGCCGAGGAGGCCATGCGGTACACGGGCGCCTCATGTCCCCGCGCCGCCGCGCACGCGCTCACCGAGCACGTACCGCTGGCCGTCGTCACGCTCGGTGCCGAGGGCGCGTACGCCGTGGACCGCAGGACCGGTGAGACCGCGGAGGTGCCGGCCATCGAGGTCGAGGCGATGGATCCGACCGGCGCCGGGGACGTCTTCGTCGCGGGGTTCGTGACGGGCACGCTGGCCGGCTGGCCGCTCGCCGACCGCCTCGCCTTCGCGGGCCTCACCGCGGCCCTCTCGGTCCAGGAGTTCGGCGGATCGCTGTCCGCGCCCGGCTGGTCGGAGATCGCCGCCTGGTGGCGCCGCGTGCAGTCCTACGACCACCAGGACCCCGCGGCGCTCGGCCGGTACGCCTTCCTGGAACCGCTGCTTCCGGGGAGCGCCCGCCCCTGGCCCCTGAGACGGGCCGTACCGACGATCGGCTTCCGCAGCTCCGCGTGAGGCCCCACGGGGGCGGGACCGCCTCCCGTGCCACACCTGCGGCGGAAAAGTCCTACGGTGTTGTCGGTGCCCCGACGTACTCTTGGAGACACAAGGCTGCCGTACCGGCAAGCGTGCCTCACCGAGGAGGATGAGCAGGCCTTCAGAGCCGGCCCATGACGCAGACACCCACAGCTCACACCCCCGCGCAGGGGCAGTCACGAGCCCAGTTCACCGTCCCCGCGGCGCACCCCATGGTGACCGTGCTGGGATCAGGGGACGTCCTCCTGCGCGTGATCGAGAAGGCCTTCCCGGCGGCCGACATCCACGTCCGGGGCAATGAGATCAGCGCCGTCGGCGACGCCCGTGAAGTGGCCCTCGTCCAGCGACTGTTCGACGAGATGATGCTGGTGCTCCGCACCGGACAGCCGATGACGGAGGACGCGGTGGAACGCTCGATCGCCATGCTGCGGGCGACTGAGAACGGTGAGGGCGACGGCCCGGAGACCCCGGCCGAGGTCCTCACCCAGAACATCCTGTCCTCGCGCGGCCGCACCATCCGCCCCAAGACGCTCAACCAGAAGCGGTACGTCGACGCCATAGACAAGCACACCATCGTCTTCGGCATCGGCCCGGCGGGCACCGGCAAGACCTATCTGGCCATGGCCAAGGCGGTCCAGGCACTCCAGGCCAAGCAGGTCAGCCGCATCATCCTGACCCGCCCGGCGGTGGAGGCGGGGGAGCGGCTCGGCTTCCTGCCCGGCACGCTCTACGACAAGATCGACCCGTACCTGCGCCCGCTCTACGACGCGCTGCACGACATGCTCGACCCGGACTCGATCCCCCGCCTGATGGCAGCGGGCACGATCGAGGTCGCGCCCCTGGCGTACATGAGGGGTCGCACGCTCAATGACGCTTTCATCATTCTGGACGAGGCGCAGAACACCAGTGCCGAGCAGATGAAGATGTTCCTCACCCGGCTCGGTTTCGATTCGAAGATCGTGGTCACCGGGGATGTGACGCAGGTCGACCTGCCGAGCGGGACCAAGTCCGGGCTGCGCCAGGTCCAGGACATCCTGGAGGGCCTGGACGACGTCCACTTCTCGCGGCTCACGACCCAGGACGTCGTCCGGCACAAGCTGGTCGGCCGTATCGTCGACGCGTACGAGAAGTACGACAGCCAGAACGGCACGGAGAACGGCACCCACAAGGGCGCCCGTACCAAACGGAAGTAGACCAGCGCGACCATGTCGATCGACGTCAACAACGAGTCCGGGACCGAGGTCGACGAGCAGGCGATCCTCGACATCGCCCGCTACGCCCTCGCGCGGATGCGCATCCACCCGCTCTCCGAGCTCTCGGTGATCGTCGTGGACACCGACGCCATGGAGCAGCTGCACATCCAGTGGATGGACCTGCCGGGTCCCACGGATGTCATGTCGTTCCCGATGGACGAGCTCCGGCCGCCCTCGAAGGACGACGAGGAGCCGCCGCAGGGCCTGCTCGGTGACATCGTGCTCTGCCCCGAGGTCGCCGAGCAGCAGGGCAAGGACGCCGAGACGCAGCACTCCATGGACGAGGAGCTCCAGCTCCTCACCGTCCACGGAGTGCTGCACCTGCTCGGGTACGACCACGAGGAGCCCGACGAGAAGGCCGAGATGTTCGGTCTGCAGGCCGCCATCGTGGACGGCTGGCGTGCGGAGAAGGGCCTCGAAGGTCCCTCCCCGGCCCCGACCGTCTCATGAGCCCGCAACTGGTCCTGGGCGCCATCGCCCTGGTCGTCGTCGCCTGGCTCGCCGCCTGCGCGGAGGCCGGCCTCGCCCGCGTCTCCAGCTTCAGCGCCGAGGAATCGGTACGGTCCGGCCGCCGCGGCAGCGCCAAGCTCGCCCAGGTCGCCGCCGACCCGACCCGCTATCTGAACGTGGCACTGCTGGTGCGCGTCGCGTGCGAGATGGCAGCCGCCGCCCTCGTCACGTACGCCTGCCTGAAGGAGTTCGCCGAGACCTGGCAGGCGCTGGCCGTCGCCATCGGGGTGATGGTCCTCGTCTCGTACGTCGCCGTCGGTGTCTCGCCGCGCACCATCGGCCGCCAGCACCCGCTGAACACGGCGACGGCCGCCGCGTACGTGCTGCTGCCGCTCGCCAGGATCATGGGCCCCGTGCCGGCGCTGCTGATCCTCATCGGCAACGCGCTCACGCCCGGCAAGGGCTTCCGGCGCGGGCCCTTCGCCTCCGAGGCCGAGTTGCGCGCGATGGTCGACCTGGCGGAGAAGGAGTCGCTCATCGAGGACGAGGAGCGCCGCATGGTGCACTCCGTCTTCGAGCTGGGCGACACGCTGGTCCGGGAGGTCATGGTCCCGCGCACCGACCTGGTGGTCATCGAGCGGTACAAGACCATCCGGCAGGCGCTGACCCTCGCCCTGCGCTCGGGCTTCTCGCGCGTCCCCGTCACCGGGGAGAGCGAGGACGACATCGTCGGGATCGTGTACCTGAAGGACCTGGCACGCAAGACGCACATCAGCCGGGACGCGGAGAGCGAGCTGGTGTCCACGGCCATGCGGCCCGCGGCGTTCGTCCCGGACACGAAGAACGCCGGTGACCTGCTGCGCGAGATGCAGCAGGACCGCAATCACGTCGCCGTCGTGATCGACGAGTACGGCGGCACGGCCGGCATCGTCACCATCGAGGACATCCTTGAGGAGATCGTCGGCGAGATCACCGACGAGTACGACCGTGAGCTGCCGCCCGTGCAGGAACTCGGCGACGACCGCTACCGGGTCACCGCCCGGCTCGACATCGGCGACCTCGGCGAGCTGTACGGCTTCGAGGCCTACGACGACGAGGACGTGGAGACGGTCGGCGGGCTCCTCGCGAAGGCGCTCGGCCGCGTGCCCATCGCCGGCGCGTCCTCGGTCGTCGCGCTGCCCGACGGCCGCGAGCTGCTGCTGACGGCGGAGGCCTCGGCGGGACGCCGGAACAAGATCGTCACGGTGCTGGTCGAGCCCGTCGTCCCGGCCGACGCCGATCCCGATGCCCCGGAGGAGAAAGCGGAGTGACGGAGTGACCCCGCAGGAGCTGCGCACGCTGTGCCTGTCCTTCAACGCCGCCGTGGAGGAGTTCCCCTTCAACCCGGAGACCTCGGTCTTCAAGGTGCTGGGGAAGATGTTCGCGCTCAGCTCCCTGGAAGGCAGTCCGCTGACGGTCAACCTCAAGTGCGACCCCGAGGACGCGGTGCGGCTGCGCGGTGAGTACGAGGGGCTGATCATTCCGGGCTGGCACATGAACAAGCGCCACTGGAACACGGTCACCGTGGACGGTTCGCTGCCGGACCGGCTGGTCCGGGAGCTGGTCGAGGACTCGTACGACCTGGTGGTGGCGGGGCTGCCGCGGGCGGAGCGGCTGCGGCTGGACCGGTCCTGAGCCGTCCGCACCGTCGTACGTATCCTCTGGGTATGACCGACAGCACCGCGCTCGATCCCGAGGACCGCAAGATCGTCACCCTGGCCCGTGCGGCCCGCGCCCGCAACGGGGTGCCCGAGGGGGCGGCCGTACGGGACGACAACGGCCGTACGTATGTGGCGGGCACCGTCGCCCTGCCCTCGCTGGGGCTGAGCGCGCTGCGGACCGCGGTGGCGATGGCGGTGGCCTCCGGGGCGGGGGCGCTGGAGGCGGCGGCGGTGGTGGGTGAGGCGTTGTCCTTGCCGGACGAGGACCTGGCGGCGGTACGGGATCTTGGTGGCTCCGCCACGCGGGTGTTCGTCGCGGGGGTGGACGGGGCGGTGCGGTCCGTGGTGACCGCGGGCTGAGAGTTCCGCCTGCGGGCCCCGGGTGGGGGCTGAGTGCGCCGTTCCCCGCGCCCCTGAAGAGCTAAAAGATTGCGCCGTTCCCCGCGCCCCTAGAAGACTGCGCCGTTCCTCGCGCCCCTGAAGGGCGCGCCCCTGGGTACCTAGGGGCGCGGGGAACGGAAGAATCACCGCCGGTTCTCTTGTAATCGTGAGGCGCTCGCGCCTCAATGGACGCCTGCTCTTCCGACGGGCCGTCAGATTCCAGCCGTCACCAGTCGTCGGCGAAGTGCCCGTCGGCCGTCCCCACACGGCAATTCCCGTACCAGGGAAGGAAATCCAATGATCTGCAAGCGACTCGGAATAGGTGCGGCGTTAGCCGCCGGCACCCTCGCCGCCAGTCTCGCGCTCGCCCCGGGCGCCGCGGCCGTCGTCCCCCAGAGCGCCACGATCGTCGCCGACTGCGGTGTCTACGGCGGTGGTGAGGCCACCCTCACGGCCACCCAGGACGGCACCGCCGCCACCCTCACCGTCAGCTCCTCCGAGATCACCTCCCCGCTCGCGCTCGCCGAGGACTCGGTCGACTCCACGCTCACCCTGACGAAGGCGGGCGGCGGCACGACCGTCTTCTCGGGCACCGAGAACCCCGCGATCGCCGCGGGTGGCGGCGTCACGGTCGGCCCGCTGCCCGGTACCGTCGCCGCCGGCGACAGCCTGGAGGCCTTCGGCGGCTCCCTGCAGATGACGGTCTTCGGGATCACCATCACGTGTACGGCGGACGGGCCGCAGTCGCCCGGCCCGTTCGTCTTCGAGTGACCACCGGAACGTAAGCGCCGCAGACACACAGTCCCCCCACGGGCAGCAGCCCGGTACGGATCGGTGCCGCCGTGTGTGCGGCGGCACCGATCCGTCCGTCGTTTCACCGCCAACTCGCCTGCCATCGAGGCAAGTTGACAGAAACTGATGGTCCATCAGTTAGTGCTCCAGGCTTCCATTGACTTCTCACACAACCCGCACATCAATGACCTCCTGTCGGCGCACAGCGCCCACAACGACAGGAGGGACACCCATGGGTTCAGGAACCCGAAGACGCCGCCGTTGGGCGGCACTTCTCGGCACGGCCGCACTCGCGCTCACCACGGGAGGCGCGTTCGCCTGCCCCGCGAACGCGGATCCGCAGCAGGTCGACTTCGCCACGCACTGCGTCCCGCCGCCCATCGCGGGCATCCCCGCGATCGACGGCACCACCACCGCCAAGATCACCGTCGACAACGCCGCGCCCAAGGTGGGCGACACGGTCACCGTCACGTACACGGTGGTCAAGCCCGCCGCGAGCAACCCCGTCGACATCGCCCTGCCCGCCGACATCATGACGCCCACCGGCAAGGTGACCCTGGGCGGCGCGCAGAGCGGTGACCTCACGGTCGCGGGCCCCAAGAAGAACGACCCCGTCCCGGGCAAGGGGGCCTTCCCGTCGTTCTCGATGACCGGCACCTTCACGGTCACCGCGCCCGGCGCGATCACCCTGTCGCCCGGCGACTACAACATCCACACCAGCTACCTCCTGGAGCTGGACACCCCCTGCACGGTCATCTCCCCGCCCGCCCCCGTCTCCGAGACGATCACCGCGACCAGCGGCGGCCAGACCAACAACCGTGCCATCAGCCTCGGTACGGCCTCCGGCAAGCCCGGTGACAGCGTGACCGTCACGGGCTCCCACTTCGCTCCGGGCGCCACCGTCACCCTCGCCGGACGGGCCGGCGCCGCCGAGACCGCGGACAAGACGACCGCCACCGCGAACGCCCAGGGCTCCTTCAGCGGCAGCCTGGCCGTCAGCGACAAGGCGACCACCGGAGTGGTGGCGTACGAGGGAAGCGCCTGGAGCGACGACAAGGGCGCGGGTCCCGCCGCCTACGTCGTCATCGACGACACACCCCTGCCCGCCAACAGCCAGAAGGTCAACTCCTCGGTCAAGGCGGGGACGTTGTCCATGACCCAGGCCGGCGACACCGTCGAACTCGCGGCGGTCGACTACGGCAAGGGTGGCTTCTCCCGCGGCTCCCTGCAGACGGTGACCGTCAAGGACTTCCGCGGCGGGCCCGCGGGCTGGTCCCTGACCGGCAAGGTCACCGACTTCACCGGCCCCGGCGGGGCGAAGATCGACGCGGCCAAGCTGGGCTGGACCCCTGTCTGCCTCACCAGGACCGGCAGCCCCAGCACCTGCCAGGCCGGTTCGCCCGGCTCGGTCGGCAGCGCGGGCGCGACGCTGGCGTCCACGCCCAACGGCACGCTCACCGGCGGTGAGTTCACCGTCGACGCCCGGCTCTCGCTGAACGTTCCGGCGTTCACCCCGCCCGGCGCGTACTCCGGCGTGCTGACGCTCACGCTCACCTGAGCCCGAGCCCGAGCCCGAGCCCGAGCCACAGTCCGCAGACGGCCGGGCGCGCACCCGCCCGGCCCCCTTCTCCGTCCCACCCGCCCCGGGGGTCCGCGCCCATGCGCAAGCCGTTCTGTTCCATCTGCTCCATCTGTTCCATCTGTTCCATCCTGTTGGTCCTTCTCTCCGTGGCGGTGACCGGCGGGACGCCCGCGCGGGCCGCCGACAACGGCAGCTGGTCCGTCTTCCCCGTCGCGTCGGAACCCGCCGCGCGGCCGTACTTCCTTCTCTCCGCCGACCCGGGCACGGCCATCGAGGACGAGGTCGCCGTCACCAACAGGACCGGGCGCCCGCTGACGTTCCGGCTGTACGCGGCCGACGCCTACAACACCGCGCGGGACGGCGGATTCGCCGTACGGACCCGGCAGGAGAGACAGCGGGGCGTGGGTGCCTGGGCGAGGCCCGCCAAGGACCGGGTGACCGTTCCCGCGCACGGCAGGGTCACCGTGCCGTTCACGCTGCGCGTGCCCGAGACGGCCGAACCCGGCGATCATCCGGGAGCCCTGGTCGCCCTGGACGAGCGGATCGACGCGGGGGAGGGCACGGTCGAGGTCGGGGTCCGGCGGGCCGTCGGCGCCCGGATCTATCTGCGGGTGGGCGGGCCGACCGTAGCGGCCGTCGCCGTGGAGAAGGTCCGGATCAGCCACCACCAGCCCCTCTTCCCGGGCGTGGGTGACAGCACGGCCACCGTCTCGTACATCCTCCACAACACCGGCAACGTCACCTTGAACCCCAAGGTGCGGCTGACGGCCCAAGGGCTCTTCGGCCGCACCCTGCTCTCCCGTGACCTGGCCGGGATCCCCTCCGAACTGCTGCCCGGCCAGCGGGTGCGGCTCAGCGCGAAGTGGCGCGGCGCGCCCCAGTTCGACTGGGGCGACGTGACGCTGACGGCCAGCGCGCGGGACACCCGCGAGTCGGCGAGTACGTCGTTCTTCGCCCTGCCGTGGCTGCTCGCGGTGGTGCTGGGAGCGGGCATCGCGGCAGCGGCGGTGGTGATCGGGGTCAGAAGGAGGGACACGAACAGGGACCGCAACAGGGGGAGAGGCAGGGGTAGGGGTAGGGGAGAGGGCGGGGTCAGAGAGCGTCCGGGCCGCGTTCGCCCGTCCGTACCCGCACCACCGTCTCCACCGGAACCGCCCACACCTTCCCGTCGCCGATCTTCCCCGTCTGCGCGGCCTTCACGACCGCCTCGATGACGGGCTCCGCGTCCGCGTCCGCGACGACGACCTCGATACGGACCTTCGGTACGAGGTCGACGCGGTACTCGGCGCCCCGGTACACCTCGGTGTGGCCGTGCTGACGCCCGTACCCGCTGGCCTCCGTGACGGTCAGCCCGTGCACGCCGATCTCCTGCAGAGCGGTCTTCACCTCGTCGAGGCGGTGCGGCTTGATGATCGCGGTGATGAGCTTCATGCCTGGGGCCTGGCCTTCTGCACGAGGGAGGGGACGGAGGAGGAGACCGGGGCACCATGGCCCAGGACCCCGTGATCGTAAGCGGTCTCGGCATGCACCGTAAGGTCCAGGCCGGTCTGCTCGTGCTCCTCGTCGGCCCGCAGTCCGACGAACCGGTCGATCAGCCTGGCGACGCCATATGTGACGGCGAAGGCGTACGCGCCGACGGCCACGATCGCCACCAGCTGCCGGCCGAGCTGCCCGAACCCGCCGCCGTACAGCAGGCCCTCGGCCCCGCCGGTCATGGTGTCCGTGGCGAAGACCCCGATGAGCAGGGTGCCGAACAGCGAGACCGAGCCGCAGGACGGGGTGATGGCGACCAGGCCCGCGACCGCGCCGGACGCCGAGCCCAGCGTGGTGGGGTGGCCGTCGCGCCGCTGCTCCACGAACAGCTGGTGGGGGCCGGCTGAAGGGGGCTCGTCAGAGGGTCACGGCTTCGCGTTTCCGGTCGCGCACAGGTGTGTTTCCGTCACGTTTCGTGTTGCGTGGGGGTTTCCGGAACCTCACCGGGGGCCGGTCCGGCCGTCGATCGGCGGTGAGGGCCGGAATCCTGGTACGGCGGGGCCCCGACGATCAGGGACAATGGGCGCCATGAGCGTTCGTACCCAGTCACCCGAGCCGCCGGAATCCTCGGGATCCCCCTCGGGGGCACCCCACCGTGCCGGCTTCGCCTGTTTCGTGGGCCGCCCCAACGCGGGCAAGTCCACCCTCACGAATGCTCTGGTCGGCCAGAAGGTGGCGATCACCGCGAACCAGCCGCAGACCACGCGGCACACGGTACGCGGCATCGTGCACCGGGCCGACGCCCAGTTGATCCTGGTGGACACCCCGGGGCTGCACAAACCGCGCACGCTCCTCGGCGAACGGCTCAACGACGTCGTCCGCACGACGTGGGCCGAGGTCGACGTGATCGGCTTCTGCCTGCCCGCGAACGAGAAGCTCGGTCCCGGTGACCGGTTCATCGCGAAGGAACTGGCGTCCATCAAGAAGACGCCGAAGATCGCGATCGTCACCAAGACCGACCTCGTCGACCACAGGGCGCTCGCCGAGCAGCTCATCGCCATCGACCAGCTGGGCAAGGAGCTGGGCTTCGAGTGGGCCGAGATCGTGCCCGTCTCGGCGGTCGCCGACCAGCAGGTCGACCTGCTGGCGAACCTGCTGGTCCCGCTTCTCCCGGAGGGCCCCGCCCTCTACCCCGAGGGCGACCTGACCGACGAGCCCGAGCAGGTCATGGTGGCCGAGCTGATCCGCGAGGCCGCGCTGGAGGGGGTGCGGGACGAGCTGCCGCACTCCATCGCCGTCGTCGTGGAGGAGATGCTGCCGCGCGAGGACCGGCCGGCCGACAAGCCGCTGCTCGACATCCACGCGTTCGTCTACATCGAGCGGCCCAGTCAGAAGGGGATCATCATCGGTCCCAAGGGGAAGCGGCTGAAGGAAGTGGGGATCAAGTCGCGCAAGCAGATCGAGGCGTTGTTGGGTACGCCCGTCTTCCTCGACCTGCATGTGAAGGTCGCGAAGGACTGGCAGCGGGACCCTCGCCAGCTGCGCAAGCTCGGTTTCTGACGGCTTTTTCCTTCCCCAGCCCCGCCCCTTCCCGAAACTGGGGGCTGCGCCCCCAGGCCCCCCTTTCGCGCTGCGCGCTCGTCCTCAAACGCCGGACGGGCTGAAGATGTCCGCCCGTCCGGCGACACCCTCCAGCCCGTCCGGCGTTTGAGGACCGGGGGTTCGGGGGCCGGCCCCCGAGTCGTGGACGGGGAACGGGTAGGGGCGGCGGGGGCGAGAATCCCCCGTCACTCCACCCCCCTGATCCGGTTCACCAGGACCGCCCCCGCGAGCCCCACCACCGCCGCCACCGCGTACAGCACCCGGTATCCCCCCAGATACGTGACGATCGGCGCGGCCAGCACCGGCGCGGCCACCTGCGGCACCGAGTTCGCCGCATTCACCACGCCGAGGTCCTTGCCCCGGTCCAGCGCCTTCGGCAGCACATCCGTCATCAGCGCGAAGTCCACCGACGCGAAGACCCCGAAGCCCAGGCCCAGCAGCAGCGAGGCCACCACCGTGCCGGTCCACGTCGGCCACGCCGCGATCACTCCGGCCGCGATCGCCATGACGACGCCCGAGCAGGTCACGAACGGCTTGCGGCGCCCCACCCGGTCCGACCAGATCCCCGCGACGACGACCGTGGCGAGCAGCATCGACGCGTTCAGCGACGTCAGGATCAGCACGCCCTGCTCGGGATCGGAGTGGTGCAGGCGGTCCCGCAGGAAGTACAGGAGGTACATGACTCCCAGGCTGTTGCTCAGATTGACCAGGAACCGCGTCAGCCAGGCCCAGCCGAAGTCCGGATAGCGCCGCGGGCTCAGCCAGAAGGAGCCCAGGAAGGCCCGCCAGGACCAGGTCGGGCGATCCGCGCGCGGCAGCCGGATGTCCCGGTGGCGCAGCACGTACGGCAGGACGCCCAGCACCGTGAAGGCCGCACAGGCCGCGTAGCCCGCCGTGACGCCCCCGGCCACCGTCGCCAGGCCCGTCCCGCCGACCACGCCCAGGATCTGCGCCGCGCCCAGCCAGCCGCCCACCGAGCCCCGCTGCCGCCGCGGCACCCGGTCCGGTACCGCGGCCGTCACGGCGGCCCAGGCCGCGTTCAGGGTCAGCTGCGCCAGGCACCAGCCGAGCGCCATGGTCCACGGGCCGCCCGCCGCCCCGAGGAGCAGCAGCGACAGCGCGCCGCCCGCCGTGCCCGCCACGATCCACGGGGTACGGCGGCCCCAGCGGGACGTCGTACGGTCGGACAGCGCGCCGAACACCGGGTTCGCGAGCAGCGACACCAGCGCGCCCGCGCCCGTCACCCAGGCCAGGACCGCCTCCTTCGACAGGCCCGTACCGGGTGCGAAGTCCTCCGCCTGGGAGGCGAGGAGGATCTGCAGCGGGCCGAACCAGCCCACCCAGATCGCCCAGTTGGCGAGCGAGAGGGTCGTCGTCCAACCCCGGCCCACCCGTTCGACGGGCTCGGCGAGCGCCAGGCCGGGCGCGGGCCCGTGCGGGGACGCCGTCACCCCTGGGCCCGCGGCTCGGTCCGCTGTGTCCGCAGCACGTCCCGCAGCCAGTGGTACGACGCCTTCGGGGTCCGTTCCAGGGTCGTGAAGTCGACGTGCACCAGGCCGAAGCGGCGCGCGTACCCCTCGGCCCACTCGAAGTTGTCGAGGAGCGACCACACGAAGTAGCCGCGGACGTCCACGCCCTGCTCCGACGCCCGGTGCAGGGCCCGCAGATGACCGTCCAGGTAGGTGATCCGCTCCTGGTCGTCGAGACCCTCGTACGAGCAGCCGTTCTCCGTGATGACGACGGGCGGGAGCCGGTCGCCGTACCGCTCGCGGAAGTCCACCAGCAGTTCGGTGAGCGCCTCCGGCACGACGGGCCAGCCGAAGTCCGTGACGGGGTAGCCCTCGATCTCCCTGACGGAGAAGGGGAGTTCGGCGGGCAGGGTCAGTCCGCCGAACTCGATCTCCGAGCCCTGCGGCGCGCCCACCCTCGTCGGTGCGTAGAAGTTGATCCCGTACCAGTCGACCGGCTGCCCGATGATCTTCAGGTCCGCCGCCAGGTCCTCGGCGTCGCCGGGCATCAGCTCGCCGATGCCGTCCGGGTACTGCCCGAGGAGTACGGGGTCGGCGAACAGCCGGTTGAGGAGCAGGTCGTAGAAGCCGGCCGCCTCCAGGTCGGCGGGTTCCTGTGAGGCGGGCCAGGTCGGGCCGTGCGAGTTCGCGATCCCGATGTCGGTGGCCCCGGCCGCCCGCAGGGCCTGTACGGCGAGGCCGTGGGCCAGCAGCTGGTGGTGGGCGGCGGGCAGCGCGTCGAAGAGGAGCTGCTTGCCGGGCGCGTGCGCCCCCAGGGCGTGGCCCAGCAGGGTGTGTTCGGCGGGCTCGTTGAGGGTGATCCACTTGCCGACGCGGTCGCCGAGCCGGGCGGCGACCAGCGCGGCGTACTCGGCGAACCGTCCTGCGGTGTCGCGCTCCAGCCAGCCGCCGGCGTCCGCCTCGGACAGCGGCAGATCCCAGTGGAAGAGGGTCGGGACGGGGCGTACGCCCGCCGCGCACAGCTCGTCGACCAGCCGGTCGTAGAAGTCCAGGCCGCCGGGGGAGTTCACCCGCGGCCAGGAGACGGAGAAGCGGTACGCGTCCACCCCGAGGTCGCGCAGGAGCGCCACGTCCTCGGGGTAGCGGTGGTAGTGGTCGCAGGCCACGGCGGCCGTCGAACCGTCCTTCACCTGGCCGGGTTCGGCCGTGAAGGCGTCCCACACGGAGGGGGCGCGAAGCTCCGCCGCGCCCTCGATCTGGTGGGCGGAGGTGGAGACCCCCCAGAGGAAGCCGGCGGGGAATCGGGGTATCGGGTTCGTCGCCGCGTCAGTCATGCGCGCGATCATCCGTACCGGCGGTGAGCGAAGTCAACGGCGTTGCGAGAAGTGGCCGTTACTGGTCCCGTACCGGCTCCGTCGGGGTTCCGGCGGATGCCTACGCGCCCTCCTTCAGGACCCTTGAGATCAGTTTTCTCTGCTCGTCCGTGAGCCGTGGGTCCGCGCAGTAGACCGTCCTGCCGTCCACCGTGATCTGGTAGCTGAAGCCGTCCGGAACGCCGATGGGGGGCGTGCCCCGGCCGGCGGCGACCGCCTGCTCGGCCAGGGCGTGCCAGTCCTGGGCGTCGGCGCGGCCCGAGGTGTTCACCTCGGCGTGCCGCTCGATGCCCGCGAATCCGCCGGTGCGTCGTACCTGAATACGCATGGGTCCCTGTCTAGTACGAATCGCGGGCCCGAGCCATGTTCCGTTCAGCCGGTCGGGACCCCGACCTGTTCCCATGCCTTGGTGACGGCCTGCAGTTCCTCGCCCTCGCCGAACAGGGTGCGTGCCTGGGCCAGGGTCAGGGTCGCGAAGTCCGAGAAGCTCGCCTGCGAGTCCAGCGCGCCACCGGTCAGCACGCTGTACCAGATCTTTCCGGCCTTCTCCCAGGCGTTGCCGCCGAGGGCGGTCGCGGCCAGGTAGAAGGCGTGGTTGGGGATGCCGGAGTTGATGTGCACACCGCCGTTGTCGCGGCCGGTGCGGACGTAGTCGTCCATCGTGGCGGGCTGCGGGTCCTTGCCGAGCACGTCGTCGTCGTACGCCGTGCCCGGGGCCTTCATCGAGCGCAGGGCCGTGCCGGTGACGCGCGGGGCGAGCAGGCCCGCGCCGATCAGCCAGTCGGCCTCGGCGGCGCTCTGGCCGAGCGCGTACTGCTTGATGAGTGAGCCGAAGACGTCGGACATCGACTCGTTGAGCGCGCCCGGCTGGCCGAAGTACGTGAGGTTCGCGGTGTACTGCGTGACGCCGTGCGTGAGCTCGTGGCCGATGACGTCGACGGGGATGGTGAAGTCGAGGAAGATCTCGCCGTCGCCGTCGCCGAACACCATCTGCTCGCCGTTCCAGAAGGCGTTGTTGTAGTCCTCGTCGAAGTGCACGGTCGCGTTCAGCGGCAGTCCCTCGCCGTTGATCGAGTTGCGCTCGTACGCCTTCAGGTACAGGTCGAAGGTGGCGCCCAGGCCGGCGTGGGCGCGGTTGACCGTGGCGTCCTTGCCGGGCTTGTCGCCCTCACCGCGCACCTTCTTGCCCGGCAGGTCCTGCCGGTGCTTCGCGTCGTAGATCGTGCGGTGGGGTTCGTCGTCGGCGGTGCCGCTCGGCGGGGCGAGGGCGGGTGCGCCGAGGACTGTCGTCAGCCGGCGGCGGGTGCGCTCCAGGGCGTCCCGCTCCAGGGTGCGGCGGGCCTTGCCGGCGAGCGCTCGGTCCTCCGCCCGGGACAGGGTGTCGAGGACGTGAGGCGGAATGATGGTGCAGAAGACGGGCTCGAAGCTGCCGTTTGTCGTCATGCCCGGCACCATTGCACTGTGTGACGTAACTGTCACTAGGGGCAACCATGATTGGTGAAATGGGGGGATAAGGGGGGCGAGGGGGTCCGGTTTCCTGTACGGACAGATGCGCGCGCCCCAAGCGATTCAGAGGCGCGGGGAACGGCGCAGTCTTTTGGCTTCAAGGGGCGCGGGGAACGGCGCAATCCTGGGAGGGGTGTCCCGCATGGTGATACGCGGGGGGCGGGGCGCCGCCATTCCGGTAGGGTGCTGAACATCATGCGTTACGGGCTGCTTCTTCTTAGCTGCCGCGGCGAGGGCCTGTAGTCGAGGCCGACCCCCTCCCCGCGGAGTTCTGGCGTTGCGCCGTCGGCCGTCCCTCGGACCCAGAACCCACCGGTTCCGAGGATCAAGCGGACCAAGAGGAGCCCTCGCATCATGGCGAACCGCCAGCAGCCCACGTCCATGCCGATCCACAAGTACCGCCCGTACGATCAGGTCGACATCCCTGACCGCACGTGGCCGGACAACCGGATCACCACCGCTCCCCGCTGGCTCTCCACCGACCTGCGTGACGGCAACCAGGCCCTGATCGACCCCATGTCGCCCGCGCGCAAGCGCGAGATGTTCGACCTGCTGGTGTCGATGGGCTACAAGGAGATCGAGGTCGGTTTCCCCGCCTCCGGACAGACCGACTTCGACTTCGTGCGCTCGATCATCGAGGAAGAGGGCGCGATCCCCGAGGACGTCACGATCTCCGTACTGACCCAGGCCCGCGAGGACCTGATCGAGCGGACCGTCGAGTCGCTGAAGGGCGCCAGGCGCGCGAACGTGCACCTGTACAACGCCACGGCCCCCGTCTTCCGCCGCGTCGTCTTCCGCGGCTCCAGGGACGACATCAAGCAGATCGCCGTCGACGGCACCCGCCTGGTCGTCGAGTACGCGGAGAAGCTGCTGGGCCCCGAGACGACCTTCGGGTACCAGTACAGCCCCGAGATCTTCACCGACACCGAGCTGGACTTCGCCCTGGAGGTCTGCGAGGCCGTCATGGACGTCTGGCAGCCGGGTCCGGGCCGCGAGATCATCCTGAACCTGCCCGCCACCGTGGAGCGCTCCACCCCCTCCACGCACGCGGACCGCTTCGAGTGGATGTCGCGCAACCTGTCGCGCCGCGAGCACGTCTGCCTGTCCGTCCACCCGCACAACGACCGCGGTACGGCGGTGGCCGCCGCCGAGCTGGCGCTGATGGCCGGCGCCGACCGCATCGAGGGCTGTCTGTTCGGGCAGGGCGAGCGCACCGGCAACGTCGACCTGGTCACGCTGGGCATGAACCTGTTCTCGCAGGGTGTCGACCCGCAGATCGACTTCTCGAACATCGACGAGGTCCGGCGCACCGCCGAGTACTGCAACCAGATGGAGGTCCACGCCCGGCACCCCTACGTCGGCGACCTCGTCTACACCTCCTTCTCCGGCTCCCACCAGGACGCCATCAAGAAGGGCTTCGACGCGATGGAGGCCGACGCCGCCGCCAAAGGCGTCACGGTCGACGACATCGAGTGGGCCGTCCCGTACCTGCCGATCGACCCCAAGGACGTCGGCCGCTCGTACGAGGCCGTCATCCGGGTCAACTCGCAGTCCGGCAAGGGCGGTATCGCGTACGTCCTGAAGAACGACCACAAGCTGGACCTGCCGCGCCGGATGCAGATCGAGTTCTCGAAGATCATCCAGGCGAAGACGGACGCCGAGGGCGGCGAGGTAACGGGCGGCGACATCTGGGCGGCCTTCCAGGACGAGTACCTGCCGAACCCGGACAACCCCTGGGGCCGCGTCCAGGTCCGCAACGGCCAGTCCACGACCGACAAGGACGGTGTGGACACGCTGACCGTCGAGGCCGAGGTCGACGGCACCGAGACCACGCTGGTCGGTACCGGCAACGGCCCGATCTCCGCGTTCTTCCACGCCCTGCAGGGCATCGGCGTCGACGCCCGCCTGCTGGACTACCAGGAGCACACGATGAGCGAGGGCGCCTCCGCGGTGGCCGCCTCGTACATCGAGGTCGCGATCGGCGACAAGGTTCTGTGGGGGATCGGTATCGACGCGAATACGACACGCGCCTCACTGAAGGCTGTCGTCTCCGCCGTCAACCGCGCCACGCGATAGGGCCGTTCACCTGCGTTTCTGTGGTCCCGTCCGCCTCACAGGCGGCCGGGGCCACTGCGTTTATCCGGCCATGTCGACGAGTGGCCACTCCCGGGGTACTGACTCCGCATCAACAATGTGGCTAACATCACGCCAACGCGGCGATGTTGCCGTGGGGTTACGGAGGTGCGAACGTGCTGCCAGGATGGGGTCGAAACGGCCGGTTTGTCCGCGCCGGCGCCATGGGCGTTTCGCGCATCCTCGGAACCAGGACCGCGTGGACCACCGTCGGCGACGGCGAGTTCTTCTGTCCGGGCTGCGGAGGCGACCGCAACTACCAGCGCCTCACCGGGCGCCGGCGCTTCACCTGCCTCGGCGTCCCGGTCATGCCGCGCGGCGAGACGGGGCCCGTCGTCGAGTGCGCGGCCTGCGGAGACCACTACAGCGCCGACGTCCTGGACCACCCGACCACGACGCGCTTCTCGGCGATGCTCCGCGACGCCGTCCACACGGTCGCGCTCGCCGTGCTCGCCGCGGGGGGTACGTGCGCGCGTACGTCGCTGGAGACGGCCGCGGTGGCTGTTCGCTCCGCGGGCTTCGACGACTGTACGGAGGAGCAGCTGGCCGCGCTCGTGGAGGCGCTCGCGGCCGACACCGGGCGGATCTTCGGCGAGCCGTGCGGGCCGGGGCTGTCCATAGAGCTGCACGAGGCGCTGGATCCGCTGGCGCCGCATCTCGCGCCCGCGGGGCGGGAGGCGATCCTGCTGCAGGGCGCGCGGATCGCGCTCGCGGACGGTCCCTACACGCCTGCGGAGCGGGAGGCTCTGACGACGGTCGGGGCGGCGCTCACCATCTGCACGGACGACGTGACCCGCCTCCTCACGGCGGCCCGCACGCCCTCCTGACGGCGCCGCCCGGTGGGCGCCGGCCGCGCGGTTCCCCGCGCCCCCGCCGCCCCTACCCGTTCCCGTCCACGCATGGGGGCTCCGCCCCCTCGCCCCCTTTGTCCTCAAACGCCGGACGGGCTGAGATGTAGCCGGACGGGCTGAAGATGCGCATCTTCAGCCCGTCCGGCGTTTGAGGACGAGCGCGCAGCGCGATCAGGGGGCGAGGGGGCGCAGCCCCCATGCAGTGACGGGGAGGGTAGGGGCGGCGGGGGCGGGGACCCCTCTGGTAGGAGGCGAGGGGTGCGGCGCGCGTAGGCTCGGGGGCGGGACTCGAATCCCCCGGGCCGACCACACCCCCGCCGGCCACAGAACTCAACGGAAGCGAGATTTCACCACCGTGACTGCTCTCACTCTCAGCACCGCCGCGGCGCCCGGTCTGCGCACCGACGCGATCGTCGTCGGTGTCGCCAAGGTCACCGGGTCCAAGTCCGGGGACCTGGCGGTCGCACCGGGCGCCGAAGCCGTGGACAAGGCGTACGACGGCAGGCTCGCCGACGTTCTGGAGACCCTCGGCGCCTCCGGCGGCGAGGGTGAGGTGACGAAGCTGCCGGCGCCGTCCGGTTTCAAGGCACCGCTCGTCGTCGCGGTCGGCCTCGGCGCCCTGCCGGAGAAGGACGGCTCCTTCTCCGCGGAGACGCTGCGCCGCGCCGCCGGCGTCGCCGCCCGCGCCCTGGCCGGCACCAAGAAGGCCGCGTTCGCCCTGCCGGTCTCGGACGCCGCCGACGCGGGCGCCATCGGCGAGGGCGTGCTGCTGGGCTCGTACTCCTTCGACGCGTACAAGGAGACCGCCAAGGACGGGAACGGCGCCAAGAAGGGCAAGGCCCCGCTCGGCGAGGCCGCACTGCTCGGCGGCAAGTCCCGCGACAAGGCCTTCAAGGCGGCGATCGAGCGCGCCACGGCCGTGTCCGAGGAGCTGAACCGCGCCCGCGACCTCATCAACACCCCGCCGAACGACCTGAACCCGGAGGCCTTCGCCGCTGTCGCGCAGGCCGCGGCCAAGGAGCACGGCATCAAGGTGCAGGTGCTCGACGAGAAGGCGCTCGCCAAGGGCGGGTACGGCGGCATCCTCGGCGTCGGCGCCGGTTCCGCGTCCGCGCCCCGGCTGGTGAAGCTCTCGTACACCTCGTCGAAGGCGAAGAAGCACCTCGCCTTCATCGGCAAGGGCATCACGTACGACTCGGGCGGTATCTCGCTCAAGCCCGCCGGGCACAACGAGACGATGAAGTGCGACATGAGCGGTGCCGCCGCCGTGTTCGCCGCGGTCGTCTCCGCCGCGCGTCTGGGTCTCGAGGTCAACGTGACCGGCTGGCTCGCGCTCGCCGAGAACATGCCGTCCGGCTCCGCCACCCGTCCGGGCGACGTGCTGCGCATGTACAGCGGCAAGACCGTCGAGGTCCTCAACACCGACGCCGAGGGCCGGCTCGTGCTCGCCGACGCGCTCGCCAAGGCGTCCGAGGAGAAGCCCGACGCGATCGTCGACGTGGCGACGCTGACCGGCGCGATGATGCTGGCGCTCGGCAACCGCACGTTCGGGATCATGGCGAACGACGACGCGTTCCGCACCGCGGTGCACGAGGCCGCCGAGGAGGTCGGCGAGCCCGCGTGGCCGATGCCGCTGCCGGACCACCTGAAGAAGGGCATGGACTCCCCGACCGCCGACATCGCCAACATGGGCGAGCGCTACGGCGGCGGTCTGGTGGCCGGGCTCTTCCTGAAGGAGTTCGTCGGCGAGGGCATCACCTGGGCGCACCTGGACATCGCCGGGCCCGCCTTCAACGAGCAGGGGCCGTTCGGTTACACGCCGAAGGGCGGTACGGGGTCCGCCGTGCGTACGTTGGTGCGGCTGGCCGAGCTGACCGCCGCGGGCGACCTGGGCTGACGCCCGCCCGCCGCATCGGGCCCGCGTCCGTCGTACGGCGGACGCGGGCCGGCGGGGTCCGTGTGATCGATCAGACGTCTCACAGCCCGGCCCGGCGTCCCGAGTGTCGGCGACAAGTGCGAAGATGGGTTCTCGGCAGGACAGGGCCCACCTCAGGGCCGAAGAAAGAGCGGCCACACCAGCCGCCGCCCGGTCACTGAAGACCGGGGCCGGCGCACATGCATGGAGGACGTGACGTGGCGAACGACGCCAGCACCGTTTTCGACCTAGTGATCCTCGGCGGTGGTAGCGGCGGCTACGCCGCGGCCCTGCGCGGAGCGCAGCTGGGCCTGGACGTCGCCCTGATCGAGAAGAACAAGCTCGGCGGCACCTGCCTGCACAACGGCTGCATTCCCACCAAGGCCCTGCTGCACGCCGGCGAGATCGCCGACCAGGCACGCGAGAGCGAGCAGTTCGGTGTCAAGGCCACCTTCGAGGGCATCGACATCGCCGCCGTCCACAAGTACAAGGACGACGTGATCAGCGGCCTGTACAAGGGCCTGCAGGGCCTCGTGTCCTCCCGGAAGGTGACGTACATCGAGGGTGAGGGACGTCTGTCGTCCGCCACCTCCGTGGACGTCGGCGGGCGGCGCGTGGAGGGCCGTCACGTGCTCCTGGCGACCGGCTCCGTGCCGAAGTCGCTGCCGGGCCTGGACATCGACGGCAACCGCATCATCTCCTCGGACCACGCGCTGACGCTGGACCGCGTACCGCAGTCCGCGATCGTGCTGGGCGGCGGTGTCATCGGCGTCGAGTTCGCCTCCGCGTGGAAGTCGTTCGGCACCGACGTCACCGTGATCGAGGGTCTCAAGCACCTCGTCCCGGTCGAGGACGAGAACAGCTCCAAGCTTCTTGAGCGCGCGTTCCGCAAGCGCGGCATCAAGTTCAACCTCGGCACGTTCTTCGAGAAGGCCGAGTACACGCAGGACGGCGTCCGCGTGACCCTCGCCGACGGCAAGACCTTCGAGGCGGAGATCCTCCTGGTCGCCATCGGCCGCGGCCCGGTCTCCGCCGGTCTCGGCTACGAGGAGCAGGGCGTCGCGACGGACCGCGGTTACGTCCTGGTCGACGAGTACATGCGCACCAACGTGCCGACCATCTCGGCCGTGGGTGACCTCGTCCCGACGCTCCAGCTCGCGCACGTCGGCTTCGCCGAGGGCATCCTGGTGGCGGAGCGTCTGGCCGGTCTCAAGACCGTCCCGATCGACTACGACGGCGTGCCCCGGGTGACGTACTGCCACCCGGAGGTCGCCTCCGTGGGCATCACCGAGGCCAAGGCCAAGGAGATCTACGGTGCGGACAAGGTCGTCGCTCTGAAGTACAACCTCGCGGGCAACGGCAAGAGCAAGATCCTCAAGACCGCGGGCGAGATCAAGCTCGTCCAGGTCAAGGACGGTGCCGTGGTCGGCGTCCACATGGTCGGCGACCGTATGGGCGAGCAGGTGGGCGAAGCCCAGCTGATCTACAACTGGGAGGCGCTGCCGGCCGAGGTCGCGCAGCTCATCCACGCCCACCCGACGCAGAACGAGGCGATGGGCGAGGCCCACCTCGCGCTGGCGGGCAAGCCGCTGCACTCGCACGACTGACCGACCCTCGGTCACCGCACGACGCGACGACACAGACTTCCGCAATTCGTAAGGAGCAACCGAAACCATGGCGGTTTCCGTAACCCTTCCGGCGCTCGGTGAGAGCGTCACCGAGGGCACTGTCACCCGCTGGCTGAAGGCCGAGGGCGAGCGCGTCGAGGCCGACGAGCCGCTGCTCGAAGTGTCCACCGACAAGGTCGACACCGAGATCCCCTCCCCCGCAGCCGGTGTGCTCGCCTCCATCAAGGTCGCCGAGGACGAAACCGTCGAGGTCGGCGCCGAGCTGGCCGTCATCGACGACGGCTCGGGCGCCCCCGCCGCCGAGTCCGCCCCGGCCGCCGAGCCCGCCCCCGAGCCCGAGCCCGTCGCGGCTCCGGAGCCGGCCCCGCAGGCCACCCCGTCCACCGAGACCGAAGCTCCGGCGCCGGCCCCGACCGCCGAGGCCGCCTCCGGCGGCGGCAGCGCCGAGGGCACCGACGTGGTGCTTCCGGCACTGGGCGAGTCGGTCACCGAGGGCACCGTCACCCGCTGGCTCAAGGAGGTCGGCGAGTCGGTCGAGGCCGACGAGCCGCTGCTCGAGGTCTCCACGGACAAGGTCGACACCGAGATTCCGGCGCCCACCTCCGGTGTGCTGCTGGAGATCGTGGTCGGCGAGGACGAGACCGCCGAGGTCGGCGCGAAGCTGGCCGTCATCGGTGCTCCCGGCGCGGCTCCGGCGGCCCCCAAGGCCGAGGCCCCCGCCCCGGCCGAGCAGGCCCCGGCCCCCGCCGCCCCGGCTCCGGCTCCGGCCGCCCCGAAGGCCGAGGCCCCGGCCCCCGCGGCTCCGGCACCGGCCGCGCCGGCTCCGCAGGCGCCCTCGGCTCCCGCGCCGCAGCAGCAGACGACTCCGGCCCCCGACCCGGCTCCGGCCGCGCCGGTACCGGCTCCCGCTCCCGTCGCCCCGGCCGCGGCGCCCGCCGCGACCTCCGGTGACGACGGCGCGTACGTGACCCCGCTGGTGCGCAAGCTCGCCGCGGAGAACAGCGTCGACCTGTCCGGCGTCAAGGGCACCGGCGTCGGCGGGCGGATCCGCAAGCAGGACGTCATCGCCGCCGCCGAGGCCGCGAAGGCCGCTGCCGCCGCTCCGGCTCCGGCCGCCGCGTCGGCCGCGCCGAGCGCCGGCAAGAAGGCACCGACGCTGGAGGCCTCTCCGCTGCGTGGCCAGACCGTGAAGATGCCCCGCATCCGCAAGGTCATCGGCGACAACATGGTGAAGGCCCTGCACGAGCAGGCCCAGTTGTCCTCAGTCGTCGAGGTCGACATCACCCGGCTGATGAAGCTCCGCGCGCAGGCGAAGGACTCCTTCGCGGCGCGTGAGGGCGTCAAGCTCTCCCCGATGCCGTTCTTCGTGAAGGCGGCGGCCCAGGCGCTGAAGGCCCACCCGGCCGTCAACGCCCGGATCAACGTCGACGAGGGCACGATCACCTACTTCGACACCGAGAACATCGGTATCGCGGTGGACTCCGAGAAGGGCCTGATGACTCCGGTCATCAAGCACGCGGGCGACCTCAACATCGCCGGTATCGCCAAGGCCACCGCCGAGCTCGCGGGCAAGGTCCGGGCGAACAAGATCACTCCGGACGAGCTGTCCGGCGCGACCTTCACCATCAGCAACACCGGTTCGCGCGGGGCGCTCTTCGACACGATCATCGTGCCGCCGAACCAGGTCGCGATCCTGGGCATCGGCGCGACGGTCAAGCGTCCGGCCGTCATCGAGACGGACGAGGGCACGGTCATCGGCGTCCGGGACATGACGTACCTGACGCTGTCGTACGACCACCGCCTGGTGGACGGCGCGGACGCCGCCCGCTACCTGACCGCGGTCAAGGCGATCCTCGAGGCGGGCGAGTTCGAGGTCGAGCTCGGCCTGTAGGCTCCGCCGCCGCAACGCACGACGAGGTGCCCCCGCCCGGTTCGCCGGACGGGGGCACCTTCGCGTTGTCCGCGCCCCCCGGGGCGCGGGGAACTGCGCGAACGGCCGCTCCGGCCCGGCGCCGTGGCTCATCTCACCTGCGTCAAAGCACGCCGCGCACCCCTCTCCCGCCAACGCACGGCCTTATTGTCTAAAGGTCAAAACGAAGGAGCCCTCCATGACCGCCCCCGTCGTCCACTCGCTCCGCGAGCAGATCCGCGAGCACATCGTGGAGGGGATCGTCAGCGGGCGCTGGAAGCCGGGCGAGCGGATCGTGGAGCGCCGGATCGCCACCGAGCTGGAGGTCAGCCAGACCCCCGTACGGGAGGCCCTGCGCGAGCTGGAGTCCCTGCGGCTGATCGAGTCGGCCCCGAACAAGGGCGTACGCGTACGCAATCTGACCGCGGCCGACCTGGAGGAGAGCTACCCGGTCAGGGCCGGTCTGGAGGCCATCGCGGCGGAGCTGGCCGCCGAGCGCCTGGCGGCCGACTGCTCGACCCTGGAACCGCACGTCCTCGCCCTGTACGAGGCCGACCGCAGGGCCGACGGCACGGGCCAGGTCCGCCACACGGTGGCCTTCCACCGCGAGCTCGTGCGCGCCGCGGGCAACAGCGTGCTGCTGCACACCTGGGAGGGCCTGGGCATCGAGGTCTTCACGGCCCTGTCGATCCGCTGGCTGGGCACGGTCCAGCAGTCGTACGCGGAGGAGCACGAGGCCCTGGTGGCGGCGTTCCGGCGCCGGGACCCGCTGATCGCGGAGCTGGTGAAGGCGCATGTGCTGGGGTGCGCCCCCAGAACGGGCGACGAACCCACCACCTGAACCCGCCTCACCTGCGAAAACAAGGCACCCCGTGCCCACGGCGAAGGCACCGCGTGCCTACTTTCTCGTGATCAAGAGGTTTTGCCCTTCAACCCTTTGATCGATCATCGATCAGCGAGTTATTGTCATCGGCGGGCTCCCACACGAGCCCGCCGCCCTGTCCTGCCAAAGACCAAGGGCATCCCCCGACACACCCCTTGCCGACGAGGGAACCCCCTCCGCATCCGGAAGGCGGCGCAATGACCGACCCCACCGCTATCCAGCCGAGCGAGCTCGACCAGCTCCCGGACCGCGACCCCGAGGAGACCGCCGAGTGGCAGGCCTCCCTCGACGCCGTCACCGAGGCGGCCGGGCCGCACCGTGCCGCGTACCTGATGCGCCGCACGCTGGAGCGCGCCGAGGGCAACGGACTCGCGCTGCCCAAGCTGCTTGAGACCGACTACGTCAACACCATCCCGACCGCCGCCGAGCCCACCGTGGACGGCGACGAGGAGATGGAGCGCCGGATCACCGCGTGGAACCGCTGGAACGCGGCCGCGATGGTGACCCGCGGCGCGAAACACGGCGTCGGCGGCCACATCGCCACCTTCGCCTCCGCTGCCTGGCTCTACGAGACCGGCTTCAACCACTTCTTCAAGGGCAAGGAGGCCGACGGGTCCGGCGACCAGCTCTACATCCAGGGCCACGCCTCCCCCGGCATCTACGCCCGCGCCTTCCTCGACGGCCGGCTGACCGAGGCGCACCTCGACAACTTCCGCCAGGAGGCGGGCGGCAACGGCCTCCCGTCGTACCCGCACCCGCGGCGCCTGCCCTGGCTGTGGGAGTTCCCGACGGTGTCGATGGGCCTCGGCCCGCTCTCCGCGATCTACCAGGCGCGCTTCAACCGCTACCTCACCAACCGCAACATCAAGGACGTCTCGGCGTCCCACGTGTGGGCGTTCCTCGGTGACGGCGAGATGGACGAGCCCGAGTCGACCGCGGCACTCGCCCTGGCCTCCCGCGAGGGCCTGGACAACCTCACCTTCGTCATCAACTGCAACCTGCAGCGCCTCGACGGTCCGGTCCGCGCGAACTTCAAGATCGTGCAGGAGCTGGAGGCCCAGTTCCGCGGCGCCGGCTGGAACGTCATCAAGTCGCTGTGGGGCAACGCCTGGGACGAGCTTTTCCGGCTCGACACCACGGGCGCCCTCGTCCGCCGCCTGCGCCAGGTCCCGGACGCGCAGGTGCAGACGTACCAGACCCGCGACGCCGCCTACATCCGACAGGACTTCTTCGGCTCGGACCCGGCACTCGTCGAGCTGGCGAAGCTGCTGAGCGACGACAAGATCCTGGAGTGCTTCCACCTCTCCCGCGGTGGCCACGAGGCGCGCAAGGTGTACGCGGCGTACAAGGCCGCCGTCGAGCACAAGGGTGCTCCGACGGTCATCCTGGCCCAGACGGTCAAGGGTCACACCCTCGGTACGGGCTTCGCGTCGAAGAACGCCAACCACCAGATGAAGAAGCTGTCGACGGACGAGTTCAAGCAGATGCGTGATCTGCTGGAGCTGCCGATCAAGGACAGCGACTTCGTCGACGGCGTCGTCCCCTACGGCCACCCCGGCGCCGACTCCCCCGAGGTCCGCTACCTCCAGGAGCGCCGCGCGGCCCTCGGCGGCCCGGCCCCGGCCCGCCGTACGCAGCCGCTCGCGCCCCTTCCCGCGCCCGCCGACAAGGCGTTCGCGGCCTTCGACAAGGGCTCCGGCTCGCAGAACGTGGCGACGACCATGGCCTTCGTACGCCTGGTCAAGGACCTGGTCCGGGACAAGACGTCCGGGAAGCGCTGGGTGCCGATCGTCCCCGACGAGGCGCGCACCTTCGGCATGGAGAGCCTCTTCCCTTCGCTCGGGATCTACTCCCCCAAGGGCCAGACGTACGAGCCGGTCGACCGTGACCAGCTGATGTACTACAAGGAGGCCAAGGACGGGCAGATCCTCAACGAGGGGATCACCGAGGCCGGTTCCATGGCGGACTTCATCGCCGCGTCGACCGCGTACAGCACGCACGGCGAGACGATGATCCCCTTCTACATCTTCTACTCGATGTTCGGCTGGCAGCGCACGGCCGACCAGATGTGGCAGCTCGGCGACCAGCTGGGCCGCGGCTTCCTGGTCGGCGCGACGGCCGGGCGTACGACGCTGACGGGCGAGGGCCTGCAGCACGCGGACGGCCACTCGCCGGTGATCGCCGCGACGAACCCCGCCGCGCTCTCCTACGACCCGGCGTTCGCGTACGAGGTCGCGACGATCGTCAAGGACGGGCTGCGCCGGATGTACGGCGAGGCCGCCCCGGGCGAGGACCAGAACGTCTTCTACTACCTGACCGTCTACAACGAGCCGATCCCGCAGCCCGCGAAGCCTTCCGCCGCCGGTGTCGACGAGGGCATCGTCAAGGGGCTCTACCGCTTCAACACGGCGGAGTCGGCGGGCGTCCAGGTCAACGCCGCCAACGCCGCGCGGATCCAGCTCCTCGGCTCCGGTACGGCGATCCACTGGGTCCTCGACGCGCAGAAGCTGCTCGCCGAGGAGTGGGGGGTGGCCGCGGACGTCTGGTCCGCCACGTCCTGGACGGAGCTGCGGCGCGACGCGCTGGAGGCCGACGCGGCGCTGCTGCGGGGTGAGGAGCGGGTGCCGTTCCTGCGGCAGGCGCTGCAGGGTGCGCAGGGGCCGGTGCTGGCCGTCTCCGACTACATGCGGCAGGTGCCGGACCAGATCGCACAGTGGGTCGAGCAGGACTACTCGTCGCTGGGCGCGGACGGGTTCGGTCTCTCCGACACGCGGGCGGCGGCGCGGCGGCACTTCGGTGTCGACGCGGAGTCGATCGTCGTCGCGGCGCTTGCGCAGTTGGCGCGACGGGGCGAGGTACCCGCATCCGCGGTAAAGGAAGCCCGCGCGAAGTACGGCCTGTAGTTCCCCTGGTTCCCCGGGGCCGGGCCCCGCGCCCCAAAAGATTGCGCAGTTCCCCGCGCCCCTGAAGGGGCGCGGGGAACTGCGCGAACGGGCACCTCGGCGCCGGCCGCGCCTTCGCGAGCGACGACCCCGCCCGTTCGACCCGCGGGGCCACCTGCATCATGGGAGCCATGCGTGCTGCCCGGCTCATCAAGATGGTGCTGCTCCTGCAGTCCCGGTCCTCCATGACCGCCGCCGAGCTGGCGCGCGAGCTGGAGGTGTCCGAGCGGACGATCACGCGGGACGCGCAGGCGCTGTCGGAGGCCGGCGTCCCGGTGTACGCCGACCGCGGGCGCACCGGCGGATACCGGCTCGTCGGCGGCTACCGGACCCGGCTGACAGGCCTCGCCCGCGGCGAGGCGGAGGCCCTGTTCCTCTCCGGCGTACCCGGCGCCCTGCGCCAGATGGGCCTGGAGGACGCCTCCTCCGCCGCCCTCCTGAAGGTGTCCGCCGCCCTGCTGCCCTCCCTCAGGGACGCCTCCCGCACCGCGGCCCAGCGCTTCCACCTGGACGCCCCCGCGTGGTTCGCCGAGCCGAAGACCCCCGACCTGCTGCCCGCGATCGCGGAAGCGGTCTGGGACGACCGCCGGATCACCGCACGCTACCGGCGCGGGGAAACGGAACCGGAACGCGAGCTGGAGCCGTACGGACTCGTCCTCAAGGCCGGCGTCTGGTACGTGTGCGCCAGAGTGGTCGGTCCGGAACCAGCACCGGAACAGCGACCAGCACCCTTCCGGGTCTACCGCATCGAACGCTTCACCTCCGCCGAACCGGCGAACGACCGCTTCGAGCGCGACGAGTCCTTCGACCTCCCGGGCTTCTGGGCGGAGCAGGCCGAGCAGTTCGCCCGCTCCCTCCTGCGGGCGACGATCGTGGTGCGCCTCACCGAGGCGGGCGCGCGCCGGCTGAAGCACACCGTCGACCCGCTCTCGGCCCAGGAGGCCCTGGACGCGGCGGGCCCGCCCGACGGCGAGGGCCGGGTGACGCTCACGCTGCCGGTCGAGTCGTACGACGTCGCGTACACGCAGTTCCTCTCCCTCGGCCCGGAGGCGGAGGTCCTGGAGCCGGCCGAACTAAGGAAACGTTTCTCCGACGCCGCGGCCCGGCTCGCCGCGTACTACGGCGACCCGGGCCCACCGGACGGTGAGACCGAGGGTCAGCGGTAGCCCGTCACGTCCGCCGGCTTGCCCTGCGACTCCACCTCCAGCAGGTAGCGCCACGCGTCGGGCGCCGAGCCGTCGACGTCGGTGAAGCCGTACTCCTGGGCCAGGCCGCCGCTGGACAGCGACTGCCCGTTCCAGCGGGCCACGTCCGGGTCGGCGGCCAGGGCGACCAGGGCCCGCCCGACGTACGTGGGCGACTCGGAGATCGCGAAGTGCGGTACGTCCGCGCAGGCGTCCCGCCAGTTCTCCTCGGTGACCTTGAACGCGGTGTCGAGCATCGCCTCCGAGCGCAGCCAGCCCGGAGTGACGCAGACCGCCGTACAGCCGTACTCCTTCAGTTCTTCCCCCAGGTCGTACGCCATCCGGATCGGGGCCGTCTTGGCGAGGTCGTAGAACAACGGCTTGCGGTAGCGCCGGTTGTACTCCTCGGTGCCGTCCGTGACCTCGACGAGCAGTCCGCCGGGGTTACGGATGAGCAGGGGCGCCGCGATGTGGCTGGTCACGAGGTGCGACTCGATGCCCAGCCGCATGATCCGCAGCCCTTTTTCGAGATCCATGTCCCACATGTCGGGCTGCTTGTCCGCCGTGAAGTCGAGGTGGACGTCACCGCCCCAGATGTCGTTGACGAGGATGTCGAGGCGGCCCTGCTCCCGGTCGATGCGCCCGACCAGCTCCCGTACCTGCTCCGGTTCCAGATGGTCCGTGGGTACGGCGATCCCCCGGCCCGCCGTGCCGGCGGCGCGGGCCGCCTCGTCGACCAGTTCGGCCGTCCCCTCGATCGTCTCGGTGGTCCGGCCCACCTCGCTGACCCGGTCGCGGGTCGTACGTCCCGTCACGTACACCGTGGCGCCCGCGCGCCCCAGTTCGACCGCCATGGCCCGTCCGGCACCCCGGGTGGCGCCCGCGACCAGCGCGATCCTGCCGCCGAGCGGTCCCGCGTTCCCCTGTACTGCCTGCTCTGCTCTCTCCATGGACCGAGCATCTCGCCGAATGGCGACATCCGCTGTCGTGATTTCCCGCGGCGCGCGGACGCATTCCGGACGCATTCCGGCGGCATGTGCGCGCATAACGATCCGCCCGTCCCCGGGTGCGCGGGCCGGGTCCAGGCCCGATGCTTGTCCCGTGATGGACGAGACGGAGTTCTGGGAGCTGGTGGACGCGACCCGCGAGGCCGCCGAGGGCGACCCCGAGGAGCAGGCCGACCTGCTCGTCGAACGGCTGCTCCGGCTGGACCCCGAGATGGTCCTCGACTTCGCCCGTCACTTCGAGGCCCGCTACAACCGCGCGTACACCTGGGACCTGTGGGGCGCCGCCTGGATCCTGCTCGACGGGGCCGGCGACGACGCCTTCGACTTCTTCCGCTGCTGGCTGATCGGCCAGGGCCGGGAGACGTACGAGGGCGCCGTGCACGATCCTGACAAACTGGCCGACCTGCTCGGGGACTTCGACGACGAGGTCGACGGGGACGCCGAGGAACTGGGGTACGCGGCCGACGAGGCGTACGAGCAGCTCACCGGCGCGGTCGCCCCCGATCTGGGCATCCCGGCGGCGCCTCCCGAGCCGTTGGGCACCCCGTTCGACCTGGAGAACCACTCGCTCCTTGCGGAACGCCTGCCGCGCCTGTGGGACCGCTTCGCGGACTGACGCCGAGCAGCGCTGTGCGGGGGACCTCGCGGCCCGGCGCGCTCAGTGACGTCCCTGCAACCGCGCCGCCTGCTGTCTGATCGCGGGCAGCCGGGCCGTGAGCGCGGCGCCCGGGCACGCGGTCCAGTAGCCGTCGGTGTGGCCGGAGACGGCGGTGAAGGTGGCGCGGGTGCCCGCCGGGTACTTGCTCAGGCTGTTGGTGGACACGAGCCGGACGGGGGCGCGCGGATCGACGCCGGTGAGCCCCAGCTTCCAGGCGGCGACGGCCGCGATGGCGTCGGTCATCGCCTTGGGCACGGGCACGCCCGCGGTGAACGTACCGAGTGCGGCGATGCCCGCCGTGCCGACGTTGAAGCCCTGGGTGTGGGCACCGACGACGGCCCGCTCGACGCCACCCGCCCGGCCCTCGTACACCGTGCCGCAGCGGTCGACGAGGAAGTTGTAGCCGATGTCGTCCCAGTGCCGGACTCCGGCCTGCCCTGTGTACAGGTACTGGATGATGCGGGGCGCGTCGGCGCAGTCGTAGCCGTTGGGCGAGTCGGTGTGATGCACGAAGACGGCGGACACCCGGTCGGCG
This sequence comes from Streptomyces ortus, assembly GCF_026341275.1. Lineage (NCBI taxonomy): Bacteria > Bacillati > Actinomycetota > Actinomycetes > Kitasatosporales > Streptomycetaceae > Streptomyces > Streptomyces ortus. The sequence goes on from NZ_JAIFZO010000002.1 coordinate 1,511,975, forward strand.
TACCGGGTCGGCGGCTGGGTGGACGCGGCGTCGCCCAGCCAGCGGTCCCGCGGCACGATGGGCGGTTTCGGGGCCCGGTGCCCGACCGACGCGCGGGCCGCGACGGCCCGCCCGCCGTCACCCGGCGTCCGGTCGACGCCCACCGCGCAGAGCACCAGCGCGGCGACGGCCGCGAGGCCGGGGACGCAGGCCAGCCCGGCGCGCGCGGGCCGGGGCAGCCGGGCCGGGACGACGCGCGGCAGGCGGGGTATGCGGGCCGTGAGCGGGCTCCGGTGGGCGCACATGCGATCCACTCTCCGGGAGAGCGGGAGGGTCCGCGATGTGTGGTGTGCCACCCGGTGGAACCAACGCCCCGGTCCGGGACGTTTCTACAGGTCCACGCACGTGTGCCGGCCGGCCGGTCCCCCACGCGCGTACCTGATCACTGGGCCCGCCCGGCGCGTATTAGGGGGCCCAAGAGAAAGGGAGCTCCGTGGACCTGCTCGACATCCTGCTGTTGCTGGTCATTCTCGGCTACGCGGCGTCCGGCTACCGGCGCGGACTGGTCGCGGGCTGTGTCTCGCTGGCCGGCTTCGTGGGCGGTGCCGTCATCGGCGTATGGGTGCTGCCCTGGGTGATGGACCTGGTGGAGGCGGGGACCACGGCGGCGACGGTCACGGCGGTGCTCACCGTGCTGCTGCCCGCCGCGGTGGGCCACGAGCTGGCGGGGCGCCTGGGCCTGAAGCTGCGCCGCGAGCTGGACGGGGGTTCCCTGCGCGTGGTCGACGGCGTGGGCGGCGCCGCGGCGAACACGGTCTCCGTGCTGCTCGTGGCCTGGGTGGCCGCGAGTGTCCTCGGCGCGTCGGCCTCGCCCGTCGTCACCTCCGCGATCCGGGACTCCGCGCTGCTCGGGGCGGTGCAGGACACGATGCCGGAGACGACGCCGACCTGGTTCTCCCGGGCCACCTCGGCGCTCACGGAGGCCGGTTTCCCGCAGGTCTTCAACCCCTTCGAGAACGAGCCGACGGCCTCGGTCGCCAAGCCCTCCGGGGACAGCGTCACCGCCGCCGCCACGCGGGCCTCGCAGCGCTCCACGGTGAAGGTCGAGGGCGCCGTCGGCACGCAGGGCCGCGAGGGCAGCGGTTTCGTGTTCGCCGCGGAGCACGTGATGACCAACGCGCACGTGGTGGCGGGCATCGACGACCCGACCGTGCGGGTGGGCGGCACCGGCCGGGCGTACGAGGCGGAGGTCGTCCTCTTCGACCCGCAGAAGGACGTGGCCGTGCTCGACGTGCCGGGGCTCAGGGCTCCCGTGCTGTCGTTCGACACGAGTGCGAAGCGCGGTGACGCGGCCGTGGTCGCGGGCTACCCGCAGGACGGCGGGCTGGACCTCCAGGCGGCCACGGTCGCCAACAAGATCGACGCGCAGGGCCGGAACATCTACGGCTCCGACACGGTCAGCCGCGAGATCTACTCGATCCGCTCCACGGTCCGCCCCGGCAACTCCGGCGGCCCCCTGCTGACCACCGACGGCAAGGTCTTCGGCGTCGTCTTCGCCCGCTCCACGAGCGACGCCGAGACGGGTTACGTACTCACCGCCGACGAGGTCGCGGACGACGCGGCCCGCGCGGCGAAGGCGTCGTCACCGGTGGACACGGGAGACCTCGTGACGTCGTGAGCCACGTCGGCCGCTGAGGGCCCGTGCCGCGCGGGTCAGATCCTGCGGCCCATGAGTACGTCGTCCACGTACTCGCCGGCCAGCCGGAACTCCTCCGGCTGGATCCCCTCGACCGCGAAGCCCTCCGACTCGTACAGCCTGCGCGCCGGCGTGTTGTGGCCGAGGACGCGCAGCGTGATCCGGCGTGCGCCCCGGCGGCGGGCCTCCTCGACGGCGGCGCGGACCAGGGCCCGGCCCACTCCGTGGCCGCGGGCCTCGTCGGCGACGGCGAGGCCCTGGATCTGCCGGACGTGCGCGTTGGACGCGAGCGGGGTGGGGAATCCGAGCCGTACGTAGCCGACGAGCCGCCCGCCCAGTTCGGCGACCAGGTGGTCGCGGGGCCCGGAGCGGTCGTTGAAGAACGGCTCGTACGGCGGCTGCTCCCGGGGTCCGACCGCGTGCCGGTAGGACCAGACCTCGCGGTCGAGACGGCCCAGCGCCTCCTCGTCCTCGGGCACCGCGGTGCGGATGTACGGCTCGGTCATGGAGGCCACTGTAGAGCCGGCTCCCCCACGCGCCACTCCGGGCCGCGGGCACCCTGGACGCGGTGTTCGCGGGGAGACTGGCGCAGGATGGGGTCATGGAAGCTTCGCGAATCGCCGTGGCCGGCGCGTCGGGCCTGATCGGTACGGCCCTGGTGCGCTCACTGACCGCTGACGGGCACGAGGTGGTGCGGCTGGTACGCCGTACGCCCCGGACGGAGGACGAGGTCGAATGGGACCCCGAACGCGGTTACGTGGACGCGGTGGGCCTGACCGGCTGCGACGCCGTGGTGAACCTCGCGGGCGCCGGGATCGCCGACCGCCGCTGGTCCGACGCCTACAAGCGGACGATCCGCGACAGCCGCCTCCTCGGCACGGCCGCGCTCGCGGAGGCCGCCGCCTCCCTCGACCGGCCGCCGCGGGTCTTTTTGAACGGCAGCGCCATCGGCTTCTACGGGGACACCGGCACGCGGGCCGTGGACGAGAGCGCGCCGCCCGGGGACGGGTTCCTGCCCTCGCTGTGCGTGGAGTGGGAGGAGGCGGCGGCGCCCGCGCGGGAGGCGGGCGTACGGACCGTCTTCGCCCGCACCGGACTGGTGGTGGCCCGCGAGGGCGGCGCCTGGGGACGGCTGTTCCCGCTGTTCCGGGCGGGGCTCGGCGGGAAGATGGGCGACGGGCGGCAGTACTGGAGCTATATCGCGCTGCACGACCACGTGGCCGCGCTGCGGTTCCTGATCGATTCCGATTCCCTGTCCGGGCCCTTCAACCTGACGGCTCCGGAGCCGCTCACCAACGGCGAGATCACGGCCGCCATGGGGCGCGTCCTGCACCGGCCCACCCTGTTCCAGGTGCCCGCGCCCGTGCTGAAGGCCGTGCTAGGCGAGATGGCCCAGGAGGTGCTGGGCAGCCAGCGCGTCCGTCCCGCCCGGCTGCTGGAGTCGGGCTTCACCTTCGCGTTCCCCGGCATCGAGGAGGCCGTCCGGGCGGCTCGGGCGTAACTGCGGATTCCGCTACCGGGCACGGTTCCCGCCCGCGCGCGCCGACCACATGCGACCGGCGTGCGACCGTGCCCTGCTCATGCGCGAGTTCCGCCGGCCGGTCGCGGCCCTACGCTCGTCCCGAAGTCGGGTATTCCGGATACCCGTTGGGGGCGGGACGCCTCCAAGCAGCCGCGCGACCTCTAGGAGGGGCACGTGCTTGAGCCCGCTTGCCAGGCGGACGTCGTCATCGTGGGGGCCGGGGTCGCGGGACTCTCGGCCGCCCAACGGCTGAACAGCGCAGGTGTGTCGACCGTCGTCCTGGAAGCCGCCCCTCAGGTCGGCGGCCGGATGGCGACCGAGAAGATCGACGGTTTCCGTCTCGACCGTGTCGGACGGCTCCTCTCCACCTCGTACCCCGAACTGCGGCTGACGCCCGGCCTGGACGCCCTGGTCCTGCGCCCGTTCGCCCCAGGTGTGCTCGTCCACGCCGAGGGGCGTGTGCACCGGGCGGGCGAGCCCGCGAGCGCCGGGGGCACAAGGGGCGCACTCGACGCGGCGCGCGCCTTTGTGAGCCCCCCGCGCAGGCTACGGCAGCTGTCCCCGGCCGCCGCCGCGCCCGTGTCGCGGGCGTATCCCCCGCTCGGGGGCGCGCTCGACCAGGCCCGGCTGGCCGCGGCGCTCGGCCGGGTCGCGACGGTTCCCGTGGAGCGGCTGCTGGTCCGGCCCGAACGGCCCGCCGGGCGGGCGCTCGCGGCCCGCGGCATGCCCGCCCGTACGGTCGAGGGTTTTCTGCGCCCCCTGCTGGCGGCGCTGCTCTGCGACCCGGAGCTGACGACGTCCAGCCGGTGCGCCGACCTCGCGCTCCGGGCCTTCGCCGCCGGGCGGCTGTGCGTGCCCGAGGGAGGTGCGGACGCCCTGCCGGAGCTGCTCGCCGCGGCTCTGCCGCCGGGGACGGTCCGCACCGGCGTACGGGCCACCGCCGTCTCGACGACGTCCGTGACGACGGCCGAGCACGGTGAACTCCGCTGCCGGGCGGTCCTGGTGGCGACCGGCGCCCGCGCCGCGGCGGAGCTGCTGCCCGGTCTGCGGGTGCCGCCCTGCCACCCGGTGACGGTGGTGCACCACACGGCGGACGAGCCGCCCCTGACGGACGCGGCACTGCTCCTGGACGCGGACCGCCGGGGGCCCGTGGCCCACACGGCGGTCATCAGCCAGGTCGACCCGTCCCGGGCGCCCGTGGGCCGCGCCCTGATCTCCTCGACGGTCCTGGGCGCACCGCCCGGGGACACGGAGGCGGAGACGGACCGCGCGGTACGCGCGCATCTGGCGGCCCTCTACGGCACCGCCACGCACCGGTGGGAGCTGCTGGCGGTGCACCACACGCCCGACGCGGTCCCGGCGATGCCGGCGCCGCACGATCCGCGCCGTCCGGTGCGTCTGCTGGCGGGCCTGTACGTCTGCGGCGACCACCGGGGCACGAGCACGGTGCAGGGTGCCCTGCACTCGGGCCACCGGGCGGCGAGGGCCCTCCTCAAGGACCTGGGTGCCCCAGCGACGGCGCCGGCGACTGCCCCCTTACCGACCACCACAGCCGCATAACACCCCGTTCCCCACGCCCCATTAGGGGCGCGGGGAACGGCGCAATCAGTTGTCTTTTGCTTTCAGGGGCGCGGGGAACGGCGCAATCTTTTGCCTTTAGGGGCGCGGGGAACGGCGCAATCTTTTGTTCCTGGGGGCGCGGGGGCGCAGGGGGCGGCGCGAGCCCCCCGCCGGCCCGCGACCTCCCCCGGAGTCATCCCAGAGCCGCGACCTTGTCGCGATACCCCCGGACGGGCGCGGCATCCCGATACGGCTCCAACCGCCGCTCGAAGTCCCGCACATACTCCAGCGCCCGGACCGACCGCATCTCCGCCGCCTGCGTCGCCGCCTCCGCCCCCAGCTGGCACGCCTGGTCCAGCTCCCCGAGCCCGAGCCGCGCCGAGGCGAGGACCACCCGGCAGAAGAGCCGGCTGCGCGCATACCCGGGCGCGCGCAACTGCAGCGACCGCTCGGCATGCTGGGCCGCCGCCCGGTACTGCTGCAGATCCCGGTGGCAGTGCCCGAACTCGTCCGCGAGCTGCGCCTCGTCGAAGAACCGGGCCCAGTACGGGACTTCGTCCCCCGGCCGGGCGACCTCCAGCGCCCGCTCGGCCCGCACGAGCGAGGCCGTGGCCGCCCGCACCTCGCCGAGCACCCCGTGGCCGCGTGCCTCGACCGCGTACAGCAGCGCCTGGACGACGGGCGGCGCGGACGAACCCACGCCCTGCTGGGCGACCCGGGCCAGTTGCACCGCCTCGCGCCCGTGCCCGAGGTAGACGGCCTGCCGGCTCATCGTGACCAGCACGTACGAGCCGTACGCCCGGTCCGCCGCCGCCTGCGAGAGCCGCAGCGCCTGCACGAAGTAACGCTGAGCGAGCCCGTGCGCGGCGATGTCGTACGAGGTCCAGCCCGCCAGCCGGGTCAGGTCGGACGCCGCGGCGAACAGCCGGCGCCCCGTCTGCTCGCCGTACGTGCCGCGGAGCATCGGTTCCAGTTCGTGCTCCAGGTACCGCACGAGGGCCTGCCGGGCGTGCCCTCCGCCGTACGCGTTGTCGAGGGTGCGGAAGAGCTCGCCGACCGAGCGCAGGGCCGCGATGTCGCCCGCGGTCACCCGCTGCCCGGGGCCGCGCTCGGTCCCCGCACGCTGCCGGAACGGCGGTCTGACCTGTTCCGGCAAGGCCAGCGGCTTGACGGAAACCGGTCGGCCGCCCTGTACGGGGATGCGCGCGGCGCCGGGGTCGCCGCGGCTCACCCGGTCGTCGGCCCGGCCGATCAGCCAGTCCCGGCTGGGCACGACGAGCCCGGCCGGGGTGAACGCGATCTTGCGCAGCTCGGCATGGCTTCCCGAGTCCTTGCGCCAGAGCCCGCCGACGATGTCGACGGCCTCCTCCGGCGTGGCGGCGAACTCGAGTCCCGCGTAGACGGGTGCGCAGGCGTCGAGTCCGAGGTCCTGTGCGCTGAGCCGGCGGCCGAGGCGGCGGGTGAACACCTCGGCGATCAGGGCCGGTGTGGTGCCGCGGGGCTGCTGCCCTCGCAGCCAGCGGGTCACCGATGTCTTGTCGTATCTCAGATCGAGACCGTGTTCGAGGCCGAGCTGGTCCACTCGACGGGCGAGCCCCGCGTTGGAGAACCCCGCTTCTGCGATAAGTGCGGCGAGCTGACGGTTGGGGGTGCGCTGCGCGGGTCGTTCCGTCATCTGCGGTGCGAACTCCTGCCTTCCGGGCTGGGGGCCTGCGCGGGCAGGCCCGGGGCGAGGTCGGCCGCCATGCCTTGAGCAGCCCTGATATGCCTCGTGAACGGCGCGAATGTAGCGGTCTGTAAGCAACCGATCGCACACTTTGGTGTTCATTCATCCGATCGTGTGAGGATTGCCCTCAGGGCTGACGCGCGCCGACCGGACGTACAGTGGCGTGGGGCGTTACGAGCCTTACGGGACCGGTCACGGGCCCACGAGGGACCGGTCACGGGCCCACGAACTCTTGCAAGGGAGGCGCTTGCCGTGAGTGAGCTGCGGTTCGTCCGCATGGGTTTCGGTGCGGACGCCGTCGAGTACCAGGAAGCCTGGGACGAGCAGCGCCGTATCCACACCGCCCGTTTTCAGGACGAGATCCCCGACACCTGTCTGCTCCTTGAGCACCCGCCCGTCTACACGGCCGGCCGGCGTACGGCGGACAACGAGCGGCCCCTCGACGGCACGCCCGTCATCGACGTGGACCGGGGCGGGAAGATCACCTGGCACGGCCCGGGGCAACTGGTCGGCTACCCGATCCAGAAGCTGCCGCGTCCGGTGGACGTCGTCGCCCACCTGCGGCGGCTCGAGGACGCGATGATCCGGGTCTGCGCGGAGTTCGGCGTCGTGACCAGCCGGGTGGAGGGGCGGGCGGGTGTCTGGGTCCTGGGCGACCCGGTGGACCAGCGGCCGGCGCTCGGCGGGCTCACCCTCGACCTCGATCCCCGGGTGGCGGACGACGAGTTCGACCCGAGGCTGAACGGGCCCGAGTACGCGCCCTCCAACGCCGGGCAGCGGCGGGAGGACCGGAAGATCTGCGCGGTGGGGATCCGGGTGGCCAAGGGGGTCACCATGCACGGGTTCGCCCTGAACGTGAATCCCGACGTGTCCAGCTTCGACAAGATCATTCCTTGTGGGATACGGGATGCGGGGGTTACGTCGCTGGCGCACGAGTTGGGGCGGGATGTGGGCATCGCGGAGGTGCTGCCCGTGGTCGAGCGGCATCTCGGGGATGTGCTGGGGGGCGCGGAGCTTTTGCCCCGGGCGGTGGAGGGGGCGGGGGCGAGAGAAGGACCGGGAATGCACCCCCGTTCCCGAAGGTTCCCCTCCTCGGAGGCCACGCACCGAACGGGCGTACCCTGGTGTACGCCGAAGAATCGAAGCTACAGGGAGCCGATGTGTCCGCAGTCGCACCCGACGGACGCAAGATGCTGCGCCTGGAGGTCCGGAACGCTCAGACCCCCATCGAGCGCAAGCCCGAGTGGATCAAGACCCGGGCGAAAATGGGTCCCGAATACACGAAGATGCAGAACCTCGTGAAGAGCGAGGGCCTGCACACGGTCTGCCAGGAGGCGGGCTGCCCCAACATCTACGAGTGCTGGGAAGACCGCGAGGCCACGTTCCTCATCGGCGGCGACCAGTGCACGAGGCGCTGCGACTTCTGCCAGATCGACACGGGCAAGCCCGAGGCGCTGGACCGCGACGAGCCCCGCCGTGTGGGCGAGTCCGTGGTCACCATGGACCTGAACTACGCCACCATCACCGGCGTGGCCCGCGACGACCTGGCGGACGGCGGCGCCTGGCTGTACGCCGAGACCGTGCGCCAGATCCACGCGCAGACCGCCGACCGCGCCGAGGGCCGCACCAAGGTCGAGCTGCTGGCCCCGGACTTCAACGCCGAGCCGGCCCAGCTCGCCGAGGTCTTCTCCTCCCGCCCGGAGGTCTTCGCGCACAACGTGGAGACGGTCCCCCGCATCTTCAAGCGCATCCGCCCGGGCTTCCGGTACGAGCGGTCGCTGAAGGTCATCACCGAGGCCCGCGACTACGGTCTGGTCACGAAGTCGAACCTGATCCTCGGCATGGGCGAGACCCGCGAGGAGGTCAGCGAGGCGCTGCGCCAGCTCCACGAGGCGGGCTGCGAGCTGGTCACCATCACGCAGTACCTGCGGCCCTCCGTGCGTCACCACCCCGTCGAGCGCTGGGTGAAGCCGCACGAGTTCGTGGAGCTGAAGGAGGAGGCCGACCGGATCGGCTTCTCCGGGGTCATGTCGGGCCCGCTGGTCCGCTCCTCGTACCGGGCCGGCCGCCTCTACCAGATGGCCATCGAGAAGCGGGGCGCGTACGTCGCCTCGCAGGCTGTCTGAGCCGTACCGGCCACCGGCGGACACCCCGCCGAATGGCATGCAGTGCCAGCCGCGCGTGTGAATCTGCGCACAAGCGGCTACTCATCGGTAATGGCCTGTACGACGCGGTCCCGGGCGTCCCCGCAGATGGGGGCCGCCTCGGGGCCGCGTCGCGGTTTCGGGCCCGCCCATCAAGGCTTCACTGGCGTTTGACCGGTCGGTCACGCCCTGGTAACACCATTCAGTGACCCTGGTTCCTACACACCCCGTAGAGCCTTCAGCCAGAGCCGCCGTCCCGAGGGGGGACCTTCACATGCAGGCCGCGCCCGTACGCGCCACCGCGATTCCGTCGTTCACCGATGCACTCCGTGCCGTCGAGGCCCTGCTGCTGAGCAGTGGCCAGCGCACCGCCCGTCGCAACGCCTGGACGTCCGTCCTGGAGGACCGCCGTCGCGCCAAGGACCGCGTCGAGGCACAGCGTGTCGTGGAGCAGTCCTTCGTCACCCACCTCTGAACCGAGGACACACCCTCGTACGCGGGTCGTTCCGGGCCCCGCGACGGAGGCCGACCCGGCACCGCCGTCGTAGGCGCTTCCCCCGACACGTAGACTTCACGGCATGGCGAGGAAGGAACCCGCAGCGGACGCTGCGAACCCCGGGCGACTCAAGCAGATCGCTCTGACTTACAAGATGACCCGCAAGGCCGACAAAAAGATCGGTCTTGTACTCGCGGCTGTCGGAATCGTCACCCTTGGTGTCTTCCTCGCGATCGGCTTCTGGATCGGTCACCCGATCTATCTCGGCATTCTCGGCCTCCTGCTCGCCTTTCTCGCGTCGGCGATCGTCTTCGGGCGCCGTGCCGAGCGGGCGGCCTTCGGCCAGATGGAGGGCCAGCCGGGCGCGGCGGCGGCGGTGCTCGACAATGTCGGGCGCGGCTGGACGACCACCCCGGCCGTGGCGATGAACCGCAGCCAGGACGTGGTCCACCGGGCCGTGGGCAAGGCCGGCATCGTGCTGGTGGCCGAGGGCAACCCGAACCGGGTGAAGAGCCTGCTGGCCGCCGAGAAGAAGAAGATGGCCCGCATCGTCGCGGACGTGCCGGTGCACGACATCCTCGTCGGCACGGGCGAGGGCCAGGTCGAGCTGAAGAAGCTCCGTACGACGATGGTGAAGCTGCCGCGGGTGCTGACCGGCCCCCAGGTCACCGCGACCAACGACCGGCTGCGCGCCCTCGGCGACCTGATGAGCAACATGCCGCTCCCCAAGGGCCCGATGCCCAAGGGGATGCGGATGCCGCGCGGCGGGAAGATGCGCTAGCGCCGCGGCTGAGCTCCACTGGTAAGGGGTGTTCCGGAATCACCGACGGTTCCGGGGCGCCCCTTTCCCGTGCCCGCCCCCGACGGGACGTAGGGCGGTAGGGCGAGCGGCGGATCAGTTTCCGACCTCGACCGTGCGGATCAATTCCCGACCTCGGCCGTGCGGGTCAGATCCTGACCTCGACCGTGCGGGCCAGGCGGTCGTGCAGCCCGCGTCCGTCGCGGTCCCAGATCAGGGCCGGCAGCGCGAGGCAGAGCAGGACCGTGCGCACCAGCGCGCGCAGCGGGTTGACCGAGCCGGTCTCCAGGGCCAGGACCCGCAGGCCGAACAGGCGCTTGCCGGGCGTGAAGCCGAGGGTGCCCACGGTCAGCACGCTCACGACGAAGAAGATGAGCAGCGCCCAGTTCCCGGTCGCCTGGCCGTAGCCGTCGGTGATGAGGCCGTATGCGATCAAGGTGCACAGGCCCCAGTCGACGGCGAGGGCGCCCAGCCGCCTGCCGGGGCGCGCGATGGAGCCGGGGCCCGACTCGGGCAGGCCCAGCTGTTCTCCGCGGTATCCGAAGTCGGCACCGGCGTCCTCCGCGGCGGCACGGGGTCCGGACAGCCACGATCCGATTGCTTGCCTGTTGTCCACCCGTCCACGGTACTGCGACCGTTTTGCCGTGCGGACGGGCGGGGTACACCGGACCTCGTCCGGTTAACTTGGGCGAAACAAATGGGTCACGCTGGAGAAATCACCCGTCCTTAAGGTCGGGCTCAGCGTGTGCCACCGCACTGGCAGCACGAACGAACTACCACCCCGGTCCGAAGTGAGCGGGAGTAGGAGGAGCTGGATGTTCCAGAACGCCGACGAGGCCAAGAAGTTCATCAAGGACGAGGACGTCAAGTTCGTCGACGTCCGCTTCTGCGACCTGCCGGGTGTGATGCAGCACTTCACGATTCCGGCGGAGGCCTTCGACCCGACCGAGGAACTGGCCTTCGACGGCTCCTCCATCCGCGGCTTCCAGGCCATCCACGAGTCCGACATGGCGCTGCGCGCCGACCTGTCCACCGCGCGCGTCGACTCGTTCCGCCGCGACAAGACGGTCAACATCAACTTCTTCATCCACGACCCGATCACGGGCGAGCAGTACTCCCGTGACCCGCGCAACGTGGCGAAGAAGGCCGAGGCCTACCTCGCGTCGACCGGTATCGCCGACACCGCGTTCTTCGGCCCCGAGGCCGAGTTCTACGTGTTCGACAGCGTCCGCTTCGACACCAAGTCGAACGAGTCCTTCTACCACATCGACTCCGAGGCCGGCGCCTGGAACACCGGCGCGGCCGAGAACAACCGTGGTTACAAGGTCCGCTACAAGGGCGGTTACTTCCCGACCCCGCCGGTCGACCACTTCGCCGACCTGCGTGCCGAGATCTCCCTGGAGCTGGCCAAGTCCGGCCTCCAGGTCGAGCGCCAGCACCACGAGGTGGGCACGGCCGGCCAGGCCGAGATCAACTACAAGTTCAACACGCTGCTCGCCGCGGCCGACGACCTCCAGCTCTTCAAGTACATCGTGAAGAACGTGGCCTGGCGCAACGGCAAGACCGCGACCTTCATGCCGAAGCCGATCTTCGGTGACAACGGCTCGGGCATGCACGTCCACCAGTCGCTGTGGGCGAACGGCGACCCGCTGTTCTACGACGAGGCCGGTTACGCGGGCCTGTCGGACATGGCGCGCTTCTACATCGGCGGCATCCTCAAGCACGCCCCGTCGCTGCTGGCCTTCACCAACCCGACGGTGAACTCGTACCACCGCCTGGTCCCCGGCTTCGAGGCTCCGGTCAACCTGGTGTACTCGCAGCGCAACCGCTCCGCGGCCATGCGTATCCCGATCACCGGCTCGAACCCGAAGGCCAAGCGCGTCGAGTTCCGCGCGCCCGACTCCTCCGGCAACCCGTACCTCGCCTTCTCGGCGCTGCTGCTCGCGGGCCTCGACGGCATCAAGAACAAGATCGAGCCGGCCGAGCCGATCGACAAGGACCTCTACGAGCTGGCGCCCGAGGAGCACGCGGGCGTCGCCCAGGTCCCGACCTCGCTCCCGGCCGTCCTCGACCGCCTCGAGGCCGACCACGAGTTCCTGCTCGCGGGCGACGTCTTCACCTCCGACCTGATCGAGACGTGGATCGACTACAAGCGCACGAACGAGATCGCGCCGCTGCAGCTGCGTCCGCACCCGCACGAGTTCGAGCTGTACTACGACGTGTGATCCAGCCCCAGGTCGGAGCGTGCGTCAGCGCTCCCCTGGGCCGTGTGTGAGCCGCCGGCCGTGTTCTCCCCGCTTTCGGGAGGGCACGGCCGGCGGCGTTTCACCGATGTGGGGTGGGCGGACAGGGCTCTAGGCGGACGTGATGTCGCCGTCGAAGGTGCCTTCGGTGATCTGCCTGGCCAGTTCGGTCACGCGCAGCCCGCGGTGGCGGGCGAGGGCGCGCATGGCGTCGAAGGTGTCGTCGAGGCCGAGGTTCTGGCGTTCGGAGAGGATGCCCTTGGCCTGTTCGATGATCACGCGGTTGGACAGGGCCGCCTGGAGCTGTGCCTTTTCGGCGTAGCCCTGTTCGATGGTGCGCTGTTGCAGGATGGCGATGGTGGCGACGTCGGCGATGGCCTGGCCGATCTGGATGTCGGAGTCGCTGAGGTGGTGCAGCCGGGTGTCGAAGAGGTTCACGGCGCCGATGACCTCGCGGCGCAGTTTCATCGGCAGTGCGTGGGTGACGACGAAACCGCCCTCCCGGGCGCGGGCGGCGAAGGGGCCGAAGTCCGCGGTGACCGCGCTGGAGGTGAGGTTGATGTTCAGCTGCGCCTCGCCGCTGTGGTAGCAGCGCACGCAGGGGCCCTGGTCGTGCTGGAGAGCGAAGAGCTCCAGCAGACGGGTCCTTTCGTCGGAGGCGGCGATGAGCTGGAGTTCGCCGTGCTGGTCGACGATCATCATGCCGACCGCGTCCGCGGACAGCAGTTCCACGCAGCGGACGGACAGGCGGTGGAGGAACTCGATCAGGTCGAAGTCCGCGGTCAGCGTGTCCACCGCCTCCACCAGGATCTTGAGCACGCGCTGTTGGGTCGCCATCGTCATCAGTCCCTGTCTCCGGACGGGGAGACCGTCCCCTCCGGATTGTTCCGGAAGTGCAGTCGTCGTGCGACCACGTCTTCGGCGATCGTCAACAATGCCTGTTCGGTGCGGTAGGCGTGGGCGCGCAGCAGGGCCAGCGCCTTGGGCAAGGAGATGCCCGCCTGGACGCTGATGATGCCGCTGGCCTGGTGGACGACCGCGCGGTGCAGCGCGGTGTGGGGTTCCGCCTGGGCGAAAGAGGTCCGCCGGCCGGTGTCGCGGAGCAGCGACGCGGTGACGGCCGCCGTCACTATGAGCGCGTCGTTCAGCTGATCGGGGGCCAGCGGACCGGCCTGGGCGCGCTGCGCGGTGAGCGTCCCCAGACAGACGGCTCCCAGGCGCAGGGGAAAGCAGAACAGTGCCTGGACGCCGAGCCGTTCAGCTTCGGGCAGGAAGGCCGGCCACCGGTGCGGGTCGGCGCGCTGCAGATCGGGCACCGCGACCAGGCCGCAGTGGCCGTAGGCGTCGAAGGCCGGTCCCTCGCCCATCGTGCACTGCATGTCGTCCAGAGCCGTGCTGCGCCCCGGGGTGGCCCACACCAGCTCCGTCAACGCCCCGTCGGTGCCGAGTGACACCGCGGCCCCGTCCACCCTCAGCACCTGCGCGCACAGCGCCGGGTCGCCGCCCAGCAGACCGGGACCGTAGCCGGCGGGAAGGTCATGGAGGAGCCGGGCAAGGGTCGCGCTCGTGTTCAACACGCCACCGCTCCGCACACCCGCACAGAAGCCACCCGAGACGGGAAGCCGTCCGAATCCCTGACCCGGCGCCGACTGTGAACTCCGCGCACACGGCAGCCTCTGGAGCGTGACCGGCCGGCGCCCCCGCCACAGCCCTTCGGGCAGGGGCGGGGGTCCGTCATTTCTTTACGTTCCAGGGGCGTTCGCGGCGGTAGCGGCGCTCCCACTTGGCCAACCGGTCGCGGCGCCGGCGGTACGCGTGGTAGTCGCTGTCCATCCGGGTCGTGGAGCTGCCCGAACTCGCGCCGCCGCCCGACGACGAGCCGGAGGCCCCCTGGCCCACTCGGAAGTAGCGGACGTAGAGGTAGGTCAGGGCGGCTGCGAGGAGCCACCAACCGGGGCTGTTGATTCCCATGACTGCCAGGACGAGGATCGCCAGAACGATCAAGGTACCCATGGCGGGTCTCCTTGTGCGTGAGTGGTGGGACCTTGAGCTGTCCGAGGCGGTGCCGGGCCGTGCACCGGGCCGTCGGTGACGTCGAGAGTAGTCCTCAGGATGCCGGGCGATCCCTGTCCGACGGAAACGAATAACGGCCGGGTCCGCTTACGAGCAGTCACAAAACAGCTTGAGGTCAAGCGAAATCATCACAGAGGGGAGCAAGGGGGGTGCTTCGGAGTGAGTAAATCTGCGTCCGGGGCCACCGCGTCCTCCGCCTTCGCCTTCACCTGCGCCCCCGCCCCGGCCGCCGGCGCACGGCTCCCGGTCAAGGGCGGATCCGGGCGACAATCCGAGTCCGGGCACTGCACATCCGAGCAACGCGCGTCGGGGAGAATCCGGGGATCGGGCCGGACAGGGGGAAGCGTATGGGCGGGCAGCGGCGGCACATCGGGGTGGCCGAGCGGCGGGCTCGGCTGGCCGTGGGGCAACGGCTGGCCGGGGCCGCCAGGGCGGACACGCCCGAGGAGGTCGCGGCCTCGCTGGTGGCGCTGCACGGGACGGATCCCGCGAGCGTCTACCTCGCCGTGGGGGCGCGGCTCACGGACGCGGCGGGCGCGGGGACCGTATCGGCGATGGAGCGGGCCCTGTACGAGGACCGGACGCTGATCCGGATGCACGGCATGCGGCACACCGTGTTCGTGTTCCCCACCGGACTCGTCCCGGTCGTGCACGCGTCCACCGGACTCGCCGTGGCCGCGCGGGCCCGGGCCGCCCTGATCGGGGACATGGCCCTGGCCGGGGCTCCCGACGCGGAGTGGCTCGCGGAGGTGGAGACGTCCGCGCTGGCCGCGCTGGCCCGGTACGGAGAGGCTACGGCCGCCGAACTGGCCCGTGCGGAGCCCCGGTTGAGGGAGCGGTTCACGTACGCGGCGGGCAAGAGCTACGAGGGGGTGCACACCGTGTCGTCGCGGCTGCTGCGGGTCCTCGGGGTCGAGGGCCGGGTCGTACGGGGGCGTCCGCTCGGGTCGTGGACGTCCACGCAGTTCCGGTGGGCGGTGGCTCCCCCGTGCGCCGAACTGCCCGTGGCCGAGGCCCAGGCGGAGCTGATCCGGCGCTGGCTCGCCGCGTGCGGGCCGGCCACGGAGGCCGACCTCAGGTGGTGGACCGGGTGGAAGGCAGGCGACGTACGGCGGGCGCTGGGTGCGGTGGAGGCGGTGACGGTTTCGGTGGACGAAGGCGTGGCGTACGTGCTCGCCGACGCGGTGGAACCGGTCGCGGCCGTCGAGCCGTGGGCCGCGCTGCTGCCGGGCCTGGACCCCACGGCCATGGGATGGCGGGAACGGGACTGGTACTGCCCGCCCGGGCTGCGGCCGACGCTCTTCGACCGCAGCGGGAACATCGGGCCGACCGTCTGGTGGAACGGGCGGATCGTGGGCGGCTGGGCCCAGCGCCCGGACGGCGAGATCGCCTGGCGGCTGCTGGACAGCGGGGACGCGACCGGCGGGGACGCGGACACCGAGGGCTCCGGGGCCGAGGCTCTGGACGCGATCGGGGCCGAGGCCGACCGGCTGCGCGCGTGGCTGGGCCCCACCCGGGTCACCCCTCGCTTCCGGACCCCGCTGGAGCGGGAGTTGGCGTCCGCCTGACGCGCGACCCGGGTCGGGCGCGAGGCGCCGAAGTCCACGCGCTGAAACGCCGACACACCGACACACCAACGCGCCTACGCGCCGACGCGCCGCCCGGGAAGCGGGCGGCGCTACGGGCGTGGGCTCAGCGGGCGTACCGCATCAGGGCCCGGACCATGTGGCAGGTCGTGTCCGACGGGGGATGTACGCCGATGAGTGCGGCCGTGCCGCGGATCGTGTCGTTGCGGGCTTGCCTGGGCAGGTAGACGCCGGAGTCGAGGAGGGCGATGGCCAGCCGCATCGCCTTGAGACGGCGGTTGTGCGTGACGTACCACTCGCGCGGGCGACCCGGCGGCAGCGGGCGCTTCTCGACGGGCTGGTAGGGCAGGTCGAGCTGGACCGCCCTCCGGGCTGTGGACTGGGTGGGCAGCGGACTCAGTGCGGCAGCGGGCACAGGCATCCTCCTGTCGCGGTCAGGGCACCGGCCGGCGTCTCCGGCGGCACCCTCGAACACTGCTTCTATTCTACTGCCGCCCACTGACAATCGCCCCTGGCCACAGGCGTTTTGGGGGTGCCGTGACCAGTGAGTGGCGCGGTGTTCCCGCGTACCTTTGCGGTATGGAGATCTGGATCAATCCGGCCTGTTCGAAGTGCCGCAGCGCGATCAGCCTGCTGGAGGCGGAGGGGGCCGAGTACACGGTCCGGCGCTACCTGGAGGACGTGCCGAGCGAGGCGGAGATCCGGGAAGTCCTGGAGCGGCTCGGCCTCGAGCCCTGGGACATCACCCGGACCCAGGAGGCCGAGGCGAAGGAGCTGGGGCTGAAGGAGTGGGCCCGCGACGCCGGTTCGCGGGAGCGGTGGGTCGCGGCGCTGGCCGCGCATCCCCGGCTGATCCAGCGGCCCCTCATCACCGCTGAGGACGGGACCGCCGTCGTCGGGCGGACGGACGAGGCGGTGCGGGACGTTCTGGGGCGGCGGCCCTGACAACTCCGTGTCCGTGGAGGTGG
The DNA here is from genome assembly GCF_026341275.1 of Streptomyces ortus. Lineage (NCBI taxonomy): Bacteria > Bacillati > Actinomycetota > Actinomycetes > Kitasatosporales > Streptomycetaceae > Streptomyces > Streptomyces ortus. The sequence continues at coordinate 1,528,767 of NZ_JAIFZO010000002.1, forward strand.
TTCCGGTGTGATCCACGTTACTCACGCGACTTGGGTCGACGGGTGAGCAAGTCCGTTCGGTATCTCGTACATAGCGGCGAACGGCCGCCGCCAGGGGCGGCCGGGGACAGGAGCCGTTGATGTCGCGCAGAAGAACTCTCGGGACGAAGAAGAAGATCGCCCTGCTGGTGAGCGCCGCCGCGGTGGCCGGTGGCGGGGCCTTCGCCCTGGCCGCCACGTCGAACGCGGCACCGGCCACCCAGAACGCGCAGTCGTCCGTCGTCTGCGCCGGCCTGGCCACCGCCCTCGGCAACAACGAGAAGTTCATCGAAGGACAGCGCACCGCCCCGGACGCCCAGTCCGAGGCGCGGATCGCCAACCGCGAAGCGGTCATCGCCCAGATCAAGGTGCAGCAGGAGGCCTCCGGCTGCGCCGTCGGCGAGTCCGACGCCAACGTGGGTGAGGGCGCGGGTGCCGGGGCGGGAGCGGGTGCCGGGGCGCCCGCCACCTCCGCGCCCGCCGAGCAGCCCTCGCAGGAGGCCTCCGCGCCCCCCGCCGCCGGAGGTGACGGCGCCGCCACCGGCGAGCAGGTCTGCAACGGGTCCACGGTCACCCTCTCCGGTGAGGCGGGCGCGCCCGCCGCGTCCAGCAACCAGTTCCCGGCCGGTACGAAGCTCAAGGTCACGAACCTGGACAACAACAAGTCCACGACCGTGGAGGTCACCTCGGTCTCCGGCAGCTGCGCCCTCCTGAACAACGAGGCGTTCGAGCAGGTCCGCGAGCCCGGCAAGTTCCTGATCCGCAGGGCCGTCATCGAGAAGGTGGGCTGAGGGGCCCACCGGATCGCTCCGTCCCGCCCGCTCTTCTTCGCGTCGGGCGGCGGCCCCGAGCCGCCGCCTGTCCGAAACCCATCGCATACGAGCGAGTGCGCTCTCCCCGGGTGACCCCCGCCACAGGGGCCCCAGGTAACACGGGCTTCACACCAGGGCAATGATCGGGAAACTGCCTGTTGACAGGCTTCGGGCATCCTCCGCGGCGCCCAGGTGCCGCAGCGCCGCGGCTCCCGCACCGCGCCTAGAGACCCACCCCGAAGGATGTGGCCCGTGACCTTCAAGGCTGAGTACATCTGGATCGACGGCACCGAGCCGACGGCCAAGCTCCGTTCGAAGACGAAGATAATGGCGGACTCCCAGAAGTCGGCCAAGGGTGCGGAGCTGCCGATCTGGGGCTTCGACGGGTCGTCCACGAACCAGGCCGAGGGTCATGCCTCGGACCGTGTGCTCAAGCCGGTCGCGAGCTTCCCGGACCCGATCCGCGGCGGTGACGACATCCTCGTCATGTGCGAGGTCCTGAACATCGACATGACGCCGCACGAGTCCAACACGCGGGCCGCGCTCAGCGAGGTCGCGGAGAAATTCGGCGCCCAGGAGCCGATCTTCGGCATCGAGCAGGAGTACACCTTCTTCGACGGCGAGCGTCCGCTCGGCTTCCCCGTGGGCGGCTTCCCGGCCCCCCAGGGCGGCTACTACTGCGGCGTCGGCGCGGACGAGATCTTCGGCCGGAAGATCGTCGAGGCGCACCTGGACAACTGCCTCAAGGCGGGGCTGGCCATCTCCGGCATCAACGCCGAGGTCATGCCCGGGCAGTGGGAGTTCCAGGTCGGACCGGTCTCGCCGCTGGAGGTCTCCGACCACCTGTGGGTGGCGCGCTGGCTGCTGTACCGCACGGCCGAGGACTTCGACGTCTCCGCGACGCTGGACCCGAAGCCGGTGAAGGGCGACTGGAACGGTGCCGGTGCGCACACCAACTTCTCCACGAAGGCGATGCGCGAGGGGTACGACGCGATCATCACCGCGTGCGAGTCGCTGGGCGAGGGCTCGAAGCCGCTCGACCACGTCAAGAACTACGGTGCGGGGATCGACGACCGGCTGACAGGGCTGCACGAGACGGCGCCGTGGAACGAGTACTCGTACGGGGTGTCCGACCGGGGGGCCTCGGTTCGGATCCCGTGGCAGGTGGAGAAGGACGGCAAGGGGTACATCGAGGACCGGCGTCCGAATGCGAATGTCGACCCGTACGTGGTTACTCGGCTGATCGTCGACACGTGTTGCTCCGCGCTGGAGAAGGCCGGGCAGGTCTGAACCGGCGGTTCCGCTTGTTCGGAGGGGCGCTCACCTGTGCGGTGGGCGCCTTTTCGCGTCCGCTCGGGGTGGCACGGGGGTGATGTGGGGTGACACGGGGTGTGTGGGCGGAGGTGGGTCGGTGCGGGCGTTTGCGCCGTTCCCCGCGCCCCTTTGGTGAGTGGGGGCTCGGGGAGTTGGGAGGTGCGGGTGGGGGGCGGACTGTGGGTGGAGGCTGATGTTGTGGGGCTCGGTCTGCTTCAATGGGGGTATGGCCAGTTTCCGGGAGTGCAGCGCTACGGGTCGTCATGACCTGGAGCCCTTCTGGCCTTCCCGTCAGCACCACGACTTCGACCGGGTGTGTTGTCGCGCGACGAACGCGCGGGCCCTCTAAAGCCGTACACCGGTCTTCGGCCAGCGCGCACGACGTACGTCCTCGACGACCTCTCGCGCGAAAAGAGCTGACCTCTCATGGCGAACACCCGTTCCTTCTCCGCCGTCGCCACCGCCCCGTCCACCGCCTCCGCACGCCACCGGCTGCGGGCCGTCGACCGGGACGAGGTGGTCGACGTCACCGGCTTCCTGCCGCCGGGCGCCACCTGGCTGCCCGCTCCCCCGCACACCCTGCCCACGCTGCCGGGCCACCCGCCGATGATCGGGTACCTGGTCCTCGTACCCGCCGATCAGCCCTCCCCCCTGCCGGCCGCCGGTGAGGACCTGCCCGTGCGGGTCGACACCGTCCGGCGCACCGCCGAGGTCGACGGGCGCCCGCTCGACCTCACGTACCTGGAGTTCGAGCTGCTCGCGCACCTGGTGGCGCATCCGCACCGGGTGCACACCCGCGACCAGCTGGTCACCACGGTGTGGGGCTACGGACACGTGGGCGACGGCCGGACCGTCGACGTGCACATCGCCCGGCTGCGCCGCAAGCTCGGCGTGGAGCACCGGCACACCATCAGGACCGTCCGCCGCGTCGGCTACACGTACGCGCCCGGCACGGGCAGTTGACCCACCCGGCGGCGGGACGGTTTGCCTGTGGGCAGAATTCCGTTCCGCCGCACGGCCGAGCAGGGCAGAGTCCCCCGCATGAGACTTCTGATGCTGGGCGGTACGGAGTTCGTGGGCCGGGCCGTCGTGGAGGCGGCGCTGGAACGCGGCTGGGACGTGACCGTGTTCCACCGCGGCCGGCACCAGGCACCCGCGGGCGTACGTTCCCTGCACGGTGACCGCACCGCGCCGAACGGGCTCGCGGCCCTCGCCGAGGACGGGCAGGGCCCCGGCGGCGGCTCATGGGACCTCGTGGTCGATACCTGGTCGGGCGCTCCCCGGGTGGTGCGGGACTCCGCGCGGTTGTTGGAAAGCCGCGTTCAGCGGTACGTCTACGTGTCGAGCTGCTCCGTGTACGCGTGGCCGCAGCCGGCCGGTTACGACGAGAGCGCCCCGCCGGTCAAGGGCGCCTCCCCCGACGCCGGACGGACCGACTACGCGCGCGACAAGCGCGGTGGGGAACTGGCCGTGCTCGACGCCTTCGGCGCGGATCGGGCGCTCCTCGTACGAGCCGGTCTCATCCTCGGCCCGTACGAGAACATCGGCCGGCTGCCGTGGTGGCTCACCCGCACGGCCCGCGGCGGCCCCGTGCTCGCGCCCGGCCCCCGTGAACTGCCACTGCAGTACATCGACGTCCGCGACCTCGCCGAGTGGACCCTGGGGGCGGCGGAGGGCGGGGCCGGTGGGGCGTACAACCTCATCAGTCCTTCGGGGCACGCGACCACCCGGACGCTGCTCGACGCCTGTGCGCGGGTCACCGGTGGGCGGGCCGAACTGCGGTGGACCGAACCGGAGTTGATCCTGGCGGCCGGCGTCGAGCCCTGGACACAGCTGCCAGTGTGGGTGCCGCCGGACTCCGAGCTGCACGCCATGCTGCACCGCGCCGACGTGTCGAAGGCGGTACGGGCCGGGCTCCGCTGCCGTCCCGTCTCCGAGACGGTGGCCGACACCTGGAGCTGGCTCCAGGACATCGGCGGTGTCCCGCCCCAACGCCCCGACCGCCCCGCCGTCGGACTCGATCCCGCCGTGGAGGACGAACTCCTGCACGGCTGAGGGCGGCCGGGGACGGCGGGGAGCGGCGGGGGTGGTGCTGGCACCACCCCCCTCCCGGTGGCTCGGCCCCCTGACCACGGCCGCGAGGTGGGCGAGACTGAGGGCATGGACACCGACGGGGACAGCGGGGAGAACAGGGCGGGCGGCCGGGCGCGTACCGCCGCAGTCGCCGGAGCGCGGGCGCTGCTGCTGGCCGTCGTGGCGCCGGCCGGGTCGATCGTCCTCTTCGTGTTCTCCGTCGTGTCGATCGTGCTCGTACCACTGGGCATCGGCATCGTGACGACGCCCTGGGTGCTCGCCGCCGTACGCGGCTTCGCCGACCTGCGGCGGCTGCTGGCGGTCCGGTGGGGCGGGGTGCGGATCCCGCCCGCGTACCGGCCGGTCCCGAAGGACGCCAATCCGTGGGGGCGCTGTTTCCGTCTGCTCGGCGATCCGGCCGTCCGGCGGGACCTCCTGTGGCTGCCGGTGGACATGACCGCGGGCCTGCTCACCGCGCTGCTGCCCGCCCTGCTGATCTTCTACCCCTTCGAGGGGTTCGCGCTGGCCGCCGGGCTGTGGCGGGCCCTCACCGACGGCACGTACGTCGGCTGGTGGTACGGGTTCGTGCCGGTCGGCGGGCAGCTCAGCGCCCTCGCCGCGGGGGCCCTGGGCGCCGCCCTGCTCGTCGTCGGCGTGTACACGGCCCCCTTCCTGCTGCGCGTCCACTTCCTGCTGACCCGGTCCGTCCTCGCGTCCGGGCAGGGCGAACTCGCCGAGCGGGTGCGGGTGCTGACGGAGACCCGCCGGGACGCCGTCGACACCTCCGCGGCCGAACTGCGCCGTATCGAGCGGGATCTGCACGACGGGGCCCAGGCCCGGCTGGTCGCGATGGGCATGGATCTCGGCACGGTCGAGGCCCTGATCGAGAAGGACCCGGCGAAGGCCAGGCAGCTGGTCGCACGGGCCCGCCGGTCCTCGGCGGAGGCCCTCACCGAACTGCGGGACCTGGTACGCGGCATCCATCCCCCCGTGCTCGCCGAGCGCGGACTCGGCGACGCCGTACGGGCGTTGGCGCTGCGGCTGCCGATCGCCACGGAGGTGGACGTGGACCTGCCTGGCCGGCTCGGGGAACCGGTGGAGGCCGCGGCGTACTTCGCCGTCAGTGAGGTCCTGACCAACGCGGTCAAGCACTCGGGGGCCGAGCGGATCTGGGTCGATCTGCACCACACCCCGGAGCGCGGCGGCATGCTGCGGATCGCCGTCACCGACGACGGCGGGGGCGGCGCCGCGACCGGCTCGGGTTCGGGACTCTCCGGAGTCGAACGGCGACTCGGTACATTCGACGGCGTCCTGGCCGTCAGCAGTCCCGCGGGCGGTCCCACCATGGTGACCATGGAGATCCCTTGCGAGTCGTCCTAGCCGAAGACCTGTTCCTGCTGCGCGACGGTCTGGTCCGGATGCTGGAGGCGTTCGACTTCGAGATCGCCGCCGCCGTCGGGACCGGGCCCGAACTGACGCGTGCACTGGCCGACTTGGAGCCGGACGTCGCCGTGGTCGACGTACGCCTGCCGCCCTCGCACACGGACGAGGGGCTGCAGTGCGCGCTGGCGGCGCGCCGGGCCAGACCCGGGCTGCCGGTCCTCGTCCTGTCCCAGCACGTCGAGCAGCTGTACGCGCGTGAGCTGCTCGCCGACGGGGTCGGCGGGGTCGGTTATCTGCTGAAGGACCGGGTGTTCGACGCCGAGCAGTTCATCGACGCGGTGCGGCGGGTGGCCGCGGGCGGTACGGCGATGGATCCGCAGGTCATCCAGCAGTTGCTGGCGCGTCGGCAGGGCGACGACCGGCCGCTGGGCCGGCTCACACCTCGTGAGCTGGAGGTTTTGGAACTGATGGCGCAGGGCAGGTCGAATGCGGCGATCGCGGGCCACCTCGTGGTCACGGAGCGGGCGATCGCGAAGCACACGTCGAACATCTTCCAGAAGCTGGGCCTGGATGTCTCGGACGACGACAACCGTCGCGTCCTGGCCGTTCTCGCCTATTTGGACCAGGGCCGCTGAAAGGGTTCATAAGCGGGGGGAACAAGGGCCCGCCGGAACCGTTCCCGAGTTTCGGACCCGCTGAACGAAATTCAAAGATTCCCGCTCAACGGCCGTTGTTTCAGGGGCTTCTGGGCCCCTTGCGGCAGGATTGCGCCACGGAACTCTCATCAATTTCTGAGGCCTCTGAACGCCCCAGGAACCTCCTCCGTACTGAACGGAGCCGCTTCACCTCCTGTCGGGCGCCTCGTTGCCCCGCAAGGAAGCCAGAGGGAGTTCCATGGGACGCACGAACCGAAAACGCCGCTCCACGCTCGCCAACCGGGCGATAGCCGCATCGGCGGCTCTCGCGCTGGGTGGCGGCGGTCTGCTTGCGGCCAACATCTACGCTTCCGCGGGCGAGAACAAGAACTCGACGCGGAACGCGCAGACGACCGCCGCCTCGGTGGCCACGATCAAATGCCCGGACGTCGGCCAGAAGCTGACCTCCGTGCCCAAGGGCGCACGCGCCGGTGTCGACAAGGAGCTGGCCAAGCTCGACCAGCAGGTCACGGAGGCCTATAAGCGTCTTGCGGACACCCGCCAGGCCCAGGCGGGGGACCCCGCCTACGTCAACAACGCCATTCTCGGCCCGTTGAAGTCCAAGCGCGTTGCCACGATCGACAGGATCAGCAACAACATCAAGCGCGCGGGCGGCAAGGGGCCCAGAGGATGGGGCAAGTTCGCGGGCTGCCAGGGTGTGCCCGCCGAGAATCCGACCGGCGGTGGCCAGGGCAACAACGGCGGCCAGGGCGGAAACAACGGCGGTCAGGGCAACAACGGTGGCCAGGGCAACAATGGCGGCCAGGGCGGTGACAACGGCGGTCAGGCCGGTAACGGCGGCCAGGACGGCGGCGGCGACGGCCAGGTCGTCAACGGTCCCGTGGCAGCCGACTTCCAGGACATCACCCAGGTCCAGCCGAACGGCGGCCCGAAGGGGGTCGGCGCGAACGGCCTCGCCGCGAACGGCGACGGCGGTTCCACCGGCACCTTCACCACGAGCTGCGGCACCAACGGGAACGACAACCACAACTCGGACAACATCATCGTCGCTCCGGGTGTCGACAACGGTGCTCAGCACACGCACGACTACGTGGGCAACCAGAACAACAACGCCTTCACCAGCGACCAGGAGTTCCTCCAGGCCGACACCAGCTGCGAGAACCAGGCCGACAAGTCGTCGTACTACTGGCCGGTGCTGCGTCTGCAGGACGGCACCGACGAGTTCGACGCGAACGACCTCGGTGGCGGTGCGGAAGGAAACATCGGCAAGATCCTCCAGGCCAGTGAGGCTCAGCTGAAGTTCGTCGGCAACAAGGCGGGCGACGTCGTCGCGATGCCGCAGGCACTGCGCATCATCACCGGTGACGCCAAGGCGTTCACCAACGGTCTCGCCAACGCCAACACGAACTGGAGCTGCACCGGGTTCGAGGACCGGCAGCTGACGGACAAGTACCCGATCTGCCCCGAGGGCAGTTCCGTGGTGCGGACGTCCTTCTTCCAGAGCTGCTGGGACGGCCAGAACATCGACAGCGCCAACCACCGCACACACATCTCCTTCGTGCAGGCGGACGGCACCTGCGCCAACGGGTTCAAGGCGATCCCCCAGCTCCAGGCCCGGCTGGTCTACGACGTTCCGGCCCCACAGATCCAGAACGGGCAGGTCGTGAACCCGTTCGCGGTGGACGGCTTCCCCGACCAGTTGCACAAGGCCATCACCGACCACAACGACTTCATCAACTTCTTCGACGGGAACGAGATGAACGAGGTCGTCAACTGCATCAACAGCGGCCAGAACTGCACGTGATACGCATGTATTCACGCGGCATCTGAACGTCGAGCACACGGAAGAGCCGGCGGTGGGAATTCCCACCGCCGGCTCTTTCGTGTCCCCGCGGTCAGCCGCTGTGCTTGCCGCTGTTGTGGCTGCCGCCCGGGTTCATGTGCTCGGAGCCCTCTTCCATGGTCCCGCCGAGCCGGCCGCGCAGTGCCGTGACCGTCTTCTTCTCGCCGACGGCGACCCACTTGCGGCCCACGAGGTAGTAGCCGCCGTAGTCCTTCGCCCCGCTCAGCCACTCGGCCTGGCCGCGGTCGGTGGCGAACGTCGCGAGGACGTACTTCTCACCCGGCTTCTTGCAGAGGGCCTGCCGGATCGTGTCCGCGTCCGTCTGCATGTTCGGCTTGCAGCCCGCCTCGCTGGCAATGTGCTCCAGACTCCCGGTAGCGGTCTCGGGAACCTTCTTCTCGCCGCCGCCGTCGGAGCCGCAGCCGGTCACCGCGAGGAGTGCCACGACCGCCCCGGCCGTGCCGACCGCGAGCCTCTTGCCCGTACAACTCATTACGTCCGTACCTCCGGGTCCGTTCCGGCGACCTGCCTCGCCGGGGCCGTGCGCCCACGCTTCTGAAAGCCCGCACAGGGGCCCCGCTCTTCGATACGGCTCCCGTCCGCTCCGCGCTCAACGGACGGCGGCACGAGTGACCGATTCCGTCATACAGGCACCACGGCACACGTAACAGTGACCCGCGTCACAGGAGCGTTGGTTCTGGTTGGCGCACGTGTGCGAAGGTGAGCCCGTGACGACAGAGGGCAGTGCGACGGACAAGGCAGTGGACGACCCGGCGGACTGGGAGGAGCGGGTGGCCGCCGCGTGGGCCGCACTGGAGGCCGATCCGCAGACGGACACGGCGGACTTCCGGGCGCGGATCGACGCGCTCGTCGCCGAGTTGCCCGCCGACAGCCCGGTCGGCCCCTTCGAGCGGGCGTGCGCCTGGGACTCCACGGGCCACTCGGACAAGGCCGTCCCGCTGTACCGCCGGGCCCTGGCGCTCGGCCTCGACGGCTACCGGGGCCGGCGCGCGAAGATCCAGCTGTCCAGCTCGCTGCGGAACATCGGGCAGCCGGAGGAGGGCGTCAAGCTCCTGTCGCCCGAACTCGTCGGTGTGTCCGACGAGTTGGACGACGCCGTACGCGCGACCCTCGCCCTGTGCCTGGCGAGCCTGGGCCGCGAGCGCGAAGGCCTCTCGCTCGTCCTGGGCGCCCTCGCCCCTCATCTGCCGCGCTACCAGCGGTCCATGGCGAACTACGCGCGCCTGCTCGTGGAGCCCGACGCGTAGGACAGGACCGCGAAGTCCCGGTGGTGTCGGGGCAGTCCAGGTGACCATCCACCGATTCGCTCGTTCTGCTGAACGTGCAGTCACAGGATGTCGCCCCGCGCCCCCGCCCCGCATCAGCCGCCGCCCCCGGGCCGGTGGTCGACATCGAGCAGGCCGAGGCCGCGCTCGTCGAGCACTACCCGCGGCTCGTCCGGCTCGCCTATCTGGTGCTCCCGCCGAGCCTCGGCCGCAACCGCCGGGTGCTCACCGCGCACGCGCTCACCCAGCGCACCCTGCCCCGCGGGCGGGCCTCCGGCGACAGCGCCGTCCTCCCGGCGCAGAAGACCGCCGACGACGGCCGTGCCGAGGACCCCGGGTACGCGTACGTGCGGCTGCGGGTCCTGCGGACGGCGCTGGAGGCGGGCCGGCCGCTGACCTTCCGGGCCTGGCCCACCCGGGCCCAACTGCCGCCGCTGCTCCCCCAGGTGTGGGGTCTGCGGCTCTTCCCGCGCTCCGGCGGAGCGGACGAACTCGCCCTGGACCAGCGTCTTTCGGCGCTGTCCGCCCCGGCCCGCGCCGCCTTCGTGCTGCGCGGCCTGGAGCGGATGGCGGACGCGGACGTACGCGGGGTGCTGGCCGCGGCCGGTGCGCAGGACCCGGCCGCCGCCCTCGCCGAGGCGGACGCGGTGGGCACGGCCGAGGGCGCCGACGCGCTGCTGACCTCCCCCGAGTTCGACCCGTGCTCGCTGCAGGCCCGGCCCACCGATCTGATGCGGCGCCGCCAGCACTTCAAGGCGGCGGTCGCCGCCGCCGCCGCGGTGGCCGTGTGCGGGGCGCTCCTCGGCATGCCGGGTGACGGCTGGGGCCCCGACGGCGCCGCCGCGCCCCCGTACGCGCGCAACCCCGCCGCCCAGGCCGCCCTCGACCCGGGGAAGCTGACGCTGGTGCCGGCGGCGGCCTGGGAGTCGTCCGCGCGCACCGACTTCTCCGTGTGGCCCGCGCGCGGCGCGCTCACCGGCGACAAGGCCCTGCTGCGGCGCGCGCTCGCCGTATGGGCGCGGCCCGGCGGCTCCGTACAGGTCTCCGCGACCCCCGGCACCCCCTCCGGCGCCCCGCCGGGACCACCGCAGCTGCTGTACGCGGGCGTGGTCGACCAGAGCCGGGTGGTGCTGCTGTACGACGGACTGCGGATCGCGCGGTACGCCGAGGCGAAGGACGGCGGCACCCGGGGCGCGGCCCTCGACTTCGCCCGGGTCGACGGTGCCTCGGGGGCCGACGCGGACGCGCTGGTCCTCGGCCGCACCGACGGCAACGTCCGCTATCTGACGGCACCCTGGGTGCGTACCGCCGTCGTGCGCGACCTGCTGAAGTCGGCGGCGGCCACGCCCGGCGCCACGGGTACGTCGTCCGGTACGACGCCGCTGGCGCGCTCGGCGGACGGGGTGACCGAGCCGTTCGCGAGCCCGGCCCTGCAGAGCGGCGCCTGCCGTTCCTGGAACGTCCTGGAGCTGACGGACAAGGCCGGCACCCGGCTGTCGACCGACCTCGGTGAACTGACGCCCGCCCGGCTCACCTCGGGCCGTCCCGGGCGGCCCGGCGACGCCTCGGCGGCGGACTGGGCCCCGCTGGCCTGCTCCCTCGCGGACGCCCGCGGCCAGGGGGTGCGCTCGGTGAACTCCTGGAGCTACGCCCGCCAGGCCCTGCCCGACGGGAGCGGCACCGCGGAGTGGCTGTGCACCCGCGCGGACACCTGGCGCGGCGGGGGCCCGCGGGTGCTCGCCCAGTTCCACGCGCCGGGGCAGCGGTTCGGCGCGGTCGCGGCGAAGGCGGAGAACGCGTCCGCGTGCGGTGCGAAGGATCCCCATGTCCTGGCGGGGGTGCTGTGGAAGTCCGTCAAGGGCGACTGGTACCTCCTCGCCGCCGGCGGGAAGGGCACGGCGTCGATCCGTGCGACGGGCGGGGTCAGCGGGGCGGCGCGGAGCAATCTCCTCGCCGTGCGGGCCGAACAGGGCGCGAAGGCCGAGCTGGAGGGCACGCTGAGCAGCGGAAGGGAGATCGGCGGGCTGCGCTGAACCGCACCGGGCGGTGGCGCGTTCGCGGCCCGCTCGCGGCCCGTTCGCGGCCGGTTCCGATCGGTTCGATCGGTAAGGTGTTCATATGACTACCGGGGTGCGGCGCAGAATGGGCGTCGAGGAGCGACGGCAGCAGTTGATCGGCGTCGCCCTCGACCTGTTCAGCCGGCGCTCGCCGGACGAGGTGTCCATCGACGAGATAGCCTCCGCCGCGGGTATCTCACGACCGCTGGTCTACCACTACTTCCCGGGCAAACTCAGCCTGTACGAGGCCGCGTTGAAGCGTGCCTCGGACGACCTGGCGGAACGTTTCGTTGAGCCGCGGGAAGGGCCGCTGGGGGCGCGGCTGCTGCGGGTGATGCGGCGGTTCTTCGACTTCGTCGACGAGCACGGGCCGGGGTTCTCGGCGTTGATGCGGGGTGGTCCCTCGGTCGGGTCCACCACGACGAACGCGCTCGTGGACGGGGTGCGGCAGGCGGCGTATCTGGAGATCGTGTCGCATCTGCGGGTGGAGCGACCGCCGGCCCGGCTCGAACTGGTCGTGCGGTCCTGGATATCGCTGGCGGAGGCGACGGCGCTGATCTGGCTGGACGGGCGGCGGATTCCGCGCGGGGAGCTGGAGGTTCAGCTGGTGCATGATTTCGCGGCGCTGGCGGCGGTCAGTGCGGCGTCGGACGCGGAGATGGCGGCGATTCTTCGTGCCGCGCTTGACCAGGAGCCGACCGAGAGTCCGTTCGCGGACCTGGTCACGCGCCTGGTGGCGCTCGCGTCCTGAGGCGGCCCGGGGGGCCGTTCGCGCAGTTCCCCGCGCCCCTAAAAGACTGCGCCGTTCCCCGCGCCCCCAAAGACAAAAGACTGCGCCGTTCCCCGCGCCCCTGAAGACAAAAGATTGCGCCGTTCCCCGCGCCCCTAAAAGCCAAAAGACTGCGCCGTTCCCCGCGCCCCTGAGGCTCGCGGGCGTCAGTTCACGGACTTCTGGTAGGAGGGGTCCAGGTCGGTGACCTCCGCGGAGGCGTGCAGGACGGCTCCGTCGGCCGGCTTCACATGCGCCCGTACCAGCTCCAACGCCCGCGACGTCAACGCCGACTTCACCTCCGCGGAGCGCCCCGGCAGCAGCGCCACACCGACGTGCACCAGCGCGTGCCCCACCGTGTCGGCCCCCACGACGATGTCGTCCACCACCCGGAACCGGGACTTGCACGCCTCGGTCTTCGCCGCGGCCGTCTCCACCACCATGGCGTGCAGCGCGACGGCGAACCCCTGCCGGTCGAAGGCGTCGCCGAGCGGCGCGGAGTAGTCGACGGTGATCTGCGGCATGGGAACTCCTGTGCTGGGAAAGAACCCTCACCCTAGCCGCAGGGCGAGCAGCGCGATGTCGTCCTCCCGGTCGTGGCCGAAGCAGTCCAGGAGCGTGTCGCACAGGGCGTCCAGCCCGGGCAGCGCACCCACGGCCGCCGCGCGCAGGTGTTCCATCGAGGCCGCCAGATCCGTACCGCGCGTCTCGATCAGCCCGTCGGTCACCATCAGGAGCCGGTCGCCCGCTTCGAGGAACAGTTCGGTCGGCGCCGGATGGGGCAGCCCCACCCCGAGCAGCGGCCCGGCGGCCTTCGCGTAGTCGGCCGTACCGGTGTCGCGGATGATGAGCGGCGGGATGTGGCCGGCGTTCGCGATACGGGTGCGTCCGGTCGCGGGGTCGATCAGGGCCAGGCAGACCGTGGTGGTGATCCCGGGGTGGTAGTGCCGCAGCATCCGGTCGAGTCGCTCGGCCAGCACGGCCGGGTCGCTCTCCTCGACGCAGTAGGCGCGCAGCGCGTGCCGGATCTCGACCATGACGGTGGCCGCGTCCAGCGAGTGCCCGACGACGTCGCCCACGGCGGCGAGCACCCCGTCGTCGGTGCGCAGTGCCGCGTAGAAGTCGCCGCCGATCTCGGTCTGCTGCGAGGCGGGCACGTAGCGGACCGCGATGTCGATGCCCGGCAGTTCGGGGAGCCGGTGCGGCTGGGGCAGGAAGCTGTGCTGGAGGGTGAGGGCGACGTGCCGCTCCACCTGGTACATGAGCAGCGGCTCGGCGGCGTACGCGGTGGCCTGGGCGAGCCGGGCCACCAGGGTCTCGTCCTCCGGGTTCAGCCTGCGCACGCCTCGGGTGGGCGTGGCCAGGCACACCGCGGCCTTGCCGTCCTGGGTGAGGATGAGCGCAAGACGGGCGTCGTGCTGCATGCCGGGGCGGAAGAACCCGCCGGGCCACAGCGGCGCGGGCACGGTGGTGATCCGCACCCCGGACTGTCCGCGGGTGAGCCGCCGGAGCAGCCCGGCCACGGCCCGGTGGGCACCCTCGTCGGGCAGTGCGAGCGAGGTGCGGTCCTGGGAGTGGGCGCGGTACAGCTCGTCGTCAGGGCCGAGGAAGAAGACGGCGGCGGGGCCGCCGGTGAGCCGCGCGGTGCCGTTGGCGGCGGCGTCGGCGAGTTCCTGGAGGCCGCGCGCCGCCTGGATGGTGACGATGGTCTCCAACAGCAGCGTCAGCCGCCGTGCCAGTGCCTGGTCGTCGGCCCGCAGCCGCGCGGAGCGCACGGCGGCCCGGACCACAGTGTCGATCTCCTCGGGCTCGGCGGGTACCGCCAGATAGGCCTCCCCGCCCGCCTCCAGGCCCAGGCACCGGGCGCCGGGGGTCACGGCGGTGGCGGAGAAGTGCACGACGGGCAGACCGGCCAGGTGCGGGCGGGCCTTGATCCTGCGGCAGAGTTCGATGCCGCTCATGTCGGAGAGGTCCACATCGACGAGGGCCACGTCGGGGAGGGTGCCCCTGCGCAGCCGCGCGTCGAGTTCGACGAGGGCCTCGTTGCCGGTGGCGGCCACGACGACCTGGTGGCCGGCCCGGCGCAGCAGTGCGGCCATGGCGTACCGGCCCGCCGCCGTGTCGTCCACGAGCAGTACGGTCGCGTCGGTTCGCTTGCCGTGGACGTCCATCTGCCAGCCCTCGGACCCGCCGGTGGGGCGGCCCGGGGTCCCGGGGCCGCCCCACCAATGTAGTGCCCTGTCAGGAGGTCCGGGAGAACACCGCCACGGTCCGTCCGGGAACGGTGAACGTGCCCGAGCCGGCCGCGTAGGACGCGGACTTGACGACGGTGTCGCCTCCCTCGGCCTGCACGGGGTGCAGCGCGTATCCGGTGCCCTTCGCCTCCGTCACCGTCTGCTCCCGCGCCCCCGGGGTCGCGTTGAGGACGACGACGAGGTCGCCGAGTTCCATCGTGATCACTCCGGGTGTCTCGTCCTTGCCGGACAGCGGGAAGGACAGTTTCGACTGCACCTGTGCGGCGGTCCCGAGCCCGAAGTCGCTCTCGCTCGTGCGGATCCGCAGCAGGTCCCGGTACGCGGCGGACGCGCCCTCGATCTGCGGGCAGCCCACCTCGACGGACGTCAGCAGGGGCTTGGCGTAGGACCATTTGGACTCGTTGTCGGCGGCCGGCGGCAGCCCCCGCCCGAACCCGTTGCCGCTCCCGGTGCCGCCGCTGTCGCGGCACTTCCAGTGGATGGCGTTGAACCAGTCGCCGCTGTCGTAGGAGTTGCGGTCCAGGGACTTGGAGCGCAGCAGGTCGGTGCCCGCCTGGGAGAGCGAGGGCCCCTGCGACAGGGTGGCCGTGGCCATCGCGAGGACCTGCATCCGTGCGCGCTCGGCCGCCGAGGTGCCCTGGGGCAGCTTGAAGGCGAGCGCGTCGAACAGCGACTCGTTGTCGTGGGCGTCCGCATAGGCGAGGGCGTCGCCGGGCGCGTCCGCGTATCCGGCGGGCGCCCCGTTGTAGCCGACCTCGGAGCCCTTGACCCGCTCGCCCGCGGTGTCGGTGAAGGTGTAGTCGGCGAGGTTGCCGGAAAGGCCGACCTTGATCAGGTCCTGGTAGTGGAGCAGGCGGGCCTTCTGCTCGGCGGAGGTGCCATTGGCGGCACTGTCGTTCGGGTCGGTGTAGAGGCCGGACGCGAAGCCCTGGACGCCGGGGTCCTCGTCGAAGGGTCCGCCGCCGCGTACGGCGTCCCGGGCCCGGTCGGAGAAGGTGGCGATGCCGGTTCCGGCCATGTTCTTCTGGGTGGCCTGGACGAACCGGGCGTCGTCCGCGACCTCGCCGAAGTTCCAGCCCTCGCCGTAGAGGACGATCTTCTTGCCGTCGACGCCGTCCTTGGCGGGGGTCAGCGCGTCGAGGGCCTTCCTGACCGCCAGAATGTTGGCCTTCGGATGGTGTCCCATCAGGTCGAAGCGGAACCCGTCGACCTTGTACTCCCTGGCCCAGGTGACGATCGAGTCGACGACCAGCTTGCCCATCATCGCGTTCTCGGGGGCCGTGTTGGCGCAGCAGGTGGAGGTGGCGACCCCGCCGTCGGCGAGAAGCCGCTGATAGTAGCCGGGGACCACCTTGTCGAGCACGCTCGTGTCGGCCTGACCGCTGGCAGGCGTGTGGTTGTAGACCACGTCCATGACGACCCGCAGCCCGTCCTCGTTGAGCGACTTCACCATCTGCCGGTACTCGACGGTGCGGCGCGTCCCGTCGGGATCACTGGCGTACGAGCCCTCCGGCACCGTGTAGTGGTACGGGTCGTACCCCCAGTTGTACGCGTCCTTCGCGGCGCTCTTCGCCACGCACTCCTGCTGCTGGTCGGAGTCGGCCGGGTAGGAGCCGAGATCGCAGTCGGGGACTGCCTGGTCCGCCTTCTTCTCCGGAATGGTGGCGATGTCGAAGGCGGGCAGGAGATGGACGTACGAGGTCCCGGCCTCGGCGAGTTTCCTGAGGTGCCGGGAGCCCGCGCTGTCCTGATCGGTGAAGGCGCGGTAGGTGCCCTGGTCCCTCGCCGGGACGGAGTCGTCCTCGACGGAGAAGTCACGGATGTGCAGTTCCTGGATCTGCGCGTCCTTCAACGGCACCGCCTTCGGCTTCTTGAGGCTCGACCAGCCGCCGGGGGCGAGGGACTTGTCGTCCAGGTCGACGACGAGGCTGCGCCCGGAGTTCGCGGTGAGGGCGACCGAGTAGGGGTCGGTGACCTTGTTGGTGACGAGTCGGCGGACGCTGGGCGCCCACACCTTCACGGCGTACCGGTAGGGCTTGTTCTTCCAGGAGGCCGGCCCGGTGACGGACCAGACCCCGGAGGCGGAGTCCCGCTTCATGGGGACGGTCGTGCCGCCGATCTCCAACGCCACCTCCTGGGCGGTCGGCGCCCAGACGGCCAGCGTGGGCCGGCCGCCGCGGAACGTCGGACCGAGCTCCGCCTTCGTCGCGGCCGTCCCGTACACGTCGTCGAGCACGCCCGCGATCTGCACGCCCGTCGCCGCGAGCACGGCTCCGTTGGCGGCGCGCTGGGAGGCGACGAGCTGGCCGCTCAGTGCCTCGCGCACCCGGTCGCGGTCGCGCGGGTCGACGGACCAGGCGCTGTAGTCCTTCAGATGCGGGAAGGCGGCCTTCTGGGCGTCGGTCAGCGAGGTCTTCCCCAGCCGCAGCCAGCGCTCGTCGGTGCTGGTGAGGGTGCCGTTCTCGGCCTTGATGCTGCCCTTGCGGGAGTACAGCAACTGGGTCGACGCGGCCGTATCGTTGCCGTTCCACGCGACCGTGTTCCGGTCGATCCAGACCGCCTTGGAGGTGGTCAGGTCGAGTGCGGCGGCGCTGCCCGCGGGCTGCGGCAGGAGGTACTTCTCCTGGCCGCCCAGCATCCACACCTCGTGGCCGTTCGCCGTGAGGTCGAGCGACTGGTCGGTGGGCAGGTCCTTCTCGTCGCCCTTGTGCAGGATGTAGCTGAGGCTGGTGGCTCCTTCGGCGAGCGGCACCTCGTAGACGGCGCCGTACGCGTCGGTCCGCACCGGCTCCAGGGGCTTGGACCAGTCCGTGGGGTTCGCGGCGCCGGTCCAGGTGTGCAGGCCCCAGCCCGCGTAGTTCCCGTCGGCGCGGTGGTAGTGCAGGACCGCCTTGGTCTTGTCCGGCGCGGGATGGTCGGCGGTCGGTTTCTCGGTCCGTACGGCCTCCTTGCCCTGCTCGACCCAGACCTCACCCGTCTTCGTGACGTCGATGGTGCGGTCGGCGGCGACGTCCTTGTTTCCGTCCTTGTCGATGACGAGGAAGTTCACGGCCGAGGCGCCCGGCTTGAGCTTGACGTACGCGAAGGCCCCGTAGGCGTCGCGGCCGACGAAGTCGTGGCCCGCCGGCCAGGTGGTCTCCTCGCCCTCGGCGAGGTCGCCCCAGGCGTACAGCCGCCAGTCGGTGTAGTCGCCGTCCGCGCGCTTGTAGTGGACGACCGCGTAGTCGCGCGAGGAGGCGGTCGGCACCTCCTCGGCGGGCGGGGTGCCGGTGGTGGAGGCGGCCGTCGCACTCGCGGTACGCCCGGCCGCGTCGACGACAACGGCCTTGTGGCGCAGGGCGGTTCCGGCGGGCACGTCCTTCCCGACGACCTGGGTGACCTTGTACGGGGCATGGTCGGCGGACCCGAGCGTGCGCCACTTGCCGTTACCGACCTGGGCCGCGAGGACGACCCGGTTGAGCTGCCCGCTGCCCCCGTCCACGTCGGCGGTGATCTCGACGGTGCCGGTGGCGCCGGCGGCGGGAGCCTTGAGCGTGACAGTCGGCCTGGTGGCAGGCGCGGCGAGCCGTCCCGCCGCCTTGTAGACGACGGAGGACCCGGCCGGGACGGTCACGGTGACCCGCCGGTCGGCCCCGCTCTTCAGCGACTTCTCGACCCCATGAGTCCCATCGATCCCATGGACCCCGTAGATCCCGCGGAAGGTCATGCCCGCCGACCCGGTCGCGAACGTGGCGCTCTTCGCCTCGTCCGCGTTGTTCACGGCGACGACGTACTCGACACCGGTCTTCGCGTCGGTGCGGGAGAACGCGTAGACGCCGGCGCCGTCGGCCGCGTACCGCTCGGTCTGTACGCCGTCCGCGAGGGCCGGGTTGTTCTTGCGGAGCTTGGCCAGCGCGGCGATCTGCCGGTACAGGGGCGCACTCGTGTCGTACGCGTCCTCGGCGTGTGTGCGGTCGGTGCCGAGTTGGTCGTCGTCCAGGTAGTCGGCGGTCTTCGACGCGAACATGGTCTGGCGGGCGTCCTTGTCGCCGCCGGCGCCGGTGAAGCCCTGCTCGTCGCCGTAGTAGACGACGGGGTTGCCGCGGGTGAGGAACATCAGCTCGTTGGCGAGCTTCGCCTTCTTCACCAGTCGCGCGTCGGAGGCGCCTTCGTCGTCCTGCTTCAGGAAGGTCCCGATGCGGCCCATGTCGTGGTTGCCGAGGAAGGTGACCTGCTCGTACGCGTTGGCCTTGTCCGTCGTGTACTTGTAGTCGTCGCCGAAGACCGAGGCCAGCCGCTGCGCGCTGCCGCCCTGGGAGGCGTACGCCCGTGCCTCGTCCTGGAAGGGGAAGTCGAGGGTGGAGTCGAGGCGGCCCTCGGTGACGTAGGGGGAGGTGATCGCCGTGTCCGCCGAGTACACCTCGCCGAACATGAAGAAGTCGTCACGGCCGTGCTTCGCCGCGTACGCGTCCAAGGCTGTCGCCCACTGCGTCCAGAACTCCATGTTCACGTGCTTCACGGTGTCGATCCGGAAGCCGTCGATGTCGAAGTCCCGCACCCACCGCTGGTAGATCTTCTCCATGCCGGTGACGACCTCGGGACGCTCGGTCCACAGGTCGTCGAGTCCGGAGAAGTCGCCCTGTTCGGAGCTCTCGCCGGCGAAGGTTGAGTCGCCGCGGTTGTGGTACATCGACGGGTCGTTGAGCCAGGAGGGCACCTTGGCGTTCTTCTTCGCGGCGGGCACGACGGGCGTGCGCGGGAAGGAGCCGCTGCCGACGGCGGGGAACTTCCGCCTCCCGCCCGCGTAGTCGGCGTCGTCGAAGGGCTCGCCGTCCTTCGTCAGATAGGGGAAGGCGCCCTTGGGGAGGTAGGAGTAGGACTTCTCCTCGTAGTCGACGACGTCGGCCGTGTGATTGGTGATGACGTCGAAGAAGACCTTCATGCCCTTGCCGTGGGCCTTGTCGATCAGCCGTTCCAGGTCGGCGTTGGTGCCGAAGTGCGGGTCGACCTGCGTGAAGTCGGTGATCCAGTAACCGTGGTAGCCGGCCGAAGCGTTCTCACCGGTGCCCTGCACGGGCTGGTTCTTGAAGATCGGCGCGAGCCAGATGGCCGTGGTGCCGAGGTCCTTGATGTAGTCGAGCTTCTTCGTCAGGCCCTTGAGGTCGCCGCCCTGGTAGAAGCCCTTGTCGGTGGGGTCGTAGCCGGTGGCGAGGCGGGAGCCGGTGAGGCCGCCCTTGTCGTTCGCGGTGTCGCCGTTGGCGAACCGGTCCGGCAGGACGAAGTAGAACTGCTCACGGGTGAGGTCGTTGCGGGCCGGCGTCTTCGCCAGGGCCGCGTCCGACGGGGGCGCGGGCGGGGCTGCCGCCCGGGCGGCGAGGGGCTGGACGAGCGCGGCGGCGAGGGCTGCGGCGGCGATGGCCGCGGTCCGTCTCGGTATCACTGGCCTGACTCCTTGCGGTGGGATCGGCGTGACGCTATCCCCGCCGAAACGCTTTCAGCAAGAGCCTTGCAAGAACTGGAAAGCAGTTTCAGTGACGGCCGAAGACTGCGCAGTTCCCCGCGCCCCTCGAAGGGGCGCGGGGAACTGCGCAATCCTGTGAACCAGCCCTCGCCGGGCCGCAGACGAACGCGGTTTTTCAGGGGCGCGGGGAACTGCGCAATTTTTTGGGCCCGCCCTCATCGGCCCGCAGGCGCATCAGCAGCTCGACTTGCCCGCGTGCACCGCCAGTGCCGTGTTCGCCGCGAGTGTCGCCGTCAGCTGGCCCGAGCCGTTCACCGTCACCGTCGTGCCCGCCTGCACATTGCAGTACGTGCCCGCCGCGAGCGACGTCGCATACGTGCGGGTCAGCGAGGACGACTCGTGGTTGATCGCCACGAACCCCTTCCCGCCGCGGCCGAACGCGATCGCGTCACCCCCGTTGTCCCACCAGTTGGTGACCGACTGCCCCCGGACGGCGTTGCGGAAGCCGACCATCGACTGGATCTCCGGCCACGCGTGCTGGCACTTCCACCCGTCCTGCCAGCAGGCGCTCACCGAACCGCCGTTGGGCGGCCCCGCGTCCGTGGACGAGAACTCGTACCCGGAGTTGATGTCGGGCGCCCCGTACGGGTAGGCCAGCATGAACACGTTGGCGACGGTGTAGGTCGCGTTGTCCTTGTAGCTGAGCGTCGACCCGTTGCGCTCGGTGTCGTGGTTGTCGACGAAGACCCCCGAGACACCGCTGCTCATATAGCCCCAGCCCTCGCCGTAGTTCTTCAGGTAGGCGAGGTTCTCGTTGTTGAAGACGCGCTTGAGGTCGAACGCGTACCGGAACTCCTGCACGTCCCCCGTACCGGTGTACTCGGTCGGCTGGACCGCCTCGCCGGCGCCGTAGATGACCTCCTGCTTCCAGTACGCGCTCGTGTTGCTCAGCCGGCCCTTGATGTTCGCGAGGTCGGCGGCCGGGATGTGCTTGGCGCCGTCGACGCGGAAGCCGTCGACGCCGAGCGAGAGCAGGTCGTTCAGGTACTTGGCGATGGCCCCGCGGACGTACTCCTCGCCCGTGTCCAGGTCCGCCAGGCCGACGAGTTCGCAGTTCTGGACGTTCGCGCGGTCCTGGTAGTTGCTGATCTGCGAGGTGCAGTTGTCGAAGTCGGGCGACGAGTACAGGCCCGGGTAGGTGTACTTCGTGTACGACGAGCCGCCCGTACCGGTGCCGCTGCCCGCCGACATGTGGTTGATCACGGTGTCGGCGACGACCTTCACCCCGGCCGCGTGACAGGTGTTGACCATGCTCTGGAAGGCCGTACGGTCACCGAGGCGCCCGGCGATCTTGTAGCTGACGGGTTGGTACGAGGTCCACCACTGCGCGCCCTGTATGTGCTCGGCGGGCGGGGAGACCTGGACGTATCCGTAACCGGCGGGGCCCAGCCGGTTGGTGCACTCCTTCGCCACGGAGGCGAAGTTCCACTCGAAGAGGACGGCGGTGACGTCCTTGGTGCCCGGCGGGGAGGCGTGGGCGGTACCGGCGGTGCTCGCGGGGACGACGAACGCGGCAGCCGCCACGGCGAGCGCGCAGGACAGAGCTCTCCTGGCCATGTGGGGGGTCCCTTCTCCGTTGAAGGTCTTCTCTGAGGCTCTTGAATCTTCTTGCTGCAAAATTCAACAGCCGTGCGGTGCCGCAGATCGTAGAAGCCCGTCTCCCAAAGCGGAAGACGGGCTTCTGAAAATTCCTGAAAGTTCTTACAGGAAGGGCCGATTGATGACGGTTGGTGAACCGTCAGTCGGCGATCCACCACACGGTGACGTCGGCGGGCACCTTCGCCTCCCCGTCGTCCGTGACGGTCACCTCGCCGCTCGCGAGCAGCACCCGCCCGTACGCGCGGACGGTCGCCGCCTCTCCCCCGGTGTTGGCGGTGCACACGAACGCCCCGCGACGGAAGGCCAGGACGCCCTCGGGCGCCCTCAGCCACTCGACCCGGTCGCCCGCGCCGAGGTCGGCCTGCTCACTGCGCGCGGCGAGCGCGGACCGGTACAGCTCCAGGGTCGAGCCGGCCACCCCGGTCTGCGCCTCGACGCTCAGCTCGCCCCATCCGGCCGGCTGCGGGAGCCAGCTGCCCCCGCCGCCGAAGCCGTACGAGGAGCCCTCGCGGTCCCACGGGATCGGCACCCGGCAGCCGTCACGGAACCCGTCCTGCCCGGCGCCCCGGAAGTACGCCGGGTCCTGGCGGACCTCGTCCGGCAGGTCCACGACGTCCGGCAGGCCCAGCTCCTCGCCCTGGTAGAGATACGCGGAGCCGGGCAGCGCGAGCATCAGGAGGGTGGCCGCGCGGGCCCGGCGCAGGCCCAGTTCGCGGTCGCCCGCGAGTCGGATCTGGGTGCCGAGGCCGGCCGGGTTGGCGAAGCGGGTGGCGTGCCGGGTCACGTCGTGGTTGGACAGCACCCAGGTGGCGGGGGCGCCCACGGGCCGCATCGCGTCGAGCGTGCGGTCGACGCAGGCGCGCAGCTCCTCGGCGTCCCAGTGGGTGCTCAGGTACTGGAAGTTGAAGGCCTGGTGGAGTTCGTCGGGGCGCACGTAGTGGGCGGTGCGCTCGATGGTGGGTGTCCATGCCTCGGCGACGAAGATGCGGTCGCCGGAGTACTCGTCGAGCACGAGACGCCACTGGCGGTAGATCTCGTGCACCCCGTCCTGGTCGAAGAACGGCATGACGTCGTTGCCCAGAAGCTTCAGCTGCTCGTGGGATCCAAGGTCCGGGAGGCCTTCCGCCTTCACCAGGCCGTGGGCCACGTCGATCCGGAAGCCGTCGACGCCCATGTCGAGCCAGAACCGCAGCACCGAGCGGAACTCGTCGCCGACCGCCGGGTGGTCCCAGTCGAAGTCGGGCTGCTCGGGTGCGAAGAGGTGGAGGTACCACTCGCCCGGGGTGCCGTCCGGTTCGGTGACCCGCGTCCAGGCGGGGCCGCCGAAGATGGACTCCCAGTCGTTGGGCGGCAGTTCGCCGTTCTCGCCCTGCCCGGCGCGGAAGTGGTAGCGCTCGCGCGACGGCGAACCCGGCCCCTCCGCGAGGGCCCGCTTGAACCACTCGTGCTGGTCGGAGGAGTGGTTGGGGACGAGGTCGACGATGATCCGCAGGCCCAGTTCATGGGCGTCGCGGATCAGCGCGTCGGCGTCGAGCAGACTGCCGAACATGGGGTCGACGGCCCGGTAGTCGGCCACGTCGTAGCCCGCGTCGGCCTGCGGCGAGGCGTAGAACGGGCTGAGCCACACGGCGTCGACGCCGAGGTCGCGCAGATACGGGAGTCGGGAACGTACGCCCTCCAGGTCGCCCATGCCGTCGCCGTTGCTGTCGGCGAAGCTGCGCGGATAGACCTGGTAGATCACCGCGTCGCGCCACCAGTCGCGGCGGTCGGCGACGGTCACGAGAGCGGAGTTCGGCGCCGGGTCGGCGGAGTGCTGCTGGCTCATAACTTCCTTGGTACGTAACGGAGTCACACGGTACGGAGTCACACGGTCGGATTCGGTCGCGGGCACCCCGGCAGGGGTCACCCCTTCGTGCCACCGGCGGTCAGCCCGGTGACCAGGTTCTTCTGTACGAGGTAGAAGAACGCGGACACGGGGATGGCCACCAGCACGGCCGTCGCGGCCATCAGGTTGCGCTGCGCGTCGTGCTCACTGACGAAGCTCTGCAGTCCGACCGCGAACGTGTACTTCGTGTCGGACAGCATGAACGTCGAGGCGAACGCGACCTCGCCGAACGCGGTGATGAAGCTGTAGAACGCGGCGACGGCGAGCCCCGGCTTGGCGAGCGGCAGGATCAGCCGTGCGAACGTACCGAAGGGCGAGAGCCCGTCGACGCGTCCGGCCTCGTCGATCTCGAAGGGGATGGTGTCGAAGTACCCCTTCAGCAGCCACGCGCAGTAGGGCACGGCGGTCGAGCAGTAGACGAGGATCAGGCCGAAGTAGTTGTCGATCAGCTGCAGTTCGCTGAGGATCTCGTACATCGGGACCATCAGTACGGCGACCGGGAACATCTGGGTCACCAGGAGCACCCACATGAACTTCCTGTAGCCGGGGAAGCGCATGCGCGAGACCGCGTAACCGGTGGTGGCGGCGACCAGGACGCCGATCACGGTCGTGCCCAGCGACACGACGAGCGTGCTCCACAGCCAGTCGAAGAACGGCGTGTGCTGCAACACGAACGTGTAGTTGTCGAACGTCATCTTGCCCCAGATGCCGCCGGGGTGCAGGTAGTCGTCCTTGTCCGGGCCGAGCGACAGATAGATCAGCCAGGCGATCGGGAACAGGGCTATCAGGCTGGCGACGCCGAGGATGCCGTGCGAGGTCAGGGCCCCGGCGCGACTGCGCTCGCCGCGCCTCGGCCCCTTGGCCGCCGGCGCCGTGCCCGCGGGGGGCCCGTCCACCGGGGGCGGGGTCTTGACGGTCGTGGTGCTCATGGGGGCTCCTGCCTCAGATCGCGAGCTGCTGCTCGTTGCGGGCCAGCCAGCGGCGGTAGACGGAGGTGAAGACGATCAGGATGGACAGCAGCAGGACGCCGTACGCGGCGGACTGCGCGTAGTCGCGCGGCTGCTGGCCGAAGCCCAGTTGGTAGGCCCAGGTGACGAGGATCTGCGCGTCCGGCGCGGTGTCGCCGAAGAGCAGGAAGATGATGGCGAACTGGTTGAACGTCCAGATGATGCCCAGCAGGACGACGGTGGAGCTGACCGACTGCAGACCCGGCAGGGTGACGTTCCTGAAGCGCTGCCAGGCGTTCGCGCCGTCCATCTCGGCGGCCTCGTAGAGGACCGGGTCGATGGACTGCAGTCCGCCGAGCAGCGAGACCATCATGAACGGCACACCGCACCAGGTGTTGACCATGATCGCGGCGGTCCGCTGCCAGAAGGTGTCCTCCAGCCAGAGCGGCGAGGGCAGATGGACCGCGTCGAGCATGGAGTTGATGATGCCGCCGTCGGCGAGCATGAAACGCCACCCGAAGACGGTGACGAAGGTCGGCACGGCCCACGGCAGGACCAGGATGAGCCGGTAGAAGGTGCGGCCCTTGAGCTTCTGGTTGAGCAGCAGGGCGAGCCCGAGCCCGATGACGTAGTGGAGCAGCACGCACAGCGCCGTCCACACGATCGTCCAGAGGAAGTGCGACCAGAACCGGTCGTACGCGGTCGGCCCCCACAGGATGTCGGCGTAGTTGTCCAGGCCGATGAACTCGTACGTGGCGTCGATGTGGTTGACGCCGATCGTGCGGGCCGAGTTGAGGCTGGTGGCGTCGGTGAACGTCAGGTAGATGCCGCGCAGCAGCGGATAGAGCACCAGCACACCGAGCACGACGACCACCGGAGCGGTCATCGCGTACGCGTACCAGTACTTGCGGTACGCGTGCTTGAGGCGCTGGAGCGGGCCGGGGCGCGGGGCCCGGCCACCGCGGCGCTTGCCGGTCGCGCGGTCGATGACGACTGTCATGGTTCGACACCTTCTGGAAAATCAGGGGCTGATCGGCAGGCCGTCGGGTCTGCGGGCCTGTGCCCGTGGGCCGCTCGGGGGCGTGGCCGGTGGCCGCCGGAGCCGTTCCTCCTCCGTTGCGGGCGGGGACGGGTCCGGCGGCCACCCGGTGTCACTTGCTGAAGTCCGGGACCAGCTTGGCGATCGCGGTCTCGGCGTTGCCCAGGCCCTTGTCGAGGGACTCCTTGCCCCCGGCGATCTTCGGCAGCTCGGTGTCGAGCGGACCCCACAGCGAGCTGTACTCGGGCAGCGCCGGGCGCGGCTGGGCGGCGGAGAGCACACCCTGGTAGCCGGCGATCCCCGGGTCGGACTTGACCTCGGTGGTGTAGGCGTCCTCGCGGGTCGGCAGCGTGGAGTTCTTGAGGGCGACGGTCTCCTGGGACTTCGCCGAGGTCATGAACTTCAGGAACGCGAGCGAGGCCTTCTGGTGGGCCTTGTCCGAGCCGGCGTACACGGAGAGGTTGTGGCCGCCGGTCGGGGCGCCCGCCTTGCCGCCGGAGCCGGCCGGGACGGTGGCGATACCGAGGTTGCCCTTGTCCTTGAAGGCCGAGCCCTTGTAGAAGTTCGTGATCTCCCACGGGCCCTGGATGATCGAGGCGACCTTGCCGTTGACGAAGGCGTCCTGGATGTGGGCGTACGCGTCGGCGGTGGTGTCGGCCTTGTGCAGGCCCTTGCCGTCGAAGAGGCCCAGCCAGGTCTCGTAGCCCTTGACCGCCTCGGGCGACTTGACGGTGATCTTCTTGGCGTCGGCGTCGACCGTGTCGGTGCCCTCGCCGTGCAGGAACGACTGCGCGTAGTAGGCCTGGGTGGAGCCCCAGTAGCCGTCGACGCCCGTCTTCTTCTTGACCGTTCCGGCGTCCGTCTTGAGGTCGGCCCAGGTGGTGGGCGCCGCGTCGATGCCGGCCTTCGCGAAGAGTTCCTTGTTGTAGACCAGCGCGAGGGTGTCGGTGACCAGCGGCACACCGTACGTCTTGCCCTCGTACTTGGCCTGCTCGATCAGGCTGGGCTGGAACTTGTCCTGCTCCGCGAGGGCCTCGGTGCCGTCGAGCGGCAGGAAGAAGCCCTTCTTGGCGAAGGCGGGGGTCCAGCCGACCTCGGAGCGCAGGATGTCCGGGGCGCCCTTGGAGCCGGCGGCCGTGTCGAACTTGTTCTGCGCCTGGTCGAAGGGCACGTTGACGTACTTGACCTTGATGTCCGGGTTGGCCTTCTCGAATTCCTTCACGAGGGCCTTGTACGTGGGTGCCTCATTGGTGGCGTTGGACGTGTCCCACCACGTGAGGGTGACCGGGCCGTCCGCCTTGCCACTGTCGTCGCTGTCTGAGCCGCAGGCCGTCGCCGTGAGGGCGAGGGACGCCACCAGTGCGGTGGCCGCTATGCCACGCCGCATGAGTTCTCCTTGAGGGTGAAAGCCCGTGTGCTTCGGGGGAGCGGACCCGTCCGCCGTCCCCGCCGACTCGCCGACCGCACCGTTGCCGCCGTCGGGCGACGTGAACGTAACAGCGATGTAAGCGGTGCGAAAGACCTTGCAGCAAAAAAGTGCAAGACCGACGGACAGTTACCCCGCCGTGACCTCTTCGGAACCGTCCCGATCTGCCGCGATGCCTTGCCACAGAAGCATTTATCGGGTGAGGGGGTGCCGTGCAAGACTCTGCAAGCTCTTGCCATACCCGTCCGTCGCGGGGATCATCGGGCCTCAGCGCCTTGCAGGAACCAGCACCGCGCACCACTGCCGACCAGGATCACGAGGGAACGCGATGACGCAGCAGCCCGGAACGGGCCGTCCGAGTGCCCGTGCACGGCGTTCGTTCAGTGGGCAACGCGATCCCCGGCCGGTACAGTCCAATCCCGTGACCACACGGCTTGCCGACATCGCAGCGCAGGCGGGGGTGAGCGAAGCGACCGTCAGCCGGGTCCTGAACGGGAAGCCGGGCGTCGCCGCCACCACCCGCCAGTCCGTACTCGCCGCGCTCGACGTGCTCGGCTACGAGCGGCCCGTCCGGCTGCGCCAGCGCAGCGAGGGGCTCGTCGGGCTGATAACCCCGGAGCTGGAGAACCCCATATTCCCGGCCCTGGCCCAGGTCATCGGCCAGGCGCTGACCCGGCAGGGCTACACACCGGTTCTGGCGACCCAGACGCCGGGCGGCTCCACCGAGGACGAACTGACCGAGATGCTGGTCGACCGGGGGGTCGCCGGCATCATCTTCGTCTCCGGACTGCACGCGGACACCTCGGCGGACATGCAGCGCTACGAGCAACTGCGCGGGCGGGGAGTGCCGTTCGTCCTCATCGACGGTTTCTCGCCGAAGGTGCAGGCACCCTTCATCTCACCGGACGACCGGGCGGCGATGGCCCTGGCGGTCACCCATCTCGTCTCGCTCGGCCACACCCGGATCGGCCTCGCACTCGGCCCCAAGCGGTTCGTGCCGGTGCAGCGCAAGATCGAGGGCTTCGTCCGCACGATGCAGGACCTGCTGGGTCTGGCCACCGCCGACATCGAGGAGCGCCTGGTCCAGCACTCGCTGTACACGCTGGAGGGCGGCCAGGCGGCCACGGCGGCGCTCATCGACCGTGACTGCACGGCGATCGTCTGCGCGAGCGACATGATGGCACTGGGTGCCATACGGACGGCGCGGCAGCGCGGCCTCGAAGTCCCGGACGACATCTCCGTCGTCGGCTTCGACGACTCCCCGCTGATCGCCTTCACCGACCCGCCCCTGACCACGGTCCGCAAGCCGGTCCCGGCGATGGGCCAGGCCGCGGTGCGGACGCTGCTGGAGGAGATCGGCGGGACCCCGGCGCCGCACAGCGAGTTCGTGTTCATGCCGGAGCTGGTGGTCCGGGGCTCGACGGCCTCGTCACCAGGGGACCGCAACCGCGCCAGGGGCACCACCTAGGGGTGCGCGGCGGGGCGTCGTCGTGCGCGGGGAGTAGTGCGGCACCTACTTCAGGTGGAGAACGTGCGGGCAGGACCCACCCAGGGGATGATCGGTCGAGAAAGGCTCATCTGGCAGACTCTGTCCCTATGGGTGAGAGCACCGTGACGACACTGGAAGGCCAGGAGCAGGCCCCTCCACAGCCCGTCGCGGACGAGGCGCACGTCAGCGCGGGACACCGTCTCCTGCGAAGGCTGCGTACGCCCCGCCGCCCCCGGCTCTGGTTCGAGATCCTGCTCATCGGGGTGAGTTACTGGACGTACTCACTGATCCGCAACGCGGTCCCCGAGCAGCGGGGCCAGGCGCTGGCGAACGCCGACTGGCTCTGGCGGGTGGAACACCACCTCGGCATCGCCGTCGAGGAGTCGGTCAACCACGCCGTGAACTCGGTGACTTGGCTGATCGTCGGCATGAACTACTACTACGCGACCCTGCACTTCGTGGTGACCATCGGCGTCCTGGTGTGGCTCTACCGCAGCCACCCGGGCCGGTACGCGGCCACCCGCACGGTCGTCTTCGCCACCACGGGTGTGGCCCTGGTCGGCTACTACCTGTGTCCGCTGGCCCCGCCGCGCCTGATGACGGGCAACGACTTCATCGACACGGTCGTGGTCCACCAGACCTGGGGCTCGATGGCCTCCGGCGACCTGAAGAGCGTGTCGAACCAGTACGCCGCGATGCCGTCCATGCACATCGGCTGGTCCCTGTGGTGCGGCCTCACGATCTTCGCCCTGGCCTCGGTCCCCTGGGTCCGCGTCCTCGGCCTGCTCTACCCGGTGGCGACCCTGGTGGTCATCGTCGCCACGGCCAACCACTTCTGGCTGGACGCGGTGGGCGGCATGGCCTGCCTGGCGTTCGGCTACCTGGTGGCGAGGCTCTGGTACGGATCACTGCCGTACACGCTGCCGCAGCAGGTTCCACAGAAGGTTCCACCGAAGGTCCCGCCGAAGGATCCGCCCGAAGCGTGAGGGTCCGGGGCGGGGTCACTCCCCGCCTCCGCCGCCCCGCCGACGTCAGTGTGTGCCGTAGAACAGCTCGTCCACCACCGCCCGTGCCCGCCGAGTCGTCCGACGGTAGTCGTCCAGCATGTCCCCGACATGCCCGGGGCCGTACCCCAGATACCGGCCCACGGCGGCCAGCTCCCGCCCGTCGGAGGGAAACGTGTCGCCCGCCCGTCCCCGCACCAGCATCACCGCGTTCCGCACCCGGGTGGCCAGCACCCACGCCTCGTCGAGCGTCGCCGCGTCCTCCCCGGAGATCAGCTCCGCCGCACACGCGGCGGCCAGCGCCTCCCGCGTACGCGTCGTCCGCAGCCCCGGCTCCGCCCACCCGTGCCGCAACTGCGTCAACTGCACGGTCCACTCCACGTCGGACAGCCCGCCCCGCCCCAGCTTGGTGTGCAGCGTGGGATCCGCCCCACGGGGCATCCGCTCGGTCTCCATCCGCGCCTTGAGCCGCCGGATCTCCCGTACGGCGTCCTCCCCGAGCCCTTCCGCCGGATACCGCAGCGGATCGGCGAGGTCGAGGAACCGCCGCCCCAACTCCTCGTCCCCCGCCACGACTTCGGCCCGCAGCAGCGCCTGCGACTCCCATCCGAGCGACCAGCGCCGGTAGTAGGCCTCGTACGACTTCAGCGTCCGTACGAGCGGTCCGGACTTGCCCTCGGGACGCAGGTCGGCGTCGATGAGCAGCGGCGGGTCGGCGCTGGGGATCTGCAGCAGCCTGCGCATCTCGGAGACGACGGTGTTGGCGGCCCGCGCGGCCTCCTCGTCGCCCACGCCCTCCCGGGGCTCGTGCACGAAGAGCACGTCGGCGTCGGATCCGTACCCCATCTCGTGGCCGCCGAAGCGGCCCATGCCGATGACGGTGAAGCGGGTGGGCAGTGTCTCGCCCCAGCCGTCGCGGACGACGGCGCGCAGGGTGCCGGCGATCGTCGCCGCCGTGAGGTCCGAGATGGCGCCTCCGACGAGGTCGACGAGCGCGCCCTGGTCGGCGTTGGCCGGCGTCTCCTCGGTGCCGTAGGAGCCGACGATGTCGATGGCGGCCGTACGGAACAGCTCGCGCCGCCGTACGCCGCGCGCGGCGGTGACCGCGGCCTCTCCCTTGCCGGCCCGGCCCACCGCGGAGAGGATCTCCTGCTCCAGGTGGGCGCGGGTACGGGACACGAGCCCGCCGCCGGAGCCGTTACCGAGGAGTGCCACGGCTTCGGGCGCCCGCAGCAGCAGGTCGGGGGCGAGCCGTCCGGCGGACAGGACGCGGGCCAGGTTCTCGGCGGCGGCGCCCTCGTCCCGCAGCAGTCGCAGATACCAGGGGGTCTTGCCGAGCGCGTCCGAGACCTTGCGGAAGTTGAGCAGCCCCGCGTCGGGGTCGGCGGAGTCGGCGAACCAGCCCAACAGGACGGGCAGCAGCGTGCGTTGGATGGCGGCCTTGCGGGAGACGCCGGAGGCCAGCGCCTCCAGGTGGCGCAGCGCCGCGGCCGGATCCGCGTACCCGAGGGCGACCAGCCGCTCCCGGGCCGCCACCGGACTCAACCGGCTCTCGCCGGGCGCGAGTTGGGCGACGGCGTCGAGCAGCGGCCGGTAGAACAGCTTCTCGTGCAGCCGCCGCACCACTCCGGCGTGCCGCTTCCACTCGCGGTTCAGTGCCCTGACCGGGTCGGTCCGCAGCCCGAGCGAGCGTCCGATGCGCCGCAGATCGGCGTCGTCCTCGGGCACGAGGTGGGTGCGCCGCAGCCGGAAGAGCTGTATGCGGTGCTCCATGGACCGCAGGAAGCGGTACGCCTCGTCGAACTGCACCGCGTCGACGCGTCCCACGTACCCGCCCGCCGCCAGTGCCTTCAGGGCGTCGAGGGTGGTCCCGCTGCGCAGCGACGTGTCGACCCGTCCGTGCACCAACTGGAGCATCTGTACGGCGAATTCGACGTCCCGCAGTCCGCCGGGTCCGAGTTTCAGTTCCCGCTCGATCTCGGCGGCCGGGATGTTCTCGACGACGCGCCGCCGCATCTTCTGCACGTCGGTGACGAAGTTCTCCCGCTCGGCGACCTGCCAGACGAGGGGGGCCAGCGTGGCGACGTACTCCTGCCCCAGTTCGACGTCCCCCGCGACGGCCCGCGCCTTCAACAGGGCCTGGAACTCCCACGTCTTGGCCCAGCGCTGGTAGTAGGCGAGATGGCTGCTGAGCGTGCGCACGAGCGGGCCGTTGCGTCCCTCGGGCCGCAGATTGGCGTCGACGGGCCAGATGGACCCCTCGACGGTGGTCTCCGAGCAGATCCGCATCAGATGGGCCGCGAGCCGGGTGGCGGCCCGCATCGCCTTGTCCTCGTCGGCCGGGTCGGTGCCCTCCGCGGGTTCCCCGACGAAGATGACGTCGACGTCCGACACGTAGTTCAGTTCATGGCCGCCGCACTTGCCCATCGCGATCACCGCGAGCCGGCACATGTCGGCGTCCTCGGGCGCGGCGGCCTGGGCGAGGGAGAGCGCGGCGCGCAGGGTGGCGGTCGCGAGGTCGGCGAGCTCGGCCGCCGCCTGTGTGACGTCGGTCGTCCCGCACACGTCACGGGCGGCGATGGACAGCAGGCAGCGCCGGTAGGCGATCCGCAGCGACACGGGGTCGTCCGCCTCGGCGAGCCCGTGTTCGAACTCCGTGACGCCGGGATGCAGGTCCTGCGCCTCGTACGTGACGAGGGCCTGCCAGTCGAGCGGGTGGCGCGCGAGGTGGTCGCCGAGCGCGTCGGAGGCGCCGAGCACCCCGAGCAGCCGGTCGCGCAGCGGTTTGGCCGCGATCAGCGTGTCGAGGAGCTCGCGCCGCCCCGCGTCGTTCTCCTGCGCCTCGACGATCCGGACGAGCCCGAGCAGGGCCAGATCCGGGTCGGCGGTGGCGCCGAGCGCGTCGAGCAGCACCGGGTCGTCCGTCACGGCCGCGAGCTGCGGGCTGTCGAGCAGCCGCTCGGCGGCCGACGGATCGGTGAAACCGTGCCGCAGCAGCCGAGAGAAGGTACTGCTCCTGCGCCCCGGCACCGTCATCCCGGCCTCCGTCGTCCCCCGCGATGTCACCCCATGCGATCAAGGTCGTACGAGTGAGAGAGTAACCGCAGAGGCGGGGGGAAGCGCCTGGGCGGCCGGGCAGTGCGTGCGCGGGCCGGGCGTCCGGTCAGCGCGGTTCGCGGATGCCGTCGATGATGCGGGTCCAGTTGTCGCCGCCGTGGCCGTCCTCGACGGCGCGCCGGTAATGCGCCCGCACGGCCAGCGGGAGCGCCGGGTCGAGGCCGAGGGACGTACTGGTCGCGACGATGTGGTCGGCGGTCGCACCCATCATGGTGACCGTGCTGAGGTCACCGGGATGTTCACCGGCGTCGAGCGCCGCGCCGGGGGTCTCCTCGCCCGCCCGCAGGATGGCGCCGGTCGAGTCGGCGGAGGCCAGCAGCTCCGGCAGCGCCTGTGTGGCCTTCATGCCCGCGCCGCCCAGCATCGCGGTGGCGTGCATCAGGGCGGACAGGGTGGTCAGGAAGACCGTGAGCTGGGCCTGGTACATCAGCTGGGCGAGGCCCGGGTCCTCGCCCAGGTACTTCGGCGTCCCGAGCGCCGCCAGTGTCGCCGCCCGGCTCTCCAGCACCTGGCGGCTGCCGCTGTAGTAGACGTGGGCAGCCGCCGTGCCGACCATCGGCGCGGGAACCATGACACCGCCGGTGAGGAAGGCGGCGCCGTGACCGGCCGCCCAGGCCGCCGCCTCACGGGTGCGGTCGGGGGTGTCGGAGCTGAGGTTGACCAGCGTCCGGCCGGCGAGCGATCCGGTGGCGCCGCCGAGGACGTCGTACATGGCCGCGTAGTCGGTGAGGCTGAGGAGGACGAGGTCGCTCGCTTCGACGGCCCCGACGGGTGTCGCCGCGAGCGCCGCTCCGTCGGCGACGACGCCGTCGGCCCGGTCGGCGGTGCGGTTCCAGACGGTGACCGGGTGGCCGGCGGCGAGAAGGGTGCGGGTCATGGCGCGGCCCATCGGACCGAGCCCGATGACGGTCACGCCGGTGCCGGTGGCGGCGCTGTCCGGCCGGTGGGTGGGTTTCTGTTGTTCGTTCACCCCTCCATGCTCGAAGAGGCTCACTAATCTAGGAAGTACGCACTATTTTCTGCGGTACTTACCTTTTCGTAAGGGGATCAGGTGGCCAAGGCGCCGAGGCTCGGGCCGTACATCTGCGGCATCGACGCCGCGCTCGACGTGGTGAGCGGCAAGTGGAAGGGGCTGATCCTCTGGGAGCTCGAAGCCCACGGCGTACGCCGCTTCGCGGAACTCCGTCGCGCTCTGCCCGGGGTGAGCGAGAAGATGCTCACGCAGCATCTGCGCGAGATGGAGGAGGACGGCCTCGTACACCGCGAGGTCCACGCCGAGGTGCCGCCGCGGGTGGAGTACTCCCTGACCGGGCACGGGCGCACGCTCAACCGGGCGCTCGGTCCGCTGGGCGCCTGGGGCGCCGAGCGGATGCGCCGCGAAGGCCTCGCGACGGCGGACGCGGCGGACACGGTGGAGGCCGCACGCGTCTGAGCGTGCGGCGGAACTCCGAACGAACCAGACACGACGAAGGAGTCGTTCCATGGACATGGCCCTTGAAGTGATCACGCTGCCGGTCACCGACATCGACCGGGCGAAGGCCTTCTACGAGGAGAAGGTGGGCTTCCACGTCGACCTCGACACGGAGGTGATGCCGGGCGCGCGGGTGGTCCAGCTGACGCCTCCCGGTTCCGGCTGTTCGATCGCGCTCGCCGAGGGCGTGCCGATCCCGTCCGGGACCCCGCAGCCGGGCACGTACCACGGCATGCAGCTGGTCGTCGCGGACGCCAAGGCCGCGTACGAGGAGCTGACCGCGCGGGGCCTGGAACTGAGCGAGCCCGTCGCGTACGCCCCGCAGGACGGCGGCACGTTCATGCACTTCACCGACCCGGACGGCAACGGCTGGGCGATCCAGGAGTACCGGGAGCGCGCGACGAAGCCGCTGCACAAGCTGCTGTCGGACCAGGCCGAGCAGCAGTAGCCCGCCGGCCCGAGCGCCTGGACCGGCCGGCGTCAGCCGCTGGCCGCGTACGCCAGGAAGCTGGTCCAGGCGCCGCGGGTGACGGCGAGTTGGGGACCCGCCTGCACCTTGGAGTCACGTACGTGGATGAGGTCGGAGCAGACGGCCAACTCGACGCAGTCGCCATCACCGCCACTGCTGTAGCTGCTTTTGAACCAAGCCAGTTCAGTGGTGTTCATAGTTCTCCCCGCATCCGCTGCAACAGGCTCACGGAGTCTTCAAGGGTGAGAGCCTGCGATCGCATCCTGGCATATCGCATCTGCAGAACGCTGATCTCCTTCGCATCCGAGACGAACAGGCCCCCGCGTTGGCCCTCGTTGTAGGCGACCCATCGGTTCCCCGGCGTCTCCAGCAGCTGCATAGGTCCGTCCAGGCCCGCATGCGCCTGCCGCACCACCGGCATCACCTGCACCTCGACGTTGCGCAGCTCAGCCAGCTCCAGCACATGGTCGATCAACGCTCGCGTCACCTCCACCCCGCCCGTCCTCCGGAGGAACAAATGCTCCTCCAGGATGAAGCTGAACGCCGTGTTCGGCCGCTCCCGCAGCAGCCGTTGGCGATCCGCCCGGGCCACCCACTGGGCCTCGATCTGGTCGTCGCCCAGAGGCGGCAGTTGGTTCACGAACAGGGTGCGCGCATACGCCTCGGTCTGCAACAGCCCCGGGATCAGGCGGCATTCGTACGTATGGAGACTCACCGCCTCCGCCTCCAGGCGGGCCCACTGGCGGAACCAACTGGCCAGCCCCGGTTGCCGGGACAGATGCCGTGCGGCCCCCCGCAACGCCCCGAACGCGTCGAGCACTTCCTCTGCCCGCTCGACGAACTCCGGCGTCGGAAACCGGCGCCCCTGTTCGATGGAGGCCACGGTCGGCGCCGAGTACCGCACTCTGGGCGCGAACTCCTCCTGTGTGAGGCGGGCCCGTTTCCGGAAGGCCTTGACCACCTCGCCGAACGTCTTAAGGCTGTCGGACACCTCCGGCTCACCGCCACCACAACCAAGAGGGGCACCCACCCCACCCGTACCGTCCGTCATGCCAGGCCCTCCGTTCACCCGCGCCCATCACCCGACCACACCGCCAACACCACCAACGCACCCATGGTCACGGAGGGTTACGCATACGGTCCACACGGTGAGCTCGTACGCTCGGCGCGCGTACGGGTCCGCAGTTAAGGAACGGTCGTTCTTGACTGATCGTTCCTTAACTGTTTACCCTCGTGGTCATGGGCAGGCCAAGAGCATTCGACGAGGACGAAGCGGTACGCGCCGCCGTGGATCTGTTCGGCGGACGCGCCTATGACGGCGTGTCGGTCGACGACCTCGTCAGCCACCTCGGCGTGCACCGCAACAGCTTGTACAAGACGTTCGGCAGCAAGCGCGGCCTCTACCTGATCGCTCTGCGCCGCCACCTCACCGACGATGTCCGCCCTCTGCTCGACGCCCTCGGCGACGTACCGGACGCCGAGGCCGCGCTGCGACTGGTCACCACGGCAGACCTGCGCCTGCTTCTCCTCGCGACGGTCGAACGCGCACCGGTCGACGAGGAGGTCGCCTCCGAGGTGACGGCCGCACTGGCCGCCGTCGACCGGGCGATCGCCGACGCGCTCGGCGTTCCCGCCGATCTGGCCGCCGCCCTCACCGCCGCCGCGCTGGGCATCGTCCTGCGCGGCAACCCCGACAACGCCGCCACCGCGCTGATCCGACACCTCGACCCACTCCCCTGAAACGGACACCGAAATGACACTGATACGTATCGAGGGCGACGACCTCGTCGTCGTGATCGAGGGTTTCGACAAACTCTGGTCGTTCAAGGGCAGCCTGACCATCCCACTGGCCAACGTCCGTGGCGCGACCGCCGACCCCGGTATCGCCGCCGACCCCAAGGGAATCCGCGCACCGGGCTCCCACGTACCCGGGGTGATAACCGCCGGCACCTTCCACCAGGACGGCGAGAAGGTCTTCTGGAACGTCAGGGACGCCGCAAAGGCGGTCGTGGTGGAACTCGCCGACGAGCGGTACGCACGCCTGGTCATCCAGGTCGACGACCCTCGCGCGGCTGTCGCCCTGGTCGAGAACGCCCTCGCGTGAGGAGGGCCCTCTCGTCGTGCGGGGGCAGGCCGGCGCACAGTCTCGAATCGACCTCCGAGTCGGGCCCCGGGCGGCACCACGGTTCGGCCCCGGTGTCGCTGTCGATCAGTGAACTCGCTCACCGGTGCCAAGTGAGCACGCGGTCACTGCGGTACTACGAGGAGCAAGGTCTCCTGTTCCCGTCGCGCAACGCCGTGGGGCACCGCAGGTACCAGGCGAAAGACGCCGACTGCGTCGGGTTCATCCAGTGTCTGTACGGCGCGGGCCTGCCGAGCGACCTGATCCGTACGGTGGTCCAGGAGTGGAAACTCCCCGACTCCGCGCCCCGGATCGAGGCTCTACTGCGTACGCGGCACGCCGAACTCTCACGACAGGCGGAAGAACTGCATTCCAAGCTGACGGGCCTGGAAGCCGTACTGAACGCGGTGACCGGCAGCAGCTGACTTGCCCTTCACGCCGGTGTGAACGTCTACCTTCCTGGTGAATGCCCCGACAGGGCCCCAGGAAAGGCAGGCAGATGGGCAACTACATGCTGGCGCAGCTCCAGCTGAAGTACGGTTTCGCGAATCTGGCGCGCTATGAAGCCGCCATGGTGACCATCCGTGAATTCTTCGAATCGCAGGGCATCTCGCTGGTTGCGGGCACGGTGACGCAGGTCGGACCGCTGTACGAAGCGTTCAACCTGTGGAAGATCGAGGACCAGGGCCACTTGGAGCGCGCACTCGGCGCCTTGACGCTCAGCGATCCCCGCGCCCTGGAGGCCATGGGCGAGCTGGATGCCACGGTGGAACACGAACAGACGCGATTTCTCGGCTCACTCGCGTTCGCGGGGAACCCGAACACTGCGTGAGCCTTCGGGCTGGTCAGCTCTCAGCAGTGCTCGCAAGCCTGGTGGCCGGCTGATTGAAAGAGTCAGGTCCTGGGCCGGAGCGTGCTTCCGGGGCGGAGTCCGCCCCCCTCGTCCAGATCGTTCAGCACGGCCGGCAGGCCGACGCTCAGCATCTTCCTCCGGACGTGACCCAGGACCTGGGCCATCAGGAACCCGCCCGCACCCGTGAAGCCCGTGTGGTCATAGGTGAAGCGCGTTCCCGTGCCGTGGGATTCGATGCGGTAGGCGACCTCGGTGGTCTCGCCGCCGCCATGGTCGGTCCACGAGTAACGCAGCAGACGGGGCTCGTCCACATCCAGTACGACGCAGTCGACGATGCCGCTCCAGCCGGGCTTGGGCTTGGCGATGAACTGGAACCGGGCGCCGACGCTGGTGCTGAACCCTTCCGGGCGCGCCCCCGCTCCGGTCGCGGTCCACAGCGGTACGAGCCCGGGGCGGAAGGGCTGCGCGAACGGAAGAAGCGCCTCTTGCGGCAGCGCCTGTCCGACATCGCCACCGAGATGTTCCTGGAGCGCGGCTTCGACGCCGTCCGCGTATCGGAGATCGCCCAGGCATGCGGAGTCTCGGAGAAGACGGTCTTCAACCGCTTCCCCACCAAGGAATCGCTCATCCTGGACCGGGGCGAGACCACTATGGCCGCCCTGCGCGCCGGCCTGGCCGACGCGGACCACTCGCCGGTCGAGGCGGCGCTGCGGATCCTCTCCGACGAACTGCGCGCCATGACCTCCTGGATCGCCGCACAGGACGACCCCGTCCACGCCGCCGCCATGATCAGGCGCTTCGGCGCGCTGACCAGGTCCGCGCCCTCACTGAGGGCCTACCACCGGGACATGACCGACCGGCTCGTCACCGTCGCAGCCGAGGCGCTGGCCCGGCGGACCGACATGAGCCCGGACGACCCGGAACCGCAGATCGCGGCCACCGCCCTGCTCGGACTGTGGTCGATCCAGTTCCGGAGCCTCGGGAAACACCTGGACGGCGCCCGCACGCCGGCACAGATCCATGAGGCGGTGACGGCCGACGTCCGCCGAGCAGCCAAGCTCATCGACACGGGCCTGACCTCATTCAAAGACGCCGCCCCGGCCCCCTGAAACACCGTGGGGCCGACGGTCCGCGACCGTCGGCCCCACATGTCTGATCTTCGGGAAACCCGCTCCGGAAGAGCCTGCCCTTACAGCACCGGCAGGTTCTTCCGCAGCTCGAAAGCGGTCACCTCGGAGCGGTACTCCTCCCACTCCGCCTTCTTGTTGCGCAGGAAGAAGTCGAAGACGTGTTCGCCGAGCGTCTCGGCGACCAGTTCGCTGCGTTCCATCAGGGACAGCGACTCGCCCAGGTTCTGGGGCAGCGGCTCGATGCCCATCGCGCGGCGCTCGGCGTCGGAGAGGGCCCAGACGTCGTCGTCGGCGCCCGGCGGCAGCTCGTAGCCCTCCTCGATGCCCTTGAGGCCGGCGGACAGCAGGACCGCGTACGTCAGGTACGGGTTCGCGCCCGAGTCGATCGAGCGGACCTCCACCCGCGCCGACCCCGTCTTGCCGGGCTTGTACATCGGGACGCGGACCAGGGCCGAGCGGTTGTTGTGGCCCCAGCAGATGTACGAGGGAGCCTCGCCGCCCGCGCCCGCGGTGCGCTCGGAGCCGCCCCAGATGCGCTTGTACGAGTTGACCCACTGGTTGGTGATCGCGGCGATCTCCGCCGAGTGCTTCAGCAGGCCCGCGATGAAGGAGCGGCCGACCTTGGAGAGCTGGTACTCGGAGCCCGACTCGTAGAACGCGTTGCGGTCGCCCTCGAAGAGCGAGAGGTGCGTGTGCATGCCCGAGCCCGGGTGCTCGCTGAACGGCTTCGGCATGAACGTCGCCTGCACGCCCTGCTCCAGCGCCACCTGCTTCATGACCAGCCGGAACGTCATGATGTTGTCGGCCGTGGACAGCGCGTCCGCGTACCGGAGGTCGATCTCCTGCTGGCCCGGCGC
This sequence comes from Streptomyces ortus, assembly GCF_026341275.1. Classification (NCBI taxonomy): domain Bacteria; kingdom Bacillati; phylum Actinomycetota; class Actinomycetes; order Kitasatosporales; family Streptomycetaceae; genus Streptomyces; species Streptomyces ortus. The sequence goes on from NZ_JAIFZO010000002.1 coordinate 1,568,141, forward strand.
GCCCTCGTGGTGCGAGAACTCGACCGAGATGCCCATCGACTCCAGCATGGTGATCGCCTGGCGGCGGAAGTCCATACCGACGTTGTGCGGGGTGTGGTCGAAGTAGCCGGAGTTGTCGGCCGGGGTCGGCCGCGAGCCGTCCGTCGGCTTGTCCTTCAGCAGGAAGAACTCGATCTCCGGGTGCGTGTAGAAGGTGAAGCCCTGGTCGGAGGCCTTGGCCAGCGCCCGCTTCAGCACGTACCGCGGGTCCGCGAAGGACGGCGAGCCGTCCGGCATCAGGATGTCGCAGAACATCCGGGCGGTGCCGGGGGCCTCGGCCCGCCACGGCAGGACCTGGAAGGTCGACGGATCCGGCTTGGCGATCATGTCGGACTCGTAGACGCGGGCGAAGCCCTCGATGGCCGACCCGTCGAAACCGATGCCCTCGTCGAATGCCTGTTCCAGCTCCGCCGGGGCCACGGCCACCGATTTGAGGAAGCCCAGCACGTCCGTGAACCACAGGCGTACGAAACGGATGTCGCGCTCTTCCAACGTACGGAGCACGAACTCCTGCTGCTTGTCCATCTTCCGCTTCCACCCAATCTTGCTGGTCAGGCCGCCTGCTCCCGTCCCAGGGAGGCGGTCGGGCACCTGCGCATCACACCACATCAGCATTTCATGCGCGTTGCGGGCCCCGATCGTCCGGCCGACCTCCGCCCGAACGCCTCGCACACGGCGCGTGTACTGCGCTGACGCCCATCTTGCCCGCTGAACGGCGGACATGAAATGGCGGACAACTGGCGTCTCTCCGTCACCTTCCCCACTACGATCAGCAGACCACTCCACTGCCCCTGCCCCTTTCCCCCAGAAGGACCACCCCATGGGTTCCGCCAAGAAGACAGAGTCCGCGTCGCGCAAGGCGCGGATAGAGGAGATGCGGCGCGCCGAGCAGTCCCGCGAGCGCCGCAACCGGGTCCTCACGATCACCGCCAGTGTGATCGTCGTCGCCGGTCTCGTCGCCGGTGGCGCGTTCCTGGTCAAGTCGCAGTCCGACGACAAGGACAGCGGAGCGGCGAGCGACTCGAAGGCGGCCTCGGGGAAGTTCGTCACGGGCAAGGACGGCGTGAAGAAGTGGAGCACCAAGCTCACGCAGAACCACGTCACCAAGGACGTGAAGTACCCGATGGAGCCCCCGGTCGGCGGTGACCACAACCAGGTCTGGATGAACTGCAACGGCGACGTCTACGAGGACGCGATCAAGAACGAGAACGCCGTGCACTCGCTGGAGCACGGCGCGGTCTGGGTGACGTACAACGGCAAGGCGTCCGACGCCGACGTGAAGGCGCTCGCCGAGAAGGTCAAGAAGACGCCGTACTCGCTGATGAGCCCCGTCGAGGACCAGCAGGACCCGATCATGCTCTCCGCGTGGGGTCACCAGCGGACGGTGAAGAGCGCGAGCGACCCGGACGTCGGCACGTTCTTCGAGACGTACGTCCAGGGCAAGCAGACTCCCGAGCCCGGCGCCGCCTGCACCAACGGCCTGTCGAAGTGAGGAAGATGAAGTCCGCGGGGTGGATCACCGGAGCCGCCGCGGCCGTCCTCGTGGCGGCCGGGGCCATCACGTACGCGGTCGCCGACGGCGACGACTCCGGGATGCGCCCGCCCGCGGCGGACTCGGCCGACGCGGGCTTCGCCCGTGACATGTCCGTGCACCACCAGCAGGCCGTCGAGATGTCGTACATCGTGCGCGACCTCACCGACGACGAGGGCGTGCGCCGCCTCGCGTACGACATCGCGCAGACCCAGGCCAACCAGCGCGGCATGATGCTCGGCTGGCTGGACCTGTGGGAGCTGCCCAAGGTGTCCGCCGGCGAGCCCATGGAGTGGATGGGCATGGCCGGCATGGGGTCGGGCGAGGACGGCGCGCTGATGCCGGGCATGGCGACCAACACCGAGATGGACGCGTTGCGCGAGCTGAGCGGCAAGGCGGCCGAGGTCCGCTATCTGCAGCTCATGTACGCGCACCACGTGGGCGGTGTGCACATGGCCAAGGGGTGTGTGGAGCGCTGCCAGGTCGGGGTGGAGCGAAGGCTCGCACAGGGCATGGTGCAGGCCCAGGAGTCGGAGATGAAGCTGATCACGGATCTGCTGAAGCAGCGCGGCGCGAAGCCGTTGCACTGACCTTTCCGATTACGGACGCTTCGCCGCAAACCCCCTTCCCATACGGTTCCTTGGGTGGTTTTTGGGGCAGCCATGCCCCGGCCATTCCCCTGGCGTGAACGGTTCATCGCAAGAGTGACCCCCATCCAGTGATCCTTTGGGGGTTCCATGAGATCCAATCGCGCGGCGGTGCGCGCCGGTGTGAGCATGGCGGCGACCCTGCCGCTGCTCGCCGGCGCGCTGGCCCTGGGCATACCCGCGGCCCACGCCTCCGACGACCCGGCCGGCCGTGACACGCTCCGGGGCACCAAGTCCCTGTGGGCCACGGCCGGGGCGGACAAGGGGGCCACGGCGGACAGCTCCCGGGTGTCGGCCCGGGTCTACCTAGCGGGCCGGGACGCGGCGGGCCTGGCCGCCTACGCCGGGGCCGTCTCCGACCCGTCGTCGGCCTCGTACGGGAAGTACCTCACCGCGCGGCAGGCCCAGGCCCGCTTCGGCGCGACGAAGGCGCAGGTGGCCGAGGTGACGGCCTGGCTGAAGTCGGCGGGGCTGACCGTCACGGCCACCAGGACGCACTACGTGTCGGTGACCGGTGAGGTGGCGGACGCGGAGAAGGCGTTCGGCACGCAGCTGCACAACTACGCGAAGGGCAGGAAGACCTACCGCGCGCCCGAGAAGACCGCCTCCGCGCCCGCCGGGCTGAACGGCGCCGTCCTCACCGTGACCGGTCTGGACAACGCCCCGCACAAGGTGGACCACTCCGACACGCTGCCGCCGCCGGACGCCGTGTTCCACAACGCCGGGCCGTTCTCGTCGTACTACGGCTCGAAGACGGCGACGACGCTGCCGGGCGCGTACGGCACGAAGGTCCCGTACGCCGTGAAGGGGTACACCGGCAAGCAGCTGCGGGCCGCCTACGGGGCGGGGAAGGCGACCGGCAAGGGCGTGACCGTGGCGATCACGGACGCCTACGCCTCGCCGACGATCGCGGCGGACGCCGCCGCGTACGCGGCGAAGCACGGTGACGCGGCGTACCGGGGCGGGCAGTTGACGCAGGTGCTGCCCGGTCAGTACACGCGGACCGAGGAATGCGGGGCGGCGGGCTGGTACGGCGAGGAGACCCTCGACGTCGAGGCCGTGCACGCGGTCGCGCCCGCCTCGAACATCGTCTACGTGGGCGCGGCGTCCTGTTACGACGACGACCTGCTCGACTCGCTCGGCAGAATCGTCGACGGGCATCTCGCCGACATCGTCTCCAACTCCTGGGGCGACATCGAGGCCAACCAGACGCCGGACCTCGCCGCCGCCTACGACCAGGTCTTCCAGCTCGGCGCCATCGAGGGCATCGGCTTCTACTTCTCGTCCGGCGACAACGGCGACGAGGTCGCCAACACCGGTACGAAGCAGGTCGACACCCCCGCCGACTCGGCGTGGGTCACGGCGGTCGGCGGCACCTCGCTCGCCGTCGGCAAGGGCGACACGTACCAGTGGGAGACCGGCTGGGGCACGCTCAAGGCCACGCTGTCCGACGACGGGAAGAGCTGGACGGACTTCCCCGGCGCGTTCACCTCGGGTGCGGGCGGCGGGACCAGCGCGACGGTGAGGCAGCCGTTCTACCAGCGGGGTGTCGTGCCGTCGCGGCTCGCGAAGGCCAACGGCAGGCAGGCCATGCGCACGGTTCCCGACATCGCGGCGATCGCCGACCCCAACACCGGGTTCCTGGTCGGGCAGACGCAGACCTTCCCGGACGGGACGCAGCGGTACGACGAGTACCGCATCGGCGGCACCTCGCTCGCCTCGCCCGTCATCGCCGGTGTCCAGGCGCTCGCCCAGCAGGCGCGCGGCGGACGGCCGATCGGCTTCGCCAACCCGGCGATCTACGACCGGTACGGCACGAAGCTCTACCACGACGTCACGGACCGCCCGACGGGCCGCGACCTCGCGGTGGCACGCGTGGACTTCGTCAACGCCTTCGACGCCTCGGAGGGCCTGCTGACCTCGGTCCGCAGCCTCGGCAAGGACAGCAGCCTGAAGGCCGTGCGGGGGTACGACGACGTCACGGGGGTGGGCTCGCCCGCGCCGGGTTACGTGACCTCGTACCGTCGCTGAGTCCCTGAGTCCCTGAGTCCCTGAGCCGCTGAACCGCTGCCGCTGCCGCTTCTCGGCCGTCGCGGCTTCTCAGCTCCGGTGCGTCCGTTCCTCTTCCTGGCCGGCGAGGGGCGGGCGCACCGGTTCGTTCGGGTCGCTCGGGTCGTTTGGTTCGTTTGGTTCGTTCGGGTCGTACAGGATCGCCGCCGCCACGTCCTGGGGGCGGTCGAGCATGACGAGGTGGCCCGCGGGGGCGGCGACGCGGAAGGTGCCGCCCAGGCGCTCGGCGAGGCGTTCCTGGCGGTCCAGCCAGTGTCGCGAGCCGCCGCTGTCGGGGTCGGCGTGGGCGGCGAGGACCGTGACGGGTACGTCCGGCAGGGGCCGCTCCCGCAGGTCGGCCAGCTCGACCGCCTGGTCCCGGTAGGTCGCGTTCTCGGCGAGGGCGGCCCGCAGGGAGCGGCTGGTGGAGTAGGCGCGCCGGACGAGGTCGTACGGGGCCGGGTCGCCGCGGCCGTTCCGGCGTCCCGCGCGGACCGCGGTACGCCGCAGGAGGGGGCCGAGGGCGCGTGGCAGGCCCGCGCCCGCCAGCAGCGTGCCGCACGCGCGCGTGGCGGTGTTCCGGAGGGCGGGGGCGCGGGACGGGCGCGGCTCCTCCTCGACGCCGGCGTCGACCAGGACGAGACCGGCCGTCCGCTCCGGGTACAGCCGCGCGAAGGCCTCGCAGTGGAAACCGGCGAGCGAGTGCCCGACCACGGTGACGGGTGTGTCGGCACCGGCCGCGTCGAGCACGCGCGCGATGCGCCGCGCCTCGCCGGTGAGCGTGGGCCACGCGCGCGCGGGCGCGGGGCCGCTGAGTCCGAGTCCGGGCCGGTCGAACCGGACGACCGTGCGGTACGGGGCGAGGAGCGGCACCACGGGGTCCCAGTCGAACCAGGACATGCCCAGGCCGGCGCTGAGCAGGCAGCCGGGTCCGGCTCCGTCGACGCGGAGGTGGTGCGGGATTCCGTCGATGCGAACGAAGCTCATGGGCGGACGTCCGCTCGGCGGAGAGGGGTGTCGAGCGGTGCGTCGAGAGGTGCGTCGGGCGGCGGTGTCGGGGCGCGGAGGAGGGAGACGGCCAGTGCGCCCAGCCAGATCGCGATGACGCCGACCTGGAGGCGCTGGGCGATGCCGACGCCCCAGCCGTCGTGGCCCGTCTCCAGGGCGGCGATCGCGGCCAGCGTCCAGAGGGTGGCGGCCAGTTCGAGCGCCAGGAGGGCGTGGGCCGCCGGGAAGGCCGCCGTGCGGGTGAGGGTCAGCATGGCGAGGAGGATGCCGCACAGGGCGACCGTGCTGCTCACGGTGTGCGCGGAGTGGGTCCACGGGACCACGGCCGCGGTCTCCCGCGCGGCGCACACCGGGTCGGTGGTGGGGGTGCAGCTGAGCGGGAGGCGGGAGTCGACCGCGGTGGCCGCGCCGAAGAGGAGGAGCGCGGCCCGTGCGGTCGGTGGGGTGCGGCGGGCCGGCAGGGTCGCGGCTGCGGCGCACACCAGGACGCCCGCGAGGAGGTCCGTCGTGCGGAACAGGGTGGAGTACGGCTGGTCGGTCGCGGCGAGTTCACTCACGTAGGCGGTGGCCGGGGGGAGGGAGGTCGGCAGGAGGGCTTCCAGCGTCCAGGCGGAGTACGCGAGGGCGGCGAGGGCCAGGAGGGTGGCTGCTGTGGGCGGGCGAGGTGTCGTCATTGACGCCCATGATCGGGGCGGTGGGTGGGGCTCGCATGTCGTGCGCCGTTCCCCGCGCCTCCTCTCAGGGGCGCGGGGAACGGCGCAGTCTTTCGTCTCTGGGGGCGCGGGGAACGGCGCACCGCTGGGGGGTCGGCGGGGCTGCCAGCCCATAACGTCTCTCTGACGATTACACTGGGCCTCGTGCCTCAACTACGTCTCGCTCTGAATCAGATCGACTCGACCGTCGGCGATCTCGCCGGGAACGCCGAGGCGGTCGTCCGCTGGACCCGGCACTCCGCCGAGCAGGGAGCCCACCTCGTGGCGTTCCCCGAGATGGTGCTGACCGGGTACCCCGTCGAGGACCTCGCCCTGCGGTCGTCCTTCGTGGAGGCGTCCCGCGCGGCCCTGCACGCCCTCGCCGCGCGGCTCGCCGAGGAGGGGTTCGGGGAGCTGCCGGTCGTCGTCGGCTACCTGGACCGTTCCGAAAAGGCGCAGCCCAAGTACGGGCAGCCGGCCGGTGCCCCGCGGAACGCGGCAGCGGTGCTGCACCGCGGCGAGGTGGTCCTCACCTTCGCCAAGCACCACCTGCCGAACTACGGCGTCTTCGACGAGTTCCGCTACTTCGTGCCCGGCGACACCCTGCCGGTCGTCCGGGTGCACGGCATCGACGTCGCCCTCGCCATCTGCGAGGACCTCTGGCAGGACGGCGGCCGGGTCCCGGCGACCCGTTCCGCCGGCGCCGGCCTGCTGGTGTCGATCAACGCCTCGCCGTACGAGCGCGACAAGGACGACACCCGGCTCGACCTCGTGCGCAAGCGCGCGCAGGAGGCCGGCTGCACGACCGCGTACCTGGCCATGATCGGCGGCCAGGACGAGCTGGTCTTCGACGGCGACTCGATCGTCGTCGACCGCAACGGCGACGTCGTCGCGCGGGCACCCCAGTTCTCCGAGGGGTGCGTCGTCCTCGACCTGGAGCTGCCCGCCGCCGCCCCCGAGCCGCCCTCGGGGGTCGTGGACGACGGGCTGCGCATCGATCACCTCGTCATCTCCGACGAGCCGCTGCCGCCGTACGAGGCGGAGTTGTCCGGCGGGTACGCCGAGCGGCTCGACGCCGACGAGGAGGTGTACTCCGCGCTGGTGGTGGGCCTGCGGGCGTACGCCGCGAAGAACGGTTTCCGCTCCGTGCTGATCGGGCTCTCGGGCGGTATCGACTCCGCCCTCGTCGCCGCGATCGCCTGCGACGCGCTCGGCGCGGAGAACGTGTACGGCGTGTCGATGCCGTCCAAGTACTCCTCGGACCACTCCAGGGGAGACGCGGCCGAGCTGGCCCGGCGGACCGGGCTCAACTTCCGTACCGTCCCGATCGAGCCGATGTTCGACGCGTACATGGGGTCGCTGGGGCTCACCGGGCTGGCCGAGGAGAACCTCCAGTCGCGGCTGCGCGGCACCATGCTGATGGCCCTCTCCAACCAGGAGGGGCACATCGTGCTGGCGCCGGGCAACAAGTCCGAGCTGGCGGTGGGGTACTCGACGCTGTACGGCGACTCGGTGGGCGCGTACGGGCCGATCAAGGACGTCTACAAGACGTCGATCTTCCGGCTCGCCGAGTGGCGCAACCGGGCGGCGGCCGAGCGGGGGCAGACCCCGCCGATCCCGGAGAACTCCATCTCCAAGCCGCCGAGCGCCGAGCTGCGGCCGGGGCAGGTCGACACGGACTCGCTGCCGGACTATCCCGTCCTGGACGCGATTCTGGAGCTGTACGTCGACCGGGACACGGGGGCCGACGCGATCGTGGCGGCGGGGTACGACCGGGAGATGGTCACCAAGACGCTGCGGATGGTCGACACGGCCGAGTACAAGCGGCGGCAGTATCCGCCGGGCACGAAGATCTCGGCGAAGGGCTTCGGCAAGGACCGGCGGCTGCCGATCACGAGCCTCTGGCGCGAGAGCGTTTGAGGCAGCGTCCCGAAAGACGAGAAGACTGCGCCGTTCCCCGCGCCCCTGAGAAAGGGCGCGGGGAACGGCGCAGTCTTTTGTTCCTCAGTGGTGGGCCGGGACCTCCGCGTGCTGCGGGGTGTGGGTCGCCACTATGCGGCCCGCGTTCGTCGTGCCGCGGTTGCGGTCCACGACGTACGCGACGGCCGCGACGGCCAGGCCCAGCACCGCCAGGGCCGCGCCCGCGAGGGCCGGGGACGTGACGCCGTAACCCGCCGCGAGGGCCAGGCCGCCGATCCACGCGCCGCCGGCGTTCGCGAGGTTGAACGCCGCCTGGTTGGCGGAGGAGGCCAGGGACGGGGCCGAGGACGCCTTCTCCATGACCATGAGCAGCAGCGGGGAACTGGTCGTGAACGCCGCCGCGCCGAGCAGGACCACGGCGAGGGGCGCACTCCACGCCGTGGTCATCATCAGCGGGAAGAGGGCCAGCACCGCCACCAGCGAGACCAGCCCGCCGAACAGCGTGCCGCGCATCGAGCGGTCCGCCAGCCGGCCGCCGAGCAGGTTGCCGATGGTGGCGCCCACGCCGAACAGCGCGAGCAGCAGGGTCACGCTGGAGTCGGCGTACCCGGCGGAGTCCGTCAGCATCGGCGTGATATAGCTGTACGCCGAGAAGAGCGCGCCGAAGCCCGCGACGGTCGTACCGAGGGCCAGCCAGACCGGGACCGACCTGAGCGCCGCCAGTTCGCCGCGCAGTCCGGTGGCGGCCAGGTCGTGCTCGGACGTGCGGGGCAGGAGCAGCGCCAGCGAGGCGATGGCCGCGAGGCCGATCACACTGACACCGAGGAAGGTGGCACGCCAGCCGAACTGCTGGCCGACGAGGGTGGCGGCGGGGACGCCCGCGATGTTCGCGACGGTGAGGCCGAGGAACATCAGGGAGACCGCGCGGGCCTTGCGCTCGGCGCTGACCATGCCGGTGGCGACGACGGCTCCGACGCCGAAGAACGCGCCGTGCGGCAGACCGCTCAGGAAGCGGGCCGCGAGCAGTGAGGTGTGGTCGGGGGCGAACGCCGAGAGCGTGTTGCCCACGACGAACAGCACCATCAGCCCGATCAGGACCTTGCGGCGGGCCATGCGGGCGGTGACCGCCGCGAGCAGCGGGGCGCCGACGACGACGCCGATCGCGTACGCCGAGACGAGATGGCCGGCGGTGGGGATCGAGATGCCCAGGTCGTCCGCGACGTCGGGCAGCAGCCCCATCATCACGAACTCGGTGGTGCCGATGCCGAAGGCGCCCACGGCGAGGGCGAGCAGGGCCAGGGGCATGAGGGACCTTTCACAGGGGAGAGCGGTGTTCCGTGCAGTTTATGTTCAACTACGGAACAAAGCCTTCCAGCCCCAGTATTCCCAAGGGTTACGAGCGGGTTGCCGACAGCTTCACGCGTGCGGCGATCGGAAGATGGTCGCTGCCCGTCTCCGGCAGGGTCCACGAGGTGACCGGCTCGACGCCCTTGACCATGATCTGGTCGATGCGCGCCATCGGGAACGACGCCGGCCAGCTGAACCCGAAGCCGCTGCCCGCCGCACCCTGCGCGGAGCGCATCTGCGAGGTGACGCCGTTCAGCGCGCGGTCGTTCATCGTGCCGTTCAGGTCGCCGAGCAGGGCGATGTCCGGCAGCCTCTCGTCGGCGATGGCCTCCCCGAGCGCGTCGGCGCTCTTGTCGCGCTGCCGCGCGGTGAAACCGGCCTCCATCTTCACCCGGACGGAGGGCAGGTGCGCCACGTACACCGCGAGCCGCCCGTCGGGCGCGGCGACGGTCGCCCGCATCGCGCGGGTCCAGCCGAGCTTGATGTCGACGGGGGCGGCCCCACTGATCGGGTACTTGCTCCACAGACCGACCGTGCCCTGCACGGAGTGGTACTTGTACGTCGAGGCGAGGGCCTTCTCGTAGACCGGAACCGCCGTGGTGGTCAGCTCCTCCAGGGCCACCACGTCCGCGCCCGAGGCGGCCACGGCACGGGCCGTGCCCTCCGGGTCCGGGTTGTCCGCGTTGACGTTGTGCGTGGCGACGGTGAGGTCCCCGCCGGAGCCCGTCCTGTCGACGAGCAGCCCGCCGAAGAGGTTGACCCAGATGATCGCGGGCAGGAGGACTGCGATCAGCGCGGTCGCCGACCTGCGGAACAGCGCGAGGCCGAACAGCACCGGGACGGCCAGCCCCAGCCAGGGCAGGAAGGTCTCCAGGAGGCTGCCGAGGTTGCCGATCCGGTTCGGGATCTGCGCGTGCATCGCCATCACCAGGGCGAGGACGAGGGCGCACGCGGCCAGGACGACGCCCCGCCGCCAGATGCCCCGGTCGGTGCGGAGCGACGTCAGCAGGCGGCGGAGCCGGGGTCCTCTGCGGTCGGGTCCCTGGCCGCCGCTGCCCGTCTCCGTCATGTACGCCTGCGCCATACCGTCGCCTCACCAACTGCCGTTCACATCATCCCCGCGCCCTAAGACCCTAGGGGATGATCGCGATCGTTCCCGCCGCCCCACGGCGGCCGTACGGGCACAAGGACGACCGAGGGGGCGCGGCGAGTTCCGGCGGCGGGCCAGGTGGGGTGGTCTGTGACGGAACGCGCACATTGACGGGACCGGCGTCGCGGGGGGTCAGTGGGCGGCGGAGCCCAGTCCCGCCAGGACCGTGTCGACGATCCGTTCGGACAGTCCCTCCTCGAGTCCCGCGTCCGTGCGGATGACCGCGCGGACGAGCATGGGACCCACGAAGAGGTCGTTGGCCAGTTCGACGTCGACGTCCGCGCGGAACTCGCCGTTGGCCTGGCCGCGCCGCAGGACGTCGAGCGTCAGCAGGCGGCGCGGTTCGATGACGGCCGCGTGGTAGACCTTCCACAGCTTGGGGCTGCTCTTCATCTGCGCGTAGACGTTGTGCATGATCGCCGACGAGCGGGTGGCCAGACCGCGCTGCCGCAGCGATTCGAGTATGGCGATCAGGTCGTCGCGCATGGACGTGCCGGGCAGCCCCGGGTCGGGCGGTTCGGCGGTGCGCAGCACGTCGCAGAAGAGTTCCTCGCGGCCGCTCCAGCGGCGGTAGATGGTGGCCTTGCCGACACCGGCGATGCGGGCGACCCGCTCTATGGAGATCTCCGCGAGCGGAACGCCCTCCTCCAGCAGGCGCATGACGCCCTCGACGATCGAGCGCTCCACCGCCTCGCTGCGTGGCCGGCCCCTGACGGCCCCGCCGCCGGTCCGTCCGGCCCCGCCCGGCCCCTGCTCCACGTGATCGCTCCGCTCTCTCCGGTGTTGCTGTCGCGCTCGCCGCTCGGTTGATTGTGCCTGGCCCCCGAAGGGATGGGACGTGGGTACGGGTCCGTCGTGGCCGGGCACGTAGTTCCCCGCGCCCCTTGGGGGCGGGCTTCAGTGGTCCGTGCTGACCAGGTCCGTCTTCTCTTCCGCCTCGGCCGGGGTGCGGCCCGGGAGGAACAGGTAGACGACCAGTGCGCCCACCACGGCGACTCCCGCGCCGCACAGGGCCGTCACGTGCATCGCGTGCAGGAAGGCGTCGTTGGCCGGGCCGACCAAGGCGTCGCCCTTGGGACCGAGCTTCGCCGCGAAGCCGAGGGTCGCCTCGATGGACTCCCCCGCCTCGTGCCGGGCGGCCTCGGGCAGCTTGTCCTCGATGCCCGAGCGGTACGCGGCGGACAGCACCGAGCCCAGTACGGCGATACCCAGGGCCCCGCCGACCTGGCGGAAGGTGTTGCTGAGCGCGGAGGCGGAGCCCGCCTTCTCGCGCGGCAGGGCCTGCATGATCACGACGCTGGTCGGCGTCATGATGTGCGCCATGCCCGCGCCCATCAGGAAGAAGATGACTTCCAGGATCCAGATCGGCGTGTCCGCCTCCAGCACGGCGAACGCGGCCAGCATGGCGGCGATGGTGAGCATGCCCGCCGTCGTGGTGGCCCGGTTGCCGAAACGGTCCACGACCAGCCGGGCGCGCGGCGCGAAGACGAGCTGCGCGACGGCCAGCGGCAGCATCAGCAGACCGGTTTGCAGGGGCGAGTAACCGCGCACGCTCTGCGTGTAGAAGACGGAGAAGAACGTCACGCCCATCAGCGCGAAGAACACCAGCGCTATGGCGGCGATGGCCGCGGAGAAGACCTTGTTCTTGAAGTAGTCGATGTCGATCGACGGGTGGTCGCTGCGCTTCTCGTGCACGACGAAGCCGACGAGTACGACGAGTCCGGCGCCGATGGTCGCGAGGACCGTGGCGTCCGTGAAGTCGGCGAGCTGACCGCCCTTGATGATGCCGTACACCAGCAGGACGAGGCCGATGACGGACAGCACCACGCCCACCGGGTCGATGCGGCCGGGCTTCGGGTCGCGGGAGTCGGGGACGAGCCAGATCATCAGGCCGAGCGCCACGATCACGATCGGTACGTTGATCAGGAAGACGGAGCCCCACCAGAAGTGGTCGAGCAGGACCCCTCCGGTGATCGGGCCGATGGCGATGGCGAGGCCGACGCCGCCCGCCCAGATGCCGATGGCCTTCGGCTGTTCGTCGCGCTCGAAGACGTTCATCAGGACGGCGAGGGTGGCCGGCATCACGAAGGCGGCGCCGAGGCCCATCACCGCGCGGAACGAGATGAGCTCCACCGGGGACCCGGAGGAGGCGGCGAGCGCCGAGCCGATCCCGAAGACGAGGAGGCCGCCGAGCAGCACCTTCTTGCGGCCGAGCCGGTCGCCGAGGAGGCCGGCGGAGAAGAGCAGGCCCGCGAAGACGAGGGTGTAGGAGTTGATGGCCCATTCCAGCTCGCTCTGGGTGGCTCCCAGGCCGGTCGGGGCGGGCGTGGAGATGGTCTTGATCGCCACGTTCAGGATCGAGTTGTCGAGAACGACGATCAGCAGGCTCAGCATCAGCACGCCGAGGATCGCCCAGCGTCGTCGGTGCACGGCCTCCGGTATCCGGGGCGAGGTGTCGGCAGGAGTGGTCATACCGAAAAGGCTAGAGGAGATTCGATACGATACCGTCTCGTATCGGAATCCTTTACCTAGACCTTACGAGCTCTGGAGACGGGCTTGAGGCCCGCCGGGTGGAGACGAGGGCCACGGTGACCCCTCTAGCCGTTCTGTGGCACGAGGTGCCACCATGGAGGGGATCCGGAGACGCCGTCAGGGCGCTTCGAGATGACAGAAGGAGCCGTTGCAATGACGCAGTTCTCGGCTGCCCAGAACACCACCGACAGCAGCAACAGGGCGCTGTACGGAGGCAAGGGCACACGCCGCATCACCGTCCGCGACATCACGGTGGCCAAGGAGCGCGGCGAGAAGTGGCCGATGCTCACCGCGTACGACGCGATGACCGCGTCCGTCTTCGACGAGGCCGGCATCCCCGTCATGCTCGTCGGCGACTCGGCGGGCAACTGCCACCTGGGCTACGAGACCACCGTGCCCGTCACCCTCGACGAGATGACCATGCTGTCGGCGGCCGTCGTACGGGGCACCTCGCGCGCCCTCATCGTGGGCGACCTGCCGTTCGGGTCGTACCAGGAGGGGCCGGTTCAGGCGCTGCGGTCGGCCATGCGGCTGGTGAAGGACGCCGGGGTCGGGGCCGTGAAGCTGGAGGGCGGTGAGCGCTCGCACGAGCAGATCAAGCTGCTCGTGGAGTCGGGGATCCCGGTGATGGCGCACATCGGGCTCACTCCGCAGTCCGTGAACTCCATGGGGTACCGGGTGCAGGGGCGCGGCGAGGAGGCGGCCCAGCAGTTGCTGCGCGACGCCAAGGCCGTGCAGGACGCGGGGGCGTTCGCCGTCGTGCTGGAGCTGGTGCCGGCGGAGCTGGCCGCCGAGGTCACGCGCGTGCTGCACATTCCGACGGTCGGGATCGGGGCGGGGGCCGAGACGGACGCGCAGGTCCTTGTGTGGACGGACATGCTGGGGCTCACGGGTGGGAAGATGCCGCGGTTCGTGAAGCAGTATGCGGATCTGCGGGGGGTCATGGGGGAGGCGGCGAAGGCGTTCGCGGATGATGTCGTCGGCGGAACGTTCCCTCAGGAGGAGCATTCCGTCCACTAGTCCACTAGTCCACTGCGGTACGGAGGCAGCCCGCCGATTTCCCCCGTCGGCGGGCTGCCGTATTTCCCCCGCCGGCGGGGTGCCAGATTTCTCCCGCCACCGCCGCCTCCACCGCATGGGGGCTCCGCCCCCGACCCCCCGCTGCGCAGTTCCCCGCGCCCCTGACGGGGCGCAGCCCCTCCCGGCGGCGCGGATACGGCGCAGTCTTTTCGTCTTCGGGGGCGCGGGGAACGGCGCAATCTTTTTGCTTTCAGGGGCGCGGGGAACGGCGCAGTCTTTGGGGGTCGGCCGCCGCCAGGCGGGGGGTGTCGGTGGGGTGTCGGTGGTTTGTCGGTGGGGGGTGGGAGGTTGGGGGCATGACGCGAATCGACAACGAGCCCCGGCAGGACGGCGCAGACCACGCCGACGCCGTCAGCGTGCGGGGACTGGTCAAGCACTACGGCGAGACCAAAGCACTGGACGGCGTGGACCTGGACGTACGCGAGGGCACGGTCCGCGGCGTGCTGGGCCCGAACGGCGCGGGCAAGACGACCCTCGTACGCATCCTCTCCACCCTCCTCATACCCGACTCGGGCCGCGCCACGGTCGCCGGCTTCGACGTCGTGCGCCAGCCCCGCCGGCTGCGCCGGGTGATCGGCCTCACCGGCCAGTACGCCTCCGTGGACGAGAAGCTCTCCGGCCGCGAGAACCTCTATCTGATCGGCCGACTCCTCGACCTGACCCGCAAGGACGCCCGCACCCGCGCGGACGAACTCCTTGAGCGCTTCTCGCTCACCGAAGCGGGCAGGCGCCCGGCGAGCACGTATTCCGGAGGCATGCGGCGCCGCCTCGACCTCGCCGCGTCCATGATCGGCAGTCCGACCGTCCTCTTCCTGGACGAGCCGACGACCGGCCTGGACCCGCGGACGCGGAAAGAGGTGTGGACAGAGGTCAAGCGGATGGTCGGGGACGGTGTCACCGTCCTGCTCACCACGCAGTACATGGAGGAGGCCGAGCAGCTCGCGAACGAGCTCACGGTCATCGACCGCGGCAAGGTCATCGCCAACGGCGGCATCGACGAGCTGAAGGCGAAGGTCGGCGGTCGCACCCTGCGCATCCGCCCGGCCGACCCGCTGGAGCTGCGCCCCACGGCCACCGCCCTCGACGACTTCGGCCTCACGGGCCCGGGCAGCGCCACGGTGGACATCGCCACCGGCACGGTCCTCGTGCCCATCCTCAGTGACGAGCAGCTGACCGCCGTGGTCGGCGCGCTCACCGCCCGGGGCGTCACCCTGGCCGGCCTCAGCACCGAACTGCCCAGCCTGGACGAGGTGTTCCTCTCCCTCACCGGCCACCGGGCCACCGAACCGACCGACCCGGACGACCCGCGGGACACCCCGGCCGGCCGCTCCCACGAGTCCTATGAGGAGGCCGCCGTATGAGCGCCGCCACCGCCGTCGAAGCGCCCACGGCGCTCGGCACCGACGACGATCCGCACGTCGGCATACGCGCCCATCTGCGCCACATCAGCGCCCTGGTCCGCCGCAACGTGCTGTGGATCCGCCAGGACCCGGAGTCGATGTTCGACGTCATCCTGATGCCGATCGTCTTCACGCTGCTCTTCGTGTTCGTCTTCGGCGGCGCGATCGCCGGCAAGGGCAACCAGGACGAGTACGTCAACTACGTCGTCCCGGGCCTGATGGCGATGATGGGCATGAACATCGCGATGGGCGTGGGCACCGGTTTCAACCAGGACTTCCAGACGGGGGTCATGGACCGCTTCCGGTCCCTGCCGATCTCCCGCGCCTCGGTCCTGATCGCCAAGATCATGGTCGAGATCGGCCGACTGCTGCTCGCCACGGCGATCCTGCTCGGGGTCGGTTTCCTGCTCGGCCTGTCCGTGTCGAACGTGCCGGGTCTGTTCGCCGCCATCGGGCTGGCCCTGGTCTTCGGCTCGTCCATCATGTGGATCTTTCTGACCATGGGCGTGGTGATGAAGAACGCCCAGGCCATCCAGGGAATGGGGTTCCTCGTGCTGATGCCCCTGCAGTTCGGTTCCTCGATCTTCTCGCCGCCGTCCACCATGCCGGGCTGGCTGCAGACGTTCACCGACTACAACCCGCTGTCGTCCCTCGCGGACGCGGCCCGGGGTCTGATGAACGGCGGCCAGCCGGTCGCCCACGACGTCATGATCACGCTGCTCTGGTCGCTCGTCATCACCGTCGTGATGGCCCCGGTCGCCATCCACAAGTACCGCACCAAGACCTGACCGTCTCGTTTCCGAGCAGAGCGTCTCGTTTCCGAGCAGACCGTCTTGTTTCCGGACAGGGCGTCTCGTCTCAGACCAGGGCGGCGGCCTCCTCGAAGGAGAGGCCGCCGCCCTGCGCGTACGCGGCGTCGTACGCCGGTCCGTCGAGGACCCCGCGCGCCGCCGCCTCGCCCTGTGCCCTGATCTCGTGCTCCACGACGGCCCGGAAGTGTCCGGCCGGCAGGAGCTTGTCGGCGGCGCCCAGGCACCGGGCGGCGTCCTCGGCGCGCCGGCCGCCCTCGGCCCCGGCGAGCGCGATGGACGCGGTGGCCAGATGCACCGAGAACATGTGCGGCGCGATCATCTGGGTCAGCGGGTCCTTGGCCCGTTCCAGGGCTCCCCGCACCTTCACCACCGCCTCGTCGTACAGGCCCTCCTGCGAGTCCAGCCAGGCCTCCACGCCCATGACGAACCCGTCGAAGACCACGAACCGTACGGCGCCGAAGTCGTCCCACAGCCGCTCCATCTGCGCCCGCGCCTCGGCGACGCGGCCGGTGCGGCCGAGCCACATCGCGAGGAAGAGCCGGGCCCCCGGCATGGCTTCGTTGTGCGCGCCGTCGCCCTGTTCGAGGACTTCGCGCAGCAGCCGTTCACCCCGCCCGGTCTCGCCCGCGTCGATGAGCACGCTGCCCAGCCGGGTGCTGAGGATGGCCACCTGGGCACGGGCTCCCAGGCGTTCGGCGTGGCCGATGGCCGTCTCGTAGTCCTTCGCGGCGAGCTGGTACTCGCCCTTGCGCTCATGGGCCTCGCCCCGCGCGGAGAGCGCCTCGGCGGCGCCCCAGGCGTCTTCGAGACCGACGAACAGTTCCAGCGACTCGTCGGCGTCATGGGCCGCGTCCCCCGCCCAGTCGGCGCGGTTGGCGAGCATGTTGGCTCGCATCTGGAGGGCGACGGCCAGCTCCCAGCGGGTGCCGAGTCGCCGGCAGGTCTCCACACTGGCGTCGATGACCTGGCGCAACCGGTCCATGTCGCCGGTCAGCAGCACGGCGAAGAACCAGAGGTAGCCGGGGTTGCGGCAGACCTGCGGGAGGCCGGGCTCGTAGGCCTCGTTGACGGCGCGCAGTTTGGCCTCCGCCTCCGGTGTCTGCCAGGTGTCCAGTTCCAGGTCCATACAGGCGAGATGGAGGAGATGGACGCCGCGCCTGGCCTCGACGAGGACGTCCGGGCTCATGGGCGGCGGATCGGCGACGCAGGACTCGTACAGCGGGACGGCTCGTTCGGTGGGCGGCGCGAACGGGTCGGGGCCCATCGCCATGACCTCCCGTGTCCAGTTGCGGGTGATCATCCGCAGGTCGCGGATCTGCCAGTACCAGGCGAGGGAGAGGACGAGGCAGAGTGCTTCCTGTTCGTCGCCCGCGGCGACGGCACGCTGCAGTGCGGCGCGCGTGTTCTCGCTTTCGAGCTGGAACAGTTCGATGGCCGCGCGCTGCCCGGGGCCGCGCAGCCTCGGGTCGGTGGTGCGGGCGAGCTCGCGGTAGTACGTGAGGTGGGCGCGCTCCGTCGCGGGGCGCTCGCCGCTCGCGTCGAGGCGCTGTCCGGCGTACTCGGCTACGGTCTCCAGGAGCCGGTAGCGCATCCCGCCGCCGGCGCTGTCGCCCGAGCCCGGACCCGCTTCCTCGCCCGTCCCCTCCCCCGCGTCCTGGCCGCCGGAAGGGGCGGCCACCACGAGGGACTTGTCGACGAGCGAGCCGAGCGCCTCCAGCGCGGCGGGTCCGCAGACCGCTTCGGCGGCGGCGAGGTCGCAGCCGCCGGCGAAGACGGACAGCCGCCGCAGCACGTCGCGTTCGTCCTCGTCCAGCAGCTCCCAGGACCAGTCGACGACGGCCCGCAGGGTCTGCTGGCGCGGCAGGACCGTACGGCTGCCGGAGGTGAGCAGCCGGAAGCGGTTGTCGAGACGGTCGGCGATCTGGCGCGGGGTGAGCATCCGCAGCCGGGCGGCGGCCAGTTCGATGGCGAGCGGCAGTCCGTCCAGGCGCCGGCAGATCTCGGCGGCGGCCTCCGGGTCGTCCTCGATGCGGAAACCGGGCCGGGCGGCGGCGCCCCGGTCGGCGAGCAGCTTCAGCGCGTACGGCTCGGGCAGCGGCTCGACGGGCCGCAGCAACTCCCCCGGTACGCCGAGGGGTTCGCGGCTCGTGGCCAGTACCGTCAGTCCGGGGCAGCGTTCGAGCAGTTGCTCGACGAGGCGGGCGGCGGCGTCCACGACGTGTTCGCAGTTGTCGAGGACGATCAGCATGCGGCGTTTGGCGCAGTGCTCGGTGAGCCGCAGGAGCGGGTCGTCGTGCCGGTCGGTGACGGCCCGCAGTTCGTCGGCCCCGGCGCCGCGCAGCACGGTCTCCCGGGCGCCGACGGCGGTGAGGACGGCCTCGGGGACGGTCTCCGGGTCGTCCACGGGGGCGAGTTCGGCCAGCCACACCCCGTCGGGCAGGTCCGGGGCGACGCTCTCCGCCGCCTCCTGCGACAGGCGGGTCTTCCCGGCGCCGCCAGGACCGAGCAGCGTGACGAGCCGGGCCGCCGCGAGGTCCCCGCGGATGGTGGCCAGATCGGTGTCCCGGCCGACGAAGGAGGTGAGCCGGGCCCGCAGATTCCCGACCGGCACGGGCCGCTCGCGCGGGGCGGTCGCGGTGCCGCGCCAGCCGGGAGCGGCCTCGGACCCATCGCCGTACGGGACCGACCCGTTCCGGTGATTGTCGGGGTGGCTGCCGTTCCGTGGGGTGCCGGGGCGCCGGACCGGCGGGGTGCCGGTCAGCAGTTCCGTGTGCAGGGCTCGCAGTTCCGGGCCCGGGTCGGTGCCCAGCCGGTCGGCCAGCAGACGGCGTACGGACTCGTAGGCGGCCAGCGCCTCCGCCGCGCGGCCCGCGTCGCGCAGGGCCCGCAGGCGCAGCACCTGGAGGGGTTCGTCCAGGGGGTGGGTGTCGCAGAGGGCGGTGAGGTCGGGCAGGGACTGCTCGGCGTGGCCGAGGGCGAGCGCGGCCCCGAGACGGGCGCGCCGGGCGTCGAGCCGGCGGGCCTCCCAGCGCGACGCCCGCGCCGTACGGTCCGGGAGATCGGTGAGGGCCGGGCCCTGCCAGAGGGCGAGGGCGTCGTCCAGGATGACGGCCGCCTTGCCGGGGTCGCCGTCGGCCAGCGCGCGCGCCCCCTCGCCCGCGAGCCGTTCGAACCGGTGCAGGTCGACGTCGTCGGCCGCCGCGCGCAGCCGGTAGCCGCCCTCGTCGGAGCCGATCGCGTCCGCGCCGAGCGCCCGGCGCAACCGGCCCACCAGGGCCTGCAGCGCGCCCGGCGCGTCGGCCGGGGGGTCGGCGCCCCAGACCTCGTCGACCAGCACGGCCACGGACACGGTCCGGCCGGGGCGCAGGGCGAGGACCGTCAGCAGGGCGCGCAGCCGCGCCCCGCCGACCGGAACGAGGGTGCCGTCGGGGCGGAGTGCCTGGGTGGTGCCGAGGATGCGATAGCGCACGCAGACCATTGTCCCTGTCCGCGCCCCGGGCCCGCCCCGGATTTCGGACCGGCGTGAACCGGTGAGGGCGGAGGACGCGAGTGGAGGGCCGGAGGAACCTCCGACCCTCCCTGGGACGTTCCCCCCACACCACCGGTACGGTCTACCCGGCACGCCCAAGCCCGTTCGAACTTTTCAGGGAGCCCCGCCCCATGACCACCGCCACAGGCCGGCACAGTGATGGGGGTCCCCCCAGGCAATCGAAGCACTGGGAGAGGATCAGCCCCGTGTTCCTCGGGATCGTGGCCGTCGCGGCGGTGACCGGCTGGGCCACCTGGACGGGCTTCGCCGAGCAGCCGGGCGTCGCCGTCTTCCTGTTCGTGACGGCCGCGTGGATCGTCTCGCTCTGTCTGCACGAGTACGCGCACGCGCGCACCGCCCTGCACAGCGGCGACATCTCGATCGGCGCGAAGGGCTATCTGACCCTGAACCCGCTGAAGTACACGCACGCGCTGCTCAGCATCGTGCTGCCGGTCCTCTTCGTCATCATGGGCGGTATCGGTCTGCCCGGTGGCGCGGTGTTCATCGAGCGGAGCCGGATCCGGGGCCGCTGGAAGCACAGCCTGATCTCGGCGGCGGGCCCGCTGACGAACGTGCTGTTCGCGGTGGTCTGCACGGCCCCGTTCTGGCTGGACGCGCTGGACGGCGTACCGGCCGACTTCCAGTTCGCCCTCGCGTTCCTGGCGTTGCTGCAGGTCACGGCCGCGCTGCTGAACTTCCTGCCGATCCCGGGCCTGGACGGCTACGGCGTGATCGAGCCCTGGCTCTCGTACAAGATCCGCCGCCAGGTGGAGCCGTACGCGCCCTTCGGTCTGCTCTTCGTCTTCGCGATCCTGTGGATCCCGGAGGTGAACAACCAGTTCTTCGACGCGATCGACGCGCTGCTGCGCACCCTGGGCATCGACGAGATCCGTACGTACTGCGGGCAGAACCTCTACCGGTTCTGGACGGAGACCGACCAGTACTGCTCGGTCAACCAGTGACGGAGGACGCCTTGCGCCGCATCCGGTCCCGGCGCAGGTAGTACCAGGTCATGTTGGACGACAGGCCCGCGAGCAGCACCCAGACGATCCCCAGCCAGCTGCCCTGGACGAAGGAGACGACGGCCGCCGCCGTGGCCAGGACGCAGACGACGAGGGCGTAGAGGGCGAGTCGGGACATGGGTTCTGCTCCTGTCGGGGAACTCCGGGAGCCCGGCGCCACAGCACGCGGGTTCCGGAGGGGGACACTGCTCGGCTCCAGTGTCCCCCACGTCCGGAACCCGCCCGTACACGGTCCCGGTCGCCGGTCGGGGCTCTAGAGGTCGGTGAGGCGCAGGCCCGCGTGGGCCTTGTAGCGGCGGTTCACCGAGATCAGGTTCGCCACCAGCGACTCGACCTGGTGGGCGTTGCGCAGCCGCCCGGAGAAGATGCCGCGCATGCCCGGGATGCGGCCGGCCAGCGCCTGGACGATCTCGACGTCGGCGCGCTCCTCGCCGAGCACCATCACGTCGGTGTCGATCTCCTCGATCTCCGGGTCCTGGAGCAGCACGGCCGACAGGTGGTGGAAGGCGGCGGTGACACGGGAGTCCGGCAGCAGCGCGGCGGCCTGTTCGGCGGCGCTGCCCTCCTCGGGCTTGAGCGCGTACGCGCCCTTCTTGTCGAAGCCGAGCGGGTTGACGCAGTCGACGACGAGCTTGCCGGCCAGTTCCTCCCGCAGCGACTCCAGGGTCTTGCCGTGTCCGTCCCACGGCACGGCGACGATCACGATGTCGCTGCGGCGGGCGGTCTCGGCGTTGTCGGCGCCCTCGACGCCGTGTCCGAGCTCGTCGGCGGCGGCCTGCGCGCGCTCCGCGGCCCGCGAGCCGATGATCACCTGCTGCCCGGCACGGGCCAGCCGGTAGGCGAGGCCCTTGCCCTGCGGACCGGTGCCGCCGAGTACGCCGACGACGAGCCCGGAGACGTCGGGAAGGTCCCAGGGGTCCTTGGCGGGGGCCTTCTGTGCACTGTCAGTAGAGGTCATGGGCCGACTTTACGTGCGTGGTGGTCCCTTCCGGCGGGTGGCTCCGGTGCGCGCCGCTCAGGGGAGAGCCGTGACCAGAGACGTCACGGGGATACGCCGGAAGGTGATGGTCTCGTACGCGCCGAAGTCGCCCGTCTCGTGGAGGAGTCCGACCGTGTCCTCGTCGACGCGGACGAGATCGGAGTACGCGGCGGGCAGTCCGTCGACGGTGTGCGCCGTCCGCCAGGTGACGCCGTCGTCGGTGCTGGCGCGGACCGTCATCAGGGCGCGGAAGCCGGGGTCGGCGGGGCCCGAGTAGAGGAGGAGGTCGGGGTCGCGGAGCTGGAGCACGCAGCCCTCGACGACGGGACCGACGAGGCCTGCCTGCGGGCGGAAGGGCTTGACCAGGGTCCGGCCGCCGTCCCGCGAGTACGCGTCGGCGCGGGTGCCGGGGGCGTCGGAGTCGTTGCGGGTGTTGAAGTAGACGCGGCCGTCGGGGAGTTCGGCGGCGGTGGTCTCGTTCACGTTGATGCGGTTGGCGGGGTCGTCGTCGACGTACCCGATGCGCCAGGTCGCGCCGTGGTCGTCGCTGAGCAGACAGTGCCCGCCGTTGTACTTGCCCTCGGTGCCGGTGTCCGTGCCGGTCGGCGGGAGGGAGTGGTTGGCGGGGACGACGATCCGGCCGGTGGTGAGCTGGAGGGCGTGGCCGGGAGTGGTGGCGTACCAGCGCCAGGCCGCCTTCTTCGCCTGCCCGGTGATCTCCCGCGGGGTGGACCAGGTACGTCCGTCGTCGTCGCTGTGCCGGATCCAGACGCGGCGCCCGTCGGCGGCGCTCACCTTCCCCCGGCGGATGGCGTCCTCGGTGGCGAGGGCCGCGTTGCGGACGTGGACGAGCAGGATCCTGCCGGTGTCGAGGACGACGGGGGCCGGGTTCCCGGCCAGCGCCTCGCCGTTCGAGGCGGCCACCTGGAGCGGTCCCCACGTCAGTCCGCCGTCCGTGGAGCGCTTCAGGACGATGTCGATGTGGCCGAAGTCGTCGCGGGAGCCGACCCTGCCCTCGCAGAAGGCGAGCAGGGTTCCCTCGCGGGTGGCGACGACGGCCGGGATACGGAAGCTCGCGTAGCCCTCCCGCCCGGCCCGGAACGGCACGGACACCCCACGGCCGGTCGCACTGCCGGTCTCGCCGCTGCTCTCGCCGCTGCTCTCGCCGCTGTTCTCGCTGCCGGTCTCATTGCTGGTCTCACTGCTGGTCATGGACATCGCTCCTTGCCCGCCGGGTGAACCGGCCAGTGTGCCCAGGACGGGCGAATTCGCCGTGAACGCCGTCTGACGCGCAGTCGGCTGCGGCAGGATGCGGCCCCATGGATGCCGTACGGGTGGCCTTGTTGCGCGAAGTGCTCGCCGGGACCGAGTGGCCGGGAGCAACCCGGCGGTTCGCGGGGACGCTGCGGTCGTCCGTGCTGCCGCACGGGGGCGGACTTCTTCTGGTGGGCACGGCGGAGTACGAACCGTGGCACCTCGCCGCGCATCTGGTGGACGAGGCCGCCTGGTCGGGCACGCCGGAGCTGAAGCCGACGCTGGTGCGGCACGGGGCGCGGCCCGGTGACCCGGCGCATCTGGCGGTGGGGCTCGGCCGGATCGAGGCGGCCCGGCGCGGCGAGACGCTGCTCGTCGTGGCGCCGGGCGCGCCCGGGGCGCCGCTCCTGGAGCGGGTGTACGACGCGCGGCGGGCGGGGGCGACGGTCCTCGCACTGGACTCGGGGGACCACGAACTGCACGCCATGGCGCACGAGGCGCTGGCGGTACCGCCGGGACCGGACCTCGACGAGGGGCTGGATCTGGACACGGTTCAGCATCTGGTCAGTGCGGCCACCGGGGAGAACGCGCTGCCCGCGCCCCGGGGCCGACGGCGGTTCACCGACCGGCTGGCGCGGCTGGCGGACCGGTTGACGGCGCCGCCGCCCGCGCGCTGGTGAGGTGACGGTTCGCTCGGCGGGCCGCTCCGTCGGCCACTCGGGGCGGAAAAAGCGTTTGTCGGCGGCGGGGTCGCGACCGCAGCATGTCCCGTCGTGACGGAACTGAGCAAGCCCGAGGCCGAGCGCCGGCCCGAGCCCGAGCCCGAGGTCAAGGCTGAGGCTGGGGCCGGTACGCGGCTGCGGGCGCTGTTGCCCGATCTCGCGCCGTGGCGGACCTCGGCCGACTTCCGGCGGCTGTGGGTGGCCGGGCTCATCACCAACTTCGGCAGCTTCCTGACGTTCGTCGCGCTGCCGGTGCAGATGAAGGAGCTGACCGGTTCGGCGGTCGCCGTCGGCGCGCTCGGTGCCGTGGAACTCGTCCCGCTGATCGTGTTCGGACTGTACGGCGGAGCGCTCGCCGACGCCCTGGACAAGCGGAAGCTGATCATGTGGACGGAGGCGGGGCAGGGGGCGCTGTCGGCCGTCCTGCTGGTCAACGCGCTGCTGCCGGAGCCCCTGGTGTGGCCGCTGTACGCCGTCGCCGCGCTGTCCTCCGCGCTCGTCGCCGTGCAGCGGCCGGCGCTCGACGCGCTCACCCCGCGCATCGTCCGGCACGAGCACCTGCCGGCCGCCGCCGCGCTCAACTCGCTGCGCTGGACGGTCGGCGGGGTCGCCGGACCGGCGGTCGCGGGGCTCGTCGTGGCGTACGCGGGGCTCGGCTGGGCCTATGCCGCGGACCTCGCCACGTTCGCCGTCTCGCTCTTCCTGGCCGTGGGGCTCGCCGCGTCGCCCGCCGCGCACGAGGCCGCGAAACCGTCACTGCGGTCGATCGCGGAGGGCGCGCGGTACGCGTGGAGCCGCAAGGAGTTGCTGGGGACGTACGCGATCGACCTGGCCGCGATGTTCTTCGCCTTCCCGCTCGCCGTGCTGCCGTTCCTCGCGGACGAGCTGGACGCCGAGTGGTCGCTCGGACTGATGTACGCGGCGTTGCCCGCGGGGTCGCTGCTGGTGAGCCTGACGAGTGGGTGGACCTCGCGGATCCATCGGCACGGGCGGATGGTGGCGTTCGCGGCGGCGTGCTGGGGGCTCGCGATGGTGGCCGCGGGAGCAGTTCACGAGGTGTGGCTCGTGCTGCTGTTCCTGACGCTGGCCGGCTGCTTCGACATGGTCAGCGGGATCTTCCGGGCGGCGATGTGGAACCAGACGATCCCCGATGAGCTGCGGGGGCGGCTGGCGGGGATCGAGCTGCTGTCGTACTCGGCCGGGCCACAGCTGGGGCAGGTGCGGGCGGGCGGGATGGCCGCGGTCTTCTCGGTGCGGGCGTCAGTGTGGGCGGGGGGTGTGATGTGCGTGGCGGCGGTGGGGGTGCTGGCGGCGTGCCTGCCGAAGCTCATGACGTACGACGTGCGGACGAATGAACATGCGGTGCGGATGAAGTCGGCGCGGGGCGGTGGGGGTTGAACGCGCGGTTCCCCGCGCCCCTGGCTACCTGGGGCGCGGGGAACCGCGCGATCTTTTCGGCTTCCAGGGGCGCGGGGAACGGCGCAATCTTTCAGGGGCGCGGGGAACGGAGCGGGTCTAGTGGTCGTCCGCGGCACCCGGAGCGCGGTCGTGCCACTTGGGGTCCGTCTCCCATTCGAGGTTGCGCTCACGGGCCGTGTCCATCGCCCGCTGGGCCTCCTCGCGGGACGCGTACGGACCGAAGCGGTCCTTCGCCGGGCACTCCGGGCCCTCCTCCACCTTCTTGTGTTCCAGGCAGTAGTACCACTCGCCCGGCTTACCGACCGTCCGCTTCTTGAACAGGGCCATGACCAGCTCCTCTCGCCACCGACATGTTCCCCCATCCGCGCTGGTTAGACTCGCTGACATGTCTGGCCAGTCGCTGCTCGTCCCAGGGGAGCTGTCCCCCACCCGTTCCGTGCCCGGGAACATCCGCCGCCCGGAGTACGTCGGCAAGCCCGCCCCGACCCCGTACACCGGGCCGGAGGTGCAGACCCCCGAGACGATCGAGGCGATGCGCGTCGCCGGCCGGATCGCCGCGCAAGCCATGGCCGAGGCCGCGAAGCTCATCGCGCCGGGCGTCACCACGGACGAGCTGGACCGGGTCGCGCACGCGTACATGTGCGACCACGGCGCCTACCCGTCCACGCTCGGCTACCGCGGCTTCCCGAAGTCCCTGTGCACCTCGGTCAACGAGGTCATCTGCCACGGCATCCCGGACTCCACGGTCCTGCGGGACGGCGACATCATCAACCTCGACGTGACGGCGTACATCGGGGGCGTGCACGGCGACAACAACGCCACGTACCTCGTCGGCGACGTCGCCGAGGAGTCGCGGCTGCTGGTCGAGCGGACCCGTGAGGCGCTGGAGCGGGCCATCAAGGCGGTCAGGCCCGGCCGCCAGATCAACATCATCGGCCGCGTCATCGAGTCGTACGCGAAGCGGTTCGGGTACGGGGTCGTCCGGGACTTCACCGGGCACGGCATCAACTCCTCGTTCCACTCCGGGCTGATCGTCCCGCACTACGACAGCCCGCACGCGACGACCGTGATGCAGCCCGGGATGACGTTCACGATCGAGCCGATGCTGACGCTGGGCTCGTACGACTACGACATGTGGGACGACGGGTGGACGGTCGTCACGAAGGACCGGCTGCGGACCGCGCAGTTCGAGCACACCCTGGTCGTCACGGACAGCGGGGCCGAGATCCTCACGCTGCCGTAGCCGCCCCCGGCCCATCGGCGTCCGACGCACGCTGCCCGCCGCCCGCTCGTTCTGAGCGGGCGGCTCTTTCATGTTCAGGTGGAAGCGAGGGGCATTCGGGGTACCTTTTTACCGACAGGGCGTCGGGAACCCATTGACTTAGGTAAGCCTAACCATAGAAGATTGGCCCGGCTCCCGTCTCCCCCGTTCAGCCCCGGAGGTCCTCATGACATCGTCGAGTACGCCGTTCTCGACGCTCATCCGCACCGCCTCCCACGAGCAGCATGTGGAGGCGGAGACCTCGACGTTCATGAGCGACATGCTCGGCGGCCGGCTCGGCGTGGACGCGTACGCCCGCTACACGGAACAGCTGTGGTTCGTGTACGAGGCGCTGGAGTCGGGTGCGCGGGATCTGTCCGGCGATCCGGTGGCGGGGCCGTTCATCCAGCCCGAGCTGATGCGGCTCGCCTCGCTGGAGCGGGATCTCGCCCATCTGCGGGGTCCGGGGTGGCGCGAGCACGTCACCGCGCTGCCCGCGACGGTGGAGTACGCGGCGCGGGTCGCCGAGTGTGCGCGTACGTGGGCCGGGGGGTATGTGGCGCACCACTACACGCGCTATCTCGGGGATCTCTCCGGTGGGCAGATCATCCGGGGGACGGCGGAGAAGACGTGGGGGTTCGCGCGCAAGGGGGACGGGGTGCGGTTCTATGTCTTCGAGGACATCGGGAATCCCGCGGCGTTCAAGCGGGGGTACCGGGAGTTGCTTGACGCGCTTCCCGTGGACGAGTTGGAGAAGCAGCGGATTGTTGCCGAGTGTCGGCGGGCGTTCGCGTTGAACACGGGGGTGTTTCGGGCGCTGGGGGACGAGTTCCGCATCAGCGCGTGACGTTCCACGTGACGTTCCACCGGGGGGCGCGGTTATTGGGTGCGGGTCCGCTGTGGCCGGCCGCGCAGTTCCCCGCGCCCCTTAAAAACAAAAGACTGCGCCGTTCCCCGCGCCCCTGAAGGGGCGCGGGATTCCCGGTCTCGCCCGGCAGGGAGTCGTCAGCGTTCCAGGAAGACTCTGCCGCCCAGTTCTATCCAGCCCTCGGGCTGGGGCGCTGTCAGGAGCTGGGAGCCCGTGCCCTGGATGATGTTCAGGGCACGGCCCAGTTGGGCCGTCAGCTGGAGGGCCGCGGCACCCGTCGCCTCGTCCTCGTCCACGCCGTCCCCCCGGCCGGGGAAGCCACGGGCCCGGACACGGCCGGCGGCCTCGTCCTCCCACGCCCAGGCGTACACCCTCCCCCGGACTTCGTCCGGGGGGACCCCCAACTCGCTTCGCTCGCCCGTCGGCGGCACCGCCAGCGCCTCCACCTCCGCGGCCGTGGCGTACTGCCGCAGCGTGCGCGCCCGCGCCCACTCCGGTCGCGCCTCGATCCAGGTGAACTCGCCGTCCAGCCGCGTACCCACCACGCCCGCGGGCGTGACGAGTTCGGGTACGTCCAGCAGCCAGGCCACGCCCACGCACGGGTATCCGGCGAACGGCAGCCGCACACCGGGCGTGTAGATGTCGATGACCCCGCGCTCGGGGTCGTCGACGAACACCGTCTCGCTGAAGCCGAGTTTCGCCGCGAACGCCTGCCGTTCGTCCCGGTCGGGCAGTGCGGAACCCTCCCGGACCACCCCGAGTTCATTGCCGTACTCGCCGCGGGGCCCGCAGAAGACCCGCACCACGTCGTAATCAGTCACGCTCGCATTCAAACATCATGACGACGACGTGCGTGCGGGTAACTCCCCGGTCAGGCCTGGGCGGAGCCCGTCATACGGCGGCGGCGTACCGCGAACACCACGCCCGCGCCCGCCGCCACGGTGACCGCCGCGGCGGCTCCCAGCGCGCCGACCGGGACCTCGGAGCCGGTGGAGGCGAGGTTGCCGCTCACGCCGCCCGTGGTGGACCCGGTCGTACCCGCGCCTCCGGTGGTGCCGCCGGTCGTCCCGCCCGTGGTGCCGCCCGTGCCGCCACCCGTTCCGGCGGTCGACGTCGGGTCGCCGTCCGGGAGTTCGGCGTCCGCGGTCAGGGCCACGGCGATGTCGACCGGGTCGAGTTCGGCGCCGGCCTGGTAGAAGCCGCCGAACGCCGCCGACCCCGCCGCGGTGAGGGTGGTGGCGACGTCGTCGAGGGTGATGACGTCCTTCTTCGCGGTCAGGTCCGCGGACTTGGGCCTGAGTTCGGCGAGGGTCACGTCCTCGGACTTCTCACCGAGGCTGTCGACGTCGGCGGTCAGCTTGCCGGAGCCGCCGTCGATCTCCGCCTTCAGGTCGCTGAGGGTGAGGTCGAGACCGTAACTGCCGTTGTCCTCGTGGCCCTTGAAGTTGACCGAGCCCTTGAAGGAGGCCTTGAGGGTGTCGGCGTCCGTGTCGTAGGTGCCCGTGGCGTCGGGGAAGGTGAAGGCGCCGTTGCCGGACGCCTGCTCCGCCCGGCCCGACACCGTGATCCTGCCCTTGGCCGCCCCGTCGACGACGTACGTACGGAAGGACTGCTTCACGCCCCAGCCGAGCGTGCCGTAGCTGATGGCCCCCTTGGTGGCGGCCTCGGCGGGCGAGGGCTTCGGGGTCGCCGATCCCGTCGGCCTCGGGGTGGCGGTGGTGGTCGGGGTGCTCGTGGGGGTACCGGTCGGACCGGCCGGCGGGGTGGGGGTGCCCGTGGGTGTCGGGGCCGGTGACTCGGCCTTCTTCTCGACGACCGTCAGGGGGTCGCCTGCCGCGCCCGTGTAGGAGGAGCTGCCGAAGACGTCCCCCGCCTCCTTGGTCAGCTTGGTCGTCATGTCCGTCATCGCGCGGTTGACGGTGACCTCGGCGAGCGGCACGTCCTGCTCGGTCGTACCGGCCTTCGTCACATCCGCGGTGACTCTCGCGACCTTGCTGTCGAACTTCACGTCGGACAGCCTCAGTTCGAAGTGGTGTGCCTCGGAGACGATGTCCAGGGCGCCCTCGAAACCGAGCGCGACGGTGTGGGCCTCGGAGTCGTAGCTCCCGGTGCCGTTGACGAAGGTGAACACGCCGTTGTCCCCGGCCTGCGTGGCGCCGGCCTCGGGCGTGAAGGTACCGGCCGCCATGCCCGTCACATAGGTGCGGTACGACTCCTTGATGCCCCAGGTCAGCTCGTACCCCTTGAGCGGTACTTCGGCGGCGGAGGCGGACGTGGCGGCGAGCGCGGTGGCGCCGAGCGTGACGGCGGTCGCGCAGGCTGCGGCAAGGGCTGTGGGGCGGCGGCGGTTGGCGGCCATGGTCGTGGATCTCCTCGGTTCGTAAGCGGCTTCAGCGCGTGGGCGGGGTCCGCTCAACTGGCGGACGGGGGGGGAGGAAGTTCAGTTCTCGTTCGACGCATCCGACGCGTCCGAGGTGTCGGTGGCGTCGGTGGCGGTCTGCGGCGTACCGCGCCTGCGGATGAATACGAAGGCCGCGGCGAGCACGGCCAGGGAAGCGACCGCGAGGCCGATGGGCAGGACGGGGACACCTGATTCGCTCGTGGCGGCCTCCGTCCTGGGCTCCGCCTTCTTCGGCTCGGCCGCCGTCGCCTCGGGCGTGGCCGACTCCGCGCTGCCCAGGTCGGGCAGGGCGGGCAGTTCGGCCTTGGCGGTCAGGGCGACGGCGAGGGACACCGGGTCCATCTCCGTGCCCGCCTTATACATCCCGCCGAAGGCATCGGCGCCCTGGGCGGTCAGCTTCGCGGGGGCCTCGGTGATCTGGACGAGGCCGTCCTCCGGCTTGAGATCCTCGGCGGTGAAGGTGACCAGCGGCACCTTCTTGTCCGTCCCGCTCGCCCTGCCCGTGTCGCTCGCCCTGTCCGTGCCGCTCACCTTGTCCGTGTCGCCGCCGCTCGTGACGTCGGCGTACAGCGTGCCCTTGCCCTCGTCCGTGACCTCGGCCCGGATCCCGCCGAGCTTCAGGTCGAGTCCCTGCTCGCCGGTGAAGCGGACGGCTCCGGTGAAGGTCGCGTCGAGGGTCCGCCTCTTCTCGTCGTACGTGCCCGAGCCCTCGGGGAAGCGGAAGAGCGCGCCGCCGTCCTGGGCGCCGCCGCTGAGCTTCCACTCGCCCTGTGCGATGGCGCCGGTGACGTACTCGCGGAAGGTCCTGCGCACCCCCCAGTCCACGGCGCCGTCCTCGATCCGGCCCGAAGTCTCCTTCTTCACCTTCTCCTTCAGCTTCGACGGGGACCCGGTCGGTGAGGGGGCCAGCGTCCGGGTCGGTCCGGCGGCAGACGCCCGTACGTCCGCGGAGAGGCTGACCGGGTCGAGTGCGGTGCCCGCCGTGTAGTAGCCGGCGAAGGACTTCGCGCCCTGGGCGGTCAGCGTGGCGGGCAGGTTGTTCAGCCGGACGGCGTTGCCGCCGCCCTTCATGTCGATGCCGCCCAGGGAGAGGGAGGCGAAGGGCACCTGTGAGGACGTCGTAACCGCCCCGGTGCCCTTCGCCTTGCTGGTGATGTCGACGTACAGCGTGCCGCCGTTACCCGCGAGGCGGACGGCGGGGCGGCTGATCGTCAGGTCGAGCTGGTGGGTGCCGTCGGCCTTCTTGTGCCCGAGGAAGTGGACACCGCCGGAGAAGCCGGCGTCGAAGGCACCCGAGGAACCGTCGTACGTACCGGTCGCCGAGTGGAAGCGGAACTGGCTGCCGCCGACCGTGGCCGCGCCCCCGGTGAGCGAGAAGCCGCCGTGCGCTGTCGGGCCGGTGACATAGCTCTGGAAGGAGGACTTGATGCCCCAGTCCAGCCGGCCGCCCTGCACGGTCCGGCTCGCCGCGTGGGCCTGGCCGGCCGGGAGCAGCCCCGCGAGTACTGCCGTCAGCACTGCCGCGCAGAGCAGGGGTACGTAGGTGCGTAGGTGCGGGCGGGCTGGCATGTGTCCTCCGGGACGGGTGGATCCGGCCGGAGGCGGTGTGATGCGCACCCCTGGCAAGGAAGGTAAGGCTAACCTAAGCTACGTTCGTTGATGCGGGAAGTGCGGGATCCCCCTGGAGGGTGCAGCCCCACCTGCAGGGGGCCCAGTTGCCCCTCCAGCGAACCGAAAGGAACTACGCGACAGTGCGACGCATGCATGTACGAGGGGCGGGTGCGCTGCTCGCGGTGCTCGTGATGGCGGGGTGCGCCTCCAGCGGGGGGACACCCGAGCCGGGCACGAAAGCCCGCGCGGCGGCCGATCGCGTGGAGCCGCTCGCCGACCCGCCAAAGCCCCAACTCCCGGTCACCGTGCGGTCGGCCGACGGCCACGACGTCACGGTCCAGGACGCCGAACGCGTCGTTCCGCTCTCCGGCAGCCTCAGCGAGATCGTCTTCACCCTCGGCCTCGGCGACCGGGTCGTCGCCCGCGACATCACCGCCACCTTCGCGCAGGCGGAGAAACTGCCGGTGGTCACCCGCAACCACGACGTCTCCGCGGAGAGCGTGCTGTCCCTCAAGCCCGATCTGGTGCTCGCCGAAACCACCACCGGGCCCGCGGAGGCGATGGGCCAGGTCCGCGACGCGGGCGTCCCCGTCCTCGTCGTCGATCCGGCGCGGGGCCTCGACGACGTGGGGCCGCGCATCCGGGCGGTGGCCCGCGCGTTGGGCGTACCGGCCGCGGGCAGGGAACTCACGAAGCGCTCGGAGGACCGGATCGCCGCCGTGCGCGCGGACGTTCCGAAGAGGACCGACGAACCGCGGGTCGCCTTCCTCTACCTCCGCGGCTCCGCGTCCGTCTACCTGATCGGCGGCAGGGGTTCGGGAGCCACCTCGCTGCTCGAAGCGGCGGGCGCCGTGGACGCGGGCGCCGCGTCGGGCCTGAAGAAGGACTTCACCGCGATCACCACGGAAGCGCTCGCGCGGGCGGCTCCCGACGCGATCCTCGTCATGTCCAAGGGACTTGAGTCCGTCGGCGGTGTCGACGGACTGGTCGAGATCCCGGGCGTCGCCCAGACCCCCGCCGGGACGGACCGCCGGATCATCTCGATCGAGGACGGCGTACTCCTCAACTACGGGCCCCGCACGGACGCCGTACTGAGCTCCATCGTCGGCCAGTTGTACGGGGACGAGAAGTGAGCGTGACCGACAGAGCCGCTCCCGCCGTGACCGACAAGACGGCTCCCCCGGACCCCGAGGTCCTGGACCCCGAGGCCCCTGCTCCCGCCACCCCGGCCGCCCTCGCCGCCCTCGCCCGCGGCGGTGTCACGCGTCCGCGCCGCGGCGTGCCCTGGCTGCTCACGGTCGGGCTGGCCGCCGTTCTCCTGCTTCTCACCCTCACCTCCGCCGGGCTCGGCGCGTACGAGATCCCGCCCGGTGACGTCCTGTCCTCCGTCGCGCACCGCGCGGGTCTCGGCGGCGGCGCACTGGACCGGGTCCCCGAGTCCGTGCTGTGGAACGTGCGCTTCCCGCGGATCGTGCTCGCGCTGCTCGTCGGCGCCTCGCTGGGCTGTGCGGGCGCGCTGACGCAGGGTGTGTTCGGCAATCCGCTCGCCGAACCGAGCGTGATCGGCGTCTCGTCGGGCGCGGCGGTCGGCGCGGTCGCCGCGATCTCGCTCGGCCTGACCTTCCTGGGCACCTGGACGATCCCGGTCTTCGCCTTCGTCGCGGGGCTCGGCACCGCGCTGCTCGTGTACTCGACGTCCCGCTCGGGCGGCCGGACCGAGGTCGTGACGCTGATCCTCACCGGTATCGCGGTGAACGCGTTCGCGGGCGCGCTGATCGGCCTGTTCCTCTTCCTCGCCGACACCGCCGCGGTGAACCAGATCACCTTCTGGCAGCTCGGCTCGCTCTCCCAGGCGACCTGGCCGAAGGTGCTGGCGGTGCTGCCGTGCGCGGTCGCCGGTCTCGCCGTCGCGCCGCTGTACGCGCGCAAGCTGGACCTGCTGGCGCTCGGCGAGCGCCCGGCCCGGCACCTGGGCGTGGACGTCGAACGGCTCCGTATCGTGCTGGTCCTGGTCGTCGCGCTGCTGACGGCCGCGGCCGTGAGCGTCTCCGGGGTCATCGGCTTCGTGGGTCTCGTCGTCCCGCATCTGCTGCGGATGGTCGCGGGTCCGGGCCACCGCTTCCTCGTACCCGGCAGCGCGCTGGGCGGGGCGGTCGTGCTGCTCGCGGGCGATCTCGCGGCGCGTACCGTCGCCGAGCCCGCCGAGCTGCCGCTCGGTGTGCTGACCGCTCTCCTCGGCAGCCCGTTCTTCTTCTGGCTGCTGCGCAGGACCCGTCGCAGGCAAGGAGGCTGGGCATGAGGAGGGGCACGCGATGGCCGCGTACGGGGACCGTGGCGCCCGGGCCCGTGGCCGCCGGTGACGTGCTCGCCGAGGCCGGGGCCCTGCGTGTCCGGCTCGGCGCCCGCGAGGTGCTGTCCGGCGTCGATGTCGAGGCCCGCGCCGGCGAGGTGCTGGCGCTCGTCGGCCCCAACGGGGCGGGAAAATCAACCCTGTTGGGCGCGCTCGCCGCCGACCTCCCGGCTGCCGAGGGGATCGTACGGGTCCACGGGCGCCCCGTGTCCGACTGGTCGGCGCGGGAACTGGCCCTGCGCCGGGCGGTGCTCCCCCAGTCCGCCTCGCTCTCCTTCCCGTTCCCGGTCGAGGAGGTCGTACGGATGGGGCGGGCGCCCTGGGCCGGGCGGCCCGAGGAGGCCGAGGACGACGCGGCGGTGGCGTCGGCGATGGCGGCGACCCAGGTCACCGGGTTCGCCGGCCGGCCCTTCTCGGCGCTCAGCGGCGGTGAACGGGCGAGGGTCGCGCTCGCCCGGGTACTCGCCCAGCGCGCCCGGCTGCTGCTGCTCGACGAGCCGACGGCCGCACTGGATCTCAGGCACCAGGAGCTGGTGCTGCGGGTCTGCCGCGAAAGGGCGCACGAAGGGGACGCGGTGGTCGTGGTGTTGCACGATCTGGGTCTCGCCGCCGCGTACGCGCACCGGGTGGTGATCCTGTGCGCCGGGCGCGCGGTGGCCGACGGCGCGCCCTCGGAGGTCTTCACCGACCGACTGCTTTCGGACGTCTACAAACAGCCGGTGGAGGTGTTTCCGCACCCGCGCACGGGCGGGGTCATGGTGACTCCTGTCAGGGGTTCTTGACCCGTCTTTGACCGTTTCGTGGGGGGCGGATAGCGCCCCCGTGACCGTGCCGTGCTCGTACGCCGTCCATGAGAGCTGAATCACTGGACGGGCGGCTTTCAGTCAGGTAAGCCTCAGATAAGTTAGGTCAGCCTCACCCAGCCGTCGGGCAGTGACTGTGTTTCCCCTGTGATCCTCTTGGAGCCTGTATGCGAGCCGTCCGACTCTCCGTCGTCACCGCTGCCGCCACCGCGGCGGCGCTGGCCGCTGTCACGGGCTGCACCGAGAAGAGCGACGCGTCGAGCGACGACCACGTGGTCGAGGTGACGGCCACGGACACCAAGTGCGAGGTGTCGAAGAAGGAGTTCCCGGCCGGCCACGTCCAGCTCGACGTGAGCAACAAGGGCTCCAAGGTCACCGAGGTCTATCTCCTCTTCCCCGACGACCGGATCGTCACCGAGCGCGAGAACATCGGCCCCGGAACCCGCCAGAAGGTCACCGCCGAGGTGAAGGCGGGCGCCTACCGCATCGCCTGCAAGCCCGGTATGAAGGGCAAGGGCATCCGGCAGGACGTCACGGTCACCGGCGGCGGCAAGGCCGCGAAGCGCGATCCGCGCCTGGACGCGGCGGTCGCCGCCTACCGGCAGTACGCGCAGGAGCAGGCCGACGAGACGCTGCCGAAGGCCAGGGTGTTCACGGACGCCGTCAAGGCCGGTGACATCGAGGCCGCCAAGAAGGCGTACGCCACCTCGCGCATCGGCTGGGAGCGCACCGAGCCGGTCGCCGAGTCGTTCGGCGACATCGACCCGAAGGTCGACCTGCGCGAGGACGGTCTGGAGGAGGGTCAGGACCCGCAGAAGGACTGGACGGGCTGGCACCGCCTGGAGCGCTCGCTCTGGAAGGACAAGAAGCTCACGGACCGGGACTCCGAGCTGGCCGACCAGCTGATCGAGGACCTCACCGACTGGCAGAAGCGCGTCGGCAAGGCCGAGATCACCCCGACCTCGATGGCCAACGGCGCCAAGGAACTCCTCGACGAGGTCGCCACCGGCAAGGTCACCGGCGAGGAGGAGCGCTACTCGCACACCGACCTGGTCGACTTCAAGGCGAACGTCGAGGGCGCCGAGAAGTCGTACGAGCTGCTGAAGCCGGTGGCCAAGGAGAACGACGCGGCGCTGGTCACCGAACTGGACAAGCAGTTCGCGGCGCTCGACACGCTGCTGGACACCTACCGCGAGGACACGACCTCGTACGACTTCACCTCGTACGACAAGGTCTCCGAGGCGGACCAGAAGGAGCTCTCGGACGCGGTGAACGCGCTCGCAGAGCCGCTGTCCAAGCTCGCCGCCGCCGTCGCCGCGCCGAAGTAGGGACCCGCCATGACGGACACCCCCGCCGAGCACCCCACGTCCTCCGAGGACGCCACGCCCTCCGAGCGCCCCGGGTCGGCCGCCCCTTCCCGGCGTTCGCTGATCGGCTGGGGCGGTGCCGGGCTCGCGCTGGGCGCCGCCGCGGCCGGTGGCGCGGTGGCGGTGGCCCGCTCGGGCGACGACACCGGACCGGACGCCGCCGGGTCGGGCGGCGCGATCGCCTTCCACGGCACGCACCAGGCGGGCATCGCCACCCCGGTGCAGGACCGGCTGCACTTCGCCGCCTTCGACGTGCGGACGGACGACCGGGCCGCGTTCGTCCAGCTGCTCAAGGACTGGACCGGGGCGGCCCGGCGGATGACCGCGGGGCGGCCGGTCGGCGAGGGCGCGTACGGCGGTCTCGCCGAGGCGCCGCCGGACGACACCGGGGAGGCCCTCGGCCTCCAGCCGTCCCGGCTGACCCTCACCATCGGCTTCGGCCCGTCCCTGTTCGAGAAGTTCGACCTCTCCGGCCGGCGGCCCGACGCCCTCGTCGACCTGCCGAAGTTCGCCGGTGACAACCTCGACC
Source organism: Streptomyces ortus (assembly GCF_026341275.1). Lineage (NCBI taxonomy): Bacteria > Bacillati > Actinomycetota > Actinomycetes > Kitasatosporales > Streptomycetaceae > Streptomyces > Streptomyces ortus. The sequence continues at coordinate 1,604,463 of NZ_JAIFZO010000002.1, forward strand.
GGGGCCGCAGCGGCGGCGACCTGTGCGTCCAGGCGTGCGCGGACGACCCGCAGGTCGCGGTGCACGCGATCCGCAACCTGGCCAGGATCGGCTTCGGCAAGGTCGTCATCCGCTGGTCGCAGCTGGGCTTCGGCAAGACCTCGTCGACGACCCCGGACGCCCAGACCCCTCGTAACCTCATGGGGTTCAAGGACGGCACCCGCAACATCGCGGGCACCGAGACGGACCGGCTCAAGAAGTTCGTGTGGGTGGCCGAGAAGGACGGCGACGCGGACTCGGCGTGGATGGCCGGGGGTTCGTACCTCGTGGCCCGGCGCATCCGGATGAACATCGAGACCTGGGACCGTACCTCCCTCCAGGAGCAGGAGGACGTCTTCGGCCGCGACAAGGGCGAGGGCGCTCCCGTCGGCAGGGCCAAGGAGCGCGACAAGCCGTTCCTGAAGGCGATGCTGCCCGACGCGCACGTGCGGCTAGCGCACCCCGACACCAACGCCGGGGCCACGCTCCTGCGCCGCGGCTACTCCTTCACGGACGGCACGGACGGGCTGGGCCGCCTGGACGCGGGACTGTTCTTCCTCGCGTACCAGCGCGATGTGCGCAAGGGCTTCATCCCGGTGCAGCGCAGCCTGGCGGCCGACGCGCTCAACGAGTACATCCAGCACGTGGGTTCGGCGGTCTTCGCGATCCCGCCCGGCGTCCGCGACAAGGACGACTGGTGGGGCCGCACCCTGTTCACGAAGAACCCCGGCGATGCAGGTGATGCCGGTGATGCCGGTGATTCTCGCGATTCCGAGGAGGCGTAGGCCGTGTTCGGCAACTATCTGATCGGCCTGCGCGAAGGCCTTGAGGCCAGCCTCGTCGTCTGCATCCTCATCGCCTATCTGGTGAAGACGGACCGCCGGGACGCCCTGAAGCCCGTCTGGATCGGCATCGCGGTCGCCGTCGTCCTCGCGCTCGGTTTCGGTTTCGCGCTCGAATTCGGCTCCCAGGAGCTGACGTTCGAGGCGCAGGAGGCGCTCGGCGGCTCGCTGTCCATCATCGCGGTCGGCCTGGTGACCTGGATGGTCTTCTGGATGCGCCGCACCGCCCGGCACCTGAGGAGCGAGCTGCACGGCAGACTCGACGCGGCTCTGCGGATGGGCACGGCCGCGCTGGTCGCCACCGCGTTCCTGGCCGTCGGCCGTGAGGGTCTGGAGACGGCCCTGTTCGTCTGGGCGTCCGTACGCGCGTCGAACGACGGCACCCAGGGCCCGTTGATCGGCGTACTCCTCGGCATCCTGACCGCGGTCGTGCTCGGGTACCTCTTCTACCGGGGCACGGTCCGCATCAACCTCGCCAAGTTCTTCACCTGGACCGGCGGCATGCTGGTCGTCGTGGCCGCGGGCGTCCTCGCGTACGGCGTGCACGACCTCCAGGAGGCCGACTTCCTGCCGGGCCTGACGAACAAGGCCTTCGACATCAGCGGGACCGTCCCCCCGGACAGCTGGTACGGCACCCTCCTGAAGGGCGTCTTCAACTTCCAGCCCGACCCGACCGTCGTCCAGGTGGTCGTGTGGGTCCTGTACCTGGTGCCGACGCTGGCGTTCTTCCTGGCCCCTTCGCGCTCCGGCAGGCGCGGGGCCGGGTCTCCCGCTCCGGTGCGCGAAGAGGTGTGAGACCGGCGCGAGGAGGGCGCGGTACGTCATCCGGCCACCCGTGCGTTTCCCGGCCCCGGTAGGGTTCGCCTCCGGGAAACCGGGATCGGGAACCAGTGAGCGGGACCTGGCATCGGAACCCTGGGATCGTGATGCGGGAACGGGGAAGGTGAAGGGACTCGATGAGCAGGGATCGCAGCCCTCGTAGGTCTCCTGGGCCTCGCAGGCCTCGCGCACTCGGCCGGAGCGCGCTGACGGCGGCCTCCGTGACCGTGCTGTCGGTGACGGCGAGCGGGTGCGTGGTGGTGCACGGGGAACGGGAGATGCTCCCCGGGGCCACGAAGAGCGAGGCCGCACGCGCCCTGCGGGACTTCACCGCCGCCTACAACAAGGCGAACGGCGCCAACGACCCGTCCCTGGACGCGGACCGGGTCACCGGCGCCCTCGGGGACATCGACGGGGCGAAGCTGACGGCCGGCGGCAAGAACAAGCCGGGCGGCAACCCCGGCTATGTGCCCCTCAAGCTGACCGACACCGAGTTCACCATCCCCGAGAAGGCCGGCTGGCCGCGCTGGTTCGTCACCGAGTCGAAGGCCAACAAGGGCCGTGCGCAGGACCGTTGGCTGATGGTGTTCACCCGCGGCGACGCGGACGCGGTCTGGCAGGTCGCGTATCTGACGATCTCCCCCGCCGAGGAGATACCGGCCTTCAAGAAGAACAAGGACGGCTGGGCCGAGCCGGTCACGGCGAACGCGGCGGATCTGGCGGTCGCCCCCGGGAAACTCCCCCAGCGGTACACGGCCTACCTCAAGGACGGCGGCAGCGGCTTCGCCGACGGCGCCCACACCACGAAGTGGCGCTCGGACCGGGCGAAGAGCGCCGCGCGTCCGGGGCTCGCCCAGCAGTACATCGACGAGCCGCTGACGTCCGGCGACTACGCCCCCGTCGGTCTGCGCACGGCGGACGGCGGCGCGCTCGTCTTCTTCACCACCCGCCACTACCAGAAGCAGACGGCGGCGCGGGGGGTCCCGATCAACGTCACCAACGCCGACGTCAAGGCGCTGATGACCGGCGACCCCAAACAGTCCCTGACCCTGGAGTCCACCTCCAACCAGGCGGTCCTGGACCCCCCGAAGTCGGCATCGGACCAACGGATAAAATTCCTGAGCAGAATCCAGGGCCTGACAGCGGCAAGGGGCGAATAACCCCTACCGGGACCGCGCTATCAGGGGCGCGGGGAACGGCGCAATCTTTGGCTTGTGGCTTTTCGCCTTTAGGGCCGCGGGGAACGGCGCAGTCTTTGGCTTTTCGCCTTTAGGGGCGCGGGGAACGGCGCAGTCTTTTGTCTTCAAGGGGGCGCAGCCCCCAAAGGGCGCGGGGGACAGCGCAGTCTTCGCGCTCCACCCCCGCCCCCGACGGAGTCACCCCCGCAACGGCCAAGCCGCAACCTGCTCCCGCTCTCCCCCCGCATACCGCGCACACTCGTCCGTGAGCACTTCCAGCAAGGACAGCGGATCCGGCAACGGATGCTCAGGCCCCCGCACCCACGCGACCACCAGATCCCCCGGCAACCGGGCCGGAGGCACCAGCACATACGACCCGCGGCAGTGCCACCGCAGCCCCGGATGCTCGTCCATCGTCTCGGGATGGCAGTCCAGCTCGCACGGCCACCACTCGTCCTCGTCCTCGGGCGTACCGCGCGTCGCGGTGAAGAAGAGCATCCGGTCGTCCCCGGACAGCGCCACCGGACCGACCTCGATCCCCGAGCCGAGCAACCGCTCCAGCGCCTCCTGCCCGGCCTCCACCGGCACGTCCAGCACGTCGTGCACCATGCCGGTCGCGGTGATGAAGTTGGCGAGCGGCTGATGCCGGGCCCACCGCTCGATCTGCGCCCGGTCGGTCGTGGACTGCGTCTGCCAGGCGAACGAGACGGGGTGGCGCGCGGGGGTCGGACACCCGACGCGGTCACAGGAACACCGGTAGGCGGAGGGATGGGCGGCGGGCGCGAGCGGCAGCCCGGCTCCGGCGGCGGCCAGCAGCAGTTCCTCACGGCCCGCGGAGTCGTCCGCGGCGTCCGTCCGTGGGCGCCGACCGCGCAACCACTGGGAGATCCTGCCCTGTCCGCCGGAGCGGCGGCCCATCTCTGCGCTCATATATCGCCCTCGCCTGCCTGTGGTGCGGACAGCATGCCTCATGCTCCCACCATCCTGCGCTCCGGGGGGGCCGGAGCCCACATCCGGGGTAGGTGGGGTGATGCCCGCCCGCGGCAGTGATCGAGTGTCATTGCGTACTTTGACACTATATGCCCGCCTACGGTGTCGGCATGGTCACACGGACTGCGCTGACGGGTATCGCCGGTCTCACGTCACTGGCTCTCGCGGGACAGGGCGGGGCGATCGCCCCGCTGGAATGGGGCGCCGGCCCCCTGACGGTGTCGGCGCTGCCCCGCGTCGTCTACACGGCACACCGCGGCGGCGCCCGCGAGGTTCCGGAGAACAGCATGACGGGCCTCATGACGGCGTACGAGCGCGGGACGGCCCAGGTGCTCGACCTGGACACCCGGATACTGCGCGACGGGACGATGGTGGTCATGCACGACGCCACCCTGAACCGCACGACCTACCTGGGCGGCCCTGTGGACGCGCTCGACCGGCGGGACTGGCAGGGGGTGCGGCTGCGCCCGAGGGACGCGCTGCCCGGGAGCTGGCGTTCGGAACGGCCCCCGACGCTGGCCGAGGTGCTGGACCGGTTCGGCGGGCGGGTGGTGCTGATGGTGGAGGCCAAGGACCCGCGGAGTCTGCGGGCCATCGCCACCATGCTCAGGGAACGGGGTCTGACCCGTTCGGTGCTGGTCAACTCCAACCACCCCGCGGTGGCCCTGCGCACCCACCGCCTGGGACTGCTCTCGCAACTGTGGCGTTCCGCGTACCAGATGCGCACGGACCGGCCCGCGCGGTGGCGGCCGTTCGTGGACGTCCTGGACGTCGACCACAAGGCCCGCGACCGCGATCTCGTACGGGCCGTCAGGTCCGGCATCCCACGGGTGTGGGCGCACACGGTGGTGACCCCTGCGCAGCGCGACCGCGTCCTGGCGCTCGGCTGCGACGGGATCATCACGGACGCCCCGGGACGGCTGGCCCGGGCACGGGTACGGGCCTGGAGCCGGCGCCAGGGTCAGGGTCAGGACCAGGGCCAAGGCCAAGGCCCAGGTCAGCGAGGGGCGATGCCGTAGAGGGCGTACTCGACGAGCTTGTCCGCGACGGCGTGGTCGAGCGGTCCGGTGCCCTGGAGCCAGCGCTGGGCGAGGGGCGAGACGAAGAGGTCGCGCGCGATGTACGGGTCCACGTCCGCGCGCACCTGGCCCGCTTCCTGGGCTGCCCGCAGGCGCCGTACGTACAGTTCCAGCGAGGGCAGGAGCAGGGTGGCGACGAACTCCTCCGCGAAGGCGGGGTTGCCCACGCCCTCGGCGGCGAGCGCGCGGGCCGGGGCCTCGAAGCGCGGGTCGTTCAGCTCGTCGACGGTGGCGCGCAGCACGGTCTTGAGGTCGGCCTCCAGGTCCCCGGTGTCGGGGATGCCGTCCTCTTCGGCCCAGTCCCCGCTCCCGGCCGCCTCCGCCGCCTGGGCGCCGAGGTCGACGAAGGCCTCCATGAGGACCTCGGCCTTCGACGACCACCACCGGTAGATGGTCTGCTTGCCGACGCCCGCGCGGGCCGCGATGGCCTCGATGGTGGTCTTCGGGTAGCCGACCTCCGCGACGAGGGTGAGGGCGGCGGCGTAGATGGCGCGGCGCGACTTCTCGCTGCGCCGGCTGGAGTCTGGAGCCATACTCCCGAACCTACCAGCACCACAAGACGCCCCGTCTCGCCACAACTCTCCCTCGCCCCCGCCGCCCCTACCCTTCCCGTCACTGACTCGGGGGCGCTGCCCCCGAACCCCCGCTCCTCAAACGCCGGAGGGGCTACCTGGTAGCCCGCCCGGCGTTTGAGGACAAGGGGGGCGAGGGGGCGCAGCCCCCATGTGTGGACGGGAACGGGTAGGGGCGGCGGGGGCGGGAGACGTCCTTAGCGGGGCTCCCCGGGGGGCCACCCGTCCCCCCACGTCGCGTCCCGCGCCTCCTTGTAGAGAGGGCCCTGCCGCTTCGTCACGGTGGAGCGGGCCAGCCCGCCCCCCACCTCGCACAGGTCGAGCAACACCTGCCCCTTACGGATCTGCGGCCGCCGCACCACCCGCGCGGCGACCGGAGTCACAGAACCCCGCGTCGCCGCGACATAGCTGAACTTCTCGTCCTCGTACGCCAGCGAGCCCCCCTTCACCTGCCGGTGCAGCGAGGACCGGCTCACCCGAGCCGAGAAGTGGCACCAGTCCTCCCCCGGCACGATCGGACAGGCCGCACTGTGGGGGCACGGCGCCGCGACAGAGAAGCCCGCGCCGATCAACCGGTCCCGCGCCGCGATGACCCGGGCGTACCCGTCCGGCGTTCCGGGCTCAATGACCACCACGGCCCGCGCGGCGGCCACCGCGGCGTCCACGACGGCGCCGCGGCCCGCCTCGGTCAGCTCGCCGAGGACGTACGACACGGTGACGAGATCGGCGTCCGGCAGGGCGAGCTCCGCCCCGATCCGGGAGCGGCGCCACTCGGCGGACCGCAACTGCGGGCTGGCGGAGGCGAGTTCACGGCCGAGGACGAGCGCGGGCTCGGCCCAGTCGAGCACGGTCACCGGCCGCTCCCCGGGCCAGGTGGCGTTCACGGCCCAGGTCGCCGCACCCGTACCGCCGCCCACGTCGACGTGGCTGCCCGGCGTCCACTCGGGCACGACGTCCGCGAAGGCGTCGAGGGCGGCCCGTACGGCCTCGAAGGTCGCGGGCATCCGGTACGCGGCGTACGCGGCCACGTCCGCGCGGTCGCGCAGGATCGGGGTGTCGGTCGGGGTGGTGCCCCGGTAGTTCGCGATCAGCCGGTCGACGGCCTGCGCGGCCACCTTGGGCGGCAGTCCGTCGAGCAGGCCCGCGAGGGCCGTGCGCAGGGTCTCAGCTGGGGAAACGGGGGCGGTCACGAGGGAAGTCTACGAGCACCGCTCAGGCCCCCCGGACCGCCCGGGCCAGCCGGGTGGCCGCCGCCGCGCGGGGCCCGTGGTCGGCGGGCCGGCGGCGCGGATGGACCGTGTTCGCCAGGAGCACCAGGAACGTGTCCGTGGCAGGGTCCAGCACCAGTGACGTACCCGTGAAGCCCGTGTGGCCCGCGGCGCCGTGGCCGGCGAGGGCGCCCATGAACGACGGCTGGTCCAGGGCGAAGCCGAGGCCGGGCGGGGACAGGAGCAGTTCGACGTAGTCGGGGCCGAGGATGCGGGCGGTGCCGTAGGAGCCGCCCGCCAGGAGGGTGCGGCAGAAGACGGCGAGGTCGGCCGCCGTCGAGAAGAGGCCGGCGTGGCCCGCGACCCCGCCCAGCGCCCACGCGTTCTCGTCGTGGACGGTGCCCCGCAGCATGCCCCGGTCGGCCTTGGCCCAGGGCCGCCGCTGGTCCTCGGTGGCGGCGGCGCCCGGGCAGGGGCCGAAGGCGGTACCGGTCATGCCGAGCGGCCGGGTGATCCCGTCCCGGACGAGGGCGTCCAGCGGGCGCCGGGTGATCCGTTCCAGGACCTGCTGGAGCAGCAGCATGTTGAGGTCCGAGTAGCCGTACGCGTCGCCCGGCGCCGTCACGGGTTTCTCGGCCCGCAGCAGGGCGAACCGTGCCCGGTCATCCCGGCAGTCGTAGAGCGGTAGTTCGGGCCGCAGCCCGGAGGTGTGGGTGAGCAGGTGCCGCACGGTGATGCCGTACTCGGCCGCCGCCGTGAAGCCCGGCAGGTACGCCCCCACGCGCGCGTCGATGCCCAGCGTGCCGCGCTCCAGCTGCTGCACGGCGGCGACGCTCGTGAAGAGCTTGGTGAGGGACGCCAGGTCGAAGGGCGTGTGGACGGTCATCGGCACACGTGCGCGGCGGGGCAGTTCCACCGCCGCGTCGGCGTCCTCGTCGTAGGCGCGGTAGCGCACCGCCCAGCCCGCCGCCTCCTCGACGGCGATCACGGGCCCGCGTCCGGCGACCAGTACGGCGCCCGCGGCCCAGGGCCGGTCCCCGGCGATGGACGCGTGGAACTCCCGTACCAGAGCGTCGAGTTCCCCGGGGTCGAGCCCGGCGCGCTCCGCCGTGCCGGGGCGCAGTCTCGGTGCGCTCAGTTCCCCGCTCCCTTCGATCCCGCCCGCTTGCCCGCCGTGGCGTCCCGCTGTTTCCGCTGTTTCCGCCAGGGACGGCACAGTGCCATGAAGCAGCCGACGGCCACCAGTGAACACGCGAGCTGGACGACGGCCATCGGAACGGCCGTGTGCTCGCCGGCGACGCCCACCAGAGGGGTGGCGATCGCGCCGACGAGGAACGAGGACGTGCCGAGCAGGGCGGACGCGGAGCCCGCGGAGTGCCGGGTGCGCATGAGGGCGAGCGCGTTGGTGTTGGGCATGCACAGGCTCATCGCCGACATGAGGACGAAGAGGCCGACGGCGATCGGGACGAGTCCCACCTCGCCGAACGTCCCGACGGACATCAGGAGGAGCGCGGCCGACGCGACGGTGATGACGGCGAGGCCGACCGCGAGCACCTTGTCGAGGCTGACCCGGCCGACGAGGATCTTGCCGTTGATCTGGCCGACGATCACCAGCCCGACGGAGTTGACGCCGAAAAGGATGCTGTACGTCTGCGGGGAGGCGCCGTAGATCTCCTGGATCACGAACGGCGAGGCGGAGATGTACGCGAAGAGCGCCGCGAAGGCGAAGCCGCCGGTGAGCATGTAGCCGGTGAAGACGCGGTCGGCGAGCAGACCGCGCATGGTGCGCAGGGCTTCGACGGTGCCGCCGCCGTGGCGCTCGGCGGGCGGGAGCGTCTCGGGCAGCAGCCGCCAGACGACGGCGGTGAGCGCGATCCCGATGACGGTCAGGATGTAGAAGACGCCCCGCCAGTCGGTGATCCGCAGCACCTGGCCGCCGATCAGCGGCGCGATGATCGGCGCCACCCCGGAGATCAGCATGAGCGTGGAGAAGAAGCGCGCCATGTCCACGCCGTCGTACAGGTCGCGTACGACGGCCCGGGCGATCACGATTCCGGCGGCGCCCGCGAGGCCCTGGAGCAGCCGGAAGGCGATGAGGAGTTCGATGGTGGGGGCGATCGCGCAGACGGCGGTGGCGAGGACGTAGACGACGAGTCCGGTGATCAGCGGCCGTCTGCGGCCCCACTTGTCGCTCATCGGCCCGACGACCAGCTGCCCGAGCGCCATCCCGGCGAGGCAGGCGGTGAGCGTCAGCTGCACGGTGGCCGCGGAGGCGTGCAGCGCGTCGGTGACGTCCGGGAGGGCCGGGAGGTACATGTCCATGGACAGCGGCGGTACGGCCGTGAGACCGCCGAGGATGAGCGTGACCAGGAGTCCCACGGAGCGGCGGGCGACCGGTGGCGGTACCGGCGGCGCCGCGGCGGCGATCACGCTCTCCTCGGTCACCGCCGTGCCGGGTATAAGGGCCTCCGGGCCGTCCGGGCCCCTCGTCGTACGGCCGCGCTCGGGCATGCGCCCCTCCCTCTCCGTGTGATCTGCCACCTATGCTCTCAGCTCGTACGGGTGGTCTCGTACAGATGGTCGAAGCGGTCGAGGGCGCCGCGGGCGTCGATGGCACGGAGCGAGGGGTCGGGCATGACGGAGGAACGCGTGCGCTGGGGTGTGCTGGCGACCGGTGGGATCGCTGCGGCGTTCACCGCGGATCTGATCGATCTGCCCGACGCCGAGGTGGTGGCGGTGGCGTCGCGCACCGAGGAGTCGGCGAAGGGGTTCGCGGAGCGGTTCGGGATTCCCCGGGCGTACGGCGACTGGGAGTCCCTCGCGGCGGACGAGGACGTCGACGTCGTGTACGTGGCGACTCCGCACTCGGCGCACCGGGCGGCGGCCGGGCTCTGTCTTGAGGCGGGGCGCAACGTGCTGTGCGAGAAGGCGTTCACGCTGAACGCGCGCGAGGCCGAGGAGCTGGTCGGCCTCGCGAAGCAGCACGGGAGCTTCCTGATGGAGGCCATGTGGATGTACTGCAATCCGCTGATCCGGCAGCTCAAGGCGCTGGTGGACGACGGGGCGATCGGCGAGGTCCGCACGGTGCAGGCCGACTTCGGCCTCTCGGGCCCGTTCCCTCCCACCCACCGCCTGCGCGACCCCGCACAGGGCGGCGGCGCGCTCCTGGACCTCGGTGTCTACCCGGTGTCGTTCGCGCACCTGCTGCTCGGGGAGCCGTCCGGCGTGACGGCCCGCGCGGTGCTCTCGGAGGAGAGCGTCGACCTCCAGACCGGCATGCTGCTCTCGTACGACAGCGGGGCGCTCGCCGCGCTGCACTGCTCGCTGACCGGCGGCACGTCGACGTCCGCCTCCGTGACCGGTTCCGAGGGCCGCATCGACATCCCGTCCGGCTTCTTCCACTCGGACCTCTTCGTCCTGCACCGCGACGGCCGCGACCCGCAGGAGTACACGGCGAACGCGGCGGACGGCACGCGGGCGGGCCTCAGGCACGAGGCGGCGGAGGTGATGCGCTGCCTCCGAGCCGGCGAGACGGAGTCCCCCCTGGTCCCCCTGAACGGCACCCTGGCAGTCATGCGCACCCTGGACAAGGTAAGAACCGAGGTAGGAGTCACCTACCCCGGAGAAACGCTTTAGGAGGGGCCGACCCCCATCAGGGGCGCGGGGAACGGCGCAGTCTTGTGGCTTTTGGCCCTTCAGGGGCGCGGGGAACGGCGCAATCTGTTGGCTTTTCGCCTCCAGGGGCGCGGGGAACGGCGCAACCGGCCACGCCCACCCGCGCCGTCCCCCACCCCCAGCGGAGCTACACCGGCTTCAGCCCCTGGTCCCCCACCTCCGTCACGAACGACGCAGCCGTACTGATCGCGGCCCCCGGCACAGTGACCGCCGGCACGGTCTTGAAGTCGGCCCGCGCATCCTCCCGCCCCAACCGCACCGTCGTATAACCCCGCCGCCCGTTGTAGAACTTCAGGTGCGGGTTCGCCGCCATGTACGTCTCCCAGTTGGCGGGCTTCTCCGCCCCGTCCCGCCCACTGGTGATCGAGGTGGTCACGATCTCCGTACCGAGCGTCCGGGACGAGGGATCGTCGAAGTCGTCCTTGATGTCGAAGGCGTACGCGACATGCACGTCCCCGGTGAACACCATCAGGTTCTCGATGCCCGCCGCCTCCGCCCCGGCCAGCACCCGCTGCCGCGAGGCCCGGTAGCCGTCCCAGGCGTCCATGGACACCCGCGACGGCGCGGTCAGGTCGAAGTGCCGCTGGGAGAAGATGACCTGCTGCGGGACGACGTTCCACAGCGCCCGCGAGGCCTGCCACCCGTCGAGCAGCCACCGCTCCTGCGCCGCCCCGGTGATCGTGCGCGCCGGATCGTCCGTCTCGGGGCCGGGGACGTCCGCCCCGTCGCCGTACGCCTGGTCGGAGCGGTACTGCCGGGTGTCGAGGATGTCGAACTGCGCGAGCCTGCCCCAGTTCAGCCGCCGGTACATCCGCATGTCGGGGCCCTCGGGCCGCTGCGGCCGGCGCAGCGGCAGGTTCTCCCAGTAGGCCCGGTACCCGGCGGCCCGGCGCAGCAGGAACTCCTCCGGCGGTACGGAGTTCTCGGGGATGTCGTCCGCGTAGTTGTTCTCGATCTCGTGGTCGTCCCAGGTGACCACGAAGGGGTGGGCGGCGTGCGCGGCCCGCAGATCGGGGTCGGTCTTGTAGAGGGAGTACCGCAGGCGGTAGTCCTCCAGCGTGATGGTCTCGTGGTTGAAGAGGTCGGGCAGCACACGGTCGGTGTAGTTGCGGGCGCCGCCCACGGAGTCGACGGCGTACTCGTAGAGGTAGTCGCCGACGTGGAAGACCACGTCGACGTCGTCCTCGGCGAGGTGGCCGTACGCGGTGAAGTACCCGTCGTGGTAGGCCTGGCAGGAGACCGCGGCCAGCCTCAGTTCGTCGACGCGCGCGTGGGACGAGGGCGCGGTGCGGGTACGCCCGGTCTCGCTGATCCAGCTGCCGGTCTTGAAGCGGTAGTAGAAGACCCGGTCGGAGTCGAGGTGGCCGACCTCGACGTGCACGGAGTGGTGGAACTCGGGGTGGGCGAAGGTCGCCCCCCGTCTGACGATGTGGCGGAAGCGTTCGTCGCGGGCCAGCTCCCAGTGCACGGTGACGCGTTCCGGGGGCAGCCCGGAGTCCGCCTGGTAGGGGGTGGGGGCGAGCCGGGTCCACAGCAGCACGGAGGTGGGCTGCGGGTCGCCCGAGGCGACACCGAGGGTGAAGGGGTCGTCGGTGATCTTCCCCGCGTCGAACTCGGCGGCGCCCGCCACCCCCGCGGTCGGCAGGTTGGTGGCGAATGCCAGGACGGCTGCCGCGCCGGTGACGGTGAAGAGCCGGCGGCGCCCTAGGTGACGGGCGGCGGCGCGGAGTTCGGGGGCGTGCTGCGACGGTTGCTGGTGGCCGCTGGATGTCATCTGGCCCTCCCCTGACGGTGGTTGTACAAGGAATTGGAGTGGTCAGAGTCAACGGTGGACCGTCGTGTACACAACACTCAGATGTCGGACGCATGAGTTCCACATGGCGGATATGGCGGACCGTCGCCCCCTCTCCCGTACGCTGCGGGGCCATGGACGCCCATCGAACGAAGATCGCGATCGTGACAGGCGCGGGCTCGGGCATCGGCCGTGCCGTGGCCGTCGAACTGCTGCGTACCGGCTGGTCGGTGACGCTCGCCGGCCGCCGCGCGGAGCGGCTGGAGGAGACGGCGGCGCTCGCGCGGGCGGCACTCGCCGACGCGTCGCCCGGCGCCGCCGGGTCTCCGGCCGGGGATCCGGCCGGCGAGCCGACCGGGAAAAAGAGCACGTCGTTGTGTGTACGCACCGACGTCGCGCGGCCCGAGGAGGTGGCCGCGCTCTTCGCCGCCACCCGGAACCGCTTCGGCCGCTTGGACCTGCTCTTCAACAACGCCGGCACGTTCGGACCCGGCGGCGTGCCGTTCGAGGACCTGCCGTACGAGGCCTGGCGGCACGTGGTCGGCACGAATCTCGACGGGGCTTTCCTGTGCGCGCAGGCGGCCTACCGGCAGATGAAGGAGCAGGATCCGCAGGGCGGCCGGATCATCAACAATGGCTCGATCTCTGCGCACACGCCCCGGCCGCGGTCGGCGGCGTACACGGCGACGAAACACGCGCTGACCGGCCTCACGAAGTCGCTGTCGCTGGACGGGCGGCCGTACCGGATCGTCTGCGGGCAGATCGACATCGGGAACGCGGCGACCGACATGACCGAGCGGATGACGACCGGGGCCCTCCAGGCGAACGGGGAGACGGCTCCGGAGCCGGTGATGGACGTGGAGGACGTGGCGCGCACGGTCCGCCACATGGCGGAGCTCCCACTGGAGGCGAACGTGCAGTTCGCGACGGTGCTCGCGAGCGGCATGCCCTATGTGGGGCGGGGGTAGCTCACAGCCCCGCGCCCCTGAAGGGGCAAAGACAAAAGATCGCGCCGTTCCCCGCGCCCCTAGGAACGCCAAGAACCTTGGAGGCAGGGGTGTTTGGCATCTGTCTCAAGCGTGAGCTGAGCCGGAGCAAGAAGTCGGCTCTGGCCATCGCCATGGGTCTGGCGCTCGTCGAACGTGACGAACGCGGTGGCGCGCTGACCCTGAACGTCACGAAGGTCGACGGCGGCTTCACCCAGGGGTGGGCCAGGACGGACACCTCCTCGCGGGGCTCCCAGCGCTGAGCGGCCTTCCGCGCGCTCACCCGAACGGCGGCGCGGCCGGGGCCCGCACGGTGCTCCGGTGCGACGGTGGGCAGAGGGGGCAGGCGCATACGTGTGGCGAAGGACCGTTCGCGTGTGCCATCCGGCTGTGACATACGAGGAGTGACGGGAACCGTGACCTGTTTCGACCGACGCGATCTGGGACTGCTGCTGCTCCGCCTCGGTACGGGCGGGGTGCTTGCGGCGCACGGGGCGCAGAAGCTCTTCGGCTGGTTCGGCGGCGCCGGCCTCTCCGGGACCGCCGAGTTCATGGAGTCCGTGGGGTACGCGCCCGGCCGGGCCAGCGCCGTCGCGGCGGGCCTGGCGGAGGCGGGCGGCGGCACGCTGCTCGCGCTGGGCCTCGGCACCCCGGCGGCCGGGGCTGCGGCGGCCGGCGCGATGGCGGGAGCCTCCGCGGTGCACGCGCCGAACGGCTTCTTCGCGATGAGCGGCGGCTACGAGCACGCGGCGTCCCTGGGCCTCACGGCGGCGGGCCTGGCCGTCACGGGCCCCGGCCGGATCTCCCTCGACCACGTCATGAACCACACGGTCAACCGCAACTGGATGGTGCCGACCGCCCTCGCGGCAACGGCCGCCGCGACCCTGGCGGTGATCGGCGCACGACAGGCACGGGTGCGAAGCCAGGAAAACGCCGACCAGCCCGAATAGCCCGAGCAATCCAAGCAGTCCGGGCGGTAGTCCGAGCAGTCCGGCGAGAAGAGCACCTCGCACGGCTCGTAGGCCGCGCCTTCCCCCTCGTCGCCCATGGCAGTCTGAGCCGTATGAGCGACGACGGTGATCTCTGGGAGTCCATCGAGCACCTCCAGGACTGGCTGGCCCGGACGCAGCCGGAGCGCCCGCCGCAGGAGACCCTGCTGCTGCGGATGCTGAAGCTTTCGGAGGAGGTGGGCGAGGTCGCCGAGGCGGTCATCGGCGCGACCGGCCAGAACCCCCGCAAAGGCGTGTCGCACACCTGGGACGACGTGCGAGCGGAACTCTGCGACGTGATCATCACGGCGGCGGTGGCGCTGAGAACACTCTCGCCCGACGCCCGAGAGGTCTTCACCACCCACCTGAAGCGGGTGACGGCCCGCTCCCAGGGACCAGCCCCCGCCGCCCCCGCCCCGGGACGGGCGGGGGACGGTGTCCTCGGCGGTGGCGGGGGCTGAAACGGTGGCACAGGTCTCATCGGCTGCGCGTATCGTCAAGTACCGCTGCACGCCGTGCCGTTGAGCGTGAAGGCGGTCGGTGGCGAGCTGTTGCCCGTATGACTCGCCTGGTAGCCGATGCTGACGCTCGCGTTCGCCGCGATCGTGCCGTTGTACGTGGCGTTCGTGGCCGTCACCGCGCCGCTCGCCGGGGCGTACGTGGCGCCCCAGCCGTTGGTGACGCTCTGCCCGGACGGCAGGGTGAAGCCCAGTCGCCAGCCCTCGACGCGGGAGGTGCCGGTGTTGGTGATCGTCACGGATCCGGTCAGCCCCGTACTCCACGCGCTGGTCGTGGCCGTCACCTTGCAGGCACCCGGCTGGGGCTGGGGACCGGGGCCCGAGCTGTCCAGGCCGAAGAACGTCAGGACGCGGGCCGCCATGCCCCAGGCGTACAGGTTGTGGCCGACGCCCTGGAGGCTGACGGCCTCGACGGGAGCCTGGTCACCGATGGCGCCGTAGCGGGTACGGGTCCAGCCGGACTGCGGCGAGTCGGTGGCGGCCGGAGTCCGGCCGACGCCCAGCACGTTCGTCCACTGATCGGTCTCCTCCCCGAAGTTGGGGTAGCGCAGCACGTCGTCCTCGGTGCCGTGCCACACCTGCATACGCGGCCTCGGGCCGGTGTAGCCGGGGTAGGCATTGCGGACGAGGTCGCCCCACTCCTGGGGGGTGTGGAGCACGGTGCCGCCGGAGCAGGCGCTGTTCCACTCGGAACCGTCCGTGGTGGCGAAGCAGCCGAAAGGTACGCCCGAGAAGGCGGCGCCCGCGGCGAACACGTCCGGGTAGTCGCCCAGCAGGACGTTCGTCATCATCGCGCCGGAGGAGATACCGGTGGCGAAGATACGGTCGGTGTCGGCGGAGTAGGTGCGCGTCACCCAGTCGACCATCGACTTGATGCCGACCGGGTCACTGCCGCCGCCGCGTTTCAGTGCCTGGGGCGAGGAGACGTCGAAGCACTTACTGGCACGGGTGACCGACGGGTACACGACGATGAATCCGTAGGTGTCGGCCAGCGAGGCGTACTCGGTGCCGGAGTACATCGCCGGGCCGGAGCCCGTGCAGTAGTGGACGGCCACCACCACGGCCGGGTTCGCGGTGACGCTGTCCGGTACGTAGAGGTACATCTGGAGGTTGCTGGGGTTGCTGCCGAACCCGGTGATCTCGGTGAGCGCCGCGGTGGGTGCGGCGACGGCGGCGGCCTTCGCGGCGGGTGCGGAGTCGACCGGCTCGCGGGCGACGGCGCCGGGCGCGCTCAGGACCGTCGTCGCGAGCAGGGACACCAGGGCCGCGAACAGCGCCGCGAGCCCCGGACGCGGGCGTCGTCCGCGGGTGTGGTCGTCGGCTGTGCGGCGGTGCGCGGTGCGGGGTCCAGTGGCGGACATGTCCGTCCCTTCCGGAGCACGGCTGGGGGGGAACGCGGGCACGCGGGGATGGCATGCGCATGACTGCGCTGTCGCCTTGCCATGGAAGCGCTCCCACGGGTGCGCCGTGGAGACCGAAACCGGCCAGCGGGGAACCATTGCAGGAGCCGTGCGTCGCAGACTAAGTTACCCATGAGTAGCAAGTAGCTACCGGTGAGGAGTCACCATGCCGACGCTCGACCGCCAGGACGACGTCTTCGTTCTCGACATCGGAGACGGCGAGAACCGTTTCCACCCCGACTGGCTCGCCTCCGTCAACGCCGCCCTTGACGAGGTCGAGAAGGCGGAGGGGCCGCGCGCCCTGGTGACCGCCGCCACCGGCAAGTTCTACTCCAACGGCCTCGACCTGGACTGGCTGTTCGCCCACGCCGGCCAGCAGGACGACTATGTAGTCGGCGTGCAGGAGCTGCTCGCGCGGTTCCTGTCCCTGCCCCTGATCACCGTGGCCGCCCTGCAGGGGCACACCTTCGCGGCCGGCGCGATGTTCTCCCTGGCCCAGGACTTCCGCGTGATGCGGGCCGACCGCGGTTACTGGTGCCTGCCCGAAGCCGAGATCAACATCCCCTTCACCCGGGGCATGTCCGCGCTGATCCAGGCCCGCCTGCACCCGCGTACCGCGCACGAGGCCATGCTCACCGCCCGCCGCTACGGAGGCGGCGACGCCCTCGACGCCGGGCTCGTCGACCACGCGGTGCCCGAGGACTCCGTACGCGCGAAGGCGGTGGAACTGGCCGGCGCGCAGGCGGGCAAGGCCGGGCCCACTCTCGGCACCATCAAGTCCCGTATGTACGCGCCTGTCCTGGGCCTCCTGCGCGCCCGGGAGAACCCCCTGGGCTGACCCCGACAGGCGCGGCGGCTCGCGGCTCACGGGGGTCGCAGCTCACGGGGGTCGGGCGGCGGACGGACGGCGGCGGTCCGGCCGTTGTCCAACCGGCCGGCGTGTTCCGCGATCCGGCGAGATCCGGACCGCTCCGGACTCCGGGGCTTTTCCTCCTTACCATCGGAGTCCGGCGACGAGTCGGAGGACCTCTCGCCCGACCGTGCCTGCCGTATCGCGTGCCCTGGAGATTCTCGGTGACAGCAGCAGACGCCCACACCCGGCTCGCCGAGCCGTTACCGGCGGGGGGACGGCAATGATCAACTACCTGAGCTGCGGTGTGCTGTTCCTGGGTCTGCTGGTGAAACTGCCCGACCTCGTCCGCGACCGGCGCGACCCCTTCCTGCGCATGATCTGCGTCGTCATGTCACTGGCCGGCCTGTGCTTCCTGCTCGGCGCCCCTCCCACCGTGCGGGCGGTCAACGACGTCACCTGCGTACCGAACCTGGCCGCCCCGCTCACCTACGCCGCGATCACCGCCTACAGCGCGTCGTCCCTGGTCCTGATCGTCCACTGGCAGGGCGGGCCGAACGTACGCCGCACCGCCCGCCGATGGATGCTCAGCTACGCGGCGGTCCTGGGCGGCATCGCCGTCACGTTCGCCCTGGGCGAGGCCCCGGTGGAGCGCCGTACCGACTTCGACACCTACTACGCCGCGACCCCGTTCGTCGCCGCGATGATCGTGCTCTATCTGGGCGCGCATCTGACGGCCGTCACCGTCACCGCGGTGAGGTCGCTGAGCTGGGCCCGGGAGGTGGAAGGCCGGCTGCGGGCGGGCCTGGTCGTCCTGGGAGCGGGCACCGTCGTGAGCGCCGGCTACAGCCTTCCCAAGTTGGCGGCGGTCGTCGCCCGCTGGTTCGGGCACGACTGGTCGGCGCTCAGTACGAGGATCAGCCCCGGATTCGCCGGCCTGGGGGCCGTGCTGACGGTCGTGGGCATCCTGGTCCCGCTGATCGGTCAGGCCGCGGTCGCGTCCCGGCGGGACTGGCGGGCCTTCGTGCGCCTGGGACCGCTGGACCGCGAACTCGACGAGCTGCTCACCCGTCACCACCTGCGCGTACGCCGCCCGTACTGGGCCTCCCCCGCCATGCTTCTGACGTGGCGTCAGACCAGTATCAACAACGGTCTGCACCACCTCGACGGCCTGCTCGACCACCAGTTGTACGAGACGGTCCTCGCGGCCACGCTGGAACGGACCCACGACCGGAAGTCGGCGGAAGCCGCCGCGTGGGCCGTGACCATCCACGCGGCGGTGCGGGGCCGACGCGCCGGGGAGACACCGTCCCACGCCGGACGCGTGACGGGCCGCACCCCCGACAACGACCTGCTCGAAGACATCTCCGCGGCTCTGACCACCTCGGACGTGGTGACCCGCGCCCGCCAGCGCGGAACCGTCAAGGGCGTCGCGTGATCTTCGCCTACAGTTGCTCACTGCTCACACCGGAGGAGCTTCATGCGGAGAGCCGTCGTCATCGGCGCAGGACTGGGCGGAGTGCTGGCGGCGGCGGCGCTGGCCCCGCACGTCGACGAAGTCGTCGTGGTCGAACGCGATGAACTGCCCGACGGACCCGACCACCGGAAGGGCGTTCCGCAGGGGCGGCACGCCCATCTGCTGATGCCCGGCGGCCTGGCCGCCATGGACGACCTGGTGCCGGGGGTGGACATGCGCGCACACCTGCTGGCCGCGGGCGCCCACGCCGTCTCCCTCAGTTCGGGCATGGTGGTGCTGACCCCGGAGGGCTGGTTCCGCCGCTGGCGTCACGACTCCCACCACATGATCACCTGCAGCCGGGGGCTGCTGGAGTGGTCGGTGCGTACGGCGATCACGCGGAGCACCGGCAACATCGAGATCCGCCGGGCCCAGGCCCTCGAACTGACCGGCACCGCCCGCCGGGTGGACGGACTCCGTCTGGGGGGCACCGCCGGCCTGACGGAACTCGCCGCGGATCTCGTCGTCGACACCAGCGGGCGCGGCTCACGCGTGACGCGGTGGCTGAACAGCCTCGCCGTCACCGGCCTGCGGGAAAGAACGATCGACTCGGGTCTGGTCAACGCCACCCGGATCTACCGCGTCCCGCCGGGCGCCGAGGACTTCCCCCTCACCATGGTGCAGGCCAACCCCTACGAGGGCCGGCCGGGCCGCAGCGCCGTGGTCGTCCCCATCGAGGACGGCCGCTGGATGGTCAGTCTCGCCGGCTCCCGAGGTGCCGAACCCCCGTCGGACCCCGAGGGCTTCCTGCGGTACATCCGCGCTCTGCCGCACCCCATCGTCGGGCAGTTGGTCTCCCGCGCCACCGCGCTCACCGACGTGGCCGTGAGCCGCAGCACCAGCAACTCCCGCCGCTACCTGGAGAAGGCCCGCGACTGGCCGGAGGGCCTGGTCGTCCTCGGTGACGCCCTCGCGACCTTCAACCCGGCCTACGGACAGGGCATGAGCGTGGCCGCGCTCAGTGCCCGGACCCTCGACCATCACCTGCGACGCTCCGACGTACTCACCCCGGGCCTGGCCCGCGCCGTGCAGCGCGCCGCGGCGACCCATGTGGAGGCGGCGTGGAACCTGGCCGTGAGCCAGGACGTGCTGTATCCCGGGGTGCGCGGCGGGGCGCCCACCGCCGTGGACCGCCTCGCGGCCCGCTACACACGACGCGTCATGAAGGCCGCGACCGGCTCCTACCGTGTGGCCTCCGCGCTGTTCGACGTCACCGGGCTCAGGGCGGGCCCCTCCCGTCTGCTGCGCCCCTCGACAGTGGTGACCGCCCTGAGCGGCCCGCCGCTGCCTCCCCTGTCCGCTCCCCCACTGACCGCGCGGGAACGGCAGCTGCTGAACTCGTTCGACAGCGGCTCCGACGGACGGGGTCCGGCCGGTCCTGCCTAGTCCCGGCGCCCAGGTCGGTCACGGCGAACCGCACCGCACCGCACCGCACACTCTTCGAAACATTCGAACCGTTGACCTCTTTCGCGTGATCTCTTCGAGGCAGCCCTCACTTTCCGACCGCGAGCGAGTCTCCAACAGGGGCTCCCACCTGCCAACTTCCGCGTCGAGGATGCATCACACCAGACGAATGTTTCGTAATCATGGGCGAAACTGTTGACGCTTGACGGGTCCAGGTCAACACTGTCGGACCAGACCCCGCCCGTGGAAGACGGAAGACGGAGGTAACCCGCACATGAACCTCACACCCGCACAGCCGAACCGCAGGCAGGCCTGCGCCCTGCTGCTGGGAGCCGCTACCGCGCTCGCGCTGCCCGGCACGGCCCACGCCGACACGGTCGTCACCACGAACCAGACCGGTACCAACAACGGCTACTACTACTCGTTCTGGACCGACGCGCAGGGCACGGTCTCCATGAACCTGGGCTCCGGCGGCAGTTACGGCACGAGCTGGAGGAACACCGGAAACTTCGTCGCCGGCAAGGGCTGGAGCAACGGCAGCCGCAGGACCGTGACCTACTCCGGCGCCTTCAACCCGTCCGGCAACGCCTACCTGTGTCTCTACGGGTGGACGTCCAACCCGCTGGTCGAGTACTACGTCGTCGACAACTGGGGCACCTGGCGGCCCACGGGCACGTACAAGGGCAACGTCACCAGCGACGGCGGCACGTACGACATCTACCAGACGACCCGGTACAACGCCCCGTCCGTCGAGGGTACGAAGACCTTCAACCAGTACTGGAGCGTCCGGCAGTCGAAGAGGACCGGCGGCAGCATCACCACCGGCAACCACTTCGACGCCTGGGGACGGGCCGGGATGCCCCTCGGCAACTTCAAGTACTACATGATCCTCGCGACCGAGGGGTACCAGAGCAGCGGCAGCTCAAGCATCACGGTGGCGGCATGAGCGCCGGCGCCCGGACCCGTCCCTGGACGACGGCGGTGGCCGCCGTCGCGCTGACGGCGGCGGGCACGCTCACCGTCGGAGCCGCCGGCACCGCCCCGGCGCAAGCCGCTGCCGCCTGCAACGGTTACGTCGGGCTGACCTTCGACGACGGGCCGTCCAACAGCACAACGACCCTGCTCAGCGCGCTCACGCGGAGCGGTTTGCGGGCCACGATGTTCAACCAGGGCAACAACGCCGCCGCCAACCCGTCCCGCGTACAGGCCCAGGTCAACGCGGGCATGTGGGTCGGCAACCACAGCTACACCCACCCGCATCTGACCCAGCTCGGCCAGTCGCAGATCGACTCGGAGATCTCGCGGACCCAGCAGGCGATCGCTGCCGCGGGCGGCGGTACGCCGAAACTGTTCCGGCCGCCGTACGGCGAGACCAACTCGACGGTGCGGGGCTTCGAGGCCAGGTACGGGCTGACCGAGATCCTCTGGAACGTGGACTCGCAGGACTGGAACGGCGCGAGCGCGGACGCCATCGTGCAGGCCGTCGGGCGGCTCGGCAACGGCCAGGTCGTCCTCATGCACGACTGGCCGGCCAACACGATCGCCGCGATCCCCCGTATCGCACAGAACCTGACCGCCCGCGGTCTGTGCGCCGGCCGGATCTCCCCGCAGACCGGCCAGGCGGTGGCTCCCTGACCCACCGCCGACGCGTACCGGGCAGCCCCTGAAGGCCTCGGCCGTCAGGGGCTGCCCCGCGTGTGCCTCACGTCTGCCCACGTCTGCCCCACGTCCGAACTATTCGACCCTCGCTGAAAGCTTTGCGGCGCGTCAGCACGGCCACGGACACTGAACCCGCGAACCACGGATCTCGCGCGACGGATCCCGCACCACGGATTGCGCACCACAGATCCCGCACCACGGATCTCGGATTACAAGGGGGAAGTATGAAGTTGAACCGTTCCGTCCTGACCGCTGCCGCGTTCGCCGCCCTGGCGGTGGGAACCACGACCGCGCTGGCAGTGCCCGCCTCGGCCGCGCCCAACACCACCCCGCAGAAGGTGTGCGGAAGCGCCTACAAGACCGTGAACTCGGCGGCCGTCGGCTCCCAGGGCACCGTCTATCTGACGTACAACGCCTCGAACGGCCAGAACTGTGTGGCGACCATCCGCAACAACCCGGGCACCGCGGTGAACATGTCCGCGTACGTCTACATCCCCGAGACCCAGGAAGGCGCCAGCGACGACGGCGCCTACACGTCGTACGCGGGACCGACGTACGTCTACGGCAAGGGCCACTGCGTGGACTGGGGCGGCAGCATCAACAACGTGTACGTGGGGGTCACGGGCTCCAACTGCGCGTCCTTGAAGGAGCACAGGACCACCTCCACACGCTGACCCTTCCCCAGGACCAGAGCTCAAAGCTCAGAACAGCCGCTGCTGCGGGTCCCGTCCCGGAGCAGCGGCTGCAGTGACGCGTGGGGGCTGGTCCGGTACGGATTGCCCGTCAGCACCGTTGCAGTCGGACGGTGAACACGCAGCCGAGGCCGGGAGTGCTGGTCACCGACACCGTTCCGTCATGGGCCTCGGTCAGTTTGCGGGTGATGGCGAGCCCGAGGCCGCTGCCGCCGGTCTGCCTGGTGCGCGACTTGTCCGCCCGCCAGAACCGGTCGAAGACATGGGGCAGATCGGCCGGATCGATACCGGTCCCCGAGTCGGCCACTTCCACGACCAGTTCGCCTCCCTCGACCCGGGACCGCAGGACGACCTGGCCACCGTTCGGGGTGTGCCTGATCGCGTTGGACACGAGGTTGCTGATCACCTGACGCAGCCGCACCGGGTCGGCGTCCACCTCCAGTTCTTCGGCCGCCTCGATGCGTAGCCGGACGCCCGCCGGACCGGCGGCTCCGCGGTGGGCCAGCACCACCTGTTCGAGCACCTGGCGAATGCTCAGCACTTCACGGTGCAGAACGAGGTTGCCCGCCTCGGCGGCGGCGAGGTCGCGCAGGTCGTCGATGACGTGCTGGAGCAGTACCGCCTCGTCCAGCAGGAGCGCGAGCAGTTCCTGATCTGCCGGCGTCAGACCGTCCTGGGCCGCTTCCAGCCAGCTGCGGATGTTGGTCAGCGGGGTGCGCAGTTCGTGTGCCACGTCGTTGACGAGGGCCCTGCGCTCCCGTTCCAGGACCTCCCTGCGGTCGGTGAGATCGTTGAACGCGACGGCGAGGTCGCCGATCTCGTCCTTGGTCAGCACGGGAACCCGTACGGCCTCGCCGGCCGGGCGCTGGGCCGCGGCGATCAGAGCACGCAGCGGACGGACCAGGCGTACGCCCAGGAGAACGGTCATGGCGCAGGTGACGACGAGAACGAGGCCCGCGGTACCCGCGATCCGTACGAAGTTCGCCGGTGACAGTTCGAGCGTCGCGGCGCCCGGATTGCTGCGATCGGAGAGGAACAGCAGGACGGGGGGCGATACGTAGGCTCTGAGCTGCTGGCGGCGGCCCTCGTTGACGCACTCCTGGGCGGCGCGGTCCGAGTTCGCCGAGGTATCGTCCTCACGGTAGCGCCAGGAGAAGTCCGCGAAGACCTCGACCGGTCCTCTGGCCTGTTGGCGAAGACACTTCGTGGCCAGGTCGGCGACCTGGGACAGCGGCAGTTCCTCGGACCGCTGGGGCTTCTTGAGCTCGTCCATACGGCAGTTCCGCACCACGTCCAATCGGACTTCGGCTTCGGCCTCGGCCTTGGCCTCGGTCAGCTGGATCGTGGAGCGCCCGCTGGGCAGCGTGGTGACCTTCGTGGCGATTCCCTCGTCGTCGAGGCAGCCCGTGATGTGGTCCAGCAACTGCCGCGCCTGCTTCCGGTCCCTGTCCTGCAGGAGGAAAGGGCCCACCGCGCGCGGGTCGATCGGGCCGACGCTGTCGTCCGACAGGACCGGGTCGAGCCGAAGCGGATCGACGGAGGCGGACGGACGGCCGTGTTCCCGCTCGCCGGGCGGCTCCGAATCGGCGATGCGGGTACGGCGGGGGGTGGTGAGTGTGATCGCCGTGCCGGTGTGCGACGCGAGTTCATCCACCAGTCCCTGCACTCCGGCCCAGTCGGTGTGGGTGGCCGCGTAGCCGATCAGGGTGTCGTAGATGTGGATGTGGGCCTGCGAGGACTGACCCTGTTCCGTGTTGATCGCCCGGGTCGTGGTGGTGACGGCGAGCCAGGTGGTCGCCGCCACCGAACAGGCTGCGACCAGCAGGGACATGACGAGGAGCCGGACGAAGAGGCTGCCGCGCAGCGCGACCCCGGAGCGGCGCACGTCAGTCCTCCGCGGAGTCGGATCCGGTGGTCAGCTTGTAGCCCACTCCGTAGACGGTGAGCAGCTGAGTGGGGCGGCGCGGGTTGCGTTCCAGCTTCTTCCGCAGGTTCAGGATGTACATGTCGACGGTGCGGTCGGTCGACGAGACGTCCCAGCCGCGGGTGCGGTCCAGGAGCTGCTTGCGGGTGAACACCCGGCCGGGCTCGGCCGCCATGGCGGACAGGACCGTGAACTCCCCCGGGGTGCAGGCGATCAGCTTCCCCGAGGCCCCCCGTACCTCGTGCCGGAGCGGGTCCACGGTGATCTCACCTACGCGCAGGAGGGCGTCGTCCGGTGGCGCCGTACGCGCGACGCGCCGCAGCAGCGTCCGGACCCTCGCCATCAGCTCACGGGGGCTGTAGGGCTTGGTCATGTAGTCGTCGGCGCCGAGGTCGAGGCCGAGCAGCAGGTCGTCCTCGCTGGAGCGCG
The DNA here is from genome assembly GCF_026341275.1 of Streptomyces ortus. Lineage (NCBI taxonomy): Bacteria > Bacillati > Actinomycetota > Actinomycetes > Kitasatosporales > Streptomycetaceae > Streptomyces > Streptomyces ortus. The sequence continues at coordinate 1,629,003 of NZ_JAIFZO010000002.1, forward strand.
CGGTCAGCAACAGCACCGGCACGGTCGATTCCTGACGCAGGATCCGGCATACGTCGAGGCCGTCGACCCTCGGCATCATCACGTCGAGTATCAGCAGGTCCGGCTTGAGACGCCGGGCGACGTCGATGGCCGCTCGTCCGTCGTGCACGACCACCGCGTCATGCCCCTCCGACTTCAGGTACATGTGCAGAACCTGCGCTTGTCTGACGTCGTCCTCCGCCACCAGGATCCGTGCGCTCATGCCGGCGACTATAGGCCGGGCCTCCGGTCGGAACCGTCGCGCTGACATTGCCGATACATCTTCCTGAAGGTGCTGTGACTCCCGTCTGGCACGGTCGAGTTCGTACCGAAGACGTCCCTCCGCGCACGGAGGCCGGTCCGTGTCGTTCTTGGAGTTCTTCAGCATGATCCGATCCACAGCGCGCGCCACCGCACCAGCCAGGTGGAGGGCCGTCCGGGACAGCGCACGTGTCACCTTCGACAGCCGTCCTCCCGGCGGCGCGACGCGAGCGGTCCCGCGGCTGTCCGCCGCTGCGGGCACACGGTGACCCGCCCGCCGGAGGATCGCGGCGACGGGACGGAGAAGGAGCCCGCCGCGACGGTGCCCGCCGCCGGACAGGGGCGACGCCGTGTCCGAAGCATCGGTGCCGTGATCGCGCTGGCGCTGGCCGGGGTCGCCGTCGTCGTGACGGTTCCGTGGGGGCAGGGCGGCAGGCCGACTCCGTCCGGGACGGAGCCGAAGGCGAGCACGGTCAAGGTCGTGCGGACCGACCTCTCCGACAGCCGTGCCCTTGAGGGCACGCTCGGTTACGGCACACCGCAGACGGTCAAGGGGGCCGGGAACGGGATGGTGACATGGCTGGCGCCCGTCGGGACCAAGGTGTCCCGGGGCAAGCCGCTGTACCGCGTCGACGACACCGCGGTGCCCGTCTTCTACGGCAGCGTGCCGGTCTACCGGAATCTGACGGCGCGGAACACTGTCGGGCGGGACGTGCGAGTGATCGTCGACAATCTGCGGGCTCTGGGTTACGACACCGGTGCCCAACCCTCGCCAGGACACGTCGTCAGCGTGAAGGTTCCCGCCGACGCCACGGCCCCGCAGGAGAGTGAGCAGGAGGCGCTGGGGAGCCGGGCCGACGAGGCGACATCCGGCGACGGGCGTCAAGGGTCCGGGGCTTCCGCGCCTGCCCCTGACCCTGACCCTGACCCGGCCCCGGCACCGGCACCGGCACCGGCCCCGGCCCCGGCAGGGAAGGGTACCGAGTCGGCCGACGGCGCCGGTGGGGTCACGCGGGTGCAGGTCGGGTCCGGTGACGGGGTGTACACGGAGTCGCTGGTGAGCGCGGTCAAACGCTGGCAGGCCGATCGGGGGGTGCCGTCCACGGGGGTGATCGAGCCCGGTGACGTGGCGGTATTCAGCGGCGCGGTCCGGGTGGAGGGGGCCAGTGCCCAGGTGGGCGACCCGGTCGCCGGAGCGCTGCTGCGGGTCACCCCGACCGCCAAGGCCGTGACCGTACAGGTGGACGTCTCCGAGGCGGGCTCCGTCAAGCGCGGGGATCGCGTGACCGTACGACTCCCGGGCGGGACTTCGGCCGCCGGCAAGGTGACCGGCGTCGGCACCGACGCCGAGCAGCCGGAGGGCGGCGGGCCGGAGTCCAAGGTGACGGTCACCATCTCGTTCGTGGATCCGCGCACGGTCCGGAAGCTCGACTCGGCGCCGGTCCAGGTGGAGTTCGTCTCCGAGACCCGGGACGGGGTGCTCGCCGTTCCGGTCACCGCGTTGCTCGCGCTCCGCGAGGGCGGCTACGGGCTGCGGCGTGCCGACGGAGAGACGGTCGCGGTGGAGACCGGACTGTTCGCCAAGGGGATGGTCGAGATCACCGGGAACGGGATCACCGAGGGCACCCGGGTGGTGACGTCCTCATGACGGGCGTACGTACGTCGGTGCTGTCGGTCCGTGATGCCACGGTCGAACATCCCGGCGGGGTCAAGGCGCTCGCCGGGGTGAGCCTGGACATCGGGAACGGAGAACTCCTGGCCATCGTCGGGCCGTCCGGCTCGGGCAAGTCCACCCTGCTGAACATCATGGGCACCTTGGACCGGCCCACCAGCGGCACCGTCATGATCGCCGGACAGGATGTCACCGCGCTGCCGGACAGGCTGCTGTCGGCGCTGCGCGGACGCCGGCTCGGCTTCGTCTTCCAGCAGTTCCACCTGTCCGAGGGGCTGACCGCCACCGAGAACGTCGCCACCGGTCTGCTGTACGCCGGGGTGCCGAAGAAGCGGCGGCGTCCGCTCGCGCAAGCGGCGCTCGAACGGGTCGGTCTGACCCATCGCGTCGACCACCGACCGCATCAGCTCTCCGGTGGCGAACGTCAGCGGGTGGCCATCGCACGGGCTCTCGTCCACGAACCCGGGCTCGTACTCGCGGACGAGCCGACGGGCGCGCTGGACACCGCGAACGGACATGCCGTGCTGGACCTGCTCACCCAGCTCAACAAGGAGGGGACCACGATCGCTCTCATCACCCACGACCGGGACATCGCCGCACAACTGCCCCGGCGGGTGGAGATGCAGGACGGCCGCATCGTCGGCGACACCCATATGGACCGCGACACCGGCGTCGACCGCGAGACCGACGTTGCACGCGAGGCCAACGGTGCCGGCGGCATCAGCGCTGACAGCGGCACCAACGCCGGGAACGTCGACCACGGGGCCGCCGCGGGATTCGCGTCGTGAGGCCGGCTCCGAACCGGCGTTCCGCACGGCACCGGTCCGCGGCACCCCCGTGGCACCGGCCCGTCCGGCTCTCGCCCGCGGACCTGCTCCGCCTCGGCCTCATCGGCATCCGCACCCGGCGCATGCGGTCGGCGCTTTCGGCGCTCGGCATCTCCATCGGTATCGCCACCATGATCGTGGTCACCGGGATTCCGGCCTCCAGCCAGCGGGCCCTCGACGCCGAACTCACCGCCCTGGGCACCGACCGGCTGCAGGCGACGGCCGACGCGGCCACCACGGAGGGGAAGCCGGTCACGTTCCCGCCCGAGTCGGTCGAGATGGTCAGACGCATCGGGCCCGTGAACGCCGTAACGGCGGTGGCCAACACACACGCTGTCGTACGGCGTTCCGACCGGCTCGGTCCGCTCGACGACTCGGGGCTGACGGTGCTGGCTGCCGAGCCGGACTTGCTCAAGGTGGTCAACGGCGAGGTCCGCTCCGGTCGTTACCTCTCCAAGGCCACCGAGGGGTACCCCACCGCCGTCCTCGGCGCGGTCGCGGCGGCCCGCCTCGGCTTCCCCGATCTGCGCCCGGGGGTCTCCCCGCCACTCGTGCTGATCGACGACCGGTGGTTCGGTGTCATCGGGATACTGCGTACCGTTCCGCTGGCCCCGGACCTCGACCGGGCCGTCGTGGTCGGCTGGGAGGCCGCTCACAGCGTGCTCGGTTTCGACCGCCGACCGACGCAGTTGTTCGTGCGGGCGGACGAGGCGGCCATCGAGGACGTACACGCGGTGCTTCCCGCCACCATCAGCCCCCGGTCACCGAGCCTGGTGCTGGTCAGCCGCCCGTCGGACGCCCTGGCCGCCAAACGCTCCACCGAGGCCGCTTTCTCGGGGCTGTTCATCGGCCTGGCCGGCGTGGCGCTGCTGATCGGTGGCGTCGGAGTCGCCAACACCATGGTGATCTCCGTACTGGAACGCCGCCGCGAGATCGGGCTGCGTCGCGCACTGGGCGCCAGCCGGCGGCAGATCCGGGGACAGTTCCTCACCGAATCCATCGCGCTGGCCGGCCTCGGCGGCCTTGCCGGAATCGTCCTCGGCGTCCTCGCCACCACGGGCTACGCGGAATACAAGGGCTGGCCGACGGTCATCCCGCTGCCGGCGGTGACCGGCGGGCTCTGCGGCGCCGTACTCGTCGGCGTGGTCGCCGGGGTGTATCCAGCGGTCCGCGCCTCCCGGCTGTCCCCGACCGCGGCACTCGCGTCCACCTGACCCGGTGGCGCCACAAGGTTCCGACACTCACAGAGGAGATCGACACCATGCAACCTACCGATGTGTCCCGTTCGTCGGACGCCAGGCGTTGGCCCGCGACGGTCGCCGCGCTCACCTCGGTCGGCCTGCTCGGGCTGGTCGGCCTGCTCGGGGCCTGCGGCGGAGGGTCCGAGCAGGCCGACGAGAGCAAGGCGCAGAGCAGGGCGCGGGACAACGGCGTCGCGAGCGTGGAGGGCGCCGACAAAGGGGGGTCGCCGTCGGCTCAGGTCGAGCAGCCCCTCATCAGGCCGGACACCTCCGAGGAGGAGCAGGACAGGCTCTGGCAGGTGTACTACGACTGCCTGGAACAGCACGGACTCCGGATGTCCAAGAACAAGGACGGCTCCTATCGGGGCCTGAACCTGAACGGACAGGAGAAACAGGCGGCAGCTGAGGACAAGTGCCGGCAGAAAGAGCCCGAGACTCTGCCGATACGAGCTGCCCGCGAGGATCCGGAGTACGGGGACAAGCGTGATCATTGGCTCAAGTGCCTGAAATCTCATGGCATCGAAGCGATCGTGGAGGGTGGAATGCTCGCCTTCGAACGGGGACTTCCCCCCGCAGACAAGATCAAGTGGATCAAGTACTGCGAGACGGAAGCATTCGTCGTGAAATAGCGAATCTCTTTGCCCTCCACTCGACGACCCTGTCGCCGATGTCCATTGCCGAACGCGCACTCGCCGCGGCCAGGACGGTTTCTCCCCTCGCACCCTCACCGCCGACCAGTCGTAGGGCATTCTTTGGACAGTCATGGTGTGGAGTCGGCCTCTCAGGCTCCCTTGCGCTTCGCCGTGTTGGGCCCTGTTCGGGTGGGGCGCGGCGAGGAGGACCTGGCACTTGGTTCGCCTCAGCAGCGGGTGGTCCTGGCGGCCTTGCTGTTGCGGCGTGGGCGTCTGGTCACAACCGCCGAGCTCGTCCATGCCGTGTGGGGCGAGAACCCGCCGATGGCGGCCGTGCCGGTGCTGCGTACCTATGTGTCGCGTCTGCGCAAGGTCCTGGAGTCCGGCCGGACCTCCGACGGGTCCGGGGTCGTGATCGTCTCCGCCGCCGACGGATATCTGGTGCGCGTTCCCGAGGACGCCGTGGACCTGGGCGTGTTCGAGCAGCGGGTCGAGCGGGCGGCGAAGCTGCGTGCCGGGGGTGAGTTGTCCGCGGCGTCCCAACTGCTGCACACCGCGCTCGGCCAATGGCAGGAAATTCCCCTGGCCGGGCTGGCGGGCCCGCTCGCGGAAAGCGAACGCTCCAGGCTCAACGAAACACGGCTCAGCACTCTGGAGGCGCGTTTCGATATCGATGTCGAACTCGGCCGGCACGTCGCGGTGATTCCCGAGCTGCGTGCGCTGACCGGGCAGCATCCGCTGCGCGAGCGGTTGTGCGAACTGCTCATGATTGCCCTGTACCGGTCGGGGCGCCAGGCGGAGGCGCTGGCTTCCTACCGCACGACGCGAAACACCCTGGTGGCCGAGTTGGGCATTGAACCGGGTGCGTCGCTGCGTCACCTCCACCGAAGTATTCTGGCGGCCGACGCGTCACTGGAACTGTCCGCTCCCCCGCGCCGGGCCGCGGTGCCGGCGGCCGAATCAACGACCCGTCCCGCCCAGCTCCCCGCCGATCCGGCCACGTTCACCGGCCGGCACAGCGAACTCGACCAAGCCCGTGCCCTGCTGCCCAATGGCGGCGACCACAAGGCGACGATGCCCATCACTGTGGTGAGCGGCATGGCCGGCGTCGGCAAGACAGCTCTCGCGGTGCGTTTCGCCCGGGAGATCTCCGGCCGCTTTCCCGACGGGCAGCTCTTCATCAACCTGCGCGGTTTCGACGCGACCGGATCGCTCATGTCACCGGAGGAGGGCATCCGCATCGCCCTCGACGGCCTGGGCGTCCCCTCGTGGCGCATCCCCGCCCAGCCTGAGGCCCAGACCCTGCTGTACCGGTCCCTGCTCGCGAACCGGCGGGTGCTGATCCTGCTGGACAACGCACGCGACGTCGACCACGTCCGCCGGTTGCTGCCCGGCTCGCCGGGCTGCCTCGTCATCGTCACCAGCCGCAGCCAGCTCACCGGCCTGATCGCCGGCGAAGGCGCACATCCACTGGCCCTGCACCAACTGGCTCCCGCCGACGCACACGACGTCCTCGGACGCCGGCTGGGAGCGAGGCGACTGTCGGCTGAGCCACGCGCCGTCGACGACATCATCGCCTTGTGCGGCCGGCTGCCACTGGCCCTGGCCGTCGTCGCCGCCCGAGCGGCGATCAACCCTGGCTTTCCCCTCAGCGCCATCGCCGACGAACTGCGCGACAGCCGGGGCGGGGGAAGCCTCGACGCATTCACGGGCGGCGACTTCGGCACCGACGTACGAGCCAGCTTCTCCTGGTCCTACAAAGCCCAGTCCGCCCCCGCTGCACGCCTGTTCCGCCTCATCGGCCCGCACGCCGACCCGGACATCTCCGCACCGGCGGCAGCGGCCCTGGCCGGCCTCTCCCTGCGAGAGGCCCACAGCCTCCTCGCAGAACTGACCCACGCCCACCTACTCACCGAACACCACCCCGGCCGCTACACCATGCACGAACTCCTGCGCATCTACGCCCGCGAACAACTGCACTCCGGAGGTCGGTGATCCGGTCGGCGGTGGGGGTGACGTTGCGGGCCACTACGGTCAGGGCGGCAAGAACCGCAAGGTTTCCGGTGGTCGCGTTCGACAGTCTGTGACAAGTCGGACGCGACCGCCAGAAGCCCTGTTCCATGCACTCGAACCCGTCAAGCGAGTGAGGGCGGTTGCGTTGCCTGGATCACTTACCCCTGGCCTTACCTTTGCCCTTGCTGCTCCTACTGCTCCGGTGGTGCGCCTCAGTACTGTCCGCCTGCCTCGATTGCCGACGCTCGGGTCCTGTCGTGTAGCTGTAGTTGTAGTTGTAGTTGTGAGCCGAGGACTCTCCGCGCGAATACCGTGGGTCTACGGATTCTTCAGGTGCCAGGCCAGGACTCGTCCTTCTGTAGGTGTAGGCGCTCTGCTGCACCGGCCCATAACTTGAGAACGCCACCCCCGATGAACCCCACGAGTCAGCGCCGCGGGACGCGGAGGACGACGGGTTGTAGTCGATCGGGTTGAACGCCACAGAAGTCTGGTCGGGGTACGTCTCCGAATAGATCAAACTCTCCCTGTACTGGCGGTCTCCCTGGGAGGAGTCGTTACTGTAGGCGGGCGACGCGCTCCTCTGGTCCGGGCTCCAGGAAGCGTTCATGGGGTACTGCGTGAAGCCGGCGATCTTCGCCTGGGCATCATCTATTGCTTCGTGCGTGGTCATGGGGCTCGTGGCGTTGTCGATCAGCTGTTGCGTGACCGTGGAGCCCAGGCCCATCACTGGACCTGTGGCCCCGAAGGCACTCGCCACGCCCAGGCCGGCCTTACCCAGGTGAGCGGCCGATGCGAATGCGTCCTGCATCGCCTGGGTGCTTGTGCCGGCGTCCCTTCCGGTCGCGGTGTTGTAGGCAGACAGGCCATAATTGGCGCCTTTAACGGCTCCGCTGACGGCAGCTATGGTTCCACCGGCGATCTGCATCCCCTTGGAGGCCGGTCCCGCACCCTGAGCATGCTCGACCGCGTACCCGGCCCCTTGGAGGGCGGCGGATGCGAGGGTCGCTATCTTCTCGATCCTCGCGTTGTTCTCCTTGACCCACTTCTCGGCGCCACTCGTGGAAAACACCTGCCGGAATATGTCTACACCTGAGCGCCCCGTCTTCGGGACGGCAACTACGTTTACGGCCCGTCCGCTCTCAAGTCCGGAAACCTGGAATGCGACGGAGGCGCGCGTGCTTCTGGGATTGAACGGAAGAGCGAACTGCTCCGCCTCGGAGATCTTCTCCAGCGGGTAGTTCGACGCGCGCCGCTTTCCCTTCGACTCGCGCGACTTCCTCTCCTCTCTCTCTTGCTTCTTCACGGCGGCTTCGAACGCCCCGGCGTCAATTTTGTGCATGTTTGACTCTCGGCGCTCGGTAGGGTCGATACCCACGTCGGTGGCCTTCCGTCGGAGTTCAGGACTACTCGCTGAGCAGTCACAACGGCATCGGCGGCCGAACGGTTCAACCGAACGGTGCGGCTGGACCGTCCGAAGGGCGTGCGGTTACTTGTTCCACCTTCTGTTCGTGTTGTTGATCTCCAGTTCCGCCGCCGTCAGGTCCACGTGAACCGGGATTCCGGGGCGGTTGCCGACCTTGATGAGGAAGTTGCCGAGGCCGGGTGGGTCGGCACGGCGGCCGTGGGCGGCGTCCCAGGCCGGCGGGGTGGACCAGTCGACCAGCAGGCGCCTCTCCGCCTCGGTCAGTTCCACGATCTGGGTCAGCTGCGGCAGTTCGGCCGGCGGCAGCCCCGCGGAGATCACCATGCCCGCCCGTTCCACGAAGCCCCTCGCCTTGGTGCGGTCCTCCTCCGCGGGCAGGGCCATGAGGTCGTCGATGCTGTGGGTGATCATGGCGAGCCCCACACCGCGCTGGCGGTCGAGGCGGGTGAGGGCGTTGACGCGGTCCACCAGACCGCGGCCCGCCTGGAGGACCCGCCACAACTCGTCCATGACGAGGAAGTAGTTGCGCTGCGGTTCGAGTCCCGCGTCCGCGAGGGCGTGGGCCGCCGACACCGCGCCGAAGCCGTACGACCAGCAGGACAGCAGTGCCGCGGCCTGGAGCAGGGACTCGCTGTCGTCGATGCCGCTGACGTCGAAGCAGACCGGGCGGTCCAGCTTCATCGCCTCCGTCGTCGGGCGGGCGAAGGTCCCGCCCAGCCGGCCGTCGCCGAGCAGGGCGGTGAGCGACGCCTCCAGGTTCTCCGTGATGTCGCGGTAGCGGGTGATGTCGCCCCGGTCCAGCGCGACCGCCCGTACCGCTTCCGGCGCGTCCTTGATGACCCGTACCAGGTCGGCGAGTACCGGAACGCGGCCTGATCGCGCGTCGTACCGGTCGTCCAGGACGTTCAGCGCGGTCGAGAGGATCGTCTCCTCCCGGTCCGTCGGCGGCGCCGAGCGCAGGATGGTCACCAGAGCCGAGACCATGTGCAGACGGCGGCCGTGGATGTCGGCGAGCAGCCGGTGCCGGGCGTCGCCGGTGAGCCGGGTCGCCGCCCGCCCGGACTCGCCGGGGTCCAGGACGTTGAGGTTGCCGCGGCCCCGCCCCAGGGTGATGACCTGCCCGCCGATGGCTCTGATCAGGTCCGCGTAGTCCGGCTTGAGGTCGCCGAAGATCATCGGATGGACACCGTAGCCGGACAGGCCCAGCGCCATCCGCCGGACGATGGTCGACTTGCCGAGTCCCGGGCGGCCCAGCACGAACATCGACGGGTTGGCCAGGAGCCCCGTACGCATGAACCACGACACGGGATCGCAGCACACCGTCGCCCCGGAGTCCAGGTCCCGGCCCAGTGGTACCCCGACCATCGGGCTTCCGGCGCCCGCGCCGAACGGCCACAGGCCGCACACCTGCACCGAGGTGCCCCGCCACTCCGGCGCGGGATCGACGTAGCCGACCATGCCGCCGCCCGGTCCTGGCCGGCCGCGTGGGGTGACGCGTCGCGGCTGACGGGACTGCTTGGTCATACGTGCCATCGGGTTCTCCTCATTCCTCTCCGCCTTCCGTCACATCACGTCGCGCACGGTCTGCGGCACGGCGGTGTGCAGGGGCAGCACCAGACCCAGGGGCAGTGCGGCGGCGAAGGCCGCGGCCTGGGAGCCGTAGACGGGCCGCACCGCGATACGGGCGGCGGGGGCCAGGTTGTCGATGGCCGCGGCGGCCTTCGGCAGCTCCGAGGCGGCGTTGACGGTCGCCGTGATGAGCAGGCCGAAGCGGATCACGCCGTGTCCCTGGGCCTGCTCCTCGGTGGTCCGGCGCGCGGCGGTCACCTCGGCGTCCTCCCGGGCCCTGCCGATCTGGGACTGCTGGGCGCTGAACAACGCGTTCTTGTAGTCCTGTTGGACGACCCGGGCGCCTTCGGCCCGGGTGTGCGGGCGGTAGAGAAGCGTGACCCGCTTGCGGGCGATGTCACGGTGGGGCTGCACCAGTCCGGTCAGGACGTTGGAGAACACCTCGCCCTGCGGGGCCTCCGTCATGGCCCATGTGACACTGAACGCCCCGTCGTGCCGGTAGTGGTCCCACGCCTCCTGGGCCGCCATGGGGCCGGCGTCCTTCCAGGTCAGCCCGGTGCCGCCGGTGGCCCGTGCTTCCTCCACCAGAGTCGCCACGGTGGGGTCGTAGGCGACGCGTACGGCCTCGGCGAGTTCGGTCGCGGTCATCGGTACGGCCGTGCCGGCGCTGGTCAGGGACAGCCCGGCGGTCAGGCCCGGCAGCCGGGTGCCGATGTGCACGGCCATGTCCTCGGCGCTGCGGCGAGGCATGCCGGGGCGGGCCGCGCCGGAGTAGGTCAGCGCGATCCGGGTGGCGATCTGCGCCGAGCCCTCGGGGTAGGAGGACAGCACCTCCCGCAGCATCTCCGTGGCCAGGCGGGGGGCCTCGGCCACGGAGTTGGTGTCGATCTCCTGCTGGAGCCGCACTCCGGAGTCGGGGGCGGTCTCCACGGTGACGCTCGCGGCGATGAGGTCGGGTTCGGCTCCCAGCGCGGACAGCCACTGGCCCCAGTGGGCCACCCAGGTGTCGATCTGTCGTTCGTCGACCAGGGCGGATCCGTCGGCGTCGCAGGAGATGACGACGGTGTGGTGGCCGGTCGCCGGAATCGTGACCATGGCGAACGGCCGGCCGTAGCCGTCCTGGGCCTCCGTCAGAGTGGACTCGGCCGCCAGGCCGGGAAGCCGGCAGGTGCCGTAACCGGACCGGCCCAGGGGACCCGACCGGTACAGATGGCCGCCGGATGAGGTGGTGCGCCGCCAGGCCAGACGGACCGCGCCGCGCTGCATGAGCGTTCGGTCGTGCCGGTCCCGCAAGCCCAGCGACGCCGTGACGAGTGCCAGCGCCATCGCCACTCCCAGCGCCGCCCAGAGGGAGACCAGCGACGCCAGCACCACCGCGACGAGTCCGACGAGCAGCAGCAGCGTCGCGCCCAGGGACAGACCACGCAGCCCCGAGGTGTGCGGTTTGCGGAAGTTGCCGTACGTGCGTGGGGTGATCTCTTCAGTAGCCACGGGGCTCCTCCTGCTGATGGTGGGGATGGCGGTGGTCGGGGACGGGCACCGGGGCCGTGCTCTCCGTCCGGTCCGCGAACTCCGTATCCGTATCCGTGCTGGCGGCCGACCGGGGCCGGGCGGGTTCCGCCGCCGGACGCTCGCTGTCCGGCGTTCCGCGTGCTCCCTCGGCGCCCCGTGCGGTCAGGGGACGGCTCGGCCGGGCGCCGCCGGCGTCGGGGTTCACCGCCGCTCCCGCCACCGATCTGCCGATGGCCAGGCTCCGCAGGTTCGGCACGGGCAGCGCCCCGGTGACGGCGACGGCCGCCGCGCCGGAGGTCGCGGTGGACGCTCCACCCGTGCGGCCCGTACCGGACATCGCCGCCTGGACGACGGGGGCGGTCAGCCGCATCAGCGCGGGCAGCGTGAAGCAGGCCAGCACGATCAGGACCACCCCGGAGACCATGGAGACGACCTCGTTGTCCTGTTTCTGGCCGGTGATCGAGAACGCGGCGGCGTACACGACGGCCGCCGCGGGTTTGTACAGCAGGAAAGCGAGCAGCCACCCCACGGACCGGCGGAACCCGAACCGGCCGGCGGCCGTGGAACTGGCCGCCGCCGACAGGGGCAGCGTCCCGGTGAGGAGGACCAGCATGGCCACCCGCACGATCATCAGGGCGATCTGCGCCACCGTGCCGGCGATCACCAGTACGGCCATGATCAGGACGAGGAACGAGGAGTCCGTGCCGCCCAGCGCCAGCATGGCCGAGGTGCGTTTCTCGAATTCGGCCACGCACTGCGCGACCGGGTCCCCGCTCGCGCTGATCTGCCGGCATCCGGTGGACCTGTCGATGATCCAGATGCTGAACTTGTCGCCCGCCGAGGTCAGCAGACCGACGGTGGCGACACCGACCGAGGACACCATCACCAGGTTGAGCAGTCCCTGGAGGGCATTGCGTGCCGGATCGCCGCGGCGCTGCCAGGCGAGTTGCCCGGCGGCGATCAGCAGGCACAGGACGGCGGTGAACGTGGTGACCCAGAGGGTGGAGCCACGCAGGAAGGCCACCGGTCCGCTGTCGTCGCTCAGATCGGGACTGCCCAGGTCCATCCATGCGCTGCCCAGTGCCTTGACGGTCGTGCTCGCCGCTTTCGCCGCGCTCTCGGCGATGTCGTCGAACGCGCTGTCCCCGAGGTTCTTCGGGGACGTCGCCGTGCCGTTCCCGACGCAGTAGCCGCCGACCGAGGGGGTCACCCAGCCGAAGTCGCACCCCGCCATCAGACACCGCCCCATTCGGCGTACCCGGCCAGGGAGCCGACCGGGGTGGGGGCGACGGGAGCGGCCGGGTATTCCAGCCGCCAGTCCCCGTCCCGCCACAGCACGGTCGTCGTGGCGGCCTGCAGCCGGCCGTCCGGGAACCGCCACACGGTCTGGATCACCGCGGTGCTCTCGCTGTAGGTGACGAACTTGAATCCGGCGATCTGCCCGTGCGTACCGCCGTCCCGGTCGGTGGGCGATTCCGCCTCCGCCTTGGTCCGTCCGGCTATGTAGGGATCACGGCCGGCTCCGACCGTCTGGAGCCGGGTCACCTTGCGCCAGTCGTCGGCGGCCAGGTAGCGGACGCTGATCTGGCTGGTGGCCAGCAGGGAGCCGACGGGAGTACGCGCGTAGCAGCGCGCCACGTCCTCGCCGACCACGGCGGGACCCGCTTTCCCGGATGAGGGAACGGCGACCGAGCTGTAGAGGGCCCAGGTCACGTCCCGGGGAGCGGAGGTGGGCACGTCCTGGTGGGTGCCGGCCAGTTCGGGGCAGCCCGCGTCCCCGTCGGGCGGGGACGGCGAGCGGTCGGTGGCACGGTCGGCGGTGTGCCGGGAAGGGGTGGCGTCGCCGTCCGGGCCGGAAGCGTCGGAGGTGAGGACGACCGCGCCCGCGATGACGGCGACGAAGCCGATGAACGCGGCGGCGAGTACGAACCCGCCGCGCAGCCAGGGACTGCGCGGCTCGTCGGCATCCGTAGGGGTGCTGGGGTCTGTCATGGTTCCCGCCCCCTAGACGAGCGCGCCGACGATGCCCGAGGCGGAGCCGACCAGCAGGCAGGCCCCGAGGACGAAGCCGAGCCCCCTGGCATGGTCCCTGCCGCCTCCCCGGGAGTGGTCGACGGCCATCCGGGCGGCGACGCCGAAGATGCCCGCGACACACAGGGCGGTCACGGTCCAGGCGACCCACCTCAGCACCTTCAGCAGGTCCTCGGCTCCGGGCGGCGCCTCACCCCCGCCGACGTCGGGCACGCCCGAGGGCAGGGGTGAGGCCGCGACCACGTGGGGCAGCTGGCGATGCGGCTGCAGGTACGGCGAGGCTTCCCAAAGGGCCGCCATCAGTGTGGACAACTCGGTTCCCCTCTATATGTCTGAGTGTGCTGGGGGGTGTTGGGTGAGCCGGTTCAGGTCGCGGGCGAGGGTCACGCACTCCTTGGGCAGATGCGGCTCGCCGAGCCGCCAGGGCTCCACCCACGGGATCTCCCACACGCGCGGTACGGCGCCCGACACCAGCCGGACCCGGTCCCGCAGCACCCGGGGGCGCCGGCCGGGAGCGTCCGCGACCACGACCAGACCCAGCAGGTCGACGCCGGTGACCATGCGGGAGGCCCACTGCCGAGCGGCGTTCTGCGCCGCCGCGAGCCCGTGCGCGCTGGAGCGGGCGATCAGCACGACCGGCTGATTCCCGAAGGACACCGGCCAGGCGCGCCCGGCGTCCCTGCCACCGGGCACGGCCCGCTCCAGCGAGCTGACGCCCGCGCCGCCGTGCACGCCGAGCCACCACCAGGACTGCCCGTCGCTCGATTGCGGACGGGCGACGGGCAGCGCCCGGTCGGGCCGTGGGACTCCGGTGCCCTGCGGCGCCCGTGGACCGGAAAGTCCGGTCGGAATTCCTTGAACCGATCGAGGGGGTTTCCCGTTGCTGCCCTCCGGACGGCCGGACTGCGGCAACCAGGGGTTGACGACCGGCTCATCCCCTGCCACGACATCTCCTTCGCCCGTCAACTCAACGGGCCGAATAATACACACAAGATGATAAGTCTCAACATGTAACTCCTCTCCTGGTGAGTCCAGTTGAGGATAGATAAGGGCTGATTTGTTCATGTTCGCCTTCAGGCGTTCACGGGAGGGCGCACCTCCCCCCGTGGGTGATCGCCGGTGAACGGCCGGGCCGGCCGGACGGGTTCGGCCGCGTTCCTCACCGGGTGCGCCGCACTGGGCCTGGTCGGTTCCCTGGTCGGCCTGTCGATCCTGGGAGCCGTGGACCGTGCACAGGACGTCGCACCCGTGGGCCTGGTCACCGCGCTCAGGACCGACCGCGTTCCGCCCGAGTACCTGAACTGGATCGAGCGGGCCGGTCGCCTCTGCGAGGAGGTCAGCGCACCGCTGTTGGCCGCTCAGATAGAGGCCGAGTCGGGCTGGGACCCCAAGGCTGTGAGCCCTGCCCACGCCGAGGGGCTGAGCCAGTTCATCCCCGGCACCTGGGCGACGTGGGGCGTGGACGCGGCCGGCAGGGACGGCGGCGAACCGGACGGCGTCGCCGACCCGTTCACCCCGGGTGACGCGATCATGACCCAGGCCCGCTACGACTGCTGGCTCGCGGACAAGGTCGAGAAGATGAACGCGGGCGGCGACCCCACCCGGCTGATACTGGCCGCCTACAACGCGGGTCCCGGGGCGGTCGAGCGGTTCGGCGGAGTGCCCCCCTCCCCGGAGACACAGGGCTACGTCGCCAGGATCATCGCGTCGATGTCCACGTACACCGGTGGCGAACCGGCCGAAGCCGGCGGTTCGTTCGGCGACAGGGTGGTGGCCAACGCCAGGAAATGGCTCGGCACCCCCTACTCCTGGGGCGGCGGCGGACCGGAAGGCCCCGGGCTCGGTTTCGCCCAGGGCGCCGACACCGTGGGCTTCGACTGCTCCAGCCTCGTACAGAACGCCGTCTACCACGCGTCCGGAGGCAGCATTCTCCTGCCCCGGGTGAGTCAGCTGCAGGTCACGTCCGGCAAGGCGGTGGCCCGCGACGACCTGCGCCCCGGTGACGTCATCGGGTTCCAACTCAACGGCAGCTACGACCACATCGGCATCTACATCGGCCAGGGGCAGTTCATCCACGCGCCGAAGACCGGCGACGTCGTGAAGATCAACGATCTCGACGAGCCCTACTACGCCGGCAAGCAGCAGAAGGTCAGGCGGTTCGGATGACTTCCTTACGTGGACAGCGCGCCCTCGGCCCGGCGGCGACGGTGCTCGTCCTGGGGCTGCTGGCCGGCGGTTGCGGTTCCGGTGGGGGCGATGAAGAACGCGCGGTCGCGGCGCCGTCGACCCCACCGCCGACCGGCACCGGCCCGTATCCGACACCGTCCGCCCCTGCCACGCACCCACCCGAGGCTGCGGTTCCAGAGCCCGAGAGCACGGACGAACCCCGCGGCGGCACGGTTCTGCCGCGGGACGTCGACCGTACCGATGCCGACGCGGTCAGCGAGGGCGCGCTCAAAGTGCTGTGGACCTTCGACACCACCACCGACTCAGGCCCGCACGACGCCGAGGTACGCGCGGCGGACGCGGGCTGGCTGACCGGTGCGTACGCGGATCGGCTACGCGCCCAGCGACCCCGGACGATCCCCGGTGTCCAGTGGCAGGAGTGGGCCGAACACCGCGCGCACACGACCGTCGTACCCCGGAAGACCGCGGACGCCGCACAGCCCCCCGACACCGACACCGGGGCATGGCGGCAGTGGACGGTCACGGCCACCCCCTCGGGGCGAAGGCAATGGACCGGCGAACCCGCCGTCGTCACGGTCTTTCTGCACCTCACACGCACAGCAGGTGACCAGCCATGGCGGGTCGCCGACGTCACCGTCCACTAGGTCCTGCGGTCAGCCGCACGGGAGAAACATCATGCCAACGAGTCACGAGTCCACAGACGTACCGGCCTGGCCGGTCTACGACCTCACCGTCCACGACGACGGCCGGGTGGTCGCGTCGGGCCCTCTGATCTCCACGTCCGGGCACGCCACGCGCGCCTCCGCCATAGAGATCGTGGCCGATGCCGCGGCCAGGCTGGGCCGTGCCGTGCGGGCCACGGCCACCGAACCGGGCGGTGTCATCTGGCCGTTGATCGTCGCACCCGACGGTGAGGTGAGCGAGGTCCCGGTCGACCGGTCACAGACCACCAAGCTGACGAGGCGACAGGCGAGGCGCAAGGCGAGAGCGGCTGCCGCCGCGGAGCGTTCGGCGCCCCGGCCCGGCGCGCGGCCGGAGACCGAGACGTACGCGGAACCCATGGCGGAGGTGCGGAACCATCTGGAGGAGGGCCGTGCCGACCGGGCCTCCACGCTCGCCACGCTGCTCGACGAGCAGGCCACGGGCGTCCTGGGTGTCTCTCATCCGGAGACCCTGCGGATCCGCGAGGTCCGGGCCCGGGCCGCCGCCCTGGCCGGGGACAGGATCGGCGGCATCCAGTTGTACCGCGACGTCGCCGAACGCTGGTACTACCAGCGGGAGGCCGAGCAGGCCGAGGCAGTGGCGAACAGCGCCGAACTGCTGTGGAGAGGGATCACCGATGTGGAGGAGGCGTTGTCCGCCGGGGTCGCCGTCATCCGTATGCGCGGCCTTGTCCCGGGCCGCGCCGGAGAGGCGCTGGCCGCGGTCCTGGCACACCGGGAGCGGCTGCTGGACGCGCAGGAGAAGCGCGCACCCGAGAGGCGGGAACACCCCGTGACCGTCCCGCCCGGGCCACGGGTCCAGCGTCCCGCACCGATCTGGGAGCGGCCTGCGGTGAACACCAGGAGGTAGGGCTGAACGCCAGGAGGCCGGGCTGAGCCGGGCCGTCGCCGAAGGCCACACGGTCGCGACATCCGCCGTCCCGGTCCCCCGGTCCCCCGGTCCCCCGGTCCCCCGGTCCGCCGTCGCGGCCTTCCGTCCCGGCCCCGCGGACGAGCGCGCCTACACGGCGGTCAGGTGGTACACGCGCCGGCCGGCTTCGTCGCCGGCGCCGTCGTCGACCCCCATGGCCAGACGCAGCGCGCGGACCGCGTGATGCACCCGCGACTTGACGGTGCCCGAGGGGACACCCAGTATCTCGCCCGCCTCACGCATCGACCTGCCGGAGAAGTACGTCTCGTACAGCGCTTCGCGATGAGGGGCGGACAACTCCTTGAACGCCTCTTTGAGCAGGATGGAGGAGAGCAACCAGTCCACGTCGTCGGGCCTGGTCAGCAGATCCTCCAGCCAGGTGTTGCCGTTGACCTCCTGGGGGCGGGTCTTGCGCGTCCGGTACTCGTCGATGACGAGGTTGCGGGCCACTCGGAACAGCCACGGCCGCAGGGGCTGACTACCCGTCAGGTCCTGCGTCCGCCAGCAGCGCAGCAGCGCCTCCTGCACGATGTCCTCGGCCTTGTGACGGTCACCGTTCAACAGCCGTAGGACATAGGTGTACAACGCGCCCGCCTGCTCGTCGTGCAGCGTGCGCATCGCGCGTTCCGCAGCGCTCGCGGCGCCCAGGGAACCCAGCACTGTCCAGCTCACTTACGTACTCCCTCACTCCATGCCCCGGGGCATGGCCAGGCCGCCGGGCCGCGCTCAGCGGCCTCGATCCGAGGGAGTGTGACGAGCCGATCTCCACGTGGATTTGACGTTCGATTGACGGCGGAACGACGGATTCCACGGGTGGAGCGTCGTGCGGCACCGGTCCAGGAGAGTCTCTTGCGGCGGGCTTCCGCCGCTGACCTGCGCGTTTCCCGTCAGGTCGTAGCGTCCCCGTCCTGTGCGCGCTCAGTGACAAGGGCGCGTATACGTCGCTCCACACCCCTCACCAATTCGATATCTCCCGCAGGCGTATTGCCTTCTTTGGCCAGTTGTGACCAGGTGGCCAACAGGGACCGACCGAGGCCGACCGCCGACGGCAGGTCGTCGACCAGGTGCCACACGTAGACCGCGCGCAGCAGCTCCTCATGGGCGAGTGGGTCACCCTGCTGATGACGGATCCGGGCGAGTTCGAGGCAGGTGTCCGTCGCGACGGTGTGATTGCACGCCCTGTACGCGGCGAACGCCTCCAGCGCCAGCACTTCCACCGTGTACGGGTGCTCGTCGCCGAAGGTGCGCACGGCGTACTGACGCAGCTTGAAGGCGAGCACGACGGCCAGCTCCAGTGCTCCGGCGTCGATGGCGCGGCCGATACGCGCGGCGAGTTCGGCAAGTTCGTCCGATGCGGGCGGGGAAGCACCCACGTCGGCGGGCCGGGCGCCCCCGGCGGGTGGTCCGCCGAGCGTGGGTCGAACGAACGTGACCTCAGGTGCGGGCGGTCCGGCCGGGAGCGGTTCGGCCGCCGGGGACGCGGTGGGCTCCGGCCGGGCCGTGGGCCGGGACATCACGTCGGTCCATTCCTCGTAGTCCTCCTGCCCGATGATCCGGCTCGCCCCGTCGGCGGTGACCGCGATGCGGACGGCGTACCGTGCCCGCCTGTCGACGACCAGCGCCTCGACGGGGCCGGCCACGGTCCGCGCACCGCGCTGCATCATGTCGAGCACGGCCACATGGGCCGGTTCGCCGTGCGGTACGGGGAAGGGGGCGCCGTCGATCAGCACACCGCCGTCGGAGTCGATCAGGACCTCCAGGGCGGGCACGTGCCACGGCTCCACGTCTTCCTGGCCTGTCAGACCACGGTCGAGGTGCTTCCCGACACCCGATACCTGGTTCATCGTTCCGTTCCCTCCTCGTCGCGGGGCCGCGCGCTGATGGAGTCGAGGGGCAGCGGGCTGACACTGGGGTAGCCGGATCCCTCGGGGTAGTCGACGACACCCGAGTACAGGGCGAACGACGTCCTGATGCCGAAGACGTAGGCCTGCGCACCGCCGTACTCCGGTACGCCCTTCGCCTTCCTGACCTCGTCCAGGCCGAGGTGGTACGCCGCAAGGGTCAGGTCCAGACTGTTGGGCTCCTCGTCCTTCACTCCGCCGTCGGCGATGAGCCTGTCGATGTCCTTGGCCAGCGAGCACATGTACCGGCCCTGCGCCCTGATCGAGTCCCCCGCGTTCAGGGCCGAGGTCTTGTCGTTGTCGTCGTCGTCCTCGCCGTACTCGTCGAACTTGTCCGGGGGCAGCTGGGAGATGCCCTTGGCCCCGTCGGGGCCGATCAGCTGCTCCCTGAACCCGGACTCCTGCTGGATCTGCGCGGCGATGACAACCGGGCCGATCTGATCGCATTCCTCTCCGGCGTCCTGGATGTACTTCAGGAACGCCGCGGGCACGGCGGCTTCCTGCACCTCGCCCTTGCCGTCGCCGTTGAACGCCTCCGCGACCTGGTCGGTGTCGACGCCCCCGCCGCCTCCTCCTCCCCCACAGCCGAAGATCTGGCAGATGAGCACGAGCGGCCAGAAGATGACGCCGATGGCGCAGATGACGATCACGCCGACCAGAAGGATCAGGATGATCAGCGGGCTGAACAGGCATCCCAGGAAGCCCGCGGACGCGCCGGCGACCACCACGGCGGTGTTCGGCCCCCGTTTATCGGCTGTACGAGACTTCCCGCCGGCACCTGCGCCCACGACCGTTCGCTCCCCTCGGTTGTCGCTCGCTCGGTCTCGTTTCGAACAGCGCTGAACCAGGCCGCGCGATTTCACGTAGTGGCTGCCCGACGGATCACCGCGGACTCGCACCCGCGCAACGGACACGGCGGCAGATCAGTTCAATGCGGGATTCGTCGACCCGGTTCGGAACAGAGGGAAGGGATGGACGCTCATGGGTGTCCCACCGGCGGCGCCCGCCGGCCCACAGATGTGGATTCGTGGACCGGCCGCTCAGCAGGTCGCCCCGGCGACAGCTGTGTCACCGCGGCCGGCTGCGCGTACCCCCCGGTCCCGGCCCGCCGCACCGGCCGAACGCGAGCCCTCTCCGCACCGGGGGCAGCGGTTCGCCTGGGTCAACGCACACGGCGGCGGCGGGGCGAGCACGCTCGCGCGGGTACTGGGCGGCGCGGATCTGCGTGGCCGCTGGCCCGAACCGGCCCGGGGCGAACCCGGTGGAGTCCTGCTGGTGGCCCGCACCCATGCCGGGGGCCTGCGCGCGGTGTCCCAGTCCCTGAACGCGCTGCGCACAGGTGATCACCCGTCAGGGGTGGATCTCCTGGCCGTCGTACTCGTCGCCGACGCGCCGGGGCGGCTGCCGTACCGACTCGGCCAACGAGTACGGGTGTTGCGGTCGGCGGCCGAGGTCCACCGGATTCCGTGGATTCCGGCCTGGCGCCTGGGCGAGGAGGTGGATCCGCTCCCGAGGCAGGTCCGCGCGCTGGCGGAACTCACCTCGCTCCCGCCCGGACGAGGGGCGGGACTGCGATGACGCTCATGGAGCTGTTGCCGTTGGCCGACGGCCTTCTCCCGGAGAGAAAGAGCTTCGATCCGGATCCCCAGGGGAGCACCCTGCTCGGGTACCTCGCCTGGACCGTGACGGCTGCCGCGGTGGGCGGGATCATGGTCGTCGGCATCCAGATGGCCCTGCAGCTGCGCCGCGGTGAGATGGGTGAAGGAGCGACCTACTTCCGAGGACTCGCCATCGTCGTGGGCGCCTGCGTCCTCGGCGTCACCGCCGGGCCGCTCGTCGAGTTCGTGATCAAGCCTTACGTCCTCGCCCCGCCCTGAGCCCCACGGCCCCCTCCCCTCCGCCGGCCACGCCGGCTCGCTCCCCGGCTTTCCGCCGCCTGGGACGACTGCGCATGTTCCCCGCTCGCCCGATGAGCATCTGCCTGTTTCACGACAACGGAGACACCCATGAAGGACACCCTGCACTCCCTCTACGCCCGGGGCGGGCACTACCTGACCTTCCGTGAGGAGGGCGACGTCCCCAACCCCACCAGGAAGGCTCCCGCCGAGCTGAGCGACGCGGTCGACACCGTGCTGGGCATCACCGCTTGGCTCGGCACGGCCGCGGGGGTGGCCGGGATCATGATCACCGGGGTCATGATGGCCGTGTCCATGAAGCGCGGAGAGGGTTCCGAGCACATGAGCCGCCTGGGCATGGTGCTGGGCGGCTGCATCCTCGTCTCCACCGCGGGGCCCGTCGTCAAGTTCTTCTTCGCGGCACAGTGAGTCGAGAGAGAACACCGACATGTTCGGCTCGATACGGAAGAAGGGTCCGGTCGACGGACCCTTCTACAGACAACGCGGCTGGACCAACGCGGCCGTGTTCCTCGGGGTCGCCGTCGCGATGTCACTGGCGACCTTCTTGAGCGGCGCCACCACCGGTGCCCCCGACCACAGCACACGGATCGCGGACGAGAGCCGGGACATACTCGCCGGACTGAGCGGCCCGCTGTCGCCGGGCGATCCCCAACACATCCGCGGTGGTCCGCGGGGCCGGCCGGAGAACTGCCGCACCGAGGACGGGGACACCTCCCGGCCGACCACGACACCGGCCGATCTGCGCTGGCGGAAGCTCGTCGCCGTCATGGTTCCCACCTCGCCGTCGGCCGGCCCGCTGCACCGCGACAGCTCCGTGTGGTGGTGCTTCGCCCACACGCCCACGGGCGCGGTACTGGCGGCGCACACCATTCCCGTCCAGCTGAGCGGCAACACCTGGCGCAGTGCCGCGGAGCAGCAGATCGTGCCCGGGGAGCCGCGCGACAGATTCGTCACCGGCAAAGCCGTGTCCGGCACGACAGACCCCGAGGAGAAGCCCGTGGGGCGGTTCGAGGGCTTCTCCCTGAAGTCCTACTCGGCCCGGTCCGCGACCGTGGAGTTGCTGCTCACCAAGCCCTCCGGCGGCCATCTGTCGACCTCGGTCACCGTTCGCTGGCAGGACGGCGACTGGAAAGTGGCTCCTCAGCGCGACGGATCGCTGTACTCCGCAGTGGATCAGCAGGCGAAACCCGGTGACTTCGCCGCGTGGGGAGACCGACATGTTCTTGGCTGACGGAGACCACGGGTGCGGCGGCGGCCTCGACTTCTTCGGCATGTTCGACGATCCGATCGGCGAGATGGTCTCGATGGTGGCCAAGCTCGTGATGCGCGCCGCGATCGGGATGTTCGAGGCCGTCGGCGAAATCAACTCGTACGACGAGGATTCGTCCAACAAGGTCAACACGCAGACCCAGTGGATCGTCACGTACCTGGCGATCGGCTCGATCCTCTTCGCCGCGATCAAGATGGCGTTGGACAGGAAGGGTGACGCAGGCCAGACGGCGTTGAAGGGAGTCCTGCGCGTCACCTTGGTCAACACGGCCGCGAGCACCGTGATCATCACGTTCGCCACCCTCATGGACAGGTACTCCAGCCACCTGTTCAGGGACAGCCTCGACGAGCTGATGTCGGGCATCGAATGCATGAGTGACAAGGTCATGCCCGCCATGCTGATGCTGGTCGTCGGCTGCCTCCTCATCCTCGCCGGCATCATCCACGCCCTCCTGATGTGGATCCGGCTCGGCGTGATGGTCATCCTGATGGGCACGCTCCCCCTGGCGGCCTCCGCGTCCATGACGCAATGGGGCGGCACCTGGTGGCAGAAGCACGTCGGATGGCTGATCGCCTGGTTGCTGTACAAGCCCGCGGTCAGCCTCATCTTCTACTCGGGGGCCGTGATGGTGAACGCCCAGGGCGTCGACCAGGTCAACACGCAGATCGCGGGAATGGGAGTGCTCCTGCTGTCGGCCATCGCGCTGCCCGCCCTGATGAGGGTGATCGTGCCGGCGACGGAGGCGCTCGGAGGAGACTCGTCCGGGCAGGCCACGATGGGAGCGGCCTCCGGTATCGCCTCCGGAGCGAAGTCGATCGCCGGCGGCGCCATCAGCCGGGTCGGCCCTGGTGCGTCCGGCACCCAGAAACCCTCGGGGGCCACCGGCGCCGGAACCGGTGCCGCGGCGAGGCCCGACAGCGGAGGCGGCTCTTCCTCAAGCGGGGGCGGTTCCCCGGCGAGCGGGGGCCGCGCCGCAGCCGCGGGGGGTCGCACCACCCCGGCCGCGGCAGTGCCCGTCATCGGCGCCGCGGTGCTCGGCGCGGCGGCGGTGGCCGGCAAGGTCGCCAAGGGAGCCGTCGGCGTCACCCGGAGCGGGGTGGAGGGCGCCAACAGCAACACGAGCAACGACCGGAACGGCCACTGACCGGCGCCGGACCGTGGGCGGCGGGTTCCCTGCCGTCCGTTCTCCGGCCCGGTCGGCTCGTGGTCCGGGCCCCTTGAACCACCCCCAGGGGCCCCACGATCCACCCATCGGAAGCAAAGCAGGTATCGCCCATGTCCACCGAAGCCGCTGTTCATCCCACGTACGGGAACTGGCGCAGGCCCAGACGGCCCGGACTGGGGCCGCTCGGCCTCATCGGCACCGTCGTGGTGTTCGGCGGGATCGTCGTCGATCTCATGCTGTCGCTGATCTCGCTGCAGGTCACCCTGGTCGCCGTCGTCCTCCAGGTGCTGTTCCTGCTGCCGCTGACGGCGCGTACCCAGGACGGGCGGAACATGTATCAGGTCTTGGCGCTGCGCATCAGCTGGTTCAACCGCAAGTCCAAGGGATCGGCCACCTATGTCTCGGGACCGCTGTCCGCCCGGCCCGGCGGCCGGTTCCGCCCGCCGGGGTTGCTGAACCGCGTCAAGCTGGAGGAGGGCCGGGACGCCTACGACCAGCCGTTCGGCGTGGTGCATCACCGGAGCCGGAACCTCTACACCATCGTGCTCGGCTGCGAACCCGACGGCGGGTCCCTCGTCGACCCCGACCAGGTGGACACCTGGGTGGCGTCCTGGGGCCAGTGGCTGGCCAGGCTGTCCGCCGAACCGGGCCTGCGCGGGGCCGCCGTGGTGGTGGAGACCGCCCCCGACACGGGAAGCCGGCTCGCGAACGAGCTGCTCCCGCGCCTCCACCCCGACGCACCGGCAGCGGCACGGGCGGTGATGGAGGAGGTGGTGCAGCGGTACCCGTCCACGTCCTCCGAGATGCACACCTACATCTCGTTGACCTACGGTCCGGCCGGCGGACAGCGGCGCAAGACCGACGAGATCATCACCGACCTGGCCATCCGCATTCCCGGCCTGCTGGACGGGGTGGTGAGCGCCGGTGGCGGAGCTGCCGCGCCCCTGTCGGCGGAGCGCATCGCCGAAGTCGTACGGGTGGCCTACGATCCGGCCGTCGCGGGAGATGTCCTCGACATCCGTGCCCAGCACGGCGGTACCGGACTCGACTGGGAGGACGCGGGGCCCGCGGCGACCCTGGAGAGGACCAACTCCTATGTCCACGACTCAGGGGTGTCCCGGACCTGGATGCTGACCCTGGCCCCCCGCGGTACGGTCCGCGCCAATGTGCTGCGCGGTCTGCTGGAGGCCACTCCGGGCACCCGCCGAAAGCGGGTGGCGCTGCTGTACCGGCCCATCGACCCGGCGACCTCGGCGCGCATCGTCGAGGCCGACCGGCGGGCGGCGCAGTTCATGGCGACCTCGAAGCGGGGCCTGGTGCAGGCGCGGGCCGCCAACGAGGTGAGCGCGACCGAGCAGACGGCGGTGGAAGAGGCGACCGGGGCCGGCCTGGTGGAGTTCTCGCTGATGGTCACCGTGACGGTCGACTCCGACGCCGACCTGGAGGACGCGAACACGGCGGTGCGCAATCAGCTGGCCGGGGCACGGCTGTTGATGCGCCCGGCGGACCGCATGCAGGCGGCGGCGTTCAGCTGCACCCTGCCGGCCGGGATCCTGCCGTGGGAGTACACCCTGATCCCGCGCGAACTGAAGGAAGCACTGTGAGAGCGAGGAACGCGTCCAGGAGCACCGCGAAGCAGCCGCCCGCCCGGCCCCCCAGGGAGCGACTGGCCCCCGCGCGCGGCTGGCCCGGACCCGGTGGAGGCCAGGTGGCCAACATGGACCCGCCCACGATGTGGCGGGCCACCACCGTCCAGGCCTGCGGGCTCTGGCCGTTCGCGGCAGGCTCGGGTGCCCCCATGAGCGGCGTCCCGCTGGGCCAGCACCTGTACACCGGAGCCACCGTGTGCGGCGACCCCCTGTCGTGGTTCACCCGCGCCCACTACATCTCCAACCCCTCGCTGTTCATGCTCGGCATGCCGGGCCTGGGCAAGTCCACCCTGATCAACCGCATGCTCATCGGGCTCTCCGCCACGGGTGTGGTGCCGATGGTGCTGGGTGACCTCAAGCCCGACTACGCGGACACCGTGCGCGCCCTGGGCGGCCAGGTCCTGCCCATCGGGCGCGGGGTCGGCGGCATCAACGTCCTCGACCCCGGGGCGATGGGCGCCGCGGCTCGGCGTATCGGCGGCGAGGCCGGGCGGGTGCTGAGCGCCGAGACCCACGGCCGTGTCCTCAACATGGTCGCCGCGCTGGTCACCATCGTGCGCGACCGGGCAGTGGACGACCACGAGCAGTCGGTGCTCTCCGCCGCGCTGCACCATCTGCGTGAGCGCACGCCCCCCGGCCGGCAGCCGCTGCTGCCCGACCTCGTGCGCGTCCTGACCGAGGGGCCGGACCGGGTGCGGGCGGTGACGCTGGACCGCGGGGACGACACCCGCTACCGCGACGCCGTGGACCCGCTGCATCGCTCGCTGCTGGGCGTCCTGGACGGGCCGCTGGGCGACACCTTCGCATCCGAGGCATCCACCCGCATCGACCTGGACGCGCCCGCGGTGTGCGTGGACATCTCCCGCATCGGTGAGTCGGACACCCAGCTCACCGCGGCCGCGATGCTGGCCGCCTGGTCCGACGGCCTGGGCACCGTGGCCGCCTCGCACGCCCTGGCGGACGCCGGACTGCGGCCTCGGCGCTGGTTCTTCACCGTGCTCGACGAGCTGTGGCGACCGCTGCGCGCGGCGTCGGGCATCGTGGACCGCATCGACGCCCTGACCCGTCTCAACCGAAGCCTCGGCCTGGGCGACGCCAAGATCACGCACACCCTTAAGGACGCGGAGGCCCTGGGTAGTGACGCCGACCGGGTCAAGGCGCGTGGTTTCGTCGAACGGGCCGGCATGGTGGTCTGCGCGGGGCTGCCGCGCCAGGAGATGGAGGATCTGGGCCAGGTCGTGGGCCTGTCCCGCCGGGAGATGGACCTCGTCGCCTCCTGGTCCTCGCCCCCGGGCTGGGCCGCCCACGGGGACCGCGAGGATCCCCCCGGGCGCGGGCGCTTCCTGATCAAGGTCGGTGGCCGCCCCGGCATCCCGATCCAGGTCGCCATCACCGACACCGAACGACGTCTGCACGACACCAACAAACGCTGGGCCGAGAACGAACGCCCCATCGAGAAGGCCTCCGAGCGGATCATCCGGCACGTCAGGCAGCGGGAGCCGGGCGGGACGGGGATCGTATGAGGGGGGACGCGGCCGGGGGCAGGGGCTACGGGAGCGAGTTGGCACCCTGGGCGATCGTCCTCGTGTCGGGCACCGCCCTGGTGGTCTGCGGGGGGATGTGGCTCGGTGGGACCCTGGGCGCCGCGCTGACCGGTTCGGGGTGGAGCTCCCCGCCGTTCACCTTCGCGACGTTCGGCACTCTGCTCACCGACGGACCCGGGAAGCTCTGGCCGGACGCGTCACCGGCCGGTGTGATCACCGGGATCGTTCTGGTCTTCGGCACAGCCGTCGCCGTCGGCGCACTGGCCGCACGACGGGTCCTGCGGTACGTCTCCCGTCCCAGGGGGCTGGCCGGGAACCGGGAGCTGGCATCCATGACACCGGCCGGCATCGCGGCGCGCGCCCGCGACCTGCGCCCCTCGCTCAAGGGCCGCGAACATCTCCACCCCGATGAGACCGGCAACCTCCTCGGCGACCTCGCTCCGCACGGTCCGGAGCTGCGCTCCTCCTTCGAGGACGTGGAGCTGGACCTGATGGCCCCGCGCGCCGGCAAGTCCACCGGAATCGCCGTCCCCCGAGTGCTGCGTGCCCAGGGGGCGGTGCTGCTGACCTCCAACAAGTCCGACGTATACTCCGTCACCCGTGCCGAACGGGAGAAGGCCGGCCGGGTGTGGACGTTCGATCCGCAGAGCATCGCCCACACTCCGCGCGGGATGTGGTGGGACATCCTCGCCGACTGCCACACCATCGAGGGCGCACGGCGGCTGGCCGGACACTTCGTCGCCTCCGTCAACGACGACCAGTCGAAGAAGGACTTCTGGATCTCCGCGGCGCAGAACACCCTCACCTCGCTGTTCCTCGCCGCCGCGCGCGGTAAGGCCTCCGTGCTCGACCTGCTGGCCTGGCTCGCCGACCCCGCGGACCGCACGCCCGTCGACCTGTTGCGGGACGTCGGCATGATCGCCATGGCCGAGCAGTTGCAGGGCACGGTCCGGGGCGCGGTGGAGACCCGGGACGGCATCTACGAGACCGCCCGGCAGTGTGTCGCCTGTCTGCTCGACCCGGAGATCGTGGCCTGGGTGACGCCTGATCCGAAGCTTCCGCAGTTCAGACCGCACCAGCATGTGCTGGGCCGGGACACCCTCTACCTCCTGTCGAAGGACGGCGGCGGCTCGGCGGCGGGTGTGATCGCCGGACTCGCCGACACGACGCTGCGCGCGGGCGTGATCGCCGCCGAACGCATGGGCGGCCGACTCGACCCCCCGATGACCGCCGTCCTCGACGAGGCGGCCAACGTCTGCCGCATCTCCGACCTGCCCGACCTGTACAGCCACCTCGGCTCCCGAGGCATCAACGTCGTCACCCTGCTGCAGAGTTACCGCCAGGGAAGCCGTGTCTGGGGTGAGGCGGGCATGGACGCCCTGTGGAGCGCCGCCACCGTCAAGCTGCTCGGCGCCGGCCTCGACGACGCCGACTTCGTGGAGAAGATCTCCAAGCTCGTCGGCAATCGGGACGTACGGACCGGGTCCGTCTCCCGGAGCAGGGACGGCACTTCCCGTTCCTACTCCTACCGGCTCGACCCGGTCCTGCCCGCCGACCGCATACGCGCTCTGCCCAAGGGCACCGCCCTGCTGCTCGCCACCGGTGTACGGCCCGCCCTGATCCGGCTGCGCCCGTGGTACGAGGAAGCCGACGCGGACGTCCTCTCCGCGGCGGCCAGGGCCGAGACCGCCGCCATCACCGAGCGGGCCGCCCGAACCTGGGCGGCCGGCCCTCACGCACCCGTCGAGAGCGCCGGCCGGTGGCAGAGGGACGCGGTGTCGCTGGACAAGCCCTGACCCTCAGGGCCTGCGCGCCAGTGTCATCGCGCGCAGCAGCCATTCGGCCGGTCCGTACCGGAAGTGCCGCAACAGCCAGTGGCTGAGGGCGAGTTGTGCCAGGTACAGGACGAGGCACCCGGCCAGCAGCACGGTGGTGCCGTAGCGGCCGTACCAGGCCAGTCCGTAGCCGGTGAAGACCAGGGCCATGACCAGCGACTGCGTGAGGTAGTGGGTCAGGGCCAGGCGGCCGACCCCGGCCAGCGCTTCGGTGACCCGGCCACCGGCCCGGGTGCGCGCCATGAGCAGCAGACCGCAGGCGTACGCGGCCGTCAGCGCCGGGGCCGTGAGCACTCCGACGGCCGAGCCGATGTCGTACCAGCGTATGTCCAGGGGGCCGTTGCGGCAGACCGCCATGAGGGCACTCCCCGCCAGCCCGACCGGCAGCGCGCGGACGGCGATCCGCGCGAGCCACGCTCGATGCCGGTCGGTCTCGGCCAGCAGCCTTCGTCGCCCGGCGGCGAGTCCCACCAGGAAGGCCGCCAGCATGTCGGCGCCGTACAGGATGTTCCACCCCAGTCCGTCGCGCCACACCTCCAGGTTGGTCCGGACGACCGAGGCGAAGCCGTCGCGATAGGCCGCCGCCGTCCCGCGCGCCGCGGCCTCGATCTCCCGCAGGTCCTGCGAACGCACCGGATCCGTGAGGGCGACCGTGCACACGCCCCAGGTCAGCATGTATGCGGCGACACCGGTGACGAGACAGGCCGCGACCCGTACCGCTGTGCGCGGCGCGATGTCGCGGACGGCGAACAGTACGAGGCTCAGCACGGCGTAGGTCATCAGGATGTCGCCCGGGAAAAGGAGGACGGCGTGCGCGAGCCCCAGGAGGAACAGGCCGATCAGCCGGCGTAGCTGCCGGGGCGCGAAGGGTGCTCCGGCGTACTCGGCGGAGGCCCGCTGCAGCGTGAAGCTGTACCCGAACAGGAAGGCGAAGAGCAGATAGAACTTGGCACTGACCAGGGTGGTGACCAGCCAGGCAGCCGTCTCGTCCACCCATGACACATACAGCTCGCCGCCTGGACCGAGGTGAGGTCCGGCCATCGCCGGGACATTGACCAGGACGATTCCCAGCAGGGCGAAGCCGCGCAGTACGTCGACCTCCTGTACCCGCTCTCGCTTCCGCACCGATGCGGTGCCCGCGGTAGACATGCGTTCTCCCTGCGCTGCCATCGGTGGGACACCGGGACGGGTGGTCAAGGAGACACAACGACCTCCACGCTCAAGCGGTTCACATCGGCCATCAGATATGTGCGCGGCGCGTTGAACCGTCCGGGCCCGGAACTCGTTGTGCTACGTACTCGGACGTGACTGAGTTTCATCCACCCGGCCTGCCTGAAAAGTTTGCATATGAAGAAGAAAGCCGAACCCGAGTCCAGAGTCATCTCGGAAAAACGGCTCATCCATGAGACTCATCGAGTGGCCGCACGTCTGCTGGTGAGCGCCGTGGGGCGACCTTCCATATGTCCTGGAGTGTTGTCGCAGTTGCGGGACTTCGTGGTGACCGTGCTGCGCGACCACCACGAGATGGAAGCCAGCTTGCTGTGGCCGCGGATCATGGCAATCGGCCCCGAGGCCGAGTACGCCGTCGCTGAACTCACGCCGGAACACGCACGTTTGCTCACCACACTCGAACGCCTCTCGGGAATCGACCTGATGAACAGGGGAAAAACAGGCCGGAGCAGCACGCAGGGGGATTTCCGGCACGAACTGAACGAGGTCGCCCTTGAGGTGCACGACAGCCTGGACGCATATCTGAAACGTCAGGAGACGATTTTGTTTCCCGCACTGCAGAGCGACATCACGCTCTCGCAGTGGGACACCTTTTTCGACCGTCTCACGACCTCACTCCCAGGGAAATGGATGGGCGGGTACCGCGGGATGGTGATGTGAGACCCCGAGGTGAACTGTTTCGCTCCGGTGACCGTTGCGGTGTGAGCAGAACCGTTGTCGAACCACGCGCCGAGATCCTAAGGAAGGGATACACATGAACAGGGGTGACGAGGCGGACGAGCCGCCGATGGCGAGGAGAATCCCTCCCCCACCCGCGGTCCCGGCGGATACCGACCTGGAGGAGGTCGAGGACGTCGAGGAGGCGCCGGAGCGCCCCGCGCCCTTCGCCGTGGTCATCTTCGGCGACGGCTCCGCCGCCATCGACGGCGAGGCGGTGCCGATGGTGCCGGGCGAGCCCCTCGATGTCGCGATCCTCGACATGCTGCACGGATACGCGCGCAGCCGGAACACCCCCGTGACAGGAGCCATCACCGATCCGGCCGCCGACTACGTGGCGGTCGTCGAGGTCGCTCCGGACGGCTCCAGCAGGCTGCTGGAGCAGATCGACGGGGACGCGGGTTCGGCGGAGAGGGTGGGCGCGCCCGCCGAATTCGCCGCACCCGTCGAGTTCGCCGAACCTGATGAACCCGTCGTGCACGCTCAGCACTCCGAGCCGGTGGCCTTCCCGGACACCGAGCGCGAAGCGCGCACGGAATCCCCAGGTGCGGGGCCACGCGTCACGCCCGGGAAGAAGACGCAGGTTCAGTCGGACGACGAGTACGAACGGCCCGGGTTGTTGCACCGGCCCCTGGTCGTGGGAGGCGTAGCCGCCAGTGTGGCCGTACTCGTCATCGCTTCGTTGGTGGCATTGGGCACGGGATCGAGTGGTGCCGAGGAGCAGGATCAGGTAGCGGGACCGGTCAACGGGACAAGCGAACCTCCGGTGATTTCCGAGCTGCCGACCGAGTCTCCCTCCGACATATCGTCGCGCACTGTGCCGGCGTCGCCTTCCCCCTCTCCGTCGAAGTCGAAGCCGAAGCCGAAGAAGGCGCCACCGGCTTCCGTCACGACGAAGAGTGCGCCCACGAAGCCGAAAAAGGCCAAGAAGTCCGCGAGCCACCTCAAGATGCCCACCGACCCGGTGGCGTTCCAGAACGAGAAGTGGCGCTTTTGCGTCGACCTTTTCGGCTGGGGCAAGGGAAAGCCGGGAACCAAGATCTGGGATGACCACAGCTGCACCACGTCCCCCAGTGACAACCAGTTGTGGAAACTGGAGCCGGTCAGGGGAAAGAGCACCGACGGTTCCGGCCTGTACCTGATCCGTAACGCCAAGGACAGTCTCTGCATGGACCTGCCGGGCGAGGGCGGCGCCGAGGTGTCGGCGCGGTTGGTCGAGCGTGAATGCGTACCGACCGAGAAGGACAATCAACTCTGGTGGTTCGACAAGCGCTCCAACGGAACGTACTGGATTCGCAACCAGAAGAGTGGCGACATGTGTATGGACGTGTCACGAACGAGTGCGGGGCCCGCCAACGCCAGAATCTCCGTCTCCGCGTGCGGTGACAGCCCAGCCGTTCAGTGGCGGATCCTGAAAGGCTGAACCTGAGGGACGGTCGAGAGCGGATGCGCGGCGGATGCGTATCCGCTCTCACCGCTGTCCTGACGCTACCGCCGGGTCGGCGCGGGAGGCGGGCCGAACGGGTCGAGAACGTCGACCGGTGGCTGGTCCTTCGACCGGTGGCTGCCAGGTTTGCAGCCGGCGAAGGGGCCCTCCGGGTCCCGCAGTGACTGCATGACCGGACTCAGGTAGTCCCGGTGCCAGTTGGCGGGCCCGTTCATGGGCGAGCCCGGACCGGTCAGGTCCGCCCAGGCGAGCCACAAGCCGTGCAACTGGGCGATCGCTTCTTGGTGTTCCCACCAGCGGGAGCACCAAGGGGCGGCAGAGGTGATCTCCCGGCCGTAGACCGGCAGCAGGACATGGTGGGTCCACAGGGTCAGCTGGCGCAGATTCCTTGCGTACTCGGGCCCCTCCATATAGAGGATGAACCGAGGTGCCGGAGGAGGGGCTTCGGCTTCCTCGGTGGAGAGCTCGGTAGGCGCGAGGGCCTCCTGCTCGATGGCGGACGTGTCGATCGTCACCGGGATCCTTCCAGCGTTCGGGGTGAGGCGAGGGCGCCGGGGCGCTCGGGGGGAGGGGCGGGTGACCTGACCCGCGTAGCCGAGCGTCCCGCCAGCGGACTTGCCGTGGTCCAGACAGGTCATGGACCACGGCAAGTCCGTCCCTGGCACCAGTGGCAGGCAGGGGCGTCGGATTCCCGGGCGGCGTGGCTCGCCGGCCGGGAACCGACACCTCATCCCGCGCTGCGGAAGGTGTTACCGCTGGCGTTCGGACTGGTGCCGTTGTAGAGACCGGTCGGGCTCGTCTGGGTCGAAAGGGCGAACCACGCGTAGCGGTCCACGTAGTCCATCTCGTTCAGCGTCTCCGTCGACGTCTTGATGAACGCGGTCTGTTCCTGCTCGCTCGGGTAGCGAGGAGTGCCCTTGCTGAAGTCGATGAGGGCGTACTCGGTGAGCCAGATCGGCTTCTTGTAGCGCTTGTGGATCCGCTCCAGGTAGGCGGCCAGCTGGTAGGTGGCTTTGTAACTGAAGTCGGAGCCGTACCAGTGCACGGGGATGAAGTCGACGCGCAGGCCGCGGTCCGAGGCTCCCTTCATGAAGCGGTCCAGCCAGCCGCCGGCCTTGTCGGCGTCGGTGGCGACCGCCGGGGCTCCCAGGTTCAGGCCGGTCTGCTGCAGCTTCGGCCACAGATCCAGGGCCTGCTCGGGAGTCATGTTGGCTTGGCTGGGCATGTCGGGCTCGTTGAAGCCCAGGAGGTTCTTCCCCTCCTTGGCCGCATTGCCCAATTCGGCGCTCGTCACCGATTGGGGGCCCCAGATCGTCGGGACGTACTCGACACCCGCCGGCCTGCGGAGCTTGCCGCTGGAGGAGGCCCAGTTGTGGTACCACTTCGCGCCGGAGTCGACCAGTGCCTTGGTGGCGCCGGCGGTCGGGTTGAGTCCTACACCCTTGCCGGCCGCACCTGCGGAGACCTGCTTGGATTTGGGCCTGAGCGTGGACTTGGCCTTCGGCACCACCTTGGTGGTGGGCTGCAGAGCGGACTTCTTGGGAGCCTTGGACCCGTAGAACGAGACGGTGAATCCCTTGCACTTGCTGCACTGGCGGACGACCTGGTTGCCCTCCTCGGCGTCGTGCTTGGACCACGCGTAGGCAGAAGGGCACTTCTTTGTGAGTGCTTCGCTGTAGGCGGTCTTCGCATCCCGGTTCGGGTTGGTGCAGACCAGCGGCCTGCCTGTCACCTTGCTGTGCGACAAGTACTCGGGCGGGCAGACCGACAGCAGATCGGTGGGGCAGCCCACCGAGGCGCACGCACCGCCGTCCTTCGGTGGAGGCACCCCGTCTGGAGTGATGGTGATGGAGGTCGTGACGGCGTTCACGTAGCTGACGTTGTACCAGGGGGCCGCCGCGTCAGCCGGGTCGAAGTTGAACTCGGCGAGGCTGGCAGGCTGTTCCCCGGTCGAGCAACGGTCGGCGTACGGCCCGCAGTCGGCCACGGTGCAGTGGAACGTGCTGCCGGACTTTCCCTTGCAGCCCTGGCGGGCGAAGAACTTGCCGCGCCAGTGCCCGGCGCCGGAACGCTCGGGGATGGTGATGGTGGCGGACTTGCCCGGATGCAGCATGGGCAGTCCGGTGAGCGGGGGCGAACCGTCGGCGTTGACCGTGGCGCCGACCCAGATGCGGTAGGCCGAATTGTTTCGCAGAGTGACGGTATGTTCCGCGCCGCCGACTGCCGCTGCCCCGGAAACACGGACCGGGCGTTTGTCGGAGGTACCCCAGGACGCCACCGAGGTCACCGCTGACACAACGACGACCAGCAGAAGGGCGAACAGGAACGGCCGAAATGATCGATATGACACGAGTGGTCTCACACGCATAGAACGCGCCTTTCGAGTCGGGCATGCGACTACGCACGCACGACGTACAGGCGCGGCGGACGGTTCACCCGGCAGGACCGGCAGGAGTGCCCCGCCGGGAACCAGGATCCTGCGCGGGCGCGAGGCGGGACTTGGGAGGCTCGGTGGTCGAGCGCGCCTTTCCGCCCGGTCATGTCTCTACGATCGAGACAGCCGCGATGGAGCGCAAGGATGAGACGGGTCTGAAGTCGTCGCACATGAGGGTCACCGTGGACACTTCGTGGATCCACACCGGTCGCGTGGTGGCGCATCTCAGATCCGCGGTGCCGTCGGTGAAGGAGACGACGGCCCGCAGCCGAGGGGCGGTTCGATCGCGGGCGTGGACAGTGACGACGAGGTCGGTCTGCCGGTAGTCGTCGCTGGTGATGTCCGCCGCCTCGGCCAGGCGGTATCCGGCACCGTCCCCGGCAGGGCCGACCGTGGTCGTCACGGTGCCGGTGGTGGCCGCCGAGATGGCCAGGGGCAGGATCCCCGCGACGGCTCCGGCGGTCACGCAGGCCAGGATGGCGGTCGCCCAGAGGATGCGCGTACGCCTTTCCGGTTCCGGGCGGGCGCGGCGCAACAGGTCGATCGCGACGGCGAGGAGCAGGAATGCAAGGCCGCCGGCAGTCGCCGTCGCAGTCGGTTCTCCCGCGGTGTCGAGCTTGTCCGACCACACCCAGGAGACGAGCACGCCGGCCACGACGACGGCCCAGCCGCCCGTCTTCAGTGAACGCCTCCTCCTTCTACTGGGAGAACGAGACATGGCTCATCCCTCCGCTTCGGACAGCAGGCGGTCGACGGTGGCGGAAATATCTTGCGACGCGGTGAAATGACCCGCCCGTACGAGGGCGCTGATCTTCGTCATGTTGTCCACGCTCTTGAGGGGGTCGGCATCGAGCAGGAGGAAATCGGCGTCCATGCCGACGGCCACCGCACCCATGCTTTTGGACCGTCCGAGGAACGACGCGGGCGTGGTGGTCGTCGAACGCAGGACGTCCAAAGGGGTCAGCCCGGCCGCGGCCATCTCCTGGAACTCGGCATGCAGATCCTGTCCCGGAACCGCGCTCGGACCATCGGTGCCCGTCATGAGGGGAACGCCGGCCTCATGCATCATCTTGATCATCTTGAGGGTCGTGGCGTAGTACCGGTGGTAGGTGGAGCGCGTCTCAGCAGGCAGGTCGACGAACTTCCTCCGGGACTCCTGAAAGGCTTCGCGTTCCTCCGCGGACACCATCTTCAGCCAGGGGTGGTTCTCGTACTCGGGAGCGTCCGCCAAGTACTGCGTGCGCAGCCGTACGAGCGTAGGGGTCTGCCAGGTGCTGTTCCTCGCGAAGGTCTCCGCCAACTTGACGGCCGCGTCCTCGTCGAAGGAGTCGAGCGCGGCCCGGAGAATCGCGACAGTCTCCTCGGAGTTCATGAGCGCGGGATTCAGGAGTCTCTTCGCGGTCGCTTTGGTGACGATGCCGCTTGAGAAGATCCGCTGAGAAAAGGGCACGTATCCGAGCCAGTTGGGCAGGGCGCCGGGGGTGTCCCCTCTGGCGCGCAGAGCGCCGCGGTCGCTGGACGTCTCGATCCAGATGTTGGTGTTCGTGCCCAGGTGCTCCAGGCAGTCGAATCCGGCTTCGGACGCCTCGTACGGGTTCACCGTCGGCGGGAGGTGGCCCGCGACCCTCAGTCCGTTGGCATGCGCCCAGCCGACAGCGTCGAAGAACACCTCCCGTTCCACCTGGATGAGCTTGATGAAGTCCGCGCCGAGGTCCTTCTGCCGGCTGATCTCGCTCCGGGCCCTGCTCACGGAGGGCGCGTTGAACGGCATCAGCAGAGCGCCGGGCATGGCGTGCAACCCGGGCGTGTCCGCGCCCAGCGGGAGACGCCGTTCTCGCCGGTACGACAGGAGGTCGTCGGAGCCCGCCATCTGGCGCATGCCCGTCGTTCCCTCGGCCAGCATCGCCGCCATGAACAGTCTCGACCGCTGCTTCTCCTGCAGGACGTGGGTGTGCATGTTGTTGTAGCCGGGAACCGCGAAACGGTCCGCACCGTCGATCACCTTGACCTCGGCCGTGGCCTCGGCCTTCGCGGACGCCGTCACGGATGCGATCTTTCCGTCGCGCACCAGCACGGACATGTCGCGCCGGCTGCTGCCGTCCCGCGGATCGACGACGGTGACGTGGTCGATCCGCAGCGCCTTGGCCACGGGCATCACGGAGCGTGCGGGTTCGTCGTGCGTCAGGCTTGCCACGAGCGGTCCACCGACGGCCGCTGCCGCCCCGACTCCGGCCACGGCAACTCCCGCACTCTTCAGGACGGTTCGGCGTGACGTCTCACCCGTCCCGGCCGGTTCCACCGCGCCGGGGGTGTCGCTCGCACTCTCACTTCGGGTCATGACTCAGCTTTCGGCGTGCGTGTCCCCGACGGATACGGGAGGAGTCCTGAGTCGATCTCTCCCCAGGCGGCCTTGAGCTCCGCCAGCAGTTCCGGTTCCTGGCCGGCCTTGTTGGCGTTCTCGCTCGGGTCCGCCTCCAGGTCGAACAGCACGTCCTTCCCGCTGAACGGCGCGAGCTTCGCGGTTTCGGCGTAGTGGTACTTCCACTTGCCGCGTCGCAGCGCCCGTTCTCCCCGCAGCCGCCAGAAGAGGTCTCTCCGCGGGGCGTCCTCGCCCTCCAGCAGGTGTCCGGCGAGGCTGACACCGTCCAGCGGAGTGTTCCTGTCCGGGCGCGCTCCGGCCACGTCCAGCAGGGTGGCCGTCCAGTCGGGCGTGCACACCGGTACGTGGCTGACCTGGTGATCGCCCACGCGTGCGGGCCAACGCAGCAGGGTGGGTACCCGGATACCGCCTTCCTGCAGCGTGTGCTTGGCGCCGAAGAACGGCCAGCTGTGGGAGTAACGCTCACCGCCGTTGTCGCTGGAGAAGATCACGACGGTGTTCTTGGCCTGTCCGGACTTGTCGAGCGCGCGGAGTACGTCACCGACCGCCCGGTCCAGGCCCTCCACCATTTTCGCGTACGTGTCGAGGGAGCCGCCGTCCAGGTGGGCCATGACAGCCGTCTTCTGCTCCGGCGGGACCTCGCGCAGGAGCTTCTCCAGACGAGCCGACTCCTCCTTGTCGCCCTCGGCGATCCACGGCCAGTGCGCCGAGGTGAAGTTGAGGTTAAGCAGCCAGGGTTCGGCGTGTTTGCGGGTGATGAACTCGCCGGCGCGCTCGGAAAGAACCTGCGTGTAGTAACGCAGGTCCTTGTACTCGGTCTCGCCCTCGTACAAGCCGTACTCCCCGAGCGTGGTGAGCTTGGAGTAGTACTCCAGCGAGCCGCCGAAGTTGCCGAAGAACTCGTCCCATCCCGACTTGGTCGGTGCGTAGTCGGGAAGCTCACCGCAGTGCCACTTGCCGATCATCGACGTGGTGTACCCGGCATCACTGAGCAGGGACGCCAGCGTCGGATGAGTGGGTTCCAGACCGACGGGGTCGGTGTCCTCTATGGGCTCTTCCAGACCGGCCGGAATGCGCTGCGGATAGCGTCCCGTATACAGGCTGAGGCGCGTCGGGGAGCAGGTCGCGGAGCCCGCGTACCCCTCGGTGAAACGAACCCCCTGGGCGGCGAGACGGTCGAGGTTCGGAGTGTCGATGTGGCGTGCGCCGTAGCACGAAAGGTCACTCCATCCCATGTCGTCGCCCAGGATGAAGAGAATGTTCGGGCGCCCGGAATTCCGGCCTTTCTCAGCCTTGAAAGGGCGCTCCTCGGGGGCTGTCGCCTTTGCGGCGGAAGCCGCCGCGGTCGCCGCCGTGCCCGCGGTGAGCGCGGCTCCGCCGGCCACCGTCGCGGCACCCGCACCGACGGTCCTGCCGAACGTACGGCGGGACATGGCTGAATGTGGTGACACGTTCGCTCCTAGAAATGCATGTCGTTGCACGGCATTTAGGTGACACGGTCCGTACGGGCTGTGTGAACCGTCGAGTCCAGGAGCGTAGGGCGGCGACGAGACGTTGCGGGCATACGTCGGCAATGCTTCAGCAAACCGTCAGGATATCCGCAGGAAAGGTCCGGCGGGTCCGCCGCTCTTCCGACCTTCAGGGTTTCGTCAGGCTACGCGGGCTGTTCCTTCAGGAAAGCCGCCTTTCATGGACGCGTTGCCCTTCCCTGCAGAAAAGAGTTGTGACCATGGCTTCGCTCCTCCATCGCTGGGGGTTGATCACGGTCGACCGCCGGCGCCTCGTGGTGGCCCTGTGGCTGCTCGTCGTGTCCGTGATCGCCGTCCTGGGCGTCAGATTCGCCGGTGACTTCGAGACCGGGTCCACGATCCCCGGGTCCGCCGCGGAGAAATCCCTGGCCACGATGGACGAGCACTTCGGCGCCAGTGATCAGCAGACGGCCGACATCGTCTTCGAGGCCTCTTCCGGCGACTCCTTCCAGGACCGGGACCAGGCGGAAGCACTGCAGCGTTCACTGGCGGCCGTGCGTTCGGTGCCCGGCGTCGATTCCGTGAGCGACCCCGCCCGCACGGGAGCGGTGTCCCCCGACGGACGGACGGCCCTGGCCCGCGTCGAGTTCTCCGTGGCGAGCGACGAGGAGGTACCGGCCTCCGTACTGGAAGCCCTTGAGGACACCACCGCGGGCAGCCGGGCCGCCGGGATGGAGGTGACGTTCGGAGGAGACGCGTTCGAGGAGGCGAAAGCGCCGGTCAGCCCCATGGAGGCGATCGGCCTCCTGGTCGCCCTCGGGGTTCTGGTCATCACCTTCGGCTCGCTGCTCTCGGCCGGGATGCCGTTGATCACCGCGCTGATCTCCGTGGTGACGAGCATGACCGGGTTGATCGGATTCGCCTCGGTGTTCAGCATCTCCAGCAAGGCTCCGTCCCTGGCGCTCATGCTGGGGCTGGCCGTGGGAATCGACTACGCCTTGTTCGTCGTCTCCCGGCACCGCCAGGAACTCGCCCGCGGAAGCAGTGTGCGTCAGGCCGTCGCCCGGGCCACGGCGACGGCCGGAAGTGCCGTCACCTTCGCCGCCCTCACCGTGATCATCGCCCTGATCGGCCTCGCGGTCGCCGACGTACCCACGCTCACCTCCATGGGAGTGAGTGCCGCGGGCGCCGTCGCCGTCGCCGCGCTCACCTCGCTCGGTCTGCTGCCCGCCCTGCTGGCGACAGCGGGTGAGCGACTGCGCCCCGGCCCCGGCTCCCGCGTCGCACGTCTGATGGAGCAGGCGGAGCGTCCTGGCAGCGAGGCGGAAGGCAAACCGCCGCTGGGCACCCGCTGGGTCGCGCTGGTGGCCCGGCGTCCCTGGCGCGCCCTCGTCGTCGTCACCCTCGCCCTGGCCGCCCTCGCACTGCCGGTCACACAACTCCAGCTCGCCCTCACCGACCACGGCAGCGAACCGGCCTCGACCGAGGTCCGCCAGAGCTACGACAAGGTCAGCGACGCTTTCGGCCCGGGAGCCAACGGCCCCCTGATCGTCCTGGTGACCGACACCGAACGCGCCGCCCTCAAGGAAACGGCGGGCCGGGCAGCAGCGGAACTGCGGGGCGTGGACGGTATCGCCCGCGCCATGCCCGTGGAGTACTCCCCGGACGGAGCCGCGGCCCGTATCCAGGTGATTCCGGACACCGGACCGCGCGACCCGCGGACCGCCGACCTCGTGTCCGGGATCGAGGACGCCGTGGAGCCACTGGCGGAGAAGAGCGGCAGCGAGGTGTCCGTCACGGGCCAGACGGCCGTCAGCATCGAGGTGTCGGAGAAGCTCAGCGCCTCCCTGCTGCCGTTCGCTCTCGTCGTGGTCGGGCTGTCCGTCCTGCTGCTGATGGCGGCGTTCCGGTCGATCGCCATCCCGGTCAAGGCGACCTTGGGGTTCCTCCTGTCCGTGGCCGCCTCCCTCGGTGTGGTGGTCGCCGTCTTCCAGTGGGGATGGCTCGCCGGCCCCCTCGGGATCCCCACGACCGGGCCGGTCTTCAGCTTCGTACCCATCATCGTGATGGCCGTCCTGTTCGGCCTGGCCATGGACTACGAAGTCTTCCTGGTCTCGGCCATGCGGGAGGACTACCTGCGCACCCGCGACCCGCGGGCGGCGATCATCGGCGGCGCACGGCACTCGGCCCGCGTGGTCACGGCAGCCGCCGTGATCATGATCGCGGTCTTCGCCGGCTTCCTCCTGTCCCACGATCCGGCCATCATGCCCATCGCCCTGGGGCTCACCGTCGGTGTGCTGATCGACGCCTTCGCCGTGCGAATGACGCTGATGGTGGCGGTAATGTCGGTCTTGGGCCACCGTGCTTGGCGCATCCCGGCCTGGTTGGACCGGTGGCTGCCCGACCTCGACGTGGAAGGGGCCGCACTGGGCGAGACCGCCCACGTGCGGGAACCGGCAGCGGTCCGCACCCCTGAGGGCGCCGGCGTGGAGGAAGGCAGCACGGCATGACAGATCCGGATACGGTACTCGTCGTCGAGGACGACGCGAGCATTCGCGACCTGCTGGCCTCGGCTCTCGGCTTCGTCGGCTTCGACGTGCGGCTCGCCGACGACGTCCCCCAGGCCCTCACCAGCCTGGAGCGGGAAACCCCCGACGCCATCGTGCTCGACGTCGGACTGCCGGGCGGCAGCGGCTTCGACGTGCTGCACCTGTTGCGCTCGCGGGGGCTCAGCGTCCCCGTCATGTTCCTCACGGCGAGGGACGCCATCGAGGACCGTGTCCGGGGCTTCCACCTCGGGGGTGACGACTATGTCGTCAAACCCTTCAGCGTCGTCGAGGTCGGAGCGCGCCTGCAGGCGCTCATCCGGCGGTCACGGGGCAGCGCCGGATGGAGCCAGGGCGACGGCGTCCTGCGCTACGCCGGACTGGAGCTGGACGACAAACGCCACACCGTCCACCGTGACGGCGACGCGATCGACCTGTCGCCCACCGAGTTCCGCCTGCTGCGCTACCTGCTTTCCCACGCCGAGCACGTCATGACACGCTCTCAGATCCTGGAAGCGGTCTGGCAGTACGACTTCGGCGGGGACTACGGCGTGATCGAGCGCTTCGTCTCCAACCTGCGGCGCAAGGTCGACCAGGGGCGCGTGCCGCTGATCCACACGGTGCGCGGCGTCGGCTACAGCCTGCGTGAGCCCTCCGCGTGAACCGGCTGCGCCGAATGCCCCGTATCCGCCTCCGCCGTCTTGCCACGATCCGGGCCCGGATCCTGACCGGAGTGCTGCTGCTGCTGATCGTGGGCCTGGTGGGCAACTCGGTCGCCAGCGTCTTCACCCTGCGCAGCCACTTGGACGAGCGTGCGGAATCGACGTTGCGCGACGCCAGGGACCGCATCCACCGTCGTCTCGCGGAGGCTCCCGCAGACATCGACGGAGCCCAGTTGGCCACCCTTGCCGCGCCGTCGATCGGGGTCATGGTCATCGACTCCGAAGGGCACGTGACGCAGCAGATCGCCTTCGGCGTCCCCGAACCGGTCAACACCGTGACGGCGGAACGGCCTGACCAGGTACTGCACATCACCGATCATCCGGGCGTACCCGATCTGATCGCCCTGCGTATCCCGACGCCCGGCCTGACCATCACGGTCGCGGACCGAAAGATCGAGGCGTCGGCCATCGTGCTCGCGCTGCGCACGGATCTCGACCGGGTCACCGTCACCGACTTCATCTCCCGCCAGGCCAGCATCGTGGGCACGACTCTGGTCCTTGCCGCGGTCCTCGGCCTGGCGGTGCTGAAGTACGGCCTCCGGCCGCTGGGGCGCATGGCCGACGCCGCCGACGCGCTCGCTTCGGGAGCCAGGGAGGAGCGCCTGCCCGTCCGGGGCGGCCACAGCGAGACCGATCGCCTCGCCGCCGCGGTCAACAACGCCTTCGACGTCCAAGCTCGCGCGGAGAGCAATATCCGCTCCTTCGCGGCCGACGCGTCCCACGAACTACGCACCCCCCTGGCAACCATCTCGGGCTGGCTCGACCTCTACCACCAGGGCGTCCTCCGCGACCCCGCCGCCCTGGACCGCGCCATGGAACGCGTCGACGCCGAGGCCGGCCGTATGCGAGCACTCGTCGAGGAACTCTCCCTTCTCGCGCGTCTCGACGCCGGTCGCCCCCTCTCCTCCGACCGCCTCGACCTGTCCGCCCTGGCCGCCGACGTGGTGGACGACGCCCGGGTGGTCGCACCCGATCGATCCATCACCCTTGACGTTCCACCGTCGGTTCAGGTCGTGGGAGACGGCCCCAGGCTTCAACAGGTGCTCCACAACGTCGTGGGCAACGCCATTCAGCACACCGCTCCCGGCGCCCCTGTCCGGGTGAGTGTGACCATGACGTCGGACGAAGCGCTCGTGTCCGTCAGTGACGCCGGGCCGGGCATGCCCGCGGCGGACCTCGCGCGGGTGTTCGACCGCTTCTGGCGTGCCGACGCGAGCCGCAACCAGGCCCAGGGAGGTTCGGGCCTCGGGCTTCCCATCGTGCAAGCGGTGATCCACGCCCACCGCGGAACCGTCGGCATCGACTCCGACCCCGCCGCCGGAACCACCGTCACGGTCCGGCTGCCCAGAGGGCCGAGGGCGGCTCCGGCGAGACAGAAGTCCAAGCAAGTACCTGATTAGAGGGACCGCCCGGACCGCCCCCGGCCGCGGGCCTTCGAAGAACCGGCACACCGAACTCGTCCAGTAGCGCTGCCCTGACGGGACAGCGGACACCGTCCCAGACCCTTCGGCGCATCGCCGTCCCAGACCCTTCGGCGCATCGCCGTCCGCGCCTGACGGCGGTCCGCGCCCGCCGGCCGTCAGGGCTGCCCGCGCGACCCTCGCGCGCCCGCCCGCGACCCGCCTCAGCCTTCCTTGCCCCGGATCGGAGTCATCCCCCGTGAACAAGCGCCGCATCACCATGGCCGCCATCGGCCTGGCCGTCCTCACCGCAACGGCCGCGACGGCCGACGCCGTCATAGAACACAAGGTGGAACAGCGCGTGGGCGACATGGTCGCCTGCCGCTTCGACACCGCGAAGGATGTCGCCGTCGACCTCGGCCGGCCCCTCGCCGGCCTGCGGGCCCTCACCGGCGATGTCGGAGACGTGAACGTCAGCGCCGACGACGTACAACGGCAGGGCATGGAGCTGGACATCGACGCTCAGCTGCACGATGTGTCCACCAGCGGTACGTCGTCGGGCGGCACCGCGACCGCGACCATCGCCTACGGCGAACTGGGCGAGAAACTGCCGGACGCGAAGGGCGGATTGACGCCCGGCACCGACGGCACCCACCTCACCCTCAACGGGAGCATGGGCACGGTGGGCCTGCCCGTCACCGTGGTGACCGACCTGTCCACCACGCGTAACAGCGTCACCATCACGCC
This sequence comes from Streptomyces ortus, assembly GCF_026341275.1. Lineage (NCBI taxonomy): Bacteria > Bacillati > Actinomycetota > Actinomycetes > Kitasatosporales > Streptomycetaceae > Streptomyces > Streptomyces ortus. The sequence goes on from NZ_JAIFZO010000002.1 coordinate 1,672,393, forward strand.
CGCGAGCATCACGGTGATGGGCCGTGAGATACCCGTGGAGAGGGTGTCCTCCATGCCCCGGGCCGCCGGGCTGGCGGACAAGCTCCAGCCTCGCACCGTCGAGGTCGAGGACCTGCCCGACGGCACCGCGATCACCGGCGCGCACGTCACGGACAGCGGCCTGGCCCTGGACTTCAGCCTGGATCCGAAGAGTACGAGGAAGCCCGCCGGAGATTCCCCGGAGTGTCCCGCCTGAGCCCGCACGCCCGGCGTTCTGATCGATTACCCATCATCGTTGACGGATCAAAAATGATGACGTAATCATTATTGGGATTCATCATCGCGGCGTCAGCCGGCCAGGACACTCGTCGAAAGAAGGGCTCGCCCGTGATCGAGGTTGAGCAACCGGCCACCACCCACCCGGTCGACGCACACCAAGGACTCCACAGCGAGCTGGGCGCACTGAGGGGTGAACATCCGGGCCGTATCCGGAACCCCGTGATCAAGGTCGTCGGGCTCGGTCGGCTGGACTTCGTGAAGCCCGACCTGGACCGCGCCGAGCGATTCGCCCGCGACTTCGGCCTCGTCGTCCACGAGCGCACGCCGGACCGGCTCACGCTGCGCGGGACATGGGCCGCGTCCCCGTGCATGGTGATCCATCGTGGTCGGAACGCCCGGTTCGTCGGTCCGACGTTCGTCGCGGAATCCGTCTCCGACCTGCGCCGTCTGGCGCGCTGGGACGGCGCCAACGTCCTTCCGTTCGGGAGCGGGCAGGCCGTCCAGCTCGCTGATCCGAGCGGCATACCGGTACGGGTCGTCGCCGGACTGCGGCGGCCGGACGCCCTGGACGAACGTGCGCCGCTCAGCCTGAACACCGGCACGGACCCGGTCCGGCTCAATACGCCCCAACGGGTTCCACGAGCCGCGCCCGAGGTACAGCGGCTCGGTCACGTCGTGCTGGAGACGACGAAGTTCCAGCGAGCTCTGTCGTGGTACCTGGAGGCCCTCGGCCTGATCGTGAGTGACTTCCTCTATCTCGACGACCTCCGCGACCGCGGGCCCACCATGGCCTTCCTCCGCTGCGACCTCGGCTCGTCGCCGGCCGATCACCACACGCTGGCCATGCACCTGGGGCCGCGCACCGGTTACGTCCACTCGGCGTACCAAGTCACTGATCTCGACGCCGTCGCGGCCGGCGGGGAGTTCCTCTCGGAGCGGGGATACCGGCGGGTGTGGGGGATCGGCCGGCACATCCAGGGGAGCCAGATCTTCGACTACTGGCGCGACCCCGACCGGATGATGGTCGAGCACTACGCCGACGGCGATCTGTTCGACTCCACACTCGAACCCGGCTGGGCGCCCATGAGCGCGAGCGGTCTCGCGCAATGGGGCCCACCGGTCTCCCGCGACTTTCTGGGCACCAACCCCAATCCGGGCATGGTCGCCTCGCTCCTCAAGGCGCTGCGCGACGAGGGCAACGACATCGACAGGAACACCTTGAAGGCACTGGCGAAAGCGATGGCGGCATGAGTGTGAACGTGGCACGTACCGACGACGGCTGGTGGGTCGAGAACGAAGGCCGGCTGACACCGATCCGGACCCGGGCGGGCACCACCGCGGAGCTCCTCGCCGACCGGTCGGAAGTCGACGAGGCGGCGAACGCCCCCGACCCCGAGGGCCCACGGCTGACGGACGTCGAGCTGCGCTCACCGGTCACCGTGCCGGCCCGTGTGGTCGCCCAGATGGTCAACTACCGCAGCCACGCGCACGATTCGGGCTTCGACCCCGACACCGTGCCACCGGCCTTCTTCCGCAAGTCGTCCGGCTCGGTCTGCGGGCCCACGGCGGACATCCGATGCCCGGAACACGTCCACTTCCTCGACTACGAGGTCGAACTCGGTCTGGTGATCGGCCGCCGAATGGAGGTCGGCACGTCGATCGACGAAGGTGAACTCGCCGAGTTCGTCGCCGGCCTCGTCGTCACCAACGACGTCAGCGCTCGCGACATCCAGCTGACGCGGACACAGTTCTACGAATCGAAGTCCTACCCGACGTTCACGCCCGTCGGCCCGTTCCTCACCCTCGTCGACGACGCCGACCTCGCCGCCCTGGAGAAACTGCGACTGACCTTGAGCGTCAACGGCGAGGTACGCCAGGACAGCACCGCCGCCGACATGATCGTCAAGCCCGTACGAGCTCTCAACCTGCTGGCCCGTTTCCAGGCGCTGGACGTCGGCGACCTGGTGCTCACGGGCACACCGGGCGGCACCGCGCTCAAGTCGCCGGGGGCGGTGGCGGAGAAGATCGGCGCACTGCTCCCGACCGCCGTGAAGTGGAGGACGTTCTTCAGGAACCAGGCCCGCAACCCCCGCTACCTCAAGGACGGTGATGTCGTGGCCGCCACCATCACCGACGCCGCACGGGGGATCGACCTCGGTCAGCAGACGAACATCGTCCGGGGCCCCGCGCGGAGGGCGGCCCTGTGAAGCCGACCGCCACGCCCCCGTCGACCGTGACGACGGACCTGCCGCCCCTCACCTCGGTCGCCGATCCGCATGCCGTCGAACGTATTCCGCTCGCCGCGCGCGACCTCCCCGGAGGCGCTGAGGTCGCCGGTCCCGTCGAGGCGCCGTACGGCTACGTCGCCGACATCCGTGCCGGAGCCGGAGGAGAGGAGGAGCGACAGTGACGTCGACCGGTACCGGCTCGCCCTCGGCGCCGTGGGACGTCATTGTGATCGGCGGCGGCCCCGCGGGCGTGTCGGTGGCGACCCTGCTGGGGCAGCGGGGTGTGCGGGTCGTGGTCGTCGAACGCCATCACGACGTCTACCCGCTCCCGCGGGCCGTCCACCTCGACGACGAGGTCTACCGGATCCTGTACCAGCTGGGCGTCGGCGAGAAGTTCGCCGCCCTCACCCGGCCGGCGTCGGGCCTCCGGCTCGTCGACGGCCGCCACCGTGAGCTGGTGACCCTCTCCCGCGCACGGAGAACGGCCGCGGGCCTTCCGCAGGCCAACATGTTCGATCAGCCGGACCTCGAACGCCTGCTACGGGACAACCTTCAGCACCACCCCGAGGTGTCGTTCCTCGGTGGCTACGAGCTGGTACGCCTGGACACCACCGACCCCGCGTCCGTGACCGCCCACCTGCGTCGGCCGGACGGCTCGCCCATGGACCTGCGGGCGCCCTACGTGATCGCCTGCGACGGCGCCAACAGCACGGTCCGCGGCCAACTGGACATCCAGAACGTCGACTTCGGTTTCGAGCAACGCTGGCTGGTCGTCGACATCCGCTGCGTACCCGACCTCGATGCCTGGGAGGGTGTGCACCAGGTGTGTGACACCCGCAGGGCGGGCACCTTCATGCGTATCGGCCACGACCGCTACCGGTGGGAGTTCCAACTCCTCGCAGGCGAGAGTCCGACCGACTACGCGAGCATCCCGGCGCTGCGCCCGCTCATCGGGCCCTGGGTCCGCGGTGTTCGCGACGACCGGTTGACCCTGCTCAAGTCCGCGGAGTACACCTTCCGGGCCCGCGTGGCGCAGCGGTGGCGCGACGGCCGGGTCTTTCTGGTCGGTGACGCGGCGCACGTCACGCCGCCGTTCATCGGGCAGGGACTGTGCGCGGGTCTGCGTGACGCGCACAACCTCGCGTGGAAGCTGGCCGCGGTGTCGCACGGGCTCGACGCGCCGGAGCTGCTGAACTCCTACGAGGCGGAGCGCCGCCCACACGTCACGGCCATGATCAGAAGAGCCAAAGCCATGGGCCGGTTGATGACAGGTGGCGGATGGACGGCCGCACTCGCGCGCCGCTGTCTGGTGCCCACGCTCGCGCGCTCCCGATTCGTGCGGCGAATCGTGCTCGACAGCCGCACCCCGGCACTCACACCGGGCCCGCGCGTTCTCCGGCGCACCCCCGGCTCCGTACGTGGTGCGCTCCTCCCCCTTGTACGCATGCCGGGCCCCGACGGCGGCCTCGTGCTGGTCGACCGGGTGCTGGGTGACAGGACGACCGTCGTCGCGCTCCCCGGCGTCGACCTCGCGACGGTGCCGGGCGCCCTTCCTTCCGCGTGGCTGACCGTCGATCCGCGGAGCAGTGACGGCGAGCGGCAGTTGGCACGGTGGCTGCGGGCAGCTGGTGTCGGGTGGGTCCGAGTCGACCCCGACCGCGTCGTCGTGGCCGCGGGACCGGTGGGGGCGGGGACCGGCGGGGCGGCGCGGTGAGTGAGGACCGCTTCGGGATCGATCAGCCCTGAGACCTGTCGCCGTCGGCACGTGCTGGGAGTTCGGGGGCCGGGGCGGTCGAGGGCCGCCGCAGCAGGCGGTCGGCGTTGGCGCGGGTCAGGTCCCGCCAGGGCTCGGGGGTGCCGGGAGCGCCGGGGCCGTCGAGCGGAGGGAGCGCCGGCCACACCTGGTCGAGCAGCGCCATCTGAAGGTCGACGGCGATCGGCGGGGTGAAGCAGAAGTCGCTGCCGTAGAGGAGACGTGCGGATCCGTAGCGCGTCAGGAGCGCGTTCACGTGGGTGGCCGTGGGGGTACCGGCGAGGTCCCACCACAGGTTGTCGAGGGCTTCGACGACCCCGGGTACGGCGTGCTCAGGGTCCTCGGGCGGCAGGGTCATCCGCGTCCCGAGCTGGAAGAGCGCCACCCGGTCCGCCAGGAGCGGAACCAGACTGCCCGCGTGCGGGACCACCAGCCGCAGTCCCCGGTGGCGGGTGAGGACTCCGGCCAGCGCCAGGCCGAGTACCACGCGCGTGGTGTCGAAGAGGAACTCCATCATCGGCAGCGGGAGCCCGAGCCGGGTGGACTGCGATCCCACGGGCGCGGTCGGATGGATTAGCACCACACAGCCGCGCGCGGCGAGTGCCGCCCACAAGGGCTCGTGGCGGGACTCGGTCAGATAGACGCCGTCGGCATGGGTGGACAGGACCACCCCGTCGGCGCCCAGGGTGTCCAGGGCGTGGTCGAGTTCGGCCAGGGCGGCGTCGACGTCGGGAAGCGGCAGGGAGGCGAGCAGTCCGAAACGGTCCGGCCGGCGCGCGGCCTCCTCGGCACCGTGCTCATTGACCCGGCGGGCCAGCACGGAGTGGTCGATGTCCGGGCCGAGTGCGATGCCGGGCGAGGACAGCGAAAGCAGGGAGCGGGCGATGCGCCGCTCGTCCATGAAGGCGAGGTGGTCGCGGGCGTCCCAGTCGGGCCAGGCGGGCATCCCGTCGGGAACGTCGTGGCCGTGCCGACGGGCGAGGTCGACGTACCAGGGCGGCAGGAAGTGGGCATGCACGTCAACCAGCCCGTCAGAGCGGCTCGCCACGGAGGGAATCGGGTCATGCATGGCTTGCTCCTGCTTGTGGGCTGGTGTGGACCGTGTGATCACGTAAGCATTTTCGATTACGTCATCATTTTATGGGTCGACGCACGTTGAGGGAACAATCCGGCGCGGGGATCCTCTCCCGTGGAGGGCCGTGCACCGATACGTGTCGGGCCCCGGCTCTGTGATGCCGTACCGGCGGCGCAGCTCGCCCGGCGCGGATCACTTTCGCCGCCGGGTGCATCACAATGTTCGCAGGCCTGGAGCTCGCGTGGCTGCTCGCAGGCTGGTCCGCGCAGTCGAAACGGCTCAGCGCCACCCGCGGTGTGACGCCCGCCCCGCCCCCGCTCCCGCTCCCGAAAGAACCAGAAGGATGGTCATGACCGAGACAGTCTCCCCACGCGTCGCACGCAAGAGGGCGGCGAAGAGGGCGGCGCTGATGGACGTCGCACGGCGGGCCCTCGCCGCGGGCCGGACCTCGATCAGCATCCAGGAGCTGACCGAGGAAGCCGACATGGGGTTCGGCTCCTTCTACACCCACTTTCCCGACAAGGAAGCCCTGTTCGACGCCGCGGTCGACGAGACGATGGAGTTGTTCGGCTCCTTCGTGGACTCGCTCGCCGAGGGACTCGCGGGCATGGATGCCTTCGCCCTCGGCATTCGCCTGACCTGCCGGCTCCAGCGCGCCCAGCCGGAGATGGTGCGCCTGGTCCTCAGCTTCGGCACTTCGACTCTCCTGCGGGATGACGGACTCGTCGTGCGGCTGCGCCGTGATCTGCGGCAGGGCGCCGAGGACGGATCGTTCGTGGGCTGGGATCCCGATCGCGCGCTGATGGCGGTGGGCGGCGCGGTCCTCGGCACGCTCCAGATGCTCGACGCCGACCCGCGGCTCGACAACGGCGAGGTCGCGGACGAGCTGTGCCTGCGCCTGCTCCAGATGCTGGGCGTGCCCCTCGACGTCGCGACTGCGTGCGCGCACGCACCCTTGCCGGAACATGCCTGGCTGAGCTGAGCAAGTGCGGACGTACACGGTCGACTTCCCCGCCCGCAGGACCGGCTGGGCCTTCACCGGCTGCCCCGCTCCGCCGCCGATCTGATCCTACTCGGAGACCTCACCGGCCACGACGCAGCCGGCAGCTACAGCAGAACCGGCTCCGACGGCCGGACCCTGACCCTGCGCAGCGACCACCAGGGCGCGGCCGAGCACGGGCATCGGATCACCGCGGCGATCGCCTGCCATGTGGCGCGTGCCGGCGGAACCGTCGACGAGCTGACGCATCTGCCGCTGGACTACGTCCGCCGGGTATGGGCCAGCGCCTCGACCGCCGTCAACGACAGCAGCGGGGTCAAGCCGTGCCATGACGCGTAGGAGATTTTCGCCGCGCTGCGCGACCGTATCTGAGAAGACGCCCTGCGCGGAGCTCGTGTCCGGACCACTCCCCCCGCCTGGAGCTGGAGCTGGAGCACGATAGGTATCGCAAGGGCCGGCTTGCTGTCACCGAGATCGGCGGCCCCTCACCCTTTACGGAGAGTCTTGACCGCTGGACCCGGAGTCGTGTCCAGCGGCGGGCCGATGCGGTCGGCGTTCCGGAAGCCGTGTGATCGCGGCGGTCACCGCCAGCGCGAGCGTGACACCGACAGCGGAGCCGACGCTCTGCGCCCAGGCACCGTCGAGGGAGCCGGGCAGGGCGGCTCTCGTGAGCCGGCCGGCCACCGTCAGGACTGCTAGCGAGGCAAATATGGCCGTCCAGCGGTACCGCACCCCGTCGATGATGTCGCCATAAAAGAGGAGCAGCAGCGCCATGCCGAACTCGTCGTCCCAGCCGATCGCGGTGAGCCCGGCCCCGAAGGCAAGCGCGAACAGCCAGAGCCCCATCAGTTGCCGGGCGAACGTGGCCGGCGGCTGTCCTGCACCACGCGGCGGCCGGAAGAACCGTGTGATGTGCTGGACGATCCCGTACTTCTGCATGACCCGCGTCCCGATCCCCCGGGGTAGCCGACTTCTGCCGGCGTTCAGTAGTAGGACTCACGGAAGCAGGACGCGGTTGTGGTGGAGCGTACCCACGCCATGCTCGCCCTGGACTGCGTTTGAAACCCGGAATGCCAGAATTCGACCCGGACTCGACCCCGAGGGTTTGCCTAAGCGGCAAACATGGCATCTGACCTGCGGAAGACGCTGAGCGGCAGACGAGTCGGGCTGTACGCCGGGTTTTCCTGAGCACCTTTCTGACCTGTGCCTTCGTCGTCCGGATCGGCTGTGACCTGCTAGGTCGGATTGCAGAGACGATCTGAGGCAGTCAGAGGAAACCGCTCTGATTCGACCCCGATTCGACCGGAGCCACTCGGATTCCGTTAGAGGCAATCGCCCCTGACAAGGCCCGAGTTGGTGCAGGTCGGGCGGTGTTGAGCAAGCGCTGATTCTCTCGGGCAGCCCTCGGGAATCGTTCTTGGTCGAGCCGCGGTGGGGACGCCTGCCTCCCGTAACGGAGCCAGGCATACAGAAGCCTCCAGGAAGGCAATCCTGGAGGCTTCTCTGGCACCGATTGGAGGTCGGTCCCGGACATCACCTGCGGTTTTCGCAGGCGCAGGTGGCGTCCTTGTCTTTGCGAGACGACTCCACTGTGCCACACAGCACTCACCGAACAGACCTACAACGACGACTTCCCCACCCGCAGGAATGGCTGGGCCTTCACCGGCTACCCCGCTCCGCCGCTGACCTGATCCTGCTCGGAGATCTCACCGGCCGCTACGCCGTCGGCAGCTACAGCAGAACCAGCAGCGACGGCCGGACCCTGACCCTGCGCAGCGACCGTCAGGGCGCGGCGGAGCACGGGCATCGGATCACCGCGGCGATCGCCTGCCATGTGGCGCGTGCCGGCGGAACCGTCGACGAGCTGACGCAGCTGCTGTTGCACCCCGAGCACGAGGGCGGCAGGCACGCACGCCACCTCGCAATGCGCTCCGGACAGCCGCGCGCCCTGGACTACCTCCACCGGGTGTGGGCCAGCGCCTCGGCCGCCGTCCACGACAGCACCAGGGTCGAGTCTCGTCACCACGCGTATGAGGTCCTCGCCGCGCTGCGCGACCGCATCGAGACGACGCCCTGGCGCGGCACGCGGGGGCGGACCGCCCTGCGGGTGCTGCGGGCGCATCTGAACTTCGCCGAGATCGCGGGCGGTCCCCTGCACCATGCCAGCGAGCGGCAGACCGCGGAGGAAGCCGGGATCTCCCGCACGACCCTGCGGGCCGTCTACGAACTGGTTCTGAAACCACGTGGGTGGCTACGCCGGCTGCGGGTCGGCCACGGCCGCGAAGGCTCGACCTGGTACCTCGACCTCGACAACCGCGCCTACGGCATGTCCTTTTCGCCGTCTCGTATCCGGACCACTCAGTTCCCCCCCAACCTGGCACTTGAGGAGTGGCTTACCCCTGAGACAGGCGCGGTGGCCGACATCGACTCCACTGTCATCGCCCGCCTGATGGGCCACGACGCCTTCACCCACCACGGCCTCGGTAGCTCCGCACTGATGATCATCGGCGCCTTAAACCTGCATCCCGGACAGACTGTCGAAGAGTTGGTCGGCTCATCCTCAGTTTCCCGTGCCACGGCCTACCGCACTCTGCGACGCCTCGCCCTACACGGCCTGGTCCGACAGGACTGTCAGACGTGGGCTCTGACACCGCGCGCGCTAGAAGGCATCGGGGTACCCACCCGCGCTTCGCGGTCAACGCCAGATGGGGCTCCCGCGCTCGGCTGGGACGCTCTCGCCGACGACTACGGCACCGCAGGCGTTGTTGCTCGGCGCAAAGCCCTGCACGTGGCCGAACGCGCGGCCTATCGCGAGGTGCTGGAACGACTCACGGAGCACCGCAGCAAAGCCGTGGTGATCGTGCGTGACGGCCGCACGGTCCTGGTCCCGGCACCGCGCGCCGACGAGATCCCTGTCTCATGGCACTCCCCCGGCGGGTCCGTCCTCGACCCGGCAACCGGACGCCCCGCCGCGGACTGGCGTGTGGCCACCGACGGGCGACTCATCCTCATCACCCCAGCCGACCAGCGCAGTTACGACGAGCTGGCAGCAGCCCATGCCCAAGCCCACAGCGAATGGGAATCCGCCACGTGAATCCACAGCCTCAGTCACCAGCCGCTGCCAAGGAAGGAGAAACCACTCCTCAAGCTCTGCGGAAGCAGTACGAAACCGGTGCCACGGTCACCGACCTCGTCGCCACGAGCGGGCTCTCGTACGGCACGGTCCTCAACCGGCTGCGCGGGGCCGGGACGGTGATGCGTACCTCGTGGCAGACCCGCCGACTGCGTGAGGACGCGCAGGCCCGCCGGAATCTGGCGGCCCGGCTGCGCACTCTCTACGACAAGCACGGCGCGACCCTCACCGACCTGGCCGCGGCCGGAGCCGGAACACGGCGTGCCGCCCGCCGCCTGCTCATCGAAGCCGGCGGCACCCCGCGCACCACACAGCAGACGTTGCGGATGCGCTCTGCCGCGGATGCTCCCGCACGCAAGAAGCTCGCGATGTCCCTGCGGACGAAGTACGAGGCCGGAGCCTCGGTGCCGGAACTGGCCAAGGAATGTAACTACTCCATCGCCACGATCTACCGGCTCCTGCACCTGGCCAAGACCTGGATGCGGCCCCCGCACCGACACGGACCCGCGCCCCGCCGCAGGCGGCGCTCATGAGCGGCCCGAGCTCCGCCTCTGTCGCCGCCCGCGCCGGCCAGAGCACCAGCACGCGCGCGCACCAACCCGACTACAGGCATACGGCACGCGCACCTCCAGTTGCCGCACAAGCCGCCATGCGTCGACGTCGCCCCCCCCACCGCAATGCAGTACACCGTCCAGTTTCAGGAGATCACGCACGTGAATGAACTGACCCGTCACAAGAATCTGGCCAAGACCACGGCTGTTGTCTGGGATGCCTTCGTCATCGTCATCGGCATGCTCAAGGGCGGCACCGGCAAGACCACCTCCGCCTGGTTCATCGCCCTCTACTACGCCATCGTCCTCGACCTGCCCACCCTGCTGCTCGACGCGGACGCCACCAGCCAGTCCGCCTACGACTGGTACAAAGTCGCCCAGGCCGCCGGCTTCGCGATCCCCGCCAACCTGGTCATCGAGCGCTACCCGTTCGACGACATCGCCGAGTACATCCGCGACAAGCGCACCGAGTTCGGCGCGATCGTCATCGACGCCGGCGGCGGCAGCGCCAAGCTGTTCCACGAGGCCGTCACCGAGGCGAACCGGCTGATCGTGCCGGTCGCCCCCACCAAGATCGAACGCCGCAAACTCGTCGCCACCTTCGACGAAGCCGAACGCGCCGCCGTCCGCAACACCCGCGACATCACCGCCCACGTCGTCCTCGTCAAGGCCGACGACCGCACCAGCCTGCCCCGCACCGCCAAGGACAAGCTGCTCCAACCCGCCCAGGGCGAAGGCATCGGCCCGGACCACGACGAACCGTTCCCGCTCGCCGACACCGTCATCCACGCCTGGGTCCACTACATGGAGGCCTTCGGCGAAATCCCCACCGAACTCAGCGAGTACACCGCACTCATGAAGGAGCTCAACGCATGACCGACAGGATGAAGCCCCCGCCCCGCTCCAAGGGGCGCGCCCTGGGCGCAACAGCCAAGAAGACGGCTCCGCCTCCACCCCCGCCAGCCGCCGAACTCACCCCCGAACAGTTCGCCGCGGAACAAGCCGCCCAGCCCTCCACGCATGTCGTGGAGCGCGGCCCGGAGCAGGACTCCGTGTCCCGCGAGCCGGCGGGCACTGCCATCAGCAGTTCGCAAGCACAGCTGGGCTCGGGCGGACTTCCGGCGACAGACCAGAAGCAAGCGCAGGCTACCGACCACACTCCGCAGCGCGGAGCGTCCCAACACACCCGGACGGACCCAGCGCAGGCGCAGGCTGCCGAAGTCGCGGTCCATTCAGCAGCACTCCCCCCGACAACCGACACGATGTTTCCTGTGCGGGACGACGTTCGAGACCTGCGGTACGAGCAGGACGCACGAGCACAACCAACAGCAAGCGAGGGAACACCCTGGACCCACGGCCCCGGCCGGCCCACAAACATCCCCGAAGCCGCCGTAGTCCTCAACCAACGCATCATCGCCCGCGAAAGCCTCGACTCATCAGTCCCCGCAGCGTTGAAGCTGAAGAAGCGGATCAAGCGCTTCGCCCTGGACAACGAACTCGACCATCTCCCCATCGGCGACATCGTCTCCGTCGCCCTGGACGAGTGGCTCACCACCCGCGGGTTCTGACCCAGCAAACGGCGCCGGGTGGCCGCGAACGCACCACTCGTTCACGGCCACCCGTCGCCCGACTATTCCAATAGTCCACTAGGCCAATAGGCGGCTCACTATTCGAATAGTGGACCGAACCGGAGCATCCCATGCCCGACCTCTCGCACCACGCCCATCAACTACGTGACCTGGCTGACCTCCTCGAAGCACAAACCAGCCGCCCAGAAGACCCACACTCTCCTCACCCAGACACGCAGGAGATCCTCAGCGGCCGTCATACCAACCGACGGCAGCTCAACTACGCCGTACCCGACGCACTGCAACTCCAACGACGTATCCGCCGCTACAACGCCGACTCCGACATCCCACACGGCGACATCGTCGCCCTCGCCCTCGACACCTTCCTGCGAGCCAAGGGCTACCCGCCCAGCCTGGCGCCTCAGCCGGAGCCGTCGTAAGCGGACTTCATGACGAAATTCCGTTCGACGCGGATAGATGGTGGCCGTCCGTCTGAGTCATGTCTGGTCTGCGATCGTTGCAAGAGTGCACCCGATGCAGGTTCTCAATCTTTTTATCCGAACAGACCGCTGCGAGCTGCACGTTCTTGGGACCCTCTCATCAATGTGTCCGGCCGAATTTTCCATCAGCTGTTCGGTTCTCCGCCGAGACTGAGCCCTTCATGGCGGACTTGCGCCGGGAGCAGGCACTCGATGAGCGCTAAGGGCAGCGCCGACAGGCTCGACCGATGCGTCGTTCTGATGGGCATGTCGCGCTATCGCGACCCCAGGCATCTCCCGGTACCCACGGTAGCCAGCAGTCATAGAACCGCGGACCGGTGAGAGCCGCGACCGGAGCCCACCGCGTTGGTTCTGTACACGGGATCCGTGTTAGAACCGCGCCCTCATCACCGGACGCCTCCGGTAGGGACCCTGCTCGCCGCTTCGCTCGACGATCACACGGCATCGAGCAACCGTTACGCCTCGTCCTGCCCTTCGGGGAGGGCCTTGACCATCTCGGCCTCCCGACGGTTCTTCCGCTGCGCGCGCGTACCGTTGCCGCGCGACTGACTGCCGCGACGGGGCGGCTCGTCGCCAGTGCCCGCTTTGCTGGGGAGCTTGGTGACTGGCAGCCCGGCCAGACGGCCACGGGTGGCTTGACTCGTATCGCACGTCAGTAGACGCACCTCGCGACCCGCAACGGCCTGGATCGTGGCGGCACGTTCGATGATCTCGTCATCGGCGATCGACTGTCGAATGTGGCCCGGCTGGTCAAGCACAATCTCCACGGTGACCTGTGCGACGACGGACTGACCCTCGCCAGGCTTCCGGTCATGCAGGGTGCCTGTGGCCCCTGAGGTGATCGCTTCATCAAGGCGCCCCAGCGTGTGACCGGCCCGCCACCTCGGATGGTCGGCGCCCATCTCCTTGAGCCGGTCGAGCTCGTCGACCACCACGATCGGAAAGAGCAGATGGATGTTTTCGTCGGTGGGCAAGCCCATGAGCACGTGCAGATCCGTGTCGGCGAGGGGCTTGGGGCTGTTGCAGTAGAAACTCGAATCTGCCACCGCGAGCCGCCCCGGGCCCGACCAGCGCCGAATGTGGCTCTGAAGTGCTTCCACCGCAGCGTCGAGAGCACCGACACGGTCGTCGAGCTCCTGCTGGACGAGCCCATTGACTAGCCGCTGCTGACTAGTGCCGGCCATGGTGCCGCAGGCCCCGAGGAGGGCGTAGTACCGGCGGGTCTGGACGAGACGCTCAACGTCCTTACCGCTGACTTGATCCTGCAACAGCCGGGCGGCGACGGTGACCCACTCCAGATATCGCAGCAGCCCTTCATAGTTGGCAGAGCCTGAGCCTCGCAGGTTCGATGCGTCCTGGCGAACCTGCTCAAGGGCCTTCAGGATGTTGTCTCGGTGGGCACCGGGCCGCGGAGTGATGAGCATGAGCTGATCGTGCCAGGGTGCAGCGCGGTACGCCCCGGGTATGCGTCGAGCCGATCTCGATACCCCTTGCGTTCGCTAGAGCACCGAGAGCATAAATTGTCGACGATTTTCAGCCAAGCCACAACTCCCTTTCACCGCATAGATTTTGTGCGATTCTCCAAGATGCGCGTTTTAGGTCAGATAGCCTCCGACCTGCGAATCTAGCTGATTGATCTGCGTGGATGGCCCGACGGTCGCAAGCCGCATGGCTGACGGGAAGCCCTGCTTAAATCAGGGCCGGTTTCTATCGCCTACCGTCGTGCCTGAGCGGCCGGGTGAAGATGTAACACGGGCGTAGCAGCGTGCAACACGCCTGTCATCTACCGTTCTTCAAGCAGGACGGGGGCCGCCCTGCCAGGCGACCCCCGCACGCGTCCTGCACCCAACGCCCCTAAGCGATACGGGAGGACTCTGTCCATGGAATCACAACGATGGCGCAACCTGGGAGTCGAAGTGCGACGCCCAACACCCGCCACCGTCGTCGTTGCCCTCGCTATGTTCTACCTGCTGCATCTGCAGCCCGACGTCCCTGAAGCCGTGGCCGTCTGCGTCGCCCTCGTGGTTCTGGACTGCATCCGCATGCGCCGCGCCTCGGCCACCGTCCAGGCGCTCGAACTGCCGCCGCACCGGGCAGATCCGCCCAAGCGCCACCCGCGGGCGCGGTAGCTCCACTGATCCTGCCGCGGTGTGAAGTCGACGAATGAGATCGACCTGCGCCGCGACCACATCCAGCTGCCCCGCCGAATGGCGCTAGCCCCTCCCGGATCCCTTCCGGGAGGGGCAGCCTTATCGGCTCGACACGATCACATTGAGGTGACGAATGTGACCGTTGGCCTCGCAGGGAGAGCGGGTCAGCGGGAATCCGCCATCCGGTATTGGTGCGACAGGATGACGGGCTTGCCGGTGGTGGGCAGATGAGCCAGGAGCATGCCCTGGAACTCGTCGACGACGGCCGGCCGCCTGACCGGGTTACAGACAGCCTCAGGCGCAGTCGGGATGATCTTGGCGCGCAGTATGTACTCCTTCTTGCGCTCATAGATCTGGTCGTGTGCGGAGGCACGACGGCCACGGTGGAGCCAGCTGGGTACGGCACTGTCCTGGCCATCCGACCAGTGAGCGTGACGAAGACAAACCGCTGACCCCTGAAGCGGGCTGCACACGATCTCCAGCGCTCGCGGCGTGCGCTCGATCTCGCAACCCACCGCGCGACGCCCTCGAACGCGTTGAGTTCCCGCACGTCGTAAGGCCCGAAGAAGTCTTGGCAGTCATGGCCGAGCCCGTCGTACAGGGCGGCTGTCCTCGGATATCGCCCGACGCCCGACCATGGAGTCCGACATCCTCCTCTGCACACCCCCACACCCCGCCCGGCCGAGAAAAGGAGACAAGAAGGGCGGGGCGGGCGGGCGCGCCTCGGGGACCGAGGTGCCCTGCTTGCCTGCTGCGCGTCGGCCGGGAGTCTCCGCGCAGCGCGCCCCGGTCAAGGCCGGGGCGGTGCGGGAAGCCGACAGTGTGACGGTGGAGCGGGCGCTAATGATGGTTGCAGCGCGGCCAGTCAACGAGGCACGAGCCCGCGCCGGAAACCAAGATCCCGGCAGGGCGTCCCCTGTCGGGCCTTCTTGCCTGCGGCCGTCCTCGCCGGCGAGGACGGCCGAGCCTTGCGAGATCGCCGTCCCAGGGTCTGGGGGTCCGACTAGGTACACGGCTATTGCGGCCAGCCCACGATCTCGGCTCACCATCCATCGTTGCACGAGACCTCAAACGGTCAGGCAGCCCACCGGAACGCCGCGCCTGCCGGGACATGCGGCGAGTGCCTCACCGGTGCGGCTGCGAGCTGGAGGTGGCCGACGCGCTCATGGCCCGGCGCCTGCACACTACGACGGCGGCCACCCCGGGGAGTGGGACCAGGCGCACGAGGTGCGCACCGCGATCGATGCGTTCCGGTAATCGGTCGGCTGACCGGCGTCTGGAGGTACATCGTCGAACGGATCACCTGATTGGCCTTGCCTGTTGCGGAAGCGAGGGGGAACCAGGATCTGAGCGTGTCGGCATACGGCCTCCCAGGCGTCTTCCCGATGCGTGTGTGTGAGGGGGGGTGCCGTGGTCATCCCGAGTGACTGCGGCACCCGCCCATTTCGTTGCTGCCTCTCAGCGCTGGGAGCGGAGAAAACCCTTCACCCGTTGGGCGTGCGGTTTCATCGAGGGGCACCGCGACCCCGACCGCGATCCCAAGATCCTGCCCCGGTTGTTCGAGGAGCGGCAGACCGACATCATGCACGCCCACGGCGGGTCCCGCGCAGCTGAACCCGAAGCACCGCCAGCCGTGTCCGCACGCCGCCGCCTCGTACCGTGCGGACACGGCTGAGCCGATGCGCGTAAGGACCCCGTGACCGCATGGCCGTGGTGTCAGCTCGTTGGGCCGCCCGGCGCACGACGGCAGTTTTCCTGACCGCGTCCAAAACCGTCTTCGGCTTCCGATCACTGCGGCCATCTTCTACGCTGGCGGAAGGTTGCATTGGGCCACGGTCCTGCCACCGCAAGTCCCAGCCCCCGAGCCCGTCCTGAACTGTTTGAGGTCGGCTGGAGCCGCGCCAGCCGACAGCGCAGCTCCAGCCTTGGCTCTCCGGGCGCGCCCAGCGAGGCAACTCCCGCTGCCTCGCACCGCCGGGAGAGCACCTCGCGCGAGGTCCGATCGGGAGGAATCTCGGTCCCTCGCGCTCTCCGGCCGTCGCTGCTCCCGCGCGGCGGCGGCCGGACACCACCAGCGTCCCACCACGGGCATGCCCTATCCGCACATCACAGGGGCACATTCACCTGCCAGGCTCTCACCACCGCATTGCCGCGAAAACTGTGCTGCATGGCAGGCCAGGCTTTCCCGGCTGGCCTACGGGGTGGAGGCTGTGTCCCTCCCCTCGTAGCGTGAAGGCCGTGGCTGCAGGGGAAGTTGGGAGTCATGGCGGAGAAGCGACGGAAGTTCGATGCGGAGTTCCGTGAGGGGGCCGTACGCATTGTCACGGAGACCGGCAAGACGATCGCCGAGGTCGCCTACGACCTGGGGATCAACGAGACCATGCTGGTGAGCTGGGTCTCCCGTGCCCGTCGGGCAGGGACCGTTTCGGCTGGCGGGAGTGACGAGCTGGAGGCCTCGGCCTCCAGCATCAGCCGCCGCTGCCGATCATCAAGGTGTGGGAACAACACCTGGAACCTCACAGCGAGTTGGCCGCGGACCTCGCCGGAGACGCTCATATCACAGCGACGAGCCACGTCACGGGAAGCAACACCCTAGTTCTCTGCGAGCTCTTGGCCTGCTCGGGCCAGCCGTTCAGGTCTTCGGCGGCGGACCCGACGGCGGACGGGAGGCCTCTTTTGAGGACCTGAGTCACTTCCCGATGCCTGGCGCCCCCTGCTCCGGTTACGGCGTGCTGCAGGCCAAGTTCCGCAGCCGCCCGGAGACCGCTGCCGAGAACGCGCGGTGGTTGATCCGGCGCATGACGGCCGAGCTGGTGGCGTGGGCAACTCCCGGTTCAAACCGTGTCCGGAAGGGGCGTATGCCCCAGTACCTGCTCGTCACCAGCAACGTCATCCTCTCGTTGAAACCGGGAAGTGGTGGCATGCACCGTGGCGAGGCAGAACTGTGGGCGCGCGCTCGCAAACTCGGCCTCTCAATCAGAGGTGTGGAGGTATGGCACCACGACAAGATCTGTCTGCTCCTGAACGGCAGCAGGGACATTCGGCACACTATCGATCATTTGAATACAGGTGTCCAGCTTCGTCCGCTACCATCACGGCATGCCGGGGGAAGCAATGCATCAAAAGGGAGCGGACGGCGCGAGACGGGCGAAGCGCTGGCTCGACGCTACTACGCGGGTGCGCAGTTCCTGGACCAACGAGGACGAGGTTCTAGCCTCCCGTCTTGAGTTCAATTGGCCGCACGGCGAGCAGCAGCCATACTCCTTCGACGTGGGCGGAATTCTCAGCGGTGCAGAGTTCGAAGGGCACTTCTTCGTGGCGGAGTGCAAGAACTACGCGGATGCCAACGATCAGGGAACTCACTACGACGACTGGGTCGCAAAGTGCTATCTGACCCGCCGTGACCACCACCGGCTGGCGGACCACTTTATGTGGATCACCTGGGCCCCCTTCCGAATCGGGAAGTGGAAGGACCTGTGCACTGCCGAGGCGGTGACCGAAGGCCTCTGCAGGCCACGCAACCTGACGAGAGTCTTCGACACAGAAGACGAGGAAGAGGCGAAGAGCAAGATTGACCAAGATGTCGTCAACGACGTGGCGACCCGCCTTTGGTTGATTGTCCTCAATAGCAAGCAGGAGAGGCTAGTCATTACGCCCCAGCACCGGGGACTCATCCTCGCCCACCAAGCCGAGAAGGGAGAGATCTGATGAGCGAGTACAGCGTCGCCATCTCTAATCTCGTGGGAGAGGACCCGGGCCGGAACGTGCAGTCCATCAAGAACGCTGTCATTTCGAACATCCGGTCATCGGACAGTTCGGTACAGATCGAGTCCACGGACTACTTCAATCATACGTATGCACCTGATCTCGTCTTGCGATGGGCTCAGACCCAGGAACAGCGTCTGGTATTCCTCAGAACGAGCACGAACGCGCAATACCTGAGGGAAGACATCGAAACCATCTCTGAGCGCAATCCCATTCTTATGCCATTGGCCCCGCTGCAGTCTCCCGAGTACATCGAAGAGCTGGGCCGCGAGTCAGCCGACGCCAGGACCCTGGTAGCGGACCCAGACAGCCTTCACGCTTTCTCTTCGGACAGGGCCGAACGGCCGGTCCTCAACTTGCTGTCACGAGCTGTGCTGCAGGGCGGCAAAGGCCTCGTAGACCAAGCGCGCGCTCGGTCCGCGAGTGACGCTGTCGGCCTGGGCTTCGCCGGCGCCCAGCAGGCACAGGTCGATCCGACACGGGATGCAGTCGAGATGGCTGAGTCCCTCTTGGATCCCGTGCACGCCGACCAGTTCACCCGGCTGCTGCACGCCGTTTGGCTCGGCTCCGGGGCCTCCCCGGCAAGTTTTCCCGGCGCCACGGACGTAGCAGCCGACCTGGACGCTGCCGGTCTAAAACTGTTGCTGGACATCGCAGTCACCGACGACGAAGACTTCTGGCGGCGCATCGGAACCGGCATCACACTGGCACGACTGTGTGAAGTGGAGATGCCACCTGACTCGGCGAACCTGCAACGACTCGTCAACGCGAATCTGGACCGGTTCAAGGCCAAGAGCTGTCGCGTGTCCGGGATGCCCCTGACCGGTGGCTACGGCCACGACCTGCGTTGGTTCACGCACTCGGGAATCCTGGGCTTTACCACGGACAGATACCGTGCACTCTTCTCAACGGGCCCTGTCTCGTCCATGGACTTCATGGAGGCGATCGAGGACGGCTCCGTCACTCTTCCCGAACTCCTCGACCGGTCCGAGGAAGCAAACGTGAGCATCAGCGAGCTGGTGATCGAGTCTGCGGCAGGCGGGCACATTGAGTACTCGGCACCGCCGCACGCCACGCTGGGGCGCGAAGAGATCCTTGAAGATCTCAGAGGTGCACTTGGGCGCCGCTCCTCGGTCCACGCCGCGGTCGTCACCCTGGGGCAGGGCAGCCGACACCTGAAGTGCGATCTGACGAAGCGCGCGGCTTTCGGGCGCACCGTGGCCCAGTTCTACCTCTCGGAGTTCCTTCAGAGCGCGATTCCGCTTCTGCAGACCCTGCGTCCCAGCGAGTACGACGAAATTACGCGGCACATCTTCGTGCCGCAGGACGAGCCGGTTGAACTTCGACCAAACGGCGAGGAGGACCAGTCGTGAGCCGGCACTGACCAACGGCGCGACGAGTCCTGCGGAGAAACTGGCTCCCCGGGGGCCCAGGGTTCTTCGGAGCGCATCCAGGCGCGCAGGCCGGGTGGCAGGTCGGTCTCCATCAAAATCTGCGACAGCTCATCCTGCTCGCCATTGGCGGTGCTCGGGATCCCAGGTGCCAATGGGGTCGCTCCCCAGGAGGGGGGTGAGGAAGTTGGCGGCGGCAGCTTCGGCAGTCTCCCAGGTCGCGCACCCCACGAGGCCGCTCACGTCGCGGGCAGCCCTGGGATAGCCCGTCTGCCAGGACGAGTGCGGTTTCTTGAAGGAGTCCGGCAGCTCAAGACGGACCTTGCCCCTGGCGATCCGCAGGGTGGCCTCTGTGTGGAGCGCGTGCCGGGCCTGTACACCGTCGATCACCTCGCGCTGACTGATCAGCAGCAGGTCCGCCAGGTCGCGGAACCGGCTCGAAGGGATGGCGCCGTGCCACTCGTACATGGCGCAGATCTTGTCGGCCAGGTGATCGACCACGGGATACAGACGCACCTCGGGCCAGTCGTCGGGCCAGGGCATCGGTACGGCCGGCTCGATACGGCACACCTGGGGAACAGCCGTCGGGATACGCCCGACTACCAGGTCGACTCGGATGGATTCGGATTTGCGAGGCCCCAGTTGAACAGTGAAAGCCTGGTTGGCACCGCCTTCCTCATCGCCGTGCAGGATCAGACCGGTGGGGACGAACGTGAGATGGTCGCCCAGGTCCACACCTACCGCGGTCTTCAGAGCCTGTACTGCCTCCTCGATGCTCGCCCCGCTGTCTACCCGCAGGATGTCAATGTCCTTGCTCAGACGTGCGTCAGTGGAGTAGCGCAACAGCAGCGCCTGCCCGCCCTTGATCATCCAGCCGTCGGGGTCGGCGACAAAGACGCGTGCCGCCAGCCGCTGGAAGAAGAAGGCACGGCGCAGCGCCCCTACATCCCGGGCGTCTTTCGCATGCTTCTTGGCATGGTGCTTCAGCGCTGCATCCAGCGCTCCCGGAGTGGCATAGCCGTCGTTCATCGTGCTCCTCGCCGGGCCGTTTCGAAGGTACCGGCCCTACGGACGCGGACCGGGTAGTCAGTCAGCTTCCTCTTCATCGCGCTCCGCCCTCTCAAGCGCCCGAGGCCGGATTGGTCTCTTCTCCAGCACAGGCCGCCATACATCCAGGCCTTTGAGGGCCTGGCCCAGACCGCTCGAAGCCTCAAGAGAGCGCCGTGCGGCCGCGTCCTGCAGGATCTTCTCCAGGGGCTTCGACCCGAGTCTCTGCAGAACCTTCTCCACCGCAGTCTGCCCCTGCAGTACGGACTGGCGGGCAGCCGCATCCTGCAGGATCTTCTCCAGAGGCATCGACCCGAGTCTCTGCAGAACCTTCTCCACCGCAGTCTGCTCGGCAGCCATAGAACGTGGCAGGGGCTGACGGTCGTCCACGGGCGTGTTCTGTAGGACCTTCTCCAGCGAGGCCGGGTCGGCCAGTTCTTCCAGTGCGCTCAGGGCGGAAGCGAAGCCTGCTGCGGCGGCCTGTTCGGTTTCGTGGCGGAGCAGGCTGCGGCCTGCCTGCTGGCACAGGGCCTGCAGCAGTTCCTCTCCTGTGGCTGCGGCGGGAAGGCCGTAGCCACGGACGAAGGGAACCACTCGGTCGGCCAGGCGGTCGATGTCGATCAGGCCTCTGCGGTCGGCGTCAGCGATCACCGTGCCGATGTGCGCGCCGTCTGCACGCGAGCGCAGCAGATCGGTGATGGTTCGTTCGGCCGTGGTGACCGGCAGCCCCTCCACCATGGTGACGTCATCGGCTTCTAGCGTCAGGCGGTGAAGCAGCACGCTTTCGTCCCGGGTGGTGCGCCGTGCCGGGACAATGAGCTCCACCCGGTCTGCGGGAAGATCACCCAGTGCGTGGAGTTCACAGGCGGATGCATGCGAAACGACGCCCGCCCACTTCTGGGCGCTGCTGCGCTGCCAGGCCGGCGTCTCGGGGTCCAGACGCAGCCAGGCCACCTTGGTCTCCAGGTGCTCTGGCGGTGCACCGGCTGCGATTCGGTAGACCCCGCGCCCGACGTTTTCGAGCAGGCCCGCACGCTCCAGCCGCAGGAGGTGCACTCCCTGGATACCGTCCAGTTTCGCCTGGGCAGCGGTCACAAGCCCCCACTGGTCGGAGGCTCGCTCCCCTAGCTTCCTCAGCACGTCAGCCTGACTCATACAGCAATCATTACACGCCGATCCAGCATTTGTTACGTTCAGAGTGTAACTTTCGTCGCACCACGCCACCCCAGGGTTGTAACTTTCGCTGCTCCATGGTTCTGGAAGTGCACTCATCGTTCCCGCATCGTTCTGACCGCCCTGAGGGTTCACACAGCTGCGCCCATCAACGAGGGATGGTCACGTACCAGCCGGTATAGCCGACTGAGCCGCAAGCAAGACCGAGATCTTTTGGGCCGCCGGTAGGCCCCTGTCCCTGCGGAGCCGACCCCCACTGGCTTTGACCTACGCGTCTGGACAAACAGTCAGACTGCCCGACAACTGGCTCGCCATCTTCACCTCAGCGCTCGCCCCGCCCTTGGTCGAGGTCTTCCCAGACGTCGCGGCACGCGACCCCGCATACGAGTCGGCCCACAATGACCGCACCCTCACCTGGCAGAAACAATGATGGCGTTGGTCGGGAGACCTGCACGGACTCTTCCTGCGAGCCTTGCGCCAAGCTTGGTCGTCCACGATCGAGTCCCTGCTCGCACCCACCCAGCAACGCAACTGGTTGGACGCCAGTCTTCCGGAGAACGAGAATCTGAGCCCCGTCAACTCGGGCCACCTCCTGACCCGCCCCCTACATGAACAACACCGTCCGGGACGCCTATGAGAGCCTCGGCGTAGGCGTCCCGCACGCTGCAGCGGGCCGCTTCCAGCACGGCGCTCGGCGGTGGTCGGGCCCCGACCCAAGGCATGCGCATATGGCTGTAGAGCATCGCCTCGTAGTGACGTATCACTTGATGCACCTTGATGTAGCAGGTGCGCCGCACCTCCAGCGCCTGGCAGTGCTCCTCGGCCCGTCGCTCGGCGGCCCGCTGCCGCTCGGCGTACTCCAGCTCCAGGCGCTTGACCGTGGTCGCCCCGCGCTGCGTGAGCACCGCCGAGGCAAGGAGAAGCCACAGGTGGAGCACGATTATAGTCGTCCTCATGGCCTCGAAAGTAGTTACGACATATGTGGACGATGTGACCGGCGAAGAAGCAATCGATATCGCCCCGCACAGCATTCTTATCGATGGAGCGGGAGTCGAGATCGACCTTACTGACGAAAACTACGAAAGGCTCCTCGAACTCCTCAACCCCTACCTCCACGCTGAGGGAGCCCGCAGGATCCGCGGAGCCACGAAAGTCAACGGGAAGCGCAAGCAAACTACGGCACGTGGGGCCGACTCGTCGGCAATCAGGCTGTGGGCAAAGAACAACGGCTACGAGATCAGCGACCGCGGACGCGTGCCGGCATCGGTTCGCGAGGAGTACCAGAAAGCCAATTGAGCAGCCACCCAGGGCCGCAGTGACGCCTCGCGCCACCACATCGTTTGAAGCAACGTTGCCAACCACACGCGCTGTACGCCGAGGGCCTGCCAGCACAGATTCGTGTCCCCTGAGCGCCGATCCATGTCGCTGAGCCATCGACCGATGGCTTTGCGTATCTCCGCCGGCCCTTCGGGAATTTCAGCACATCTCATGGATCTACCCACTCAGCGGTTCGCTGACCAGCGTTGCCGCCGCGATCCCGTAAGCAAGTAGATGGTCCTACCGGAGTCCGCGCAAGGTGAAGGCCGCCCGCACTTTCGTGTACAGGGCGTTGAAGGTCAGCGGCTGCTCTGGGTCGCACAGCGCGCCGATGCTTCCCTTGGGTAAGCCCCACGTTCGCAGCGCCAAGGCCGGCTCGCCCTCGGCGGTGAGGTGTGCGCCGTCCGCGAGCCAGGGCTCCTGGTGCCTCCTGCCTGCAGGTTTTGTTCGCTTATCCGCGGACGAGGCTCAGGACGCCGTCAATTCTATGACTGCGGGAGTGTTCGCGGCCTCCGTCAATGGAAGTCATCGTCAGCCCGAAGAGCATGTTCTTCAGCTCTCCTGGCGTGATGCCGAGTTGGTCGGCCACGTTGTGCGGGCGGATGTCTTTGGTACGCAGGCCCTGAAAGGCCTTGGTCAGAATCTGGGATGCCTCCCGCTTCCTCAGCCCCTGCGGCTCGTCGGTGCGGTATCCGCGAGCACTCAGTTCCGCGCAGGTGGAGCGGTACTGCCAGTTGGTGAGGAGGTTCAGGTCGTGCATGCGGTAGGTCAGGGCCATGGCGGAAACTTTCCAGATGCGCTTGCCGCTCAAAATCTGATCGACGCGGGCGCCTGCGGGCATGTGGCCGAGGACGCTGGCGGCGGGCATCAGGAAGGCGCTGGCGAAGTCGTTTGCCTGGCGTTCGGCTTCTGGTCCGATGCAGGGGCGCTCGCCGCTGGCGTGCATGACGAGGTGGCCCAGTTCGTGGGCGGCATCGAACCGGCTGCGTTCCACGGTTTTCAGTGTGTTCAGGAAGACGAAGGGCACACCGCTCCTCCAGACGGCGAAGGCATCGACCTCCAGCGAGTCCGGCGGCAGAGAGAAGACTCGAACGCCGTGGGCTTCCAGCAGGTGCACCATGTTCGGTGCCGGCGCCTGGCCCAGGTCCCAGCGGGTGCGGACCATGCCTGCGGCGGTTTCCGGGTCCGGCTTGCCGAGGGAGGGGAGATCGGGCTCTGGCAGGAGGAAGCGTTCGGCGATCCAGTCATACAACTGCGCGGCAAGAGTGCCTGCAGCCCGGGCCGAGTCCAGTACGCGCGGTGGGGTCTTGGTCCGAGCGCGCCACGAGATGCCGTCCGAGGGAAGTTCGTTGACCTCCGCACCGCTGAAGAACGCTTCGGGGAAGTCGAGTGCTGCGGCGATCTTCCGGACGGTGGGGGGCCGGGGTGACGTGCGCCCTGTCTCGTAGTTGGAGAGGCTCTGCAGAGAGACGCCTGCGTGCTGGGAAAGTTCTGCGAGGGTCAGTCCCCGGCGTTTCCGGGCCAGTGTGATGCGTGATGGAGTCACCATGGTGGAACTGCCTCATTTGTCGTGGTGCTCGGTGCGGCACTAGGTAGACAGTGCCGCACCAGGACGGACGATCAGCGGAAGTCGACGGGGATGTCGATCTCGCCGGGTCCATCTTCGTACAGCGGTTCGATTCCGTCCATTTCGAGGGCCGGGAGAGGTATGCGTTGCTTCCATTTTGTGACGTAGCCGTCGGTGACCTCGCCCGGCAGTGACAGCTCACTGTGGATGTGCAGCTTGTCGCCGTCTTCGACCCGGTACGAGACGAGGAACCAGATCTGCAGCCGATCGGCCTCTTCTTCACTCAGCGCAATCTCGTGACGGGGCACCGGCCGGGGGAAGAACTCCAGCTGAGTGTTGACCTCGGCGGCACGTTCCGTCGCGGCACCTCGGCGGCGCTGATTTCGGGGGTGAAGCCCGCGGTCCCCCGTCGCGGCGTCCCCCGCCATGGCGCCGATCGCGATGGCCCCGTCGGGGCTGCAGACCACTTCCAGATGGTCATGCAGGAGCCGCTTCCAGCCCTCATTCTGGATGTGCATCTCCCGGACGATACGGACGTGCTCTTGGTAGGCCCGGGTGCCCGCCGTGTTGGCTGGGTGGTTGGGCGTTACGGAGCGACGGGCGACCTCACCGGCCCGCAGGGCGGGATGCAGGTACTCCAGTTTGGTGCCGAGGGCAGCCAGCTGCACGCGATAGTCGTCGGGCTCGGGTGCGGCGACGGAAAGGACGGCCATGCAACCTCCGGGGCTAGACAGACTCCAAGTTATAAGAACAGTACCGCACATGCGGTGCCATCCTTATAAGAACCTGGCAACACGTCAGTTGGGAACCAGCGGACTTCAGCAACAGTGAGACCTAGGACGGCCTTCCCGGACCTGGCTCTCTGTCTCCGTGTATCGACAGCTGGGCTGCGGGAGCACATGATCCATGGATACGGGTTGTCGGGCCCGTCGAGCAGCGCCAACGGTGCGCCCGATGGCCTTTTAGTTGCCGCCCGATGGGGTCAATGCCATCGCAAACCGCCGGGTGCGCAGTCATGCAGCGCTCTCCCCTGGTCGGGGCAACAAGCTGTCTGAACCGGCTGACTGCCGTGTGCCGGACAGAATGATGCACTGTCTGCACAATGGCTTTCCACACAAGAGGGCTGAAACCCCTCCGGGTGCCGCGCACGAGCCACCCTGAGCGGCCATCGCTGTGATGTACAACTCACCTCACGTGCGGTGCGCCATAGCGGCGGAGGGGTGAGCGAGGGTGGCAGCCGCGTAGGAAAGTTGTGCAGCGCGCCCCGGAGTGGTGCGCCCACGACTGGGAACTACATCGTGTCGGTTCGCCGTGCCGTCGGCATTATCGCCGGCCCGGTGATGCCCGAGTTGCAGCGGCCTGGCGGTGTCCTTCAGGCGGGAGCCGAAGCCAGCAGGCCGTCGAGATACAAGCGCAGGATGCGTGGGCCGAACTGGTCAGTGGCGGACCAGCTGGTGCCCGGCAGCGGGCGGCCAAGCTGAGCGACGGCCATGATGATCTCCTCCAACGACATGTCTGCGCGCACCTGTTGCGTCTGTTGCGCACGGTTCAGCAACGTCTGAGCGGCTTGCATCATCCGGCCCTTCTGCCGTGCCAGTTCCGGACGCACGCCAGCTTTTTCTTCTGACAGGCAGCACAGGGCAGCCAGCCGCTCGTGAGCTGCGGTCTCCAAGAAATGGCGCAACGCGACGCAGGGATCGTCGTCCTTCGCAGCGACCTCTTCCGCCGCATCAGCGACGTTCACCACGATTCGCTCGATCGCTTCCGCCAGCAGCGCATCCCGAACCGGAAAGTGTCGGTAGAGAGTGGCGTTACCCACCCCAGCGCGACGTGCTATCTCGTCCAACGGCGCTTCCCAGCCCTGCTCGACAAGCACTTCCTGGGCTGCGGCGAGGATCCTGGTCCGGTTGCGCACGGCGTCTGTCCGCAGCGCCCGGCAGCGTCGCGTCCCGATGTCCGCACCCCAACCACCGACCCGCATACCGGCCTCCCTCAACGCTCAGTGCTTCCCGTCTCATTATCCGTGACCGGCGACCGTGACAGGTCGGCGTCGCAGCAACGGTCGGCACTCGGGCGGTGGGCTCCGGACACCACACGTACGAGGTTCTTGTCGTTCAGGGGATGCTACGAAGGCACGGGATCGAGAGAGTCCTTGCTCGCTCCCACGTGCGTCGTCACCCAGTCCACGACCGTCGCCATCGAAGTCCCTGGCGTGAACAGTGCGGCGACTCCCTCTTTGAGGAGGTTTTCGACGTCGTCCGCGGGGATGATGCCGCCTCCGAAGACGACGATGTCTTCAGCGTCCTCATGCCGGAGCAGCCTCACGACTTCCGCGAAGGTGGTCATATGGGCCCCGGACAGGACAGACAGTCCGATGCCGTCGACGTCCTCCTGGACAGCGGTCGCTACGATCTGCGCGGGGGTCTGATGCAGCCCCGTGTAGATGACTTCCACTCCGGCGTCTCGCAGTGCTCGTGCGACGACCTTCGCGCCACGGTCGTGGCCGTCGAGGCCGGGCTTGGCCACGATGACGCGCAGGGGTGAAGACGGCATGACGGCTCCTCGTTCAAAGTGCGTGTCGGCTCAGCTCTAGAGGTTGGACGGGACGTAGGTTCCCCAGACTTCCCGCAAGGCGTTGCTCACCTCACCGACCGTTGCTCGCGCTCGCAGCGCTTCCTTCATCGGGTAGAGCACGTTGTCCTCGCCGTCGGCGGCCTTCTTCAGGCTCGTCAGCGCTGAGTCCACCAGTTGCTGGTCACGCTCCGCGCGGAGCGTGGCGAGGCGTTCAGCCTGCTGGGCTTCGATGGCCGGGTCGACGCGGAGAGGCTCGTACGGCTCCTCCTCGTCGAGCTGGAAGCGGTTGACGCCGACGACCACCCGTTCGCCGGAGTCGGTCTCCTGAGCAATGCGGTAGGCGTTGATTTCGATCTCGTTCTTCTGGAAGCCGTGCTCGATGGCGTTGACCGCGCCGCCGAGGTCCTCGACCTTCTGCATCAGTTCCAGTACGGCCACCTCCACGTCGTCGGTCATCCGCTCGACGACATAGGAGCCGGCGAAGGGGTCGACGGTCGCCGTCACGTCCGTCTCGTAGGCGAGGACCTGCTGGGTACGCAGGGCCAGGCGCGCGGACTTGTCGGTCGGCAGCGCGAGGGCCTCGTCGAAGGAGTTGGTGTGCAGCGACTGGGTGCCTCCCAAGACCGCGGCCAGGCCCTGCACCGCGACGCGGACGAGGTTGATCTCGGGCTGCTGGGCCGTCAGCTGTACACCGGCTGTCTGCGTGTGGAAGCGCAGCATCAGCGACTTGGGGTTCTTCGCACCGAACTCCTCGCGCATCACCCGCGCCCAGATCCGGCGGGCGGCACGGAACTTGGCGACCTCCTCCAGGATCGTCGTGCGGGCCACGAAGAAGAAGGACAGGCGGGGCGCGAAGTCGTCGACATCCATGCCGGCGGCTACCGCCGTGCGTACGTACTCGATGCCGTCCGCCAGGGTGAAGGCGATCTCCTGGGCGGGCGAGGCACCGGCCTCCGCCATGTGGTAGCCGGAGATCGAGATCGTGTTCCACCTGGGCATCTCGGCACGGCAGTACTTGAAGATGTCCGCGGTCAGACGTAGGGAGGGCGTCGGCGGGAAAATGTACGTCCCGCGTGCGATGTACTCCTTCAGCACGTCGTTCTGGATGGTTCCCGTGAGCCGGTCGGCGCTGATCCCCTGCTCTTCGGCGACCAGTTGGTAGAGCACCAGGAGGAGCGCAGCGGGCGCGTTGATCGTCATCGACGTCGACACCCTGTCCAGCGGGATCCCGTCGAACAGCACCCGCATGTCGTCGATGGAATCGATCGCCACGCCGACCTTGCCCACTTCGCCGCTCGCGATCGGCGCGTCCGAGTCGTGGCCCATCTGGGTGGGCAGGTCGAAGGCGACCGACAGGCCCGTCGTGCCGTTGGCGATCAGCTGCTTGTAGCGGGCATTGGACTCCGTCGCCGTACCGAAGCCGGCGTACTGGCGCATCGTCCACGGCCGGCCGGTGTACATGGACGGGTAGACACCACGCGTGAAGGGGTACGCGCCCGGTTGGCCCAGCTTCTCGGCCGGGTCCCAGTCCCCCTGTGCTGCGGGCCCGTAGACCGGTTCGATGGGCAGTCCGGACTCCGACTCGCGCGCCATGGTCAGAGGGCCTTTCGTGGGCGTTGGTGGTGGAGGAGGTGACGGCACGGGCCGACAGTGGTGACCGCTGCCGCTGGTTCTCCATGCCTGTGACATGGGATAAGTCCTACTCAGCCATGTAGGTCCGGTAGATCCATCCGTAGACCCGCAGGGAACGTCCGTCGACGTCCCGTACCTCGGCGGTTGCCTCGAAGTGCTCGTAACGGTTCTGAACGCTGAGCTTCACCCGGTCCGTGAAGTCCGCGACCTGATGGACCCGCAGGTCCTCGGGGATGTCCTTTCCGCCCGACAGGAAGATGTTGGGCTCGGAGGGACGGCCGTCGTCGCTCCGCAGGATGTTGTCGGGGCGGTCCTGAGCAGTGCTGAGGATGGTGCTGGTCATGTGCGAGTCCTCTCACGCAGGGCGCTTTGAACAGGCGAACTGACAGGGATGGAGGGCGCGGCCGAGGGGCGGCGCGTCGCTGATCGAGGACGTGGAGGTCCCCTGCGCGTCGGTGCGTCAGGGAACACCACGGTCGTCGCCACGCCACAACGGGCTGCCGCGACTTCGCTATATCGACTGTTGCCGAATTAAGAATCAGCTTGGCGTCGATCCGCGGCGGCTGTCAACCACTTCCCGGAACTCAAGGCAAACGATCTTCACCGCGGGAGGGTGAGGGCGGGCGTCACACGCAAGATGCGCGGCGCACGGCGGCACGGCCGCGGGCGCGGGCACGAAAAAGGTCGCTCGGGCGGCGGAGCCGGAGACGAGACCAGGGGAAATTTCACAGGACAGCGGCGGATCGCCAGTTCATTCCTGGCGTCACATACCGAGCTCGCTCTGCAGGACGCGACAGGACTCAGCGCCGGTGGCAGGGCATGACTCAGACACACATGGCATGTCGGGGCTCAGCCCCTCACGCCAGGGCTCGGCGAGCGCGTCAGAGCGCGGTTCAGTCGCCGGTGGTGAGGAATCCGGACAGCGCGGCGAGGACCGCGGGAGCGAGCCGGTAGTAGACCCAGGTTCCGCGCCGTTCGGACAGCAGCAGGCCCGCTTCGCGGAGCTTCTTCAGGTGGTGGCTGACCGTGGGCTGGGAAACGCCGACATCGGCGATGTCGCACACACAGGCCTCACCGTCAGGATGAGAGGCGACCTTGGAGAACAGGCGTAGCCGCACCGGGTCCCCCAGCGCCTTGAACATGGCGGCCGTGAGTTCGGCTTCCTCATCGGTCAGCTCCCGGTCCGTGAGGGACGGGCAGCAGGGCGGGGCGACGGGGGCGGCCGCCAACTGCGCTAGTTTCGACATGCATCTATGTTGACACCGGTTCCGCCTCCTGCCAAGATCGCTTAATTCGATGCCTATCTAATCATTAAGCTGGGGGAAGCATGACAGACGTGCGCACCGCCGACGCAGGACGGTCCGCGAGGACGGCCGTCGTCACGGGAGCCAGCAGCGGAATCGGGGCTGCGACCGCGCGGGCACTGGCTCGCGACGGCTTCGAGGTCGTCCTCACCGCACGCCGCTCCGACCGGCTGGAGGCCGTCGCCAAGGAGATCGGGGACGAGGGCGGAACGGCCCGAGTTTTCCCGCTGGACGTCACCGACAAGGAGGCGGTCCGCGCCTTCGCCAAGCAGGTGCCGACATGCGACGTACTGGTCAACAACGCCGGCGGCGCCTATGGGACGGAACACATCGAGCACGCCGATCCCGGCGACTGGCAGTCCATGTTCGAGGTGAACGTCGTCGGGGCGCTGCACATGACCCAGGCGCTGCTGCCGAGCCTTAAAGCCTCTGGAGACGGGGTCGTGGTCGTCATCTCCTCAACCGCCTCGTTCACCTGTTATGAGGGCGGCGGCGGTTACAGCGCCGCGAAGCACGGGGCGCACGTACTGGCCGAGACCCTGCGCCTTGAGGTCTGCGGGGAGCCTCTGCGGGTCGTCGAGGTCGCCCCGGGCATGGTGCACACCGAGGAGTTCTCCCTCAACCGCTACCGCGGGGACCTGGACAAGGCCGATGCCGTCTATGACGGGGTCGCCGAGCCGCTGGTCGCCGAGGATGTCGCCGACGTGGTGACCTGGGCGGTCTCGCGGCCGTCGCACGTGAACATCGATCTCCTGGTGGTGCGGCCACGCGCGCAGGCGGCGCAGCACAAGGTGCACCGCACCTCCTGACGCCAAAGCGCCGCTGCGGCCGTCTCCCCCGGTGCGGGGAGGCGACCGCGGCGGCGTCGTTCAGCAGCCGGAGGCGCCGGGCGCGTCGAACATGTCGGCGGCGTAGGCGGCCAGCTGCAGGGCGGCTGTGTGGTCGATGCCGAGTTCCGTGGCGGCGGACAGCACGGCGTCCGAGGCGGTGGCCGAGGTGCCCAGGTGCTTGGCGGTGACGTGCAGGAGCTGCTCGTGCTGCTCCTTGCTCAGACCCAGGCGCAGTGCGATCGCCTCACCCCCGGCGGTCACCGAGCACACCCCGGTCTCGGGCAGCTGCAGTTCGACCGACTGGGCGGCCTCCATGTCACCGGCGAGGGCGGCGGCGATGGAGCGGACCTGCTCGTAGCCGGTGAGCATGAGGAACGTCGGAGCGCGCCCGTAGCTCTTCATGCCGACGGCGAAGTAGCCCGGCTCGGGGTGGGCCAGTTCGCGGTAGCCGTGCGGGGTGACGGTGCCGCAGGAGTGCTGGTTGGGGTCGATCAGCGGCGCCAGCGCACGGGACGCGGACATGATCGGGTCCAGCTCCAGGCGCAGCTCGTCGGCGATGCGGTAGTCGGGCCTGAAGCCGGTGGCCGCGACGACCCGGTCGGCGGTGAGGGTCTGCTCGGTGCCGTCCGGGCCCCGGGAGATGAGTTCGACCTGGTCGCGCCCGGGGTCGCCGCCCAGAGTGCGGACGGTGTGGGTGCGGAAGTTGGGGGCGAGGGCGACACGGCCGGTGTCCACGAGCATCTTCAGGCCGGAGCCGATGGCCCCGCGGGCGGGCAGTTCGTCGTCGCTGCCGCCGCCGAAGGAGCCGGCCGGGTCGGCTCCGCGGATGGCCCAGGTGATGGTGGTGCCCGGTGCGGTGTCGGCCAGTTCGGCCAGGGAGAGCAGGGTGTTGGCCGCTGAGTGTCCGGCGCCGACGACGACGGTGTGGCGGCCGGCGTGCTGGTCGCGGTCGGCCCCGAAGACGTCGGGCAGGCCGTGGTTGATCCAGGCGGCGGCGTCCTGCTCGCCGTGGGCGGGCAGGCCGTTGGCGCCGAGGTGATTGGGCTGGTTCCAGGTGCCGGAGGCGTCGATGACGGCGCGGGCGAGCACTTCGTCCCCGTCGGCCAGACGAAGGACGAAGGGGGCTTCTTCCCGGCCGGCGGTGCGCAGACGGTCGATGCCCAGGCGACTGATGGCGGTGACGGCAGTGCCGTAACGGATGTGGGGGGCCAGGGCGGGCAGTTCGGCCAGCGGCTGGAGGTACTGCTTGACGAGGTCGCCGCCGGTGGGCAGGGCGGAGGCGTCGGGCTCCTCCCACCCGGCAGCTGCGAGCAGACGGCGGGCGGCAGGGTCGGTGTTGAACTCCCAGGGGCTGAAGAGCTGAACGTGGGACCAGGCCTGTACGGCCGATGCCGCGGCGTCGCCGGCTTCCACGACGACGAAGGGGAGGTTGCGTTCGGCCAGATGCGCTGCGGCGGCAAGGCCGACGGGGCCAGCTCCGATCACGGCGACGGGCAGACGGTCGGGGGTGAGGTCAACCACGGTGCGGTGTCCTTTCACGAGGGGCGAGGCGGGAGTCAGGCGTCTTGCGTGGGAGCGGTCGAGGGCGTCACGAGGCCCTCACCGCGGTCCGCTTGTGCGTGCTGCTCGGTTCGCTGCTCTGCCCGCTGCCGTAGTGCGTCGATCGCGGCACAGCAGGAACGGGTCTGCTCGGCACCGGCGGATTCACTCGTCAAAGTCGGCTCCTGTCGCGGCGGTTCAGACGGCGACGCGGGAGCGAACGCATCACAACCGCCTATATAGATAAACAACGAATCAAAGCTCCAGCCTCGCTTCTGATTTGATGAATGTCAACCTCACGTCCGGGCTTGACGGGTTGTGACGAGCCTCACTCCGCGCCGCGTTGCGTTTGACTCTTGCGTCGGGCCAATCTCGATACATGTCGAATCAGCGGGGATAGCGGTACGGGGCCAAGCGCCCAGTGCCACCTCGACATCGGGAAGCAGCGGCTGTGCCGATAGCCGCGCCCGGCCCGTGAACGGTCAGTGCGCTCGCCCCGCACGCGGCCGCTCAGCCAGCGGAGCCGACGCTTTCCCGCCACTCCCGCTTTGTCCTCGGTATGTGCGCCCGCCACCGGGCCGGTTCCTCTTTGCCGGTTCGCCGCGCCTGTACCGCAGTTCCTTCCGTGCTGCTTCACCAGTGAACGGCTTCGCCATGCCCGGAAGGACATCCATGCCTCACGACTCCACCCGCGCGGCTGAGACCGCCAGTGAACCGATCGCCATCATCGGCCTGGCCGGACGATTCGCCGATGCCACCAGCCCTGAACAGCTCTGGGACATGCTGCTCCAGGGACGTGACGCCATCACGGACATCCCGTCCGAGCGCTACGACATCGACGCCGTCTACGACCCCACGCCCCGCACCCCCGGCCGCACGGTGAGCCGGTGGGGCGGGCTGCTGCGCGACATCGACGCCTTCGACGCGGAGTTCTTCGGCGTCTCCCCCCGCGAGGCCGACCGTATGGACCCCCAGCAGCGGTTGCTGCTGGAAGTCGCCTACGAAGCCCTGGAGGACGCGGGCCAGCCCCTGCCGAGCATCGCGGGCTCCGACACGGGCGTGTTCATCGGTCAACTCGGTGGCGACTACTGGCATCTGCAGTACGACAACCGTGATCAGCTCGACCTGTACGCGATGACCGGCGCCGCCTCACGCGCCATCACCTCAGGCCGCCTCTCGTACGCCTTCGACCTGCGCGGGCCCAGTTTCACCGTCGACACCGCCTGCTCCTCCGCGCTCGTCGCGGTCCACAACGCCGTACAGGCGATCCGGCTCGGCGAGTGCCCCCTGGCGATCGCCGGCGGCGTCAACCTCGTACTGCTTCCGGAGGAGGGGGTCGTCTACTCCGGAGCCGGCATGCTCGCCTCCGACGGCCGCTGCAAGTTCGCCGACGCCTCCGGCGACGGCTTCGTACGCAGCGACGGCATCGGCGCCGTCATCCTCAAGCCTCTGTCCGCGGCTCTGGCCGACGGCGACCGTATCCGGGCCGTCATCCGCGGTTCCGCCGTCGGCAACGACGGCCAGAGCAGCGGCTACCTCGTGACTCCCGCCGTCGAGGGCCAGCTCGGCGTACTGCGCCGTGCCTACGCCAACGCGGGTGTCGACCCGGCCGACATCGACTACATCGAGGCCCACGGCACCGGCACCAGTGTCGGCGACCCGGTCGAACTGCAGGCCCTGGGCGACATCGTCGGCCCGCGCACTCCCGACCAGCGCTGCCTGGTCGGCTCGGTGAAGACGAACATCGGTCACGCCGAAGCGGCGGCCGGAATCGCCGGCCTCATCAAGGCCGTGCTGTGCCTGGAGAACAAGACGGTCCCCCCCAACCTGCACCTGAACAACCCCAACCCGGCCGTGGACTGGGACAACCTGCCGCTCACCATTCCTACCCAGGCGACACCGCTGCCCGAGCGGGGCCGTCCCGCCATCGCCGGGGTCTCCAGCTTCGGCTTCTCCGGCACCAACGCCCACCTCGTCCTGGAAGCGGCGCCCGAGCCGGCCACCCGCACCGCCGACGCCCCGGCGCCGGACTCCCGCAGCGAGCTGCTGGTGCTGTCGGCCCTCAGCCCCGAAGCCCTTGCCGCCACGGCCGACGCCATGGCCGACCACCTTGAGGGCCCCGGCGCCCAGCACACGCTGCGCGACATCAGCTACTCCGCAGCACTGCGCCGCACCCCGCATGACGCCCGGCTCGCGATGCCCATGGAAGACCATGCCGAGACCATCGCCGCGTTGCGCGGCTTCGTCGAAGGCGGCAACGAGCCCGGTCTGTCCTCCAGCGACTACACCGACCCCGAAGCGGCGCCCCGGATCGCGTTCGTCTTCCCCGGCCAGGGCTCCCAGTGGCCGGGCATGGGCCGCGAACTCCTGGACACCGAACCGGTCTTCAACCAGACCATGCAGGCCTGCGACGAAGCCATCAAGGCCGAGACCGGCTGGTCGGTCATCGAGCTTCTGCGCTCAGCGGACGAGGAGCGGCTCAAGCAGCTCGACGTCATCCAGCCCACCCTGTGGGCCATGGAGATCGCTCTGGCCGAACTGTGGCGCTCCTGGGGCATCGAGCCGGACGTGGTCATCGGCCACAGCATGGGTGAATCCGCCGCCGCCTACATCTCCGGCGCGCTGTCGCTGCCCGACGCCGCAGCGGTCATCTGCCGCCGCAGTCGCCTGGCCAAGCGTCTTTCCGGTCGCGGCACGATGGCCTGGGTCGGTCTGCCCGCGGACGAAGCCACCGCCGCACTGGCCGGTCACGAGGACAAGGTGGCGGTCGCCGCCATCAACAGCCCCACCTCCACCCTGCTGTCCGGCGACGTCGACGCCCTCATGCAGGTGTTGGCCGACCTCGACGCCCGCGGTATCGACAACAAGCGTGTCAACGTCGACTTCGCCTCGCACTGCCCTCAGATGGACGCCCTGCGCGAGGACCTGCTCGCCGAGTTGTCCCACCTCACCCCGCGTGCGGGCCGCATCCCCCTGCACTCCACCCTCCTCAACGAAGTGGTCGACGGCTCTGGCATGGACGCCGACTACTGGGTACGCAACATCCGCCAGCCGGTCGACTTCGTCGGCGCGGTCCGCGGCCAACTCGACCTGGGCGACACGGTGTTCGTCGAGGTCAGCCCTCACCCGCTGCTCGTGGCCGGCATCCGCGAGACCAGCCGCGTGGCCACCGGTACGGACACCACGGCGGTGGGCAGCCTGCGCCGCCACTCCGACGAGCGCACCGCACTGCTGACCTTCGCCGCCGCCCTGCACACGGCCGGCGCCGACCTCGACCTCGGCAAGCTGACCGCCGGCGGCCACTACGTCCCGCTGCCCACCTACCCGTGGCAGCGCACCCGCCACTGGATAAGCCAGACCCCCGCCCCCGCGGCACCTGCCGCCACGGCACCTGCCGAACCGGAATCCGCCGAGCAGCCCGCGCATCCGCTGCTGGGCCGGCCGGTCCCGGCCGAGGGAACCACACGCGTCTGGCAGGGCCCTCTGCGGCTCACCGACAACGCCTACCTGCGCGACCACTGCATCCAGGACACGATCATCCTGCCGGGCACCGCCCACCTGGAACTGATCAGCGCCGCCGCGCGCACCCAACTGGGCGCGGGCGCGCTGTCGTTGAGTGAGGTGCACTACCACCGCGCCCTCTTCCTGGACGAGGAAGGACCCGCACCCGAGGTCCGGGTCACCCTCTCCCCCCGCCCTGACGGCTCGCTGCACTGCCGCATCGACAGCCAGGACGCGGACGCCGACGACTGGACTTTGAACACCGAGGCCACCGCTCGCGCGCTGCCCGGCAACGCGCCCCAGCCCAGCGAAGCGCTCCAGTCGATCCGTACCCGCCTGCCGCAGCACCAGAGCGCCGACGACTTCTACCCCTGGAATGCCGAACGCGGCAACCAGTGGAACGGCACCTTCCAAGGCATCACCGAACTGTGGCGCGCAGACGGCGAAGTCCTCGCCCAGCTGACCTGCCCCGCCCCGCTCGTGGACGGCCTGGCCCGCCACCACTTCCACCCGGCGCTCCTGGACGCCAGCGGCCACTCCATGGCCGCCGCCCGCCCCCTGACCGTGCCCGGTGAGGAAGGCGTCTTCGTCCTTGGCGGCATCGACGAGGTCCGCTTCTACCAGCAACCGCCCGCCTCATTGTTCAGCCACGCCAGGCTCCTGCCGTCCGCGCGCGAGGACTCCTTCGTCGCCGACATCGACATCCGCGCCGACGACGGCCGCCTCATCGCCCAGATGCGCGGCCTGCGGCTGCAGTACCTGGCCGGCCACGCCCCCGCCCTGCTCCACCCCCGCTCCGAGGATTCCGTGACAGCACCGCTTACCCCCGCCTCCCCGGCCTCCCCGCACGACAGTGCGCGCAACACCTGGCTGCACACGCTCACCTGGGACCAGGCGCCTCTGCCCGTCCCCAACACTGCCTCCACCACCCCGGAGGGGTTCTGGTTGGTGCTGACCGACAGCGGATCCACCGGGCGGGCCCTGGTGCGGGAACTGACGGGCCGTGGGCAGCGCGTGGTGGCCGTCACCGCCGGCGCGGGTCACCTGGCCGGAGGCGGCGACCGCTACCGCATCGATCCGGCGGACGAGGGGCACTACCGCGAGGTCCTGGTCGACGTCGCCCGTTACGGCGCCTGCCGCGGCATCGTCCACCTGTGGGCACTGGACGCCCAGGCCGGCCTGGACGCCACATCCACCGAGATCCGCCGTGCCCAGCTGCTGGCCGCGCACAGTGTCCTGCACCTGACCCACGCCCTGGAGAAGGAGTCGCTCGGACACCCGCCGCTGTGGCTGCTCACCCAGCTGTCCCAGGCCACCGGTGGCGCAGAGGAAGTGCGCCATCCCCTCCAGGCCATGTTGTGGGGGCTGGGCCGCACGCTGGCCGCCGAGGCCCCCGCGCTGCATCCGCGCCTGGTAGACCTCGACCGGTCCGCAGCCAGCGTTCCCGCCCTGGCGCAGCTGATGCTGAACGCGGACCAGGAGGACCAGATCGCGCTGCGCGACGGCCGCCGTCTTGCCGCCCGGCTGCGCCCGGCGGACACCGCAGCCCGCACGCCGCAGGCGCTGTCGCTGCCCGCTCCCGGTGTCATCGACGACCTGCAGCTGCTCGACACGCCCTCGCGTGCCCTCGCCGCGGACGAGGTCCGTATCCAGGTCAGCCATGCCGGCGTCAACTACCGCGACGTGCTGCTGAGCCTTGGCATGTACCCCGGACAGGACGACAAGCCGCCTGTAATGGGCTGGGAGTGCGCCGGCACGGTCATCGAAACCGGCCACGCCGTCACCGACGTCGTGGCGGGCGATGAGGTGATCGCTTTCGCCGAAGGGTCCCTGGCCTCCGAAGTCGTCACGCGCGCCTGCCTCACTGCCCCGAAGCCGTCCCGGCTCACCGCGGCCGAGGCCGCGACGCTGCCGGCCGCCTACCTCACCGCCTACCACGCGCTGCACGACATGGCCCGCCTGGAGCGCGGCCAGAAGATCCTCATCCACACCGCCACCGGCGGCACCGGGCGAGCCGCGCTCAACGTGGCCCGCTGGAAGGGAGCCCGCGTCTTCGCCACCGCCGGCAGTGACGCCAAGCGTGAACTGCTGACCAAACTCGGTGTGGAGCAGGTCTCCGACTCCCGCAGCCTCGCCTTCGCCGAAGCCTTCAAGCCGGCCGCAGGGGAAGAGGGCTTCGACGTCATCTGCAACACCCTGGCAGGTGAGGCGATCGAAGCGAACCTGTCACTGATGGCCCCGTACGGGCACTACCTGGAGCTCAGCAAGCGCGACATCCTCGACAACAACGCGCTGCCGCTGGGGGCCTTCGCCCGCAACCTGTCCTTCCACGCCATCGACGTCGTGCACATGATCCAGCACGCTCCCGAGCGCGCCGGTCGAGTACTGCGGGACGCCGCCGCCCTCGTCGACAAGGGCGACCTGCAAGCCCTGCCGCACACGGTGTACCCCGTCGAGCAGGCAGCCGACGCCTTCCGCCTCATGGCCCAGGCCCGGCACACCGGCAAGATCGTGCTGTCGTTCGGCCAGGCGCCTGCCGCAGCAGCAAACGGCCCGCGCGGCCGGGCCGTGACCGTGCATGCCGACGGCACCTACCTGCTCACCGGGGGCGCGGGCGGCATCGGCGGACAGCTCGCACTGTGGCTGGCGGACCAGGGAGCCCGGCACCTGCTGCTCACCGGCCGCAGCGCGCTGCCGCAGTGGGATGCGGAACTGGACGCGAACCATCCGCAGGCCGCAGCTGTCGCCGTGATCAGGCAGCTGCGCGAGCGCGGCGTGCACGTGACGTACGAGGCGGTGGACGTCGCCGACGCCCAGGCCATGAAGACGATGCTCGAAGCCCGGCGCCGCACCGGACTGCCGCCCGTACGCGGTGTCTTCCACGCGGCCGGGGTCATCGACTACACCCCGCTGAGCGACATGAGCGGCTCCGAGATGGACCGCGTCCTGGCGGCCAAGGTGTCCGGGGCGTGGAACCTGCACCGGATGCTGAGCGAGGAGTCGGTGGACGCGTTCGTACTGTTCTCCTCCGGCTCGGCCCTGCTCAGCTCTCCCATGCTGGGCGGATACGCGGCCGGCAACGCCTTCCTCGACGGGCTGGCCCACCACCGGCATGCCCAGGGACTGCCCGCCACGGTCGTCAACTGGGGCTTCTGGGACAGCGTCGGCATGGTGGCCCGCAAGGAAGAGGAGGACGAGCGCACTCTGCTGCCGCAGGGCATGGCTTCCTTCAGCCCGGCCGACGGACTGGCGCTGCTGGGCAGGATCCTGGCCGAGGGCCGGGTGCAGACCGCGGTGCTGCCGGCCGACTGGCCCGCGTGGGCCCGTGCCTACCCGAGTGCCGCGACGGCTCCGCTGCTGCAGCATCTGACCGGCGGCAACCGAGCCAGGCAGCAGGCCCCCGCCCGTGAGGAGCGGGTTGTCGAGCCTGTCACGCCGTCCCGGGCTGCCGAGCCCGCTGCGCAACACCCGGTCGCGCCGGCACCGGTACCGGTCGTCCCTGTGGCCGTCCCGGAGCCCGCGGCTGCTGCCCTGCCTGTGCCGCAGGCTCCGGCTTCCGGCCAGGCCGTGCCCAGCAGCGAGTTGCTCGACTTCCTCAAGCAGGAAGTAGCCGTGGTCATGGGGCTGCGCGCCGAACGCGTCAACGTCAGCCGACCCCTCAACCGCCTCGGCATGGACTCCCTCATGGCCGTCGAACTGCGCAACCGCATCGAACGCCGCTACCAGATCAAACTCCCCATGGTGCAACTCCTCAAGGACGGCACCGTCACCACCGTCGCCCAAGCCCTGGCCACCGAACTCAACTCCACCGACGCCGCGCCCAAGAGCACAGCGGACACTGCCACGGCGCCCACCACGGCCGACGACGCGCCAGCGCAGAAGGCTGCTACACCGGCTCCGGCACCGGTCGTTGCCACGTCTGTCCCGGAGCCCGCGGCTACTGCTCAGCCCACGCCGCAGACTCCTGCCCCCGGACACGCCACGCCCAGCAGCGAGTTGCTCGACTTCCTCAAGCAGGAAGTAGCCGTGGTCATGGGGCTGCGCGCCGAACGCGTCAACGTCAGCCGACCCCTCAACCGCCTCGGCATGGACTCCCTCATGGCCGTCGAACTGCGCAACCGCATCGAACGCCGCTACCAGATCAAACTCCCCATGGTGCAACTCCTCAAGGACGGCACCGTCACCACCGTCGCCCAGGCCCTGGCCACCGAACTCAACTCCGCAGACAACTCGGCCTGACCGAGCGAGTGACGAGGACCGACTCATGAAGACCACCGACATTCGCATCGCCGGCCTGGGCGCGTACATCCCAGAGATCGTCGATGCCCGTAAGGCCGTCGCTCTGGGCCTGTACGACGCCGACGAGTACGAGTTCTACGGCTGGACCGGTGCCGCTGTCGCCGGCGACATGCCTGCTCCGGACATGGCGATAGCCGCCGCCCGGCAGGCGATGGAACGTTCCGAGCTGCACCCGCACGACATCGACCTGCATATCCATGCCTGCGGTCACGAGCAGGGGCCGGAGGGGTGGTCGCCGCAGCACTACATCCTGCGGCATCTGTCCGACCGTGACGTGCCCTCCTTCCGTGTCTGGCAGGCTTGCAGCGGCCTGATCGGGTCTCTGGAACTGGCCGCCTGCTACCTCCAGGCTGTGCCCGAGCGCGATGCCGCGCTGATCACCGGTGCCGACAACGTCGGTACGCCCAACTTCAACCGGTGGGCCTTCGGCATCCAGAACGGTGTCCTCGGTGACGGGGGCAGCGCGGTCCTGCTGTCGAAGTCCGAGGGTTTCGCGAGTCTGCTGTCCATCAACACCGGCTCCACCGCCGAGGTTGAGGAGCAGTACCGCGGTAGCGAGCCGCTCTTTCCACCGTCACTGACAGTGGGGCGCAGCATGGACTTCAAGGAGCGTCTGGCTGCCGGCGGCGGGCTGGAGGAGACCGTCGCAGAGGTCGTACGCCGTCAGGGCGAGCTGCGCACAGAGATAGCTCTGCGAACCATGGCCGAAGCCGGTCTGGAGTCGGGGGACATCACCCGTGTCTGCCACGTCTTCACCGGCCAGGAGAGCTACCTGAAGGTCATCCTCGACCCGATGGGCCTCTCCCCCGAACAGGGCCTGCTCGACTTCGGCCGCAATCTGGGCCACATGACGGTCAACGACCAGGTCGTGGGCCTGACGCACCTGGTGGAGACCGGGCAGGTCGGTCCCGGCGACCACGTCCTGATCGTCGCCCACGGCGGCGGGGTGTCCATCACCTGCGCTGTCGTACGCATCGACGAGCGGCCCAGCTGGGCCGCCAACTGACCGACCCCGACCGTCTGCCGGCCCCGCCACGGGGCCGGCAGACGGCATGTCCGCTCACTCTCACCAACGTCCAGGGGGGCACCTGTGCAGAATCTCGCCTCATCACCCTTGCTCGACGCGGAACAGCTCATCTCCACCTTCGGCCTGCTGGGCATCATGGCCACCGTCTTCGCGGAATCGGGCCTGATCGTCTGCTTCTTCCTGCCCGGCGACTCACTGCTGTTCACCGCAGGCCTGCTCGTCGCCAACGACCAGATCCTGCACCAGCCCCTATGGGTGGTCATGCTGGCCATCGCCGCGGCGGCCATCCTGGGTGATCAGTTCGGCTACGCCTTCGGTCGCAAGGTAGGCCCAGCACTGTTCAGACGGCCCAACTCCCGCTTCTTCAAGCAGGAAAACGCCGAGCGCGCACAGGAGTTCATGCTCAAGCACGGCCCCAAGGCCCTGGTGATGGCCCGCTTCATCCCGGTGTTCCGTACCTTCATCCCGATCACCGCCGGCGTGGGCCGCATGAACTACCGGACGTTCTTCCTCTTCAACGTCATCGGTGCCGTCCTGTGGTCCGTCAGTCTCACCCTGGTCGGCTACTACCTCGGCCAGATCGCCTTCGTCCGCGACAACATCGAAGGCATGGTCATCGGCATCGTCCTGATCTCGGGTATCCCGATCATCATCGAGGGCATAAAGATGAGGCGCCGCAGCCGCCAGGCCCAGGCTGCGGACCAGGCGCCGTCCACGACACAGGCCGCCACCCCTGAAACGGAGCTGCCCCGCACATGATCTCCGCAGAAGAATTCTGTTATCTGCTGGCCGACCGTGGATTCACGTTCGCCAGTGGCGTTCCCTGCTCCCATTTCGGCGGGCCGATCGCGCATCTGAGCACGCGCCCGGGCCGCTACGTACCCGCGCCGAACGAAGGCAACGCACTGGCGGTGGCCGCCGGTGCCGCCCTGGGTGGACAGCGTGCCTATGTGATGCTGCAGAACTCCGGTCTCGGCAACCTCATCAACCCGCTCACCTCGCTGGTGATGACCTACAAACTGCCGATCCTGACCTTCACCAGTCTGCGCGGCTGGCCCGACCCGGCCACGGACGAGCCGCAGCACGAGGTCATGGGCCCGGCGACCCCCAAACTGCTCGACAGCGTCAACACTCCGCATCACACCCTGTACGCCCAGGACGGAGTGGAGGAGTTCTCCGCGGTCCTGGAGAAGGCGGAGAAGGATCTGGCCGAGCAGCGGGCGCCGTTCGTCCTGGTCGAACGAGGCGCTATCGGCAAGGCCACCGCGGCCAACGACCCGCACACCGAAGGGCTGCCGGCCTCGGAAGCTATTCGGATCGTCACCGCCGCCGCGCCGCAAGCCGCTGTCATCGCCACCACGGGCTTCACCGGCCGTGACACGTTCGCGGTGGCCGATACGCCGGGCACCTTCTACATGCAGGGCTCCATGGGCCACGCCTCCTCCATCGGCCTTGGTGTGGCTCTGACGCATCCGGAGCGGCCCGTAGTGGTCCTGGACGGGGACGGCGCGCTGCTGATGCACCTCGGCGCGTTGTCGATGATCGGCAGTGAGGCGCCCGCCAACCTGATCCACGTCGTGCTCGACAACCGGGTCCATGAATCGACCGGCGGGCAGGCCACCACATCGGCGACCACCTCGTTCCCCGACATGGCGACGGCTGCCGGCTACGCCAGCGCGGTCGTCTGCGACCGGGAGGACGCCCTGCAGGCGGCGATGGCACGGGCCCAGGCGACTCCCGGCCCGCATCTGGTCTGCGTCAAGACACTGCCTCGCACGGGGGCCATGCCGCCGCGCGCGACCCACGCGCTCAGCACGCTGGACATCCGGGACCGCTTCCAGAGCGATCTGCGACAGTAACGCGCCTACGCTGAAGGGGGTGTTCCGCGCGCGGCGCGGAACACCCCCTTCGTCACCGGCTCCCGGCTTCAGGCTCCTTGGGCCGTCGCGGGCTCGCCGTCCCCGGTCTGAAGACAGGCCGCAACCGTCTCGGGGTCCATGGCAGCCAGGCTCGCGAACATGCGCAACGGTTCGGCCAAGGTCTGGCAGCACATCACGTACTGATTGCTGCGGCCCTTGGGAATCGCCTCGACAAGGTTCTGCTCGCGCAGCGGAGCCAGGTGATGGCTGACCAAGGTCTGGCTCAGACCTGTGGCCTCCTGCAACTCCTTGACCGTGCGGGGGCGCTGAGCGATCAACAGGATCAGCGTGAGCCGGGTCTCGTCCGCCAGGGCCCGCAGTTTGGGCGCCAGCATCTGTGCCCGCTC
The DNA here is from genome assembly GCF_026341275.1 of Streptomyces ortus. Taxonomy (NCBI): domain Bacteria; kingdom Bacillati; phylum Actinomycetota; class Actinomycetes; order Kitasatosporales; family Streptomycetaceae; genus Streptomyces; species Streptomyces ortus. The sequence goes on from NZ_JAIFZO010000002.1 coordinate 1,715,841, forward strand.
GCGTTCGCTCAGCCACTGGGCAGGATCGCTGACGGCCACCCTGAGTTTCGATGGCCTGGCCATCGCCACCTCCCTCTCGCCCGTGGACCGGCTGTCCGGTCCGCGTCCGGTCCTGGCGCGTGGGCCGGGCCGGGCTGTGGCTTCGATCCTATGCACTGTCGCTCCCTCGGTCCTCAGGAGGCGGCAGGTGCGTCTGCACTGCCGCTGTGGTCGCTGGCTTCCAGCTGTGCTGCGCCATCGTCGTCGCCGACGCGAGCCTTCGGCAGGATGACCGCGGCGGCGACAGCGCCGACGACGGCGACACCGACGGCAATCAGCAGGGTGGTGGCGAATCCGCCGACGAAGGACTCCTGCGCCGCGTTGAGGACACGCTGGCCGGCGGCGCCACCGAGCTGCTGGGCGACTGCCGACGCACCGGTCAGGGACTCGTGCACCGCTTGCCCGGCCTCTCCCGGCAGTTGAGCGGCTTGAGGCAGGTCGTCACGGTACAGCGTGGTGATCACACTGCCGCTGATGGCGATACCGAGGGCGCCGCCGACCTGCATGCCCACGTCCGCGACCGCGGAGCCGGCTCCTGCCTGGCGGGCGGCGGAGACGACCAGGATGGCGTCGACGGCGGCCGGCAGGGCGATACCCATGCCCAGACCGAACACGGCCAGCCCGATGAGCGACTGCGTCTCGTCGTCGACGGTGAGCCCGGCCAGGACACCCAGTCCCACGGCGCACAGCAGCAGACCGGACACCACCGTGGCCTTCAGGCCCGCGCGCTCCACCAGTTTCGCCGACAGCGGGGCACCCACCATCATCGTGCCGATGGCGAGCATCCGCAGGCCCGCACCCAGCGGGTCCAGTTCGAGTACCGACTGCAGGTACTGGGTGAGCAGGTACAGGCCGCTGTAGAGCCCGAAGGACGTGGCGGCGATCGCCAGGGCCCCGCCCCCGTAGCGGGCGTTGAGGAACAGGCCGACGTCGAGCATCGGATGGGCGGTCTTGCGCTCCCACACGACGAAGGCGACCATCAGGGCCACGCCGAGGAAGAGGGAGCCGAGGGTGATGATGTCGCCCCAGCCGTTGTGCGGCGCTTCGACCAGGCCGTAGACGATGGCAACCAGTCCGGCCACCGAGAGCAGAGCGCCGACGAGGTCCAGTCCGGGGTGAGCTTCGGCCTTGGACTCGGGGATCAGCTTGGCTCCGCCGATCAGGGCGATGGCCGCCAGGGGCACGTTGATGAGGAACATCGACCCCCACCAGAAGTGCTCCAGCAGCAGCCCGCTGACCAGCGGGCCGAGCGGCACGCCGACGGCGGCCGCGCCGGACCAGATGCCGATCGCCTTGCCCTGCTCCTCACGCGGGAAGACGTCCTTGATGATGGCGAGGGTGGCGGGCATCATCAGCGCCGCGGAGATACCCATGAGGGCACGGAAGGTGATCAGCATCTCGGCGTTCGAGGCGAACGCGGCACCCAGGCTGGTCAGTGCGAAGGCGCCCGTGCCGATGGTGAGAAGCCGCTTGCGGCCGAACCGGTCGGACAGACCGCCGGCCATGAGCAGCAGTCCGCCGAAGGCCAGGGCGTAGGAGTCGACCATCCACTGCAGCTGACTGCTGGTGGCGTCCAAATCCTTCTGGATGCTTGGCAGCGCCAGATTCAGGATGAGGGTGTCCAGGCCGATCAGGACCAGGCTCAGGCACAGGATGTTCAGGATCTGCCATCGGCGGGGATGGCCGGCGGAGCGGGTCACTTAACTTCTCCTCGAACGGAACAGGTTGGCGCCCCGTAGGGCGGCCGGCGCCGCCCGTGTCCGCGGGGTTCGGACAGCAGGCCGGCTGCCAGCCACTCCAGACTAAACAGCATCCGCCGCTATCAACAGTCATCGCTGTTGATAATGGCTAACTTTGTGCACCGATTCCAGCCATCTCCACAGACCCCGTTCAAGTGGCCCTCGAATCAGGGCACTTGACGCGCTGGCATGCCTAAACGCACCCAAAGCGACGAGGTGAGCACGAAGCGACATCATCCGGGACGGGCTATCGGCCAGGTCCCGATCTCGACCAACGCGGCTGATGGGAAGGCACTTACTCGAATCAACCGCTCATTTCGAGATTTCTCCTACCGCGCAGTAGTGATGGCGCAATAGTTTCCAGAGTTACCGAGGGGCACTCGAATACTTTGACCGCCATCGATAAATTGAGCGAGAAGCAGCACGGAGGGCCTGCGAAGGACCTCTGCACGGGGCGGCTAGGGGGCTGGAAGACATGCGTACATCCGGTAGGCGGCAACTCCCAGCCACACCACCGCCAACGCGGCGGTAGCACCCCTCACTTCTCTTGTCATGGAATCCGTGCGTGGCGGCACGGTCCTGACGTCACCTCAGGCACCACACCACACCACACCCGCGCAGCGGTGCGCTCGGCACGCGCTCCGCTGCGTTCACGGGGCTGGAACTGTCACTGGCGAAAGCAGTTCATGGCCTTCCTGTAATTGAAGGGGACAACGATGTCAGTCCACGCCCAGCCGCGCCTTGCCCTCGTGGGAGACCACGGCAATCATGACGAGCCGTCTCACCCGAAGATCGACGCGATGCGTGAGCAGTGGGACCTGACCACCGAGTGGATACCGACCACCGAAATCAGCGACGCCTCCTTCCTGGACAGCTTCGACGGCGTATGGGTAGTGCCGGGAGCGCCGTACTTCAACCAGAAGGGCGTACACATCGCTGTGCGCCATGCCCGGGAGAACCAACTCCCGTTCCTGGGCACCTGCGGCGGCTTCTTCAGCGCCCTGATCGAGCACGCCCAGAACGTGCTGCACCTGCCGGAGGCCATCGGCGTCGACGAGGACCCCGAGAAGCTGATGCCCCTTGTCACGCCGCTGAAGTGCTCCTTCCGCGGTGAGAAGGCCCCGTTGCGGGTCGCGGAGAATTCCCGGCTCGCCTCCATCTACGGCACCACCGAGGTGGAGGAGATCTTCCACTGTGACTACGGGCTGACCGACACCTTCATGGACGCCGCCAACCAGGGCTCGCTGCAGCTCAGCGCCTGGGACATCGACGGCGCACCGCGCGCACTGGAGATCGAGGGGCACCCGTTCTTCATGGGCAGCCTCTTCCAGCCCGAGCTCTCGTCGGCTCCGGGCGCCGAGCACAAGATTCTCAAGGCTTTCCTGGCTGCTGTGCGGGCCAAGGCCGACACCAACGCCCTGTCGACACTCACCTCCTGACCACGACCGAGCAACATCTGCTGTGACAAGGCCGTGCGGCATGTCCGCACGGCCCGGGCACCGCCATGCCCGCCTCGTTCCCCACACCAGGCGGAAGGATCCCCACGTCTCCATGAAGCATGATCAGCACGGTATGTCCCGGCGCGGCTTTGTCCGCGGCAGCGTCATCGGCGGCGCCGGCCTTGGAACGCCGGTCCTGCTTCCGGTGATCTCAGCTCACGCCGCCGAAGGATCCACCGCGACGGGCGGGTTACCCGCTGTCGACGGTCGGGCGAGCGCAGACTTCACTGACCAGTCCGCTGCACTGACCCCGGACAAGACCGTCGCCACGGCCTGCCAGTTCTGCAATTCCAACTGCCGGCTCAACGTCGATCTCAAGGCGGGCCGGGTACTGGCCGTACGGGGCGAGGACCGCGACCCCGTCCAGCAGGGACAGGTGTGCGTCAAGGCCGAGCTGATGCCCCAGCTCGTCTACAACACCGAACGGCTGACCCGCCCGCTGCGTCGCGTCTCCGGGGCGAAGGGCTCACCGCACTCCAAGTTCGAGGCTGTGAGCTGGGACGAAGCCCTGCGCACCATCGCCGAGAAGTTCCTGGCACTGCGCGATGCCGGGCAGGCGCACACGATCGCCAACCGCACCACCGGCCGTCTGCCCCGCGGCACCGGGTCGCTCGTGGCCCGCCTTTTCGCGATGTTGGGCAGCCCCAACAACACCGACGTGGGCCCGGTGTGCAACGACGCCGGCGGCAACGCACTCGCGACCTCCTTCGGCCTGGGCAACTTCACCAACGGGTACGGAACCGACGGCGCGACGGGCAAGGACGACCTCGGCTCGGCCAGTCACTACCTGTTCCTGGGCACCAACCAGGCCGAGACCCACCCGGTGACCTTCGACTACCTGCTGCGCGGCCGGGCGAAGACCAAGGCCACCCTGACTGTGGTCGACCCGCGCCTGACGCCGACCGGAGCCGTGGCTGACCGGTGGGTGGCGCCCAAGCCGCACACCGACTTCGCGCTGCTGCTGGCCATGCTCCACCACATCGTGGAGAAGGAGCTGTACGACAAGGCGTTCGTCAAACGCTGGGTCGTCGGCTTCGACGAACTGCGCGCGCATCTGGCCGAGCACCAGTACACCCCCGCGTGGGCCGCGAAGGTCACCGGTCTCAAAGCCGAGGTCATCACCGAGATGGCCGTGGAGTACGCGACGGCGGAAACGGCGGCGATCTTCTGCAACGCCGGGATCTCGCACCAGCTCGGCGCGTTCGACACCTACCGGGTGCTCACCTTCCTCGCCGCGGTGACCGGCAACATCGGCAAGCCCGGCGCCGGCTGCAACTTCATGCACAACACCTGGCCCGGCGACCTGCACCTGCCGCCTCTGGAGGCCGAGGTGCCCGAACGGCGTGAAGCGCTGCCGGTCGGGCCGGACTACTTCGCCGAGTCCATCCTGACGGGCAACCCCTACCGGCTGCGTGCGGTGATGTCCCAGGGCAACCCTCTGGTGTCCTCCGCGAACACCACCAAGGTCAAAGAAGCCTTCGAGCAGCTCGACTTCTACGTCTACACCGGCCTGTTCATGGAAGAGGCCGCCTACTACGCCGACGTCATCCTCCCGGTCTGCAGCGGACTGGAGATGGAAGGCGTCTACATGCGCCGTGACGACCGGGCCATCCGCTGGCAGGAGCAGGTCGTCGACCGTGTCGGCGAGTCCCGGCCGGACTGGGAGATCTGGGTCGGCCTCGCGCACGCGATGGCCGAACTGGACACCCGCCGCCCGGCGGCCGAATGGCGTGAGGCGTTTCCGAAGCGGTGGATGGACTACCCGAAGCTGTGGGACGACTTCGTCACCCACACTCCCGGTGTGGGCGGCATGACGCGTACGCGGATGCAGAAGCGCGTCGAGCCGCTGCGCTGGCCGTGCCCCGATGAGGGCCACCCGGGTGTGAGCACCCTCTACCTGGACCACCCCAGCTGGTACCGGGCCGCGGAGTCGCTGGACCCGGCCAACCGGGGCAAACGCTTCCTCACTCCCAGCGGCAAGATCGAGATCACCACTCCGGCCCTGGAGAAGAAGCTGGCAGGCACCGGGCACGGCGCCCTGCCGATCTTCTACACCCACCCCGAGGTCACGGGTAAGAATCCGACCCTGTCCTACAGCCGCAAGTTCGTCACCAATCCCCTCAACCCGCAGGCCGTCACCCATCCGGTGCGTCTGGGAGTGCCCGGGAGCGACGCGGTGCACCGTGACTTCCCGCTGATGGGTATGACCGGCCGGCCCAGTGTCGTGCACTTCGCCGAGGTCACCCATTGGACGCCGACGGGCAAGCAGCTCAACGGCATCCGCTTTATTCAGATCCACCCGAGGACGGCCCAGCGTGCGGGCATCGCCGACGGCGACGACGTCCGCGTCGAGAGCCCTCGCGGATCGGTGACGGGCACAGCACTGCTGTGGGAGGGGATCAGGACGGACACCGTCTTCGTCCCCAACACCTTCGGCCCCGCTCAGAAGCTGGGTGATCTCTTCGGCGACCCACGCTACGAGGCGGCCAACACCCTCCCCGACGACCGCTTCTACGACAACCTCTCCGGCCAGCAGGCGTTCAAGTGCTTCGCCTGCCGGGTCGTCAAGGCCTGAACCACCGCACCAGTACAGGCGCCACCCACCCGTTTCTCAATGCTGGAGGCAACGCATGTCCGCCACGCCCGACCCGCGCCTCAAGGCCGAGTCCGTCACCGTCCGGACATTGGCCGGTTTCGACGAGGCTGTGAACGTCCTCGGCTCGAAGAGCTACACCAACCGCTACCTGGCCATCGCCTCCCTCTCGGGCCAGGAGACCGTCATCAAGGGCGCCCTGCTGTCCGACGACACCCTCTACTTCGCCCGCGCCATCGAGACGTTCTGCCACGTCACCTGCGCCATCGACCACGCCACCGCCAGCATCCACGTCACCCCCACCGGGCAGCCCATGCGCGCCCCGAAGGAGGACATCTTCGTCGGCGGCGCCGGCACCCCGCTGCGCTTCCTGATCTCCATGGCCGGCCACGCCCAGGGCACCACGATCATCACGGGCAACACTCGCATGCAGGAACGGCCCATGGGCGACCTGCTGCAGGCACTGCCGCCGCTTGGTGTGGACGCCACCGCGGTGCGCGGCAACGGCAGCCCGCCGATCCGCGTCGTGGGCGGCTCCTTCAAGGGCGGCGCCACGACCATCAACGGCCTCGTCTCCAGCCAGTTCACCTCCAGCCTGATCATCAACGCGCTGCGCGCCGAGAACGACACCCACATCACCATCGCGGACGACCTGGTCTCCAAGCCGTACGTCGAGATGACGCTGGCCGCCCTCAAGGAGATGGGCGTCAACGTCGGACGCGACGGCTACAGCACCTTCACCGTCGCGGCGGGCCAGCAGGCCCGCGGCGGCGAGGTCACCGTCGAGCCCGACGCCTCCGGCATGTCCTACTTCCTGGCCGCCGCCGCCATCCTGGGCAGCCGCGTCGTCATCCCCGGCATCGGCTCCGGCTCACATCAGGGCGACGTCGACCTGGTCGACGCCCTGGAGCGGATGGGCTGTCGTACCCAGATCACCGACGACGAGATCACCCTGACCGGCGGCCCGCTGCGCGGCATCGACATCGACATGGAAGCCATGCCCGACGTCGTACCGTCCCTGGCCGCCGTCGCCGCCTACGCGGAGGGCACCACCCGCATCACCAACATCGCCTCGCTGCGCGTCAAGGAGTGCGACCGCATCTCCGCCGTCACCACCGAACTGCGCAAGATGGGCATCGAGGTCGAGGAACTCCCCGACGCGATGTACATCACCGGCGGCACCCCCCACGGCGCGACCATCGACACCTACGACGACCACCGCATCGCCATGACCTTCGCCATCGCCGGGCTGCGTACCGAAGGCGTCGTCATCAAGGAACCGGGCTGCGTCGCGAAGTCCTTCCCTACCTTCTGGCAGACGCTCGACACCCTCCACCCCGACCTGCAGAGCACCAAGTGAGCGCGTCCGAAGGGGCGTTCACCGGCCCCGGCATCCTGCTGGTCCTCGACGGCTGGGGCCACGCCGACGCATCCGACGACAATGCCCTGGCACTGGCCCGCACTCCGGTCCTGGACGGACTGGTGGCCAGCCGTACCAGCACGCTGGCCGAAGCCTCCGGCGATGCGGTCGGCCTGCTGCCCGGCACGGTCGGCAACTCCGAGATCGGTCACATGGTCATCGGAGCCGGGCGGCCTCTGCCCTACGACAGCCTCCTGGTCCAACAGGCCATCGACAACGGCACCCTGCGCGCGCACCCCCAACTGGGCGTCCTGCTGGACAAGCTCGCCGTTTCCTCCGGCACGCTGCATCTGATCGGTCTGTGTTCGGACGGACAGATCCACGCGAATGTCGAGCACCTGAGCGAGCTGCTGGCTGCTGCCGCCGCACACCAGGTACAGCGCGTCCTCATCCATGCGATCACCGACGGCCGGGATGTCGCCGACCACACCGGCAAGACCTATCTGAGCCGGTTGACCGAACTGACCGCCTGGGCCGAAATCGGACAGATCGCCACCGTGATCGGCCGCGGCTACGCGATGGACAAGGCCGGCAATCTAGATCTGACCGAAGAGGCGGTCACCTTGGTCGCCGACGGACGCGGTGCGCCCGTCGACAGCATTCACGACGCGGTCACCGCCGGTGAGCGCGGTGACGAGTGGGTTCCTGCGGCCGTCTTCACGACCGTCGGAAGCGCGGGCGTCGCCGATGGGGACGCGGTGCTGTGGTTCAACTTCCGCAGTGATCGCATCCAGCAGTTCGCCGACCGACTCAGCGAGCATCTGCTGGACACCGGCCGCTCGGTGGACATGGTCAGCCTCGCCCAGTACGACACCCGCGCCGCCATACCTGCGCTGGTCCAACGCGCAGATGCCTCCGGCGGCCTGGCCGACGAGCTCGCCACGGTCGGGCTGCGCACGGTCCGCATCGCAGAGGCCGAGAAGTTCGAGCACGTCACCTACTACATCAACGGCCGGGACGCCGCGGCGCGCGGCGGGGAGGAGCACGTACGCATCACCGGGGACGGCAAGCCCGACTACGTCGCGCGTCCCCGGATGAATCTCGACCGCGTCACCGCGGCCGTGGTAGAGGCCGCCGCCCGCCCGGAGGTCGACCTGGTCGTGGCCAATCTGGCCAACATCGACGTGGTCGGGCACACCGGCAACCTGGCGGCCACCGTCACCGCCTGCGAGGCGACCGACGCCGCGGTCGGTCAGATCCTGGAAGCAGCCGGGGACAGTCACCGGTGGGTACTTGCCGTCGGTGACCACGGCAACGCCGAACGCATGACCAAGCCGGCGCCGGACGGCACCGTACGGCCCTACGGCGGACACACCACCAATCCGGTGCCGCTGGTGATCGTCCCTCCGGGCACCGACAGGTCCACACCCGCGCTGCGGGAGACGGCCACGCTGGCCGATGTCGCCCCCACTGTCCTGCGCCTGCTGGGACACAAACCTGGATCCGCCATGACAGGAAGGCCCCTGCTGTGAGTCCCCTCACCCCCACACCCACCCACGCCCTGTCGCATCAGGCTCCGGCTCTGTCCGGCTGTCTCAGCAAGCCACACATCGCAGCCGCCTTCGCCGAGGACGCCACTGTCCGCGAACTGGGCGCCGGCAGCATAGAGGGCGTGCTCCATGAGCCCGCCGACCGCTCGCGCGTGGTGCTGGGCCTGCACAACCCGTCCGCGACCGAAGCCCGTATCAACCTCAGCGCCCTGCTGCCCGAACGCGCCGACGGCACGTGGCGCTTCCTCAGCGGTTCCATGCACACCAGCGACGCGACCGACGGTATGTACGTCCACCTGGACGCAGCCGGCACGACGTGGCTCACCGCAGCCTCGTAGAGGAGGGTGCTGGGGGCCAGCTCGTATGACGCCTGGTCACCCCGCGTCCGGGTGCCGACGGGTATGAACCCGTCGGCACCGCCTCGCCAGATCCAACGCAGCCTGCGCGGGGCGGCCTCCTACGGGTGCGCTGCCCCGCGTTCTTCTCTTTCAGGGCACCGCCATCCCCGAAGGATCTGACATGAATACATCTGCACAGCACTCGATATCGGCCTGGGCAGCCGGAACAGCTGCCCGTCCCGACGGCCTGCCGTTCTTCACCGCCGCTAGCCGCAGCCGGTCCAGACCTACCTGCGGGTCGGCCCTTCCCCGATCGGCACAGCAGTGATCGCCTCGGGGGCACCGCACCACGCCCCGATCTCTCTCGTCCCACGTACCGCGGTCACGCATGAAGGAAGGGCCTCAGTGGTCAACAAGAAGTTCCGCCGCGCATACCTCGTCACCTCGGTTGTGACGGTCATGGCTCTGGCAGGCTGCGCCGACAGCGACACCGGTGCGAATGGTGCCCTGCAGGTCAGCGGGTCGACCACCGTGGCACCGGTCGCCGCGGACGCGGCTCATGCGCTCAAGGCCGACGGGCTCGACATCACCGTCGCCACCCAGGGTGGTTCCGCCGGTGGCATCTCCCAGCTCGCCGCCGGCCAGATCAACATCGCCATGAGCTCGAAGCCTCTGGCGAAGGAGGACAAGGCCGCCAACCCCAACACGGACTTCCTCTCCACTCAGATCGGCGCCGACGCGGTCGGCGTCATCGTCACGAAGAAGGTCGCCGACGCCGGGGTCAAGAACCTCACCGCTGCACAGGTACGCGACCTGTTCGAGGGAAAGATCACCAACTGGTCCGAGCTCGGCGGCCCGGATCTTGAGGTCTTCGTCTACGACAAGGAACCGGGACGCGGAACGCGAGAGGTCCTCGACAAGTACATCTACGGAGACAAAAAGGCTCCGCCGCCCCCGAAGTCCGGCAACTTCGCCATCGTCGGCGGCAACCTCGAAACCCGCAACAAGCTCGAATCCACACCCGGCGCCGTGGCGCCGCTGTCCACCAGCTTCGTCGAGGGACGCGACGGTCTCGCCGCTGTGACACTGGACGGCATCGAGGCGTCTCCGGACAACATCGCTTCCGGCAAGTACCCCATGTCCCGGCCGCTCTACCTGCTCACCGACGGAAAGCCGAAGGGTTCCGCCAAGAAGTTCATCAACTACGTGCTGACAGCCAAGGGCCAGAAGCTCATGACCAAGCACGGCTACCTGACCCTCAAGGAAATCGGGAAGTAGCCGATGACCACCGAAACTCTGACCCGGCCGCCCGTCGAACCTGCCACCGACAGCCGCCCGCGCCCGTCGAAGTGGATCTGGGCCTGGCTGTATGCCGGGGCGTCCGCCGTGGCGGCACTCCTCCTGGTTGTCGTCGGCTATCTCGGCGCAGGAGTCACCAGCGGACACGTCGACTGGCCGGAACTGCTGACCGAATCCGAGTGGAGCCCGGCCAACTCGGTGTACGGCGGCCTGGCGATGATCTACGGCACCGCCGTGGTGTGCGCTCTCGCCCTCGTCATCGCCGTACCCGTCAGCTGGGGGGCGGCCGTCGCGCTGTCGGAGTACCTCCCGCCTCGCCTGGCGCGACCGTTGCGCATGTGCGTGGAGTTGCTCGCCGCCGTCCCGTCCATCGTCTACGGCCTCATCGGCATCATGGTCGTCCGTCCGGTCATCGCTCGGATCGCCGACGTGCCCGGCGGGGACAGCCTGCTGGCCGCCGGGATCGTCCTCGCCGTCATGATCATCCCGACTGTCGTGGCCGTCAGCGTGGACGCGCTCGCCGCGGTACCGGACCGTGTCCGCGAGGCCGCCTACTCGCTGGGCCTGACCCGCCGGGAAGTGATCCGTTCCGCGGTGCTTCCGCTGGCGCGGTCCGGCATGCGAGCGGGTGTTCTGCTCGGTCTGGCCCGTGCCCTGGGTGAAGCCATCGCCGTGTTCCTGGTCGTGGGGCGGGCGGACGGGAGACTGCCCACCACCTTCGGGGAGTTCTTCGACTCACTGAGCCACCCTGGTCAGACCCTCACGACGAAGCTCGCCGGACCGGAACCCGTACTGGCGGGAACGTCCGGCCCCTATTTCGCCGCGATCTGCGGACTCGGCCTCGTCCTTCTGGCCTTCGTGGCCGCCATCACGGTCTGGGGCACACGAGGCCGCACCCGCGACGCAACGGCCGAACGCTCCCCCAAGTTCCGCGGCATGTCGCGGATGCGTCTGCAGCGCGACCGACTGGCGATGACGCTGCGGTTGGGGGCCCTGCTTCTGCCCAGCGCCCTCCTCATCGGCATGCTGGCCCTGCTGGTGACGCGAGGGAGTTCGGCATTCAATCCCTCCTTCTGGTTCACGTCAGCAGCAGGCGCGGCAGGAGGGGGCGTACGCGACCAGATCGTCGGCACCACGTTGCTCATCGCCACCACGGGCATCCTGGCCCTGCCGCTCGGCTTCGGTGCGGGCATCCTGATCGGTGTCCACGCATCCGAGCGCACGGCACGCGTGTTGCAAACCTTCACGGTCGTCCTGGGCGGGGCGCCGACCATCCTGTTGGGGCTCGCCGGATTCGTCATCCTGTCCACCACGATGGGCTGGGGCAGGTCCTGGCTGGCGGGTGCGATCGTGCTCGTTCCCGTCGTGGTGCCGGTGATCGCCCTGACCACCTCCGCACGCGTCAGGAGCATCCCTCCCGAACTCACCGAGAGCGCCATGTCACTGGGGCTGACGCGCGCACAGTATGTGCGTTCCGTCGTCGTCCCGTACACCTGGCCGGCCACGATCACCGGTCTGCTGCTCGGCCTGGCACGCGCCGCGGGCGAAACCGCCCCGTTGCTTTTCACGGCGACCGTCTTCTTCGGTGCGCCCACCGTACCGAGCGGGATCGTGGAGTCACCGGTGCAGGCGCTGCCCACCCACATCTTCACTCTTTCCCAGGACTCGGGGGACCCGCAGGCGGTCGCTCAGGCGTGGGGGAGCGCCATGGTGCTGGTCCTGATCACTGCAGTACTCCTCAGCGCGGCAGTCGCGCTGCGCAACCGCTTCGAGGGGGAGCGATGGACAACGTAATCACCGTAAGTCAGTTGCGCGTGCTCAGCCGCGACAAGACCCTGGTCGGCCCGGTCTCCTTCAGTGTGGAGCACGGGTCCACCACCGGCCTGTGCGGGCCATCGGGCGCCGGCAAGTCCACCATCCTGCGCGCCTTGGTGGACCTGCTCCCCAACGGACTCAGCCGGGACGGCGACCTGCGGGTGCTGGACCGGACCATCCCGCCGGGCAAGGGAGACGCCGACCTGCGGGCCAAGGTCGTTCTCGTGCCCCAGATGCCCGTCGTCTTCGGAGGCAGCATCCTCGACAACGCCCTGTTCGGCCTGCGCCATGTCCTGCGCGCCTCCCCCGAGGTGCTGAAGGCCCGAGCGGAGCAGGCGCTGGAGGAGGCAGGACTGTGGAAGGAGGTTGCCGACCGCCTCGATTCACCCGCACAGAACCTCTCCGCCGGGCAGCGCCAGCGACTCTGTCTTGCCCGTGCCCTGGCCTTGGAGCCTGCTGGACTGCTGCTCGACGAGCCCACCAGTGCGCTCGACGAACGCAGCAGGGACAAGGTCGAACAGTCCATCGCCGCGCTGCACGGCCGCCGGGCGGTGCTTATCGTCTCCCACGACCCAGCCCAAGTTGAGCGCCTGTGCGATACGACCATCCACCTGGACCAGCCCGCGACGGCGACTCCGGCCGCCGTCGCGGGTTGATGCTCGGCATTGCTTCGGCGGCACTACAGCGCCCAAAGTCTCCGAGCCAATGAGCCGATTCATGCCGCGGCGCCCTGATCGCCGCGGGGCGGAGCAGGAGTCCTGGTCCGTCTCCGACGCTCGCTAGACGTCGACCTGGCTGCGCTGGTGCAGAATCTGCATCAGCGCAGAGCGCACCCCCACACCCAACCGGTAGTAAATGAGGCGGCCATCACGCCTGCCCTCGATCAGGCCGATACACCGCAGCCGTTTCAGGTGATGACTGACGGTCGCCAGAGACACCCCGACGTCCGCCAGTTCATGCACGGCAACCTCGGCCCCGGAGTGTTCCGCCAGCTGCATCAGAAGCTGTAGGCGGACAGGATCTCCGAGGGTCTTGAACACGTTGGACCACCAGGCCATGTCGGCCGTGCTCAGCTCCAAGCACGAACCGTCACAGGCGGACGCAGTCCCCTTCTGGCACATGGCATCTCCCTCCCAGCGTCCCCTCTGGGATCCGTTACCGGTCGGCATGCCTGCGGCCGGGACCGTTGAACCTGACCGACGCCTCTACTACGGCCGCCGGAGCCTACTGGTTCAGGTGGTCTGTGACAGCAGGCCCGCCATGGCCGACAACACCCCGGGCGCAACTCGGTAGTACACCCAGCTGGCGCGGCGCTCCGATTCCAGAAGCCCGGCTTCTCGCAGCTTCCGCAAGTGGTGACTGACCGTGGGCTGAGAGACCCCGACGTCCTGAATGTCGCAGACACAAGCCTCGCCGCCCGCCTGGGCGGCGATCCTTGAGAACAGCCGCAGCCGGACGGGGTCGGACAGCGCCTTGAACATGACGGCGATCCTCTCCGAGTCGGCAGCGGACAGCTCTTCCTTCCCCAGCGGCTGGCAGCACCAGGTCATGGTGGTGGTCAGATTGGTGGAGCTCGGAGCCAGATTAGACATACCTCTATGTTGACAGTCATCAAATCATTTGCCAAGCAGGAAACGGAACCCCTCCGCGCCCGTTCGGGCACAGATTCGATGAACTTCTATGTTGACGCACATCGATCCTAGAGGCATGCTGGGCGGCATCGACAAACATCGAATCCGAGGAGTCGTCGCCATTATGTCCACTGCCCCTGCTCTGCCTGTGGTTATCATCGGCGCCGGCCCCATCGGCCTGGCCGCCGCAGTCCACCTGTCCGAACGCGGACAGCTTCCTCTCGTTCTGGAAGCCGGTCAATCCGCGGGCACCGCCGTACGCGAATGGGCACACGTACGCCTCTTCTCCACCTGGGGCGAAGTCGTCGACCCCGCAGCCGAGAAACTTCTGGCGGATACGGGCTGGAGCAAGCCCGACGCCGACAGCTACCCCAGCGGTGGTGACTGGGTCGAGCAGTATCTGCAGCCGCTCGCCGACACTCTCGGTGATCAAATCCGCTACGGCGCCCGCGTCACCGGCGTCTCAAAGGCCGGCCGCGACCGCGTCGTGGACACCGACCGCGACACGCAGCCCTTCGTCGCGCACGTTCGATACGCCGATGACCGGGAAGAGCGGATCCTCGCCGCCGCCGTGATCGATGCCTCCGGCACCTGGGCACTGCCCTCCCCCGCCGGCGGCAGCGGCCTGCCCGCTCTCGGCGAGCGCGCGGCGGCCGATCTCATCAGTTACCGCGTCCCCGACCTCACGGACCCGGCCGTACGTGCCCGCTACGCGGGTAAGCGCACCGCTGTCATCGGCTCGGGCGCCTCCGCGTTCACCGCGCTCTCCTCGCTGGCCGAGCTGGCGCAGTCCCAGGACGGTACGGACACGAAGGCGGTGTGGGTGCTGCGTCGTGGCATCTCCGGCTCTACCTTCGGCGGCGGAGACACCGACGAACTGCCCGCGCGCGGCGCCCTCGGCCTGGCAGCCAAGGCCGCCGTTGACGACGGCCACGCCGAAGCGGTCACCGGCTTCCGTACCGAGGCCATCGAAGGCAGCATCGACGGCCGACTGGTCCTGGTCTCCGAGGACGGGCGGCAACTCGAGCCGGTGGACGAAGTCATTGTCCTGACCGGGCTCCGCCCCGACCTGTCCTTCCTGTCAGAAGTGCGCCTGCGCCTGGACGAGCGTCTGCAGGCACCAGTGGAACTCGCCCCGCTGATCGATCCCAACCAGCACTCCTGCGGCACCGTCTACCCACACGGCCACCGGGAGCTGTCCCACCCGGATTCCGGTGTCTACCTCGTCGGCATGAAGAGCTACGGCCGCGCTCCCACATTCCTGGCCATGACCGGCTACGAGCAGGTCCGTTCCGTGGCGGCTGCCCTGGCGGGCGACACCGACGCGGCCGACCGTGTGGAACTGGTCCTGCCCGAGACCGGCGTGTGTGGTGGCTCCGGCCTCTTCGACACCGCCGACTCCGACCAAGCTGTGGCAGCAGGCTGCTGCGCCCCCGTCGCTCCACAGCCGGTCCAGCTCATCACCGTCTCCTCTGGCTCGGCGAGTTCGTCCGGCTGCTGAAGCACCTGAACGTCACCGCCCAACGCCGTCCCGGCCGCGGGCAGCGCGCACCATCGATCCAGCAGGAGGAATGCCCCGTGTCCCGGATACAACTCGCTCTGCGAGTACCCGATCTGCAGGCCGCAGTCGCCTTCTACAGCAAGCTGTTCGACACCACGCCGGCCAAGCTGCGTGACGGCTACGCCAACTTCGCCATCACCGAGCCTGCGCTCAAGCTCGTTCTCATCGAAGGGACGGCAGGCGAGGACACCCGCCTGGACCACCTCGGTGTCGAAGTGGCGTCCACCGAGGACGTCCAGGCCGCTGCCACCCGGCTGGTCCAGGCGGGGCTGGCCACCGCCGAGGAGAAGGACACCGCCTGTTGTTACGCCGTGCAGGACAAGGTCTGGGTGCGCGGCCCCGGCCAGGAGCCATGGGAGGTGTATGTGGTCAAGGCGGACGCCGACACCCTGGCGAAGCAGCCCGGGAGCGCCTGCTGCACCTCCGCCGACCCCACCCGGCCCGAACAGCAGCCCGAAGCCAGTTGCTGCTGACCGACTCATGAGCGACCTTTCCACGGCCACCGCGGCCGTCGCCACTGATCAACCGATGCGGCCGCGGGCGGCCCTGCCTGCTCTGTGCCTGACCCAGATCACCAGCTGGGGCATCGTTTACTACGCCTTTCCCGTCCTGAACCCGCAGATCACCACTGCCACCGGCTGGAGCGCGGCCACGACCATGGCCGCGTTCTCCGCCGCTCTGCTCGTCTCCGCCCTGGCCGGTATCCGCATCGGCCGCATCCTGGACGCCCGCGGCCCCCGCACGGTCATGACCACCGGCTCTGTCATCGGCACAGCCAGCCTGGTCATCATCGCCACCGCGCCCAACTTGGCCCTATTCACGGTCGGTTGGCTGCTGGCCGGTCTTGCCATGGCATCCACCTTCTACCAACCCGCCTTCGCCGCACTCACCCGCTGGTGGGCCCCGAACCACATACGCGCCCTGACCACCGTCACTCTCGCCGGCGGTCTGGCCTCCACCGTCTTCGCACCCCTGACCGCCCAGTTGGCCGGCCACTTCAGCTGGCGGCACACGTACCTGATCCTGGCCGCGGTCCTGGCCGCCGTGACCATACCCGCCCACGCCTTCGCCCTACGGGGCCCCTGGCCTCCCGCCCCGCGCCCTGCCTCGAACAGCGTTCCGGCCACGCCGGGGGCCATCACCCGCAGCCGTCCCTTCCTGCTTCTTGCCACCGCCTTGACTCTCTCGGCGTTCGCGATGTACGCCGTGGTCGTCGCCCTGGTCCCCCTGCTGCTCGACCGCGGCTACACCGCGACCCAGGCGGCATGGGCTCTGGGCCTGGGCGGGGCCGGGCAGACTCTCGGCCGCACGCTGTACGCCGCCCTGGCCCGCCGCAGTTCACCAGCCCTGCGCGCTGCTGTTCTCATGGGCTTGGGGGGAGTGACCACCGCCGCCTTCGCGCTTGTCCCCGGCCCTTACGCACTGCTGGCAGTCCTGGCCGTCGTTGCCGGCACCGTTCGCGGAAACCTGACCTTGCTGCAGGCCACCGCCATCACTGACCGGTGGGGCGCCAACCGTTACGGCCGACTGTCCGGCATCCTTGCCGCCCCGATGACGACCGCCTCAGCACTCGCCCCGTTCGCCGGCACAGCCCTGACCGTGCCACTGGGCGGCTACCCCCAGCTGTTCGTGGTCCTCGCTCTGGTCTCGGCCGCCGCCGCGCTGATCGCCTGGCACACCACACCAACCGGCCGGACGGCGTGACAGCCAGGAACGGCAACCGTCGCCGACGCGCTGCCCAGCGGTGCCCAGCGGTGCCCGCACGGTCCGCTGCCGTTGCCTCGATTTCTGCCCCAACAGCCAGCCACTATTGGCCGAATAGCCGACCAATCGCGGCCGAACGCACGGTGCGACCATTTTCGATCGTGCCAAAGTGATCACTCAGCGCTTATGGTCGGTACGTGGCTGTCATAGACCTGGAGATGTCGGAGGACGGGTTCCTCGAAGGCGGTACGTGCGGACCGGGGTTGCACTGCAAACCCCTGCAACGCGCGGAGGCCGAACAGTTGTCAGCGATGCTGCGAACCATCGCCGATCCCACCCGCCTACAGTTGTTCCGACTACTGGAACAAGCCCCCAACGGCGAAGCCTGCGTCTGCGACCTGGCCGACAGCCTGGAACTACGCCAGTCCACCGTCAGCCACCATTTGAAGATCATGACTGAGGCCGGGCTACTGGACCGCGAACGACGTGGCACCTGGGCCTGGTTCTCGGTCAACCACGACGGACTGCAACGCATTCGGTCCATCCTGGACCCGGCGCCCAGAGCCTCAGGCGAGTGACCGCTGCCGGTACTGCGCGGATCACGCTCCGGCGCCGAGGAGCCCGGCGATCTCGCGCGCCGCGTCGCGACCCGGCCGTCCGACACCGATAAGCGTGGCAGAGGCAGGACCCGTCCAGTCGCCGTAGCCGAGAAGGTGCAGTCGAGGCTCCCCCAGGCAGCGGGTGCCCTGGGTGGCGATGTGGCCGCGTGAGCCAGGCAGGCCAAGAGGTGACAGGTGCGAAAGGGCCGGCCGGAAGCCGGTGCACCAGATCACTGCGTCGGCGGGCGCCCTCGTACCGTCGGCCCATACGACACCGTCGCGGTCAAGGCGTACGAACATCGGCGACGTTTTCAGCAGCCCGGCGTCCCGAGCTTCACGCACCGGCGGTACGGCGACGATGTCACCCAGTGCGGCGACGCCTCCGGTGTCGGTGTGGCCCTCGTCGAGTGCGCGGCGGCGGGCGGTGGCCGCGTCGAACAGAGCGCGGCCGTCGATGTCGTCGGCGAGGAAGCGGGGCGGGCGCTGGGTCACCCAGGTCAGTTCTGTGTCGTGTGCGAGGTCGGCGGCGATCTGTGCACCCGAGTTGCCGCCGCCGACGACTATCACGCGGCGGCCCGCGAAGTCCTGCGGCCTTCGGTAGGCGACGGTGTGCAGTTGCCTGCCCTCGAAGTCCTCGCGGCCGGGGATTGCAGGGAGGAAGGGGCGCCACCAGGTACCGGTCGCGCTGATCACCACGCGTGCATGCCACGTGCCGGAGTCGGTGTCCACCCTGAGAAGCCGACCGTCCTTGTGCACACCAAGCACCTGGACCGGTCGCTGCACAGGAAGCTCGTACCGGTTCTCGTAGTCACTCAGGTACGCCACCACGTGCCCGGCAGTTGGATACTCCTCGCCCGGCTGCGTCGGCATGAGTCGGCCGGGGAGGGAGGAAAAGGCCGCCGGGGAGAACAGGTGCAGCGAGTTCCAGGCGTGCTGCCAGGCCCCGCCAGGAGTGGCCTGAGCATCGAGGATGACGAAGTCCACGCCTTGGCGGCGCAGGTGGTAGCCGGCGGCGAGGCCGGACTGACCGCCGCCGACGATCACAACCTGCGTGTGCCACTCCCCCATTACGAGGTGCGAATGGAGTTGGTGGTCTGCGGGCAACACGCCCCGTGGGCGCGGTGAGCCGTGGCGCAGGCACCACACAGCAGTCGGCGTACCGGCGGCTCGGTGGCCACCGGACGGGAGACCGGCTTGGTACAGGTCAGGAACTGTTCAGACAGTTCGGAGTGGTCGGGACGGGCAGCGGCTCCGCACTGGGTGCAGACGCCGACGGCCGTGACCTGTGCCCCGGTGCCGGAGCAGTCCAGACAGTGCATCAGCTCTCCCGCGAAGCAGCCGTCAGTTGCCGGTCGTCGCTGAACTTCCGTCGCCAGGCCAGGGAGACGTATACGAGGGCGATGAGGACCGGCACTTCGATGAGCGGGCCGACGACGCCTGACAGTGCTTGGCCGGAGGTGACGCCGAAGGTGGCGATGGCGACCGCGATGGCCAGCTCGAAGTTGTTGCCGGCCGCCGTGAAGGCGAGCGTCGCCGTGCGGTCGTACGCGAGGCCGATCACCTTGCCGAGGGCGAAGGTGCCGAACCACATGACCGCGAAGTACACGAGCAGCGGCAGCGCGATGCGGACCACGTCCAGCGGCTGGGAGGTGATCGTCTTTCCCTGCAGGGCGAAGAGGATGACAATCGTGAAGAGCAGGCCGTACAGGGCCCAGGGGTCGATCTTCGGGAGGAAGCCGGACTCGTACTTCTCGCGGCCGAGCTTCTTCTCGCCGATCCGGCGGGTCAGGAACCCGGCCAGGAGGGGGACGCCGAGGAAGATGACGACGTTGAGGGCGATCTTCCACATGGAGATGTCGAGGTGCTCGCCATCGCCAAGTCCCAGCCAGCCGGGCAGCAGGTCGAGGTAGAACCAGCCGAGCAGGCCGAACGCCAGGACCTGGAAGACCGAGTTGAGCGCGACAAGCACCGCGGCGGCTTCGCGGTCACCGCAGGCGAGGTCGTTCCAGATGATGACCATGGCGATGCAGCGGGCGAGCCCGACGATGATCAGGCCGGTGCGGTACTCGGGCAGGTCCGGCAGGAAGATCCAGGCGAGCGCGAACATGATCGCGGGGCCGACGATCCAGTTGATGACCAGCGACGAGACCATGAGCTTCCGGTCGCCGGTGACGGCGTCGAGCTTGTCGTATCGGACTTTGGCCAGGACCGGGTACATCATGATCAGCAAGCCGACGGCGATGGGCAGTGAGATGCCGCCGATCTCGACCTTGGCGAGGGCGTCGTTCAGGCCCGGGATGAGCCTGCCGAGGCCCAGACCGAGGGCCATGGCGGCGAGGATCCAGACAGCGAGGAAGCGGTCGAGCGTCGAGAGCTTCGCGACGACCGAGGGATCCTCGGCGGTGGTCGTGGGTGCTTCGGTGGGGGTCACGGACAGGCCCTCTTGTTGTCGGCGGCGCTGCGAGCGGACGCGGCCAGGCCGGCGAACTGACCGGCAAGCCGGTCGACGACGTCCGGGCGGAGCTTGTAGTAGGTGAACCGCCCGCACGGCTCGGTCTCGACGACCCCCGCCTCGCGCAGCACCCTCAGGTGGTTGGAGAGGTTGGTCTGCTTGGCACCGGTCTCCTCCACCAGATGAGTGGTGCACAGCGTCTCGCGGGCGAGCAGGGTCACGATGTGAAGTCTGAGCGGGTCGGCTAAAACACGGATCAGATCAGTGTCGACTGATGTCAGCATGCACTGATATTGTCACATCAGCTGGGACTGATACCAGTCCGGGCCGACCTGCGGGCCCGCCAACGGCACCAACTGGGCCCATGACCCGTAGAAGGGGGTCATCGATGAACGCATCCCCACCCCCGGTTTTCCCTGATCAGCGCCTTGCGGCAGGTGTATCCCGGCTCGCGTCGCGCTACCGCGGCCAGTTCTCGGCAGAGACCATCCAGCGAGTCGTCATCGACTCCTACGACCGTCTTGCCCAGCACGCACACGTCCGCAGTCACCTCGTCGTGCTCGCTGAGCGCCTCGCCACCCAGCGTCTTGACGCTCTCGCCCACGTAGAGGGACAGCCCGGCGTCGAGCTGCCCCGAGAGCTGTTCGTATGCACCCACAACGCCGGCCGCTCCCAGATGGCGGCCGCCCTTCTCACCCATCGGGCAGCCGGGCAGGTGGTCGCCTCCTCCGCAGGCACGCACCCGGCCTCCGACGTCGAACCGGCTGCCGTCCAGGTGCTGGCCGAGGCCGACTTGAATCTCTGCGACGCGTTCCCCAAGCCGCTCACCGAGGAAGTCGTCCAGGCCGCCGACGTCGTCATCACCATGGGCTGGGAAAACACCTGCCCGGTCGTACTACCGGGCCGCCGCTACCTGGACTGGCCCATCAGCGACCCCGAGGGCGCCGCGGGCGCGGTATCCGCGACGAGATAGACGCCCGCATCACCGACTTGCTCGACTCCCTGCCGCAGGCCTGACGCGCCGGCCGCTCCACCAGCTCCACCTGATCCACCTCGTGAAGGAAGAACCGATGTCCCCGACTCCACTCGCCTCCGTGCTGTTCGTCTGCGTCCACAACGCGGGGCGATCACAGATGGCCGCCGGATTCCTCAGCCACCTCGCGGGCGACCGGGTCGAGGTCCGCTCCGCGGGTTCGATCCCGGGCAACCAGGTTAACCCGGCCGCCATCGAGGCCATGAACGAGGTCGGCGTCGACATCTCCGACCAGCAGCCGAAGATCCTCACCACCGAGGCCGTGCAGGCGTCCGACTACGTCATCACTATGGGCTGCGGGGACGCCTGCCCGATCTTCCCCGGCAAGAGGTACCTCGACTGGGACCTCGAAGACCCGGCCGGCAAGGGCGTCGGGTCCGTACGCCCCATCCGCGACGAGATCAAGACCCGTATCGAGGCCCTGGTCGCCGAGATCGACGCCAAGCAGGAGGCTTGAACACCATGACAGCACAGGACAGCAAACGCGAGTCGTCGCCCTAGCCTCCAACCACGCCGGACGACACCGCCAGAACGCCCGACACGCTTCATCCGCACGCACAGCATCGACTTACGACCGAGACATAGACAACGACACTCGGAGTTCAGCCCGACACGTCCCGCGACACCCGAGAGGCGCCACTGACCGCTGCCTCGACAAGGCACGCGAACAAAGTCATCTCCCCGCCCGGGAGCGGCTCCCCGGAGGACGCAACATCGGCGGTCAAGTTCAGCCAAATCAAGGTGACAAGAGGACACCTCGTACATGTACTTACGAGCAATCAGGATCCGAGATGTCCACTCCAGAGCGGCCCTGTACTGCATTCAACGCCCAGAATGCCCGAATTTACCGCACAGACTGCAGACAGAAACGGCGATACCTACAGCCCGAATTCGCCCGGATTCGACCCCGAGGGTTTGTTCAACTGGTAAACATGGCCTCTGACCTGCGAAAATAAAGAGCGGCAGACGAGTCGGGCTGTACGCCGGGTTCTGTCGCCCGGCTGCCTTGCGGCGGCCGGGGAGACGGCCATCCATCTAGGGTCGGCGTTGCCGCCGACCTCGTGCGGTCTACCCGCGGACTCGGGCGGGCAGCCCTCGAACGTCCGCGCAGAGTCGCCGTTCTTCCGAAGCGGCGGCTCCTTTTGACCTTGCTCCGGGTGGGGTTTACCTAGCCGCCTGAGTCACCTCAGGCGCTGGTGGTCTCTTACACCACCGTTTCACCCTTACCCGGGACCGAAGTCCCGGGCGGTTTGTTTTCTGTGGCACTGTCCCGCGGGTCACCCCGGGTGGCCGTTAGCCACCACCCTGCCCTGTGGAGCCCGGACGTTCCTCGGGAAGCACCCCCGAAGGGGACTCCACGCGGCCGTCCGCCCGGCTCGTCTGCCGTGTCGACCATGCTACCGGGCGTTCGCCCCTCCGCCTCCCCTCCCCCGCTCCCCGCTCGCTCGCCCGCTTGACCTTGTCGCAGCGTCAACGTTTCTACTGAAGGCATGCGGATCGGAGAGCTTGCCGCGGCCGTCGGCGTCACGACGCGGACCGTGCGGCACTACCACCAGCTCGGGCTGCTGCCCGAGCCCGAGCGGCGCCCCAACGGTTACCGCGACTACGGGCTGCGGCACGCCGTCGCACTCGCCCGGATCAGGCGGCTGACCGAGCTGGGACTCGGTCTCCCCGAGGTACGGGACATCCTCGCGGACGACGCCGGACGTGACCTCGCCGAGGTACTCACGGAACTCGACGACGACCTCGCGCGGCAGGAGGCGGCGATCCGGGCGAGGCGACTGCGGCTGCGCGCCCTGATCGACGGGGGCCGGATCCCCGCCGAAGGCCCCGTCTCCCCCGAACTCGCC
Organism: Streptomyces ortus; assembly: GCF_026341275.1. Taxonomy (NCBI): domain Bacteria; kingdom Bacillati; phylum Actinomycetota; class Actinomycetes; order Kitasatosporales; family Streptomycetaceae; genus Streptomyces; species Streptomyces ortus. The sequence goes on from NZ_JAIFZO010000002.1 coordinate 1,738,903, forward strand.
GCCGTCTTCGGCAGGTTGACCCGACACCCGGAACCCGCGATCGCCGCGAAGGACCGCGAGATGATCGCCCTCCTCGAAACGGTCTCGGCCCCGAAGGACCGGGAGCGTCTGCTGTCGGCACTGCGCGCCACCGCCGATGTGCCGGGCGCCCTGGAGCGGACACACGCGGCGTACACGCTGCTGGACGAGCTCGCCGACGCCGACCCGGCCGATCCGCGCGTCGAGGAGGCCGCCCACGCCATCGCCGACTGTCTCCCGGACGAGGCCCTCGCCGGGCTTGGCCTAACCGATCTCGACCTGGCCGATCTCGACCCGGACAGCACCGGGGCGAACGGGAGTGGCGGGTTGCTGGGCGCGCTCCTCGACGACTTCCCGCCCGCGCAGTCCGCGGCCGTCCTGCGGACGATCCGGCTTCTCGTGCAACGTGCCCGCGCCGAACACGGTCGCTCGGAGCGTGGGCGATGACGGCCGGACCCGGACGGCGGCTCCTCGCGCACGAGGTGCGGCTGCTGGTGAGCATCGTCCGGTGGGTGGCCCGGCGCCCGCACGACGCCGGGCCGCGACCGGAGCGGGGGCCGGAACGGGGGCAGGAACGGGGGCAGGAACGGGAGCGGGAACGGGAGCGGGCCTTCGGGTATGCGCGGGGGCAGGGCGCGATGATGTTCGGGCTCGGGTTCGTGTGCGTCCTGGAGACCGCCTGCATGGCGGTGCTGCTGCGCGACCACCCCGACGTGCACCGCGTCGTCCTCGCCCTCGACCTCTACACGCTGCTGTTCGTCGTCGGTACGCACGCGGCGTCCGTGACCCGTCCGCACATCCTCGGCGACACGGTCCTGCGCGTCCGCCGCGCCGCCCACGTCGACCTGCGCGTGCCGCTGGCCGCGATCGTCTCCGTACGGCGGGAGTTGGTCACCACGCACGAGCGGACCGAAGGGCGACTGGATCTGGCGGTGGCCGCGCAGACCACGGTCACCCTCGAACTGGACGCCCCGGTAAGGCACTTCGGCTTGCTCGGGCGTCCCCAGGACGTACGGGTGATCCGGTTCCACGCCGATGAGTCCGACGTGCTCGTACGCGCGATACGCGACCGCACGCTCACGCGGGAGCGAACAGCACCTTCCCCGACCCCGGGTCGGCCCGGGTGAGCCGTACCCGCAGCCGCTCCCCCAGCGGCAGCGTCGTACCGTTCCCGCTCTCGATCCGGGCGACGATCGCCGGAGTCTCCAACTGGACGGTTCCCACAGCGGGTTCGCGTTCCCGTACGTCCACCACCGTGCCGTCGAAGAGTTCGCCGACGCGGTCCCTGAGCAGGGCCGCCTCGACGATGTCCACACATCCGCGCTCGGCCTGGCCCGCCCTGCGGGTGCCCTCGGCCATCCGCGCGGGCAGTTCGTCGAGGGCGGCCAGGACCCACTCGGGCGGGGCGGCGCCCGCGGCGGCGGCCAGGGACAGTTCGCCGGCGTACCGGTCGACGAGGCGGCGCAGCGGTGCCGTGCAGTGGGTGTAGGGCGCGGCGACCGCGGCGTGCGTGGTGAGGTCGGGGACGGCTCCGTCCCGGAAGACGGTGTAGCCGGCACCCCGCAGCAGTGTCGTGCATTCCTGGAGGAAGGCCGCGTGGTGCGGTCGGTGCGGGTCGAGGGTGCGGATGAGGCGCGCGTACGAGACGTGGTGCGGCCAGTCGATGCGCAGCGCGTGCGCGGTACGCCGTAGCCGGCCGACCGCGCCGTCGGGGGCGGCCGGGAGCGTCCGCAGGATGCCGGTGCCGTGCGCGAGCATCAGCTCGGCGGCGGCCATGCCGGTGAGGAGGGAGATCTGCGCGTTCCAGCCTTCGGCGGGGAGGGGGGCGCGGTAGACGAGTTCGTACGGGCCCTCGTGGTCGTCGGCACCCTCGTGACCGTCGGAGCGGTCGGTGATCTCCTGCTCGGGGACGTTGAGGGAGATGCCGCCGCGGTCCACCTCCCGTTGTTCGCGCAGGAGCCCGATGTCCCGGAGGAGGGCGAGGGGCTCCTCGGCCGTGCCCGCGTCGATCCGCCGCTGTACGCCCTCGTAGTGGAGCTTGGCCCGGCTGCGGACCAGGGCACGGCGTACGTCGGTCGCGGTCGGGCTGCCGTCCGCGTCCAGGTCGATCGTCCACAGGACGGCAGGACGGGTCTCGTCCGGGAGCAGGCTCGCGGCGCCCTCGCTCAGCACCGGCGGGTGCAGCGGGGTCCTCCCGTCCGGGAAGTACAGCGTGGTGACCCGGCGGTGGGCCTCGGCGTCCAGGGCTGCGCCGGGTACGACGAAGGCGGCGACGTCGGCGATCGCGTACCGCACCCGGTAGCCGTGGGGGCGGCGGGAGAGGTGCATGGCCTGGTCGAGGTCGGTGGAGGTGGGCGGATCGACGGTGAAGAAGGGGATGTCCGTCGCGTCGTGGTCCGGCGGCGCCGGGGCGCGGGCGGCGCGTTCGGCCTCGGCGAGCACGTCCGGCGGGAAGTCCTCCGGGACCTCCGGGACACCGAGTTCGGTGCGCAGGGCGCGCAGCGCGGCCCGCAACGGGGTCTCGGCTGCGCCGGTCGCTCGTATCTGGCGGCGGGGCACACGACGAGCGTAGGACGGGGTGGGGCGGGCGGCACCCCGTAGGCTGGCGGGTGGCTCCGCGTACGTATCGAGAGCCCCGTAGCGAAAGCACCGTATCGAAAGTCCCAGGGAGAACCGCCGTGCTCGTGTTGTTGCCGCCGTCCGAAGGAAAGGCTCCCTCCGGGCGGGGCGCGCCGTTGAAGCCGGAGTCGCTGTCGTTGCCGGGGCTCGCCGAGGCGCGGCAGGCGGTGCTCGACGAGCTGGTCGAGCTGTGCGCTGCCGACGAGGAGAAGGCGCGCGAGGTGCTCGGGCTGAGCGAGGGCCTGCGCGGCGAGGTCGCCAAGAACACGGAGCTGCGGACCGCGGGGGCCCGGCCCGCCGGGGAGATCTACACGGGTGTGCTGTACGACGCACTGGACCTGGCCTCCCTCGACACGGCGGGGAAGCGGCGGGCGGGGCGTTCGCTGCTCGTCTTCTCCGGGCTGTGGGGCGCGGTCCGGGTGACGGACCGGATTCCCTCGTACCGCTGCTCGATGGGGGTGCGGCTGCCCGGCCTCGGGGCGCTGAGTTCGCACTGGCGTGCGCCGATGGCCGCCGTGCTGCCGGAGGTCGCCGGGAGCGGGCTCGTACTGGACCTGCGGTCGGCGGCGTACGCGGGCGCGTGGAAGCCGAAGGGGGAGGTCGCGGGGCGTACGGCGAGCGTACGGGTGCTGCACGCGCCGACCCGGAAGGTCGTCAGCCACTTCAACAAGGCGACCAAGGGGCGGATCGTACGAAGCCTCATGGAGACCGGGGTTGTGCCGTCGGGTCCGGCGGAGCTGGTGGAGGCGTTGCGGGATCTCGGGTACGTGGTGGAGGTCGCGGGGACGGGAACGGGAACGGGCGGTACGGCGGGGGCGGGCAAGCCGTGGATGCTGGATGTGTTGGTGGACGAGGTCCACTGAGCACTGTCGGCCGCCGGCCACTAGCCATTAGCCATTAGCCATTAGCCATTCACGGTTGCAGCATACGCAACGACCTTTGCGCATGCTGCGCGCTGCGGGCAGGATGACGGCATGTCGCCTTCGCCGCTGCCCCCGTCGTCCTCGCCGTCGTCCCTTCCCGTGCTCGAACTCGCGCCCGTGGTGCCGGTGGTCGTCGTCGAGGACGTCGCGGACGCCGTTCCGCTGGCGCGGGCGCTCGTCGCGGGCGGGCTGCCGGCGATCGAGGTGACACTGCGGACGCCGGTGGCGCTCGACGCGATCCGGGCGATCGCGGACGGGGTGCCGGACGCGGTGGTCGGCGCTGGCACGGTCATCTCCCCCGCCCAGGTGTCGGACTCCGTGGCCGCCGGGGCGCGTTTCCTCGTCAGCCCCGGGTGGACGGACGTGCTCCTCGACGCGATGAAGGCGTCCGGGGTGCCGTTCCTGCCGGGGGTGTCGACGACGTCGGAGGTCGTGGCGCTGCTGGAGCGCGGGGTGCGTGAGATGAAGTTCTTCCCGGCGCAGGCGGCCGGCGGCACGGCGTATCTCAAGTCGCTGGCCGGGCCGCTTCCACAGGCCCGCTTCTGCCCGACAGGGGGGATCGGTCCCGCCGTCGCCCCCGAGTACCTCGCGCTGCCGAACGTCCTCTGCGTGGGCGGAAGCTGGATGCTGCCGCCGGACGCGATCGCCGCCGGCGACTGGCCCCGAGTGGAGAAGCTCGCGCGAGAGGCGGCGGGGTTGCGCCCGTAGCCCGTAGGGGCGGCCCGGCAGGGGCCCCGTAAGGGGCGCGGGGAACTGCGCGAACGCCCCCCACCGACCGCGCCCGGCCGACGACAGGCCCCCTTCAGCTCAACTCAGCTCAGTTCAGCGCAACGCAGATCAGTTCAGCTCAACGCAGTTCAGCTCAGCGCAGACGTCTCGTTGAGCAACCGCACACTCGCGTTGCCGTCCGCGTAGTACGCCACCTCCGACAGCGACGCCGCCGACAGTTCCATCCGGAACAACGCCTCCGGCGGGGCGCCCAGGGCCAGCCGCACCAGCGTCTTGATCGGCGTCACGTGCGAGACGACGAGCACCGTGCGGCCCGCGTACTCCGCGACCAGTGCGTCGCGGGCAGCCGCCACCCGCCGGGCGACCGCCGCGAAACTCTCGCCGCCACCGGTCGGTTCGGCCTCCGGTGAGGCCAGCCAGGCGCCCATGTCGTCTGGATAGCGCTCTCGCACCTCCGCGAAGGTCAGGCCCTCCCAGGCACCGAAGTCCGTCTCGCGGAGCCCGTCCTCGACCCGTACGTCCAGGTCGAGTCGGGCTGCCGCGAACTCGGCGGTCTCGCGGCAGCGGGCCAGCGGGGAGGACACGACGGCCTGTACGGTGCCGCGCGCGGCGAGGGCGGTGGCGGTGCGCTCCGCTTGATGGCGGCCGGTGGCCGAGAGGGGTGGGTCGGTGGCGGCGCCGGTCCCGCTCCCGACTCCACACCCGCTTCCTGAGAAGCGCTTCTGCGGGGTGAGGGGGGTTTCGCCGTGGCGGAGCAGTACGAAGGTGGTGGGGGTGCCCAGATCCGGGGGGCGGGTCATGTTTTGGCTGCCTGTACGTCGGTGTCGCGGGGTGGGCGTTACGCCGGCGGCCCGTCGTGGCCGGCCGCGCAGTTCCCCGCGCCCCTGACGGGGCCCTGGCCGAGCACGCCGATCATCGCCCCTGACGGGGCCCCGCCTGGGGCCCCGTGGGCCGGGGCGCGGGCGCCTACAGGCCCGACTCCGACGTACGGATCAGGATGCGGCGGCAGTTCTCGCAGCGGAGGACCTGGTCCGGGGCCGCCGCCTTCACCTCGTTGACCTCGGTGATGTTGAGCTCCAGACGGCAGCCCTCGCAGCGCCGCTGGTAGAGGCGGGCCGCGCCGACGCCGCCCTGCTGCTCGCGGAGCTTCTCGTAGAGCTTGAGGAGGTCCGCGGGGACCGAGCCCGCGACGACCTCGCGCTCCTTGGTCAGCGTCGCGCCCTCGCCGTCGAAGGACTCGTAGGACGCGTCCCGGCGGCTCGTCGCGTCGTCGATCTTCGACTGGACGGACGAGACCCGTCCGGTCAGCTCGGCGACCCGCTCCTGCGCGGACTCGCGGCGCTCCATGATCTCCAGGACGACGTCCTCGAGGTCACCCTGCCGCTTGGCCAGCGAGGTGATCTCGCGCTGGAGGTTCTCCAGGTCCTTCGGGGAGGTGACGGCGCCGGAGTCCAGCCGCTGCTGGTCGCGCGAGGCACGCTGGCGCACCTGGTCGACGTCCTGCTCCGCCTTGGTCTGCTCGCGGGAGCAGTCGCTCTCCTCGGTCTGGGCGGCGACGAGCAGGTCACGCAGTTGCGTGAGGTCCTTGGTCAGCGACTCGATCTCGTCGTGCTCCGGCAGCGAACGCCGCTTGTGGGCGAGCTGCTGGAGGCGGGCGTCGAGGGACTGGACGTCGAGAAGTCGGATCTGGTCGGCGGGCGCGGCGTTCAGTTGGGGGCTCCAGGTGAAGGGGAGTGGGAGTTCCACGGATCGGTGACCGTCTTCGAGACATGGACCCGCAGGTCCCAGCCGTGACGGTCGGAAATCTCGTCGAGCTGGGCTGCGGCCAGCTCGCACCAGGGCCACTCGGTGGCCCAGTGCGCCGCGTCGAGCAGCGCGAGAGGACTGTGGGCGCGGGCCTCCGACACCGGGTGGTGGCGCAGGTCCGACGTGAGGAAGGCGTCCACGCCCGCGGCGCGTACGTCCTCGAAGAGGCTGTCGCCGGAGCCGCCGCTGACCGCGACGGTCCGCACGAGCGCGTCCGGGTCGCCGGCCACCCGGATGCCCTGCGCGGTGGCGGGCAGCCGCTCCGCCGCGCGGGCGGCGAACTCGCGGACGGTGACAGGGTGGTCCAGCTCGCAGACCCGGCCCAGGCCCCGGCGGCCTTCGGGGTCGGCGGGGTCCGGCACCAGGGGGCGTACGACCCGCAGGTCCAGGGCGCCCGCGAGTGCGTCGCTAACCCCCGGGTCGGCGCGGTCGGCGTTCGTGTGGGCGACGTGCAGCGCGATGTCGTTCTTGATGAGCGTGTGCACGACCCGGCCCTTGAAGGTGGAGGCCGCCACCGTCGTCGTACCGCGCAGGTAGAGCGGGTGGTGGGTGACCAGCAGGTCCGCGCCCAGCTTCACGGCCTCGTCCACGATCTTCTGGATTGGGTCGACGGCGAACAGGACACGGGAGACCTCCTGGTCGGGGTCTCCGCAGACCGTCCCGACGGCGTCCCATGCCTCCGCGCTCCCAGGGGGCCAGAGGGCGTCGAGCGCGGCGATTGCTTCAGACAGACGGGGCACGAACAAAAGGCTACCTGCCTTGTGTCCGTGCCCTACCGGTCGCGGGTACCGGACCTGCGGAGGCCGGGGCCCGGCCGGGACACCGGGTGACGACGGCGTCGCGGCGCAGGTCGTATGCGGGGCGGCCTCATCGCCGGTACCTCCGTTCCCGTCGAGCACACGCGCCCCCGTTCCCTCAGGCGAATCGGAAGGCGGCCACTCTTATGTGTGAAGGGGCTGCCCGCAGGTCCCACGTCTGTGCGTGCGAAAACTAGTTTCGTCGCCGGAGGTGACCGAACGATGGCGGCCTGTGCGATCGAGTCCACGGTGTCCGGGAACGAAAGGGCGACGAGGGCAGGGTGCGTGATCACCGTGGACGGGGCCTACGCGGCCCGGCTGGCCCGTAGCGGCGACTCCTGGTTCCCGGAGCGCTGGACGCTGGACGGCCCTGAGCCCTATGCCGTGCCCCTGCCGGGCAACCAGCCGGAGGAGCCCGGTACGGAGGTGTTGCCGATGGCGGACGGGCGGGTGCTCATCCACCGGTTCACCGACGGGCGGCACGCGTTCTCCCTGCTGTACCCGACGGGCCCCGGGACGGGTGAGGTACCGCTCGGCGCGGTGGAGTGCCCCGAGCCGGGCACGGGACTGCGGCTGCTGCCACCCGCGCCGGGCGGCACACGGGCGTACGCCCTTGCCGTGGGCCCGAGTTCCACGGCCGTGTGGCTGGTGGCGGGCGGCGCCTTCGGGCCCGAGCATCTCGCGGAGGTGCCGGGGCGCTGCTCGGGCGGGGTGTGGCTGGGTGGCGGGGACCGGCTGCTCGCGCTGGACCGGGAGGTGCGGGGCAGGACCAAGACGGTGGTGGTCGATCTGGAGCGCGGGGGTGAGGTGTCGCCGCTGCTGCAGATCTCCGAGGAGAGCAACGACCGGTTGCTGCTCGCGGACGCGGACAGCGGGTTGCTCCTGATCCGCTCGGACGCGCCGTCTCCGGGGCGGGAGCGGCTGGGCTGGGGTGTGCTGGGGAGCACGCTGCCGGTGCGGTTCCCGGAGTGCCTTCAGCCGGCGGGCTGCACGGTGACGCCGTTCGCGATCCAGCCGGGGCTGGTGCTGACGCCGGAGAGCTGCGGGGTCGCGCTGCGGATCGACGGGGACGGCGACGGCGGTGCCGGGGGCGGGGGGAGCTGGCTCGGGGTGTGGCGCCCGACGGACCGCCACCTCCAGCAGCTCCGGCCGCCGGAGGGGTGGCTGACCGGCTCCGGCTGGTGGACGAGGGAGGGGGTGCTGCACCTGCCGTACGCGACGGGGGCGGTGCCGTGCGGGGTGGCGCGGGTCGAGGCGTCCACGGGGGCGTCCACCTGGGCGGGGGACGCGGCCGGTACGGGGGGCTCGGCAGGGGGGCCGCCCCCTATGCCGAGCCCGGGGCCGAGCCCAGGGCCGGGGGTGGCCCGCCCGGTGCCGCTCCAACAAGCCCCTTTGACGGCCCAGGCACTCGCGAACGCGGTCGCGGGCCGCAGGGCGGCGCAGGCGGGGAGGGGACGGGGGGCGGGGCCGGGCGGACCGCCTTACCGGGCACCGGACCGGACACCGGACCGGGCACCGGAGCGACCGCTGACCCGGGCTCCGCACCGGACCCCGGAACGCCCACCGGACCCGGAACCGGACCGGCCGAAGATCCGGGCTGCGCACCGGACCCCGGAACGGCAACCGGACCAGGCACCGGACCGGCCGATTAACCGGCTTCCGGAGCGGCCGTCGGACCGGACGACGGACCCGAGTCCGGACCGGCCGCTGAGCCGGGCGTCGGAACGGACCCCGGACCGGCCGCTGGATCGGGCTCCGGATCAGTCTTCGGATCGGTCCTCGGATCGGTCCTCGGAGATCGCGCTGGACGTGCTTCCGGACGTTGCTGCGGATGTGGTGCCGGAAGGAGGCGGGGGCGCGGCTGCGGGCGACGCCATCGGCGGGGCACCGGGCGGAGCTCCGGGCAGCACTCCCGCCCCGGCACCGGCGGAGGGCCGCGGGTCGGGCCAGGGCCAGGGTCCGGACCGCGGCACGGCTCAGGGCAGCGCGCCCGCCAGGAAGCCGAGGGAAAGTCGGGGCAGGACACCCAACGATCCCCGAAGCAGGCCCACCGACCGGGCATCGGAGGGAGGCCACGGCGCGGCGCCGGGCCTGGCCGGCATCGAGGCACCGGGCGAGATTCCGGGCGAAGCTTCCGCCAGGAACCCCGCCCCGGTGCCGGAGAAAAGCCCCGGCTCCGCTTCGGGCCCCGCCCGCAGCGAAGCGCCGGGCGAGACTCCGAACGCAACTCCCGCCGGGAACCCCGGCTCGCCGGTGGAGGAGAGCCGCAGCGCCGCTTCGGGCCCCGCCCGCGGCGAAGCGCCGGGCGAGACTCCAGGCGGACCTTCCGGCAGGAACCCCGGCTGGGCGGTAGCGGGCGTCCGGGGTAGGACGCCGGGCGAAGTGGCGGGCGCAGCACCCGCGTCCCGCACGCCCGACGCACTCAACGCGCCCGGTGCACCGGGCGCACCCGGCGCACCCAGCAATCCCAACGCACCCAGTGCGCAGGGCGACAGCGCTCCCCCCGCGCCCGGCGGCGTCCGGCCCGTACCCGTCGTCGCGTCCGTGCAGCCGCTGCGGGTCGAGCAGGTCAGCCGGGAAGCGCCGGCCGGGTTGCGGGCGCTCCGGGTGGGGGTCGGGAGCGGGCCCTCTCCCGACCCCCTCGAAGTGACCACCGAGTAGCCCCGCCCACCCCTCAAGTCGGTCACAACCGACCGTTAGAATCTCCGGCGCTGTACCGAAGGATCTTGCTGACGGGGTGAATTGAAGATGAGCGAAACGAACATCATGGAGACGGCGCCCACCGACCTGCGGGGGACGTCGGCGCAGGCCGACGACGACGGTGGCCAAGGCCGGCACCGAGGGCCCGTCTCCGCACAGGAAAACGGGGCGATCCCCCGCGGCCGGCACCGCAGGCCCGCCGAGCAGCACGACACCGGGGCCTGACCACACCACGGGCCGCGACACGACACGGCCCCGTCCGACACTCGTCGGGCGGGGCCGTTCCGCATGGGGGCGCAGGGAATTCCGGTCACTCGTGCCGCAGGGCCAGTACCTCCGCCGCCGCGAACGTCTGCCCCGGCGGCCGGCCCGCGTAGTGGGGCGTGAGCAGCGCGTCCAGTTCGTCGTAGGTGAACGCCTCCTGCTTGGTGTCGAACTTCGCCGCCACCCGCGGCCGTTCGACGACCGCGACCATCCCGCCGTGCACGACGAGCAGCTGGCCGTTGACGTGGGCCGCGGCCGGCGAGGCCAAGTAACCGACGAGCGGTGCGACATGCTCGGGCGCGAGCGGGTCGAGAGGGCCGCGCGGCCGTACGGCGTTCTCCCCCTCCCGCTCCCCCTGCCCCCGCCCCGCCATCGTCCCCTCCCGCTCCCCCGGCTCCTGGTAGCCCGCGAAGACGTCCGCAGTCATACGGGTCCGGGCCCGCGGGCAGATCACGTTCGCCGTGACGCCGTACTTGGACAGGGCCAGCGCCGTAGAGGTCGTCAGCCCGACGATCCCGCCCTTCGCGGCGGCGTAGTTGGGCTGCCCCGCCGAGCCCGCGAGGAACGCCTCCGAGGAGGTGTTCACGATCCGCCCGTACACCGGCGCGTCCGCCGCCTTGGACCGTGCCCGCCAGTACGCGGACGCGAAGTGGGTGGTGTTGAAGTGTCCCTTCAGATGGACACGGATCACCGAGTCCCATTCGTCCTCGGACATGGAGAAGACCATCCGGTCCCGCAGGATGCCCGCGTTGTTGACGAGGATGTCCAGCTGCCCGAACTCCGCGATCGCCGACTCCACGAGTTCACGGGCCTGTTGGTGGTCGGCCACATCACCGTTGTGCGCGAGCGCGCGACCGTCCGCCGCCCGGATCTCAGCGGCGACCTCCTCGGCGGGGACGGCCGACGCGTCGCCGGAACCGTCCCGGTCGGGCTGTCCGTAGTCGTTGACGACGACAGCGGCCCCCAGCCGGGCGAGTTCCAGTGCCTCCGCCCGGCCGAGCCCGCGCCCGGCCCCCGTGACGACCGCGACCCGTCCCTCAAGCGGCAGAACTGGCAGACGTGGCAGACCTGGCAATGACATGGAAAACCCTTCGGCTCGACCTGCTGTGGCTGCTGGGGCAGGCGGGCGGCGTCAGATCTCGATGCAGGTACGCAGCGAGACGCCCGTACGCATCTGGTCGAGCGCCTCGTTGATGTCGCCGAGCGGCACCCGGTGCGTGATCAGGCCCTCCAGGTCGATGCGCCCGGCACGCCACAGGGCGATGGTCCGCTCGTAGGACCGCAGGACGTCCCCTCCGCCGTACATGGACGGCAGGATCCGCTTCTCGTCGAAGAACAGCTCGAACATGTTGAGCTGGAGGAAGTCGTCCATGGCGCCCGCGCCGACGACGACCAGCGTGCCGCCGCGCCGGGTGTTCTCGTACGCCGTGCGGGCGGTGGCGGAGCGGCCGACGACCTCGAAGACGTAGTCGAAGCCCTCGCCCGCGGTCACCGACTGCTTGGCGTCGGGGAGTTCGTCCGGCGAGACGGCCCTGGTGGCGCCGAACCGCAGCGCGGCCTCCCGTCGCGAGAGGACCGGGTCGACGGCGACGATCTCCGCGGCGCCCCGGAGCCGCGCGCCCTGGATCGCCGAGACACCGACACCCCCGCAGCCGATGACGGCGACCGACGAACCGGCCTCCACGTCAGCAGTATTGAGCGCGGCACCGAGTCCCGTGGTGACCCCGCACCCGATGAGCGCGGCGATGTCGAAGGGCACGTCGTCCGGGATCGGCACGGCGCAGCCCGCGTCGACGACGACCTCCTCGGTGAAGGTCCCGGTGCCCGCGAAGCCGAACACATCGCCGCCGGGGCGCTTGAAGTTGGGCGTGCCGGCGTTCATGAACCCGGCGAGACACAGTTCGGTCTGGCCGCGCTTGCAGGCGGGACACGCGCCGCACGCGGGCAGCCAGCAGACGACGACCCGGTCGCCCGCCTTGACGTTCGTGACGCCCTCGCCGACCTCCAGGACCTCACCGGCTCCCTCGTGCCCCGGGATGAACGGCGCGGGCTGCGGCAGCACCCCGGCCATCGCGGAGAGGTCCGAGTGGCACAGGCCGGTGGCCCGTACCCGGATCCGTACCCGCCCCGGCCCGAAGCCCGTCGCCTCGACGTCGTCGAAAATCTCCAGCTTGTCCTGGCCGATCTCCTGCAGTACGGCTGCGCGCATGGTGCGGCTCCCCTCGGAAACGTACGGACGACGTGCGGACGACGTACAGACGGCATGCGGACCACGTATGGACGACGTGTGGACCACGTATGGACGACGTATGGGCGATTTACGGCGACTCAGGTGTGTTCGACGACGGTGTCGGTGAGGACGGGTGTGTCGTCGCGTTCGGCCGCGCCCACCGTCACCCGGACCCGGCCGTCCTCCTCCCACATGCGCACCCGCAGGGTCTCGCCCGGGTACACCACCCCGGCGAACCGCGTGGCGCAGGAACGGACCCGGGTGACATCGCCGCCGAGCACGGTGTCCACGACCGCCTTCAGCGTCATCCCGTACGTGCACAGCCCGTGCAGGATCGGGCGGTCGAAACCGGCGAGCTTGGCGAACTCGGGGTCGGCGTGCAGCGGGTTCCAGTCGCCGGAGAGCCGGTACAGGAGGGCCTGGTCCTCGCGGATCGGGCGCTCGACCGTCCGGTCCGGGGCGCCCGCCGGTGGTTCGGGGCGCGTGGAGGGGCCCCGGTCACCGCCGAACCCGCCCTCGCCGCGTACGAAGATCTGGGCGTCGTTGGTCCACAGCGGCCCGTCCGCGTCGGCGACCTCGGTGCGTACGACGAGGATGGCGGCCTTGCCCTTGTCGTACACGGCGGCGATCCGGGCGGTGGCGACGGCCTCGCCCGCGACCGGGATCGGCCGGTGGAGCATGACGCTCTGGCCGCCGTGCAGGACATGCGCGAGGTTGACGTCGACGCCCGGCATGGAGAGGCCGCTGATCACGCCCGGGGAGCCCGCGCCCGCGACGGTCGCGAAGCTCGGCAGGACGTGCAGCCTGGACTCCAGGGTGTAGCGCAGTTCGTCGGGGTCGGTCGCGGGGGTGTCCCGGTCGGGGTTCGCGCCGGCGCCGAGGCCGAGGTGGTAGAGCTGGACGTCCTTGTGACCCCAGGCGATCCCGGCGGACCGGGGCTCGGCCGCGAGGGCCTGGGCAACGTCGATGGGCATGGGGCTCCTGACTGCCACGCGGCGAACACGGAGAACACGGAGACGTACGGGGGACGCGGGGACATGGGGACACGGGAAGACCTCGATGCGGCCGTCCGCACCGTCGGCCGCACCGAGGTCGACTCTGGGCCGGAGGGCCTGGAACCCGCCCGTTCTAGAACGCGTTCCAGTACCGGCGATCCCCTGTATAGCCGAGCCCCGGGCACATGTGAAGACTCCTGACGCCATGTCAGATCGCATCTGGGGCCGTGTCCCGGCAGTGACATTTGTCCTGCCCGAGTCCGTACATGCGCATCTGCCACGCCCCACCCGCCGCTCCGTAGCGTCGTACCCATGACGAAGACGGGGACGAGGACAGGGCCGGAACTGTGGCCGGAGACGGGGCCGGAGACGGCGGCGGTGCGGATGACGGGGGCGGTCAAGGCCTTCGGTGCGGTACGGGCCGTGAACGGCGTCGACCTGGAGATCGCCCGCGGCGAGACGGTCGCGCTCCTCGGCCGCAACGGCGCGGGCAAGTCCACCGCGATCTCCCTCCTGCTGGGCATGGACGAGCCCGACGAGGGCACTGTCCGCCTCTTCGGCGCCGCTCCGGAGCACGCCGTACGGGCCGGCCGGGTCGGTGCCATGCTGCAGGAGGGGCGGCCCGTGCCGCGGGTGACGGTGGGTGAACTGGTCGGGTTCGTGGCCGGTACGTACCCCGCGCCGATGCCGGTCGCGGAGTCCCTGGCGCTGGCGGGCATCGCCGACCTGGCCGGACGGCGCGTCGACCGGCTCTCCGGGGGCCAGACGCAGCGGGTGCGGTTCGCGGTCGCCCTCGTCGGGAACCCCTCGCTGATCGTGCTCGACGAACCGACCGCGGCCCTGGACGTGGAGGCCCGGTACGCGTTCTGGGACTCGATGCGGGCGTACGCGCGCCGCGGCCACACCGTCCTCTTCTCCACGCACTATCTGGAGGAGGCGGACGCCAACGCCGACCGGATCGTGGTCGTCGACCACGGGCGGATCGTCGCCGACGGCACCGGCGAGCAGCTCAGGCGGGCCGCGGGCGGCAGTCTCGTCGCCTTCGACCTCGCGGGCACCGCCTTCGACCCCGACGGTGCCGAAGGCGGTACAGGTACCGGCACGGAGGGGCTGTCCCTGCTGCCCGGCGTGGTCTCCCTGGAGGTCCGCGGGGGCCGGGCCCGGCTGCGGACCGAGGACCCGGACGCGACGGTGATCGCGCTGGCCGAACGAGATGCGATACGCGGCCTGGAGGTCGCCCCGGCCTCGCTGGACGACGCGTTCCTGGCCCTGACCGCCCCGGCCTCCGGGACGGCCTCCGGGACGGCCTCCGACGGGGCCGCCGACACGGTGGCCCCGCTCGCTCCCCTGGAGACGGTGTGATGATGCTCGCCTACCTGCGGCTCGAAGTGCGCCGGACGCTGCGTGACGTCGGTTTCATGATCGGCGGGGTCGTGATGCCGGTGGTGATGTACTTGCTGTTCACGAACCTCGGGGGCGGCGCCGACGGCGACTGGAAGACCGCTTCCATGATCGGTATGGCCGCGTACGGTGCGATGGGCTCGGCCCTCAACACCGGCGGCGGCGTCGCCGAGGACCGCACGATCGGCTGGCTGCGACAGCTGCGGATCACTCCGATGAGCCCGCGCCAGGTGGTCGCCGGGCGCGCGCTGACCGGCGCGGTGACGGTGCTGCCGGCGATCGTGGCGGTCCTCGCGGCGGGCGGCCTGGTCAACGGCGTACGGCTGGACGCCTGGAAGTGGGCCGTGATCGCGCTGTCGCTCTGGCTCGGCTCGGTCCCCTTCACCCTGCTCGGGCTCGGCAACGGCTACCGGCTGACCGCGCAGGCCACCGGCGTGGTGAACATGGTGTGCAACCTGACGCTCGCGGTGGTCGGCGGGCTGTGGTTCCCGCTGGCCCTCTTCCCCGGCTGGCTGCGGTCGTTGTCGTCCTACACGCCCACGAACCGCTTCGCGCAGCTCGGTACGGCCGTCGCCGACGGGCGGGCGCCGGCGCTCGCGGCCGTGCTGGTGCTGACCGGCTGGCTGCTGCTCTTCGGCTCGTACGCTGTGGTCTCGTACCGCAGGTCCGCGCGGGCTGTCTGAATGGAAACGCGAACGGAAACACAAACGGACAGGGACACGGACACGGACACGGACAGGGACGGGGACGGGGACGGGGACAGGGACACGGGAACGAGAACGAGAACAGAGACGGGCACGGGAACGGGAGCTGGGGAGATGTCCTGGTTGCGGAGCGTCGGTGGTCGGCTGGCCGCCCGGCGGGAGGGGCGGGCCGGGTGCGGTGCTGGTGGTGCTGCCGGTACCGGGAGGCTTCCTGAGCACCTGGGGCCGCCGCCCAGCGGTTTCGCGCTGCTGCCCTGGCTCCTCATGGGGATGGGCGCCTTCTCCAACCTCTTCCAGGGCAAGACCCCGAACCCGTGGATCGGTGGCATCGGACTCCTCGTCTTCAACTCCCTTTACATCCAGGTGGTGTTCCGCGCCTTCTCCAAGAAGGCCCGCGAGGCGCGTTCCACCCGGGCCGCGCTGATCGCGCTGGGCGTGGTGACCTGCCTCCTCGGCGGTCTGTACGGGGGCAGCTGGCTCCTCTTCTTCCCGCTGCTCGGGCTCGCGGCGGGCGCGATCGTGCGGGGGCCGTGGCTCGGCAGGACCTGTATCGGACTGAGCGTGCTCGCGGGCGGCATGGCCTGGCTGCGGGACGGCTGGGGCGCGGTGAACGTCGCGTACGGCACGTTCCTGTCCACCATGGTGACCGCCGCGATCCTGTCGCTGTCGGACGCGGTACGTGAACTGCGGGCCGCGCGGGAGGAGTTGGCACACCAGGCCGTCGAGAAGGAGCGCCTGCGCTTCTCCCGCGATCTGCACGACCTGCTCGGGCACACGCTCTCCGTGATCGTCGTGAAGTCGGAGGCGGCCCGGCGCCTCGCCCACCGTGATCTGGACGCGGCGCTCGTCCAGGTCTCCGACATCGAGTCGGTCGGGCGGCAGGCGCTCACCGAGATCCGTGAGGCGGTCACGGGGTATCGGGAGGGCAGCCTGGCCACTGATCTGGACCGGGCGCGGTCGGCGCTGCTGGCGGCGGGCATCGAACCGGACGTACGGCAGTCGGGGCCGCCGTTGTCCGCGCAGACGGAGGCGCTGCTGGGGTGGGTCGTGCGGGAGGCGGTCACCAACGCGGTGCGGCACAGCGGCGCTCGCCGCTGTGCGATCACGGTGGACGGGGGGTCGGAGCGGGTTCGGGTGCGGGTGTCGGACGACGGCGGGGGTGTGCGTGAGGCGGTGCGGGAGACGGTGCGGGAGACGGTGCCCGCGGGGGGCTCGTCGGCCGTGTTGCCGGGTATCGGCGGGACCGGGCTCAAGGGGCTGACCGAGCGGCTTGCGGCGGCGGGGGTTCTTTGGAGGCGGGGCCGGGGGTTGGGGTGGGTTTGTGGTGACGGCGGAGTTGCCGGGGGTGGTTGCCGCGTGAGCCCCTCCCGGGGCGGGGGGGGTGGATTGTCGGGTGGGGGTGGGTGGTGGCTGGCCGCGCCGTTCCCCGCGCCCCTAAAGGCAAAGGACTGCGCCGTTCCCCGCGCCCCTGAAGAGCAAATGACTGCGCCGTTCCCCGCGCCCCTGAAAGGCAAAAGACTGCCCCGTTCCCCGCGCCCCTGAAAGGCAAAAGACTGCGCCGTTCCCCGCGCCCCTTGGGCTGTGGTGGCTGTGGTGGTGCCGCGGGGGTGGGCGGGGGCCGCCTAAGGTTGGGGGGTGAACGAGATGCCCCGGGATCATCGGCCTGCCAAGTCCGTTCGTGTGCTGCTCGCCGAGGATCAGGGGATGATGCGGGGCGCGTTGGCGCTGCTGCTCGGGCTTGAGGCGGACATCGAGGTGGTGGCGCAGGTCGGCACCGGCGACGCCATCGTGGGGGCGGCCCTGGAATCCCGGCCCGACGTCGCACTGCTGGACATCGACCTGCCCGGCATCAGCGGTCTCGACGCCGCCGCGCTGTTGCGCGAGGAGACGCCTGACTGCCGCGTGCTGATCCTCACCACCTTCGGCCGGCCCGGTTACCTGCGGCGGGCCATGGAAGCGGGCGCCGCGGGCTTCCTCGTCAAGGACGGGCCCGTGGAGGAGCTGGCGCAGGCGATCCGCCGGGTGCTGACCGGGGAGACCGTCATCGACCCGGCGCTCGCCGCTGCCGCGCTGGGTGCCGGGCCGAACCCGCTCACCACCCGTGAGTGCGATGTGCTGAAGGCCTCGGCGGACGGGGCGACGGTCGCCGACATCGCGGCCAAGCTGCACCTCTCCGAGTCGACCGTCCGCAACTACCTCAGCTCCGCGATCGGCAAGACGGCGACCCGCAACCGTATGGAGGCCATGCGGGAGGCCCGCCACCAGGGGTGGCTGTAGCCCTTATCGGGAGGAGCACTCTGGCCGCGCGGGCGCGAACCCACCCCCAGGGGCGCGGGGAACGGCGCAATCTTCTGGCTTTTCGACGGCCGCACGTAATGAGAAGGTCAAGAATTCGTTAGCGGCCCGAAGCAACGGAATAGTTGCCTGGGCGCACGGGGTTCACCCTGCACTTACCTACGCCTGAAGCCCTGCCTGTCTCACGCCTCTGGAGGCCGCACGTAATGACCCGGACAGCGACGAACCCGCGCACCCGAAGGCCGAGCGGCAGCGGAATCGTCCCGGTACTGGCCTTCGCGGGCATCGTTGTCGCGGTGATGCAGACCCTGCTCGTGCCGGTCATCAAGGACCTGCCGGAACTGCTGGGCACCTCCCCCGGCAACGCCACCTGGGTCATGACCTCCACCCTGCTCGCGGGCGCCGTGTCCACGCCGATCATGGGCCGCCTCGGTGACCTCTACGGCAAGCGGCGCATGCTCATCGCCAGCCTCGCGGTGATGGTCGTGGGCTCGTTGATCGCCGGTTTCACCAGCGAACTGCTCGTGATGATCGTCGGCCGGGCCCTGCAGGGCTTCGCGATGGGCGCCATCCCGCTCGGCATCGGGCTGATGCGCGACGGGCTGCCGCGCGAGAAGCTCGGTTCGGCGATGGCCCTGATGAGCTCCTCGATCGGCGTCGGCGGCGGACTCGCCCTGCCGGTCGCGGCCCTGGTGGCGCAGCACGCCGACTGGCACGCGCTGTTCTTCGGCTCGGCGGGCCTCGGCGTCGTCTCGATCGTCCTCACCCTGATCTTCGTACCCGAGTCGCCGATGCGGGCCGTGGGCACCTTCGACGTCCTGGGCGCGCTCGGGCTGTCCGCCGGTCTTGTCCTCTTCCTCCTGCCGATCACCAAGGGCAGCGACTGGGGCTGGACGTCCGGCACGACGCTCGGCCTGTTCGGCGCGGCGGTGGCCGTCCTGCTCCTGTGGGGCGTGATGGAGCTGCGGCTGAAGGCTCCGCTGGTCGACCTGCGCACCACGGCCCGTCCGGCCGTCCTCTTCACCAACCTCGCCTCGATCATGGTCGGCGTCGCCTTCTACGCCGTCTCCCTCGTCCTGCCCCAGCTGCTCCAGCTGCCCTCGTCGACCGGTTACGGCCTCGGCCAGTCCATGGTCGTGGCGGGGCTGTGCGTGGCGCCGCTGGGCCTGACGATGATGTTCACCGCTCCGGTGTACGCCCGTATCTCCGCCAAGTACGGCCCCAAGGTCACGCTGATGATCGGCATGCTGATCATCGCGGTCGGGTACGGGGCCGGGCTCGGCCTGATGAGCGCCGCCTGGCAGACCATCGTCATCGCGGTGGTACTGGGCGCGGGCATCGGTCTCGCGTACTCCTCGCTGCCCGCGCTGATCATCGGCGCGGTGCCGGCGTCGGAGACGGGGGCGGCGAACGGGCTCAACACGTTGATGCGGTCGATCGGTACGTCCGTGTCGAGTGCCGTGATCGGCATGGTCCTGGCGAACACCGCGAACCAGGTGGGCGGGGTCGCCGTGCCCACGATGCACGGCTTCCGGGTGTCGTTCATGATCGCTACGGGTGCGGTGCTGCTGGGGCTGGTGTTCGCGGCGTTCCTGCCGGGACGGCGGGCGGCGGCGAACGCGGCGAAGCCGCACCTGGTCGCTTCCAGCGACCCTCTGCCCGAGCTTGCGCCGACTCCCGCTGCCCCGGTCTCCGGGTTCCGCGGCCGGGTCCTCACCTCGGACGGCGAGCCGGTCGCGCGGGCCAAGGTGACGCTGATCGACCGGCGGGGGCGGCAGGCGGGGGCGACGCTGTCGGCGCCGGACGGCGGCTACGCGCTCGCCGTACCGGCCGAGGGGGCATACGTCCTGGCCGTCACGGCGGTCGGCCACGGCCCCCTGGCCTCCGCGGCGAGCCACCCCGGCGGCGACGCGCCGATCCACATGGACCTGGCGCTCCCGGCAGCGAGGGTTCTCGCATAACACGCGCCGCCCCGGCAGAACCGAGAACCACCCCGCACACCAGCCCCCCAAGGGACGCGGGGAACGGCGCACCCACCCTCGACACACGTGCACCACGAAGCAAACCCGCACACCAGCCCCCCCAAGGGGCGCGGGGAACGGCGCACCCAGCCCCCACACACGTACACCACCATCCAACCCGCACGGCAGTGCCCCAAGGGGCGCGGGGAACTGCGCACCCCGCGGCAGCGGACCCGCACGCGGGCCCCAGCAAACTCCAGCGGAGCCGGACCGCCACGCGCAGGCACGTCCTCGCCGGCCGCGCAGTTCCCCGCGCCCCTGAAGACGCCACCCCCGAGGCAGTCGTCGGGTGCGGGCACGTCGTAGCCGGCCGCGCAGTTCCCCGCGCCCCTGAAAGCGCGCACCCCGGGCGCAGCCCCTCCCAGCGCCCCGCCGCAGGCGTACGGCACCATGGCGGGCACACCCGCCACCCCCGTCACGACCTGGAGGACCCCCATGCCCCCCGCCCCCGCACCCCCCGTACTCGCCGCGTTCGAGGGGGCAAAGGGGTTCATGCCCCTGCGGGAAGGCCTCGCGCTGTACGGCGCCGCCGTCGAGGCGGGACGGCTCGGCCTCCCCCTGCTGGAGGTCGGCACGTACTGCGGCCGTTCCACGATCCTGCTCGCCGACGCCGCCCGCACGGCCGGCGTCACGGCCGTCACCGTCGACCACCACCGCGGCAGCGAGGAACAGCAGCCCGGCTGGGAGTACCACGACCCCACCACGGTCGACCCGGAACTCGGCCGCATGGACACCCTTCCGGCCTTCCGCCGTACGCTCCACCGGGCCGGCCTGGAGGACCACGTGGTCGCGGTAGTAGGCCGCTCCCCGCAGATCGCCGCCTTCTGGAACTCCCCTCTCGGCCTCGTCTTCATCGACGGCGGCCACACCGACGAGCACGCGAGCGGCGACTACGAGGGCTGGGCACCCCACGTCGCCGAGGGCGGGCTGCTGCTCATCCACGACGTGTTCCCGGACCCGGTGGACGAGTTCACCGGCCAGGCGCCGTACCGCGTGTATCTGCGGGCGCTGGAGTCCGGCGCGTTCACGGAGGTCTCGGCGACGGACTCCCTGCGCGTGCTGCGCCGCACCGGCAAGGGGATCTGAGGGATCCGTACGAGGGATCGGTACGAGGGATCGGTACGAGGGATCCGCCCGGCCGACCCGTAAGGTGTTGGCCGTGTCATACGTAGGCCCGGACTTCGAACCCCCACGCCCCCCGCGCCACCCCCTGCGCGGACCCCTGACCGTCGCCGTCGCCGCGCTCGTACCGGGGGCCCTGGCGGGCTGGCTGGTGTGGCAGGCGGTGGGCGACCCCGACGACGGGGACGGATCGGCGGCAGCCGCACGGACATCGGCCCCGGCAAGTGCAAGCGCAAGCGCATCCGCGTCCTCGTCCGAGCTGCCGGCCCCCGCCGACGACGGCAAGGAGCAGGGCGGTGGCGGTTCCGGGCCCCTCAAGGGCAAGGTCGTCGTCATCGACCCCGGTCACAACCCGGGCAACTTCCGGCACCCGTCCGACATCAACCGCAAGGTGGACATCGGGACGAACTGGAAGGAGTGCGACACGACGGGCACGGCGAGCAACGCCGGTTACACGGAAGCCGAGTTCACCCTCGACGTCTCACACCGGCTGCGCACGATCCTCAAGGAGGAGGGCGCCACGGTGAAGTTCACCCAGGACGGCGACCGCCCCTGGGGCCCGTGCGTGGACGAGCGGGCCGAGATCGGCAACAAGGCCAAGGCGGACGCCGTCGTGTCGATCCACGCGGACGGCTCGGCGCCGGGCAACCGCGGCTTCCATGTGATCCTGCCGGGCTCGGTGCACTCCGGCGCCGCCGACACCCGCCCCATCGTCGCCTCCTCCCGCGAGCTGGGCGAACGCGTCGCCGGCGGCTTCCTGCGCACCACCGGCGGCCCGCCGTCCAACTACATCGGTGACGGCACCGGCCTCGACGTGCGCAAAGACCTCGGCGGTCTCAATCTGTCAACGGTTCCGAAGGTGTTCATCGAGTGCGGCAACATGCGCGACACCAAGGACGTCTCGCAGCTGACCAGCGGCGCCTGGCGGCAGAAGGCGGCGGAGGGAATCTCTGAGGGAATCGTGAGTTTCCTGCGCGGGTAGCGATCAGAGGGGACATCCGGGCGGACACCCGTGTAGGGCGGGCGATAGTGTCCTCCCTACGATAAGGGGCCACCCCTTCGCTTCCCACCACGACCGGACGACGACGTGGTGACGGCGACGCCTCTACCGATGACGAGACGACTGACGAAGGACCTGAAGTGAATATCCGCTCCCTCAGTCGAGGCGACGGCGTGGTGATCGGAGCAGCGGTTCTGCTGTTGATCGCGTCGTTCCTCGACATCTACTCGATCGACGGGGCCCCCGACAGCGCCGACATCCCGAACGCCTGGGGAAGTGGCCCGGTCCTCCTGAGCGTCACGCTGGCCGGCATCATCGGCGCCGCGCTGATCGTCGTGGCCCGCGGTCTGCCGCAGGCGCCGAAGGTCGCCGGTCTCGACCTCGGCCCGTTCGGTGTCGCCTTCACGGTGTTCGCCGCCTGGAGCGCCCTCGGGAACATCTTCGACCCGGCCGGCGGCTTCGACAACAACGGTGGCAGTGACGCCATCGGCAGCGGCACCGGCCTCATCCTCAGCTTCATCGCCACCCTGATCCTCGCGGGTGCCGCGATCGCGACCCCGCTGGTCCCGGCCCTCAAGGGCGCGCTCCTGCCGCCCCCGAAGCCGGCCGCCCCGCAGCCCTACGGCGGCCAGCCGCAGGGTGGTTACGGCTACCCGGGCGCCCAGCAGCCGGGCCCGTCCTTCGGCGGTCAGCCAGGACAGCCGCAGCAGGGCCAGCCGTTCGGCACGCAGCCCGGTCAGCCTCAGCCGCAGCAGCCCCACCAGGCGCAGGCCCCGCAGGCGCAGCAGCCCGCGGGGGACTTCGCGCCGTTCTGGTTCGCGGTGCCGGTGGCCCGGCCGCTGTTCTCGGAGGACGGTTCGCCCACCCCGATCGCCGAGCTGGCGCCGGGTACGTGGTACTTGGCCGTCGAGCAGCGCGGTCCGAGCCTGGTGGCCCAGACGCAGGACGGCCGCCGCGGCGTGCTCCAGGACACGTCCGGGATCCAGCGCGGCTGACCCCGTCACCGCCGGTCCGTCACGGCCCTCCGCCCAGGGTGCTCCTCGGAGCCCTTCCGGGCGGGGGGCCGTTCCCGTACAGTCGGCCCGGCCCGGAGAACATCTGACGGACCGTCAGGAGTGCTGTATGCGGCTCGGACTCGCCCTCGGTTACTGGGGTCGCGGCCCCTCGGCGGACCAGGTGCCCCTCGCGCTGGAGGCGGAACGGCTCGGCTACGACTCGGTGTGGACCGCCGAGTCCTGGGGCTCGGACGCCTTCACCCCGCTCACCTGGATCGCGGCACGTACCTCAAGGATCAAGCTGGGTACCGCGGTGGCCCAGATGGCGGCCCGCTCCCCCACCACGACGGCGATGCACGCGCTCACGCTCGACCATCTCTCGGGCGGGCGCGTGATGCTCGGGCTCGGCCTGTCCGGACCGCAGGTCGTCGAGGGCTGGTACGGGCGGCCGTTCCCGAAGTCACCGCTGACGGCGACCCGGGAGTACGTCGACGTCGTACGCCAGGTCCTGCGGCGCGAGGGCCCGGTCGAGCTGGACGGCCGCTTCCACACGCACCCGTACCGGGGCGCCGACGGCACCGGGCTCGGCAAGGCGCTCAAGCCGATCACGCACCCGCTCCGGCCCGACCTGCCCGTACTGCTGGGGGCCGAGGGGCCGAAGAACATCGCCCAGACGACGCGGATCGCGGACGGCTGGCTGCCGCTGTACTGGTCACCGACGCGGACCGAGGTGTACGAGGCTTCGCTGGGCGCGGCGCCCGAGGGTTTCCTCGTCGCTCCGATGGCCCGGGCGCAGGTCTGCGACGACGTCGCCGAGGGGTTGCTGCCCGTGAAGGCGATGCTCGGCTTCTACATCGGCGGGATGGGGCACGCGGCCCGGAACTTCCATGCGGATCTGATGGCGCGGATGGGGTTCGAGGAGGAGGCGCGGCGGGTGCAGGAGCTGTTCCTGGCGGGGCGGCGGGAGGAGGCGGTGCGTGCCGTGCCGGACGCGTTCGCGGACGAGATCTCGCTGATCGGGCCACGCGCGCGGATCGCCGAGCGGCTGGAGTTGTGGCGCAAGGGTCCCGTGACGGACCTGCTGCTCCTGTCCCCCGACCCTCACACGCTGCGCACGGTGGCCGACCTGAACTGAGCACGCCCCCGCGCGATCCAGGATGTCGACTTGCGGGCCGTCAGGAGAAAGTCTCCAGGTTTCACACGGGATCCAGGGGTAATCCGCATGACATGTCCCCTCGATATCGCAACGGTTCCAATTCAGCAGGCAGGGTCGTCGCCATCGTTGCCGACATCATGGCCTTCATCCTCGGCCTGTGGATCCTCATGTACCTGCTGGACGCCAACCAGGGCAACACGTTCGTCCAGTTCATCCATGACTGCGCACGCTGGCTCGCCGGCTGGTCGCACGACCTGTTCACGTTCGACGAGCAGTGGGCACGGGTCGTCGCGGGCTACGGTCTCGCGGCCGTCGTCTACCTCTTCATCGGGCACGCGATAGCCAACCGCGTACGCAGCTGATCCATCCCGGCCGCGTACCCGACTGGCCACCGTCCGGCAGCGGTCGGGTCCGCTACCGGCAGCAGTCGGGGTCCAGTCCGAACGGCAGGCGGTCGCCGCCGAAGACCGCGCAGGTCGCCTCGTCACCGCCCAGTGCGGCCACGGCGAGGAGCAGGGAGCCCGCCGTCCACGAGGTGAGCTCCTCCGGCCAGATCGCCCGTGAGTCGAAGACATAGCCGGTCCAGTACAGGCCCGTCGCCGGGTCGCGCAGGTGCTGGATCGACTGCAGTATCTCCAGCGCGCGGTCGGACTCGCCCACGGCCCACAGGGCCAGGGCGAGTTCGGCCGATTCGCCGCCCGTCACCCAGGGGTTGGGCACCACGCAGCGCACCCCGAGCCCCGGGACCACGAACCGGTCCCAGTCCCGCTCGACGCGCTCCTTCGCCTCGGCGCCGGTGAGCGCACCGCCCAGCACCGGGTAGTACCAGTCCATCGAGTAGCGGTCCTTGTCGAGGAACCGCTCGGGGTGCCGGCGGATCGCGTGGCGCAGCGCGCCCACCGCCAACTCCCAGTCGGGCTGCGGCTCTTCGCGTTCCTCGGCGATGGCCAGCGCGCAGCGCAGCGCGTGGTGGACGGACGAACTCCCGGTCAGCAGCGCGTCGTTGACGGCCGTGCCGTCGTCCTCGCGCTTCCAGCCGATCTGGCCGCCGGGCAGCTGGAGTCCGAGGACGAACTCCACCGCCGCGAACACAGCCGGCCACATGCGGTCGAGGAAGGTGTCGTCGCCGGTCGCCAGGTAGTGGTGCCACACCCCGACGGCGATGTACGCACAGAAGTTGGTCTCGCGCCCGCGGTCGGTGACGTCGTCCGCGTCGCCGTCCGCGTAGGCCGCGTACCAGGAGCCGTCCTCGTTCTGGTGGCGGGCCAGCCACGCGTACGCCCGCGCGGCGGCCTCGTGCTCGCCGGCCGCGTCCAGGGCCATGGCGGCCTCGGTGTGGTCCCACGGGTCGAGGTGGTGGCCGCGGAACCACGGGATGGCGCCGTCCGCGCGCTGCACGGCCAGGATGCCCCGGACGGTCTGGGCGGCCTCTTCCGCGGTGAGCACCCCTGCCAGGACGAGGTGTTCGGTGCGCGGAGTCGTCACGAAGCGTCCGTGAGGGTGGCGGCGGGCAGGTGCGGCTTGGTCGCGTACGCCACGAAGCTCTTGCCGATCAGCGGGTTGAGCGCCTGCTCGGCGACCCGGGTCGCGAGGGGCTTCTTCATGATGTCCCAGACGAGGAGCTTGTGGTACGCCCGTACCGGCAGCGCCTTGTCGTTGTCGACGCCGAACGCGCACTTCAGCCACCAGTAGGGGCTGTGCAGGGCGTGGGCGTGGTGCGAGCCGTACGGCCGCAGGCCCGCCTCACGGATCTTGCCGAGCAGTTCGTCCGCCTTGTAGATGCGGATGTGCCCGCCCTCGACCTCGTGGTACGCGTCCGACAGCGACCAGCAGACCTTCTCGGGCCCGTAGCGCGGCACGGTGATCGCTATCCGTCCGCCTGGCCTGAGGACCCGGACCATCTCGGCGAGCACGCCCTTGTCGTCCGGGATGTGTTCCATCACCTCGGAGATGATGACGACGTCGAACGACTCGTCGGGGAAGGGCAGCCGCAGCGCGTCGCCCTCCATCGCGGTGGCGGTGGCGCCCTCGGGTGCCTCGCCCGCCTCCTTCATCGCGGCGAACCACTTGGCGACCTCGCGGATCTCCTCGCCGTTCTGGTCCAGCGCGACGACCTGGGCGCCGCGCCGGTAGCACTCGAAGGCGTGGCGTCCGGCCCCGCATCCGAGATCCAGCACGCGGTCCCCCGGGGCGAGCGGAAACCGAGAGAAGTCGACGGTCAGCACGTGGTCCTGCTTTCACGGTGAGGGGTGTCCACGGGGGTGTTCACGGGGGTGGCCTGTGGGGCCGCGGAGTGGCCGGGAGTCCGGGGCGCGGAGCGGTCGGGGCTGTGCGTCGCCGTCGCGGAGCGGTGGGCGTGGGCGATCGCCTCGCGGTAGCGGGCCACCGTGCCCTCCGCCGCGCGGGCCCAGGTGAACTTCTCCAGTACGCGGGCCCGCCCGGCCGCGCCGAGCCGCTCGCGCAGGCCCGGGTCGCCCAACACCCTGCTCAGGCCGACGGCCAGCGCCCCCGCGTCGCCGGGCGGAACGGCCAGGCAGGTCTCCCCGTCGGGCCCCGCGACCTCGGGGATGGCTCCGCCGGTGGTGGCCACCAGCGGCGTACCCGTGGCCATCGCCTCGGCGGCGGGCAGCGAGAAACCCTCGTACAGGGAGGGCACGCAGGCCACCTCGGCGGACCGCACGAGGTCGACGAGTTCCGCGTCCGGGATGCCCTTCACGAACTCCACGGCGTCTTCGAGCCCGTACCGCTCGATGAGCTGGGCGACCGGCCCGTCCTCGGCCCGTCGGCCGACCACGACGAGGTGGGCGGCGGGGTGCTCGGTGCGGACCTTGGCCAGCGCCTCGACGAGGTAGACGAGCCCCTTGAGGGGGACGTCGGCGCTGGAGGTGGTGACGATCCGGCCCGGCACCTTCGGCACGGCCGGATCGGGCGAGAACAGCTCGGCGTCGGCGCCGATGTGGACGACGTGGATCCGCTCGTCGCGTACGCCGAGGTGGTCGACGATCTCCTGGCGGGACGTACCGGAGACGGTGAGCACGGACGGCAGCCTGCGCGCCACCCGCTTCTGCATGCGCGTGAACGCGTACCAGCGGCGCACGGACGCCCGCTTGCGGCGGCTCCCGGCGACGTCCAGCTCCAACTGACGGTCCACGGTGATGGGGTGGTGGATGGTGGTGACCAGCGGCGCGCCCACGTCCCCCAGCAGCCCGTACCCCAGCGTCTGGTTGTCGTGCACGACGTCGAAGTCGCCGCGGCGGGCGCGCAGATGGCGGCGGGCGCGCAGCGAGAACGTCAGCGGTTCGGGAAAGCCCCCGGTCCACATCGTGCCGACCTCGACCGCGTCGATCCAGTCGCGGAACTCGTCCCGCTTCGGCGTACGGAAGGGGTCGGGCGAGCGGTACAGGTCGAGACTGGGCAGTTCGGTGAGGGTGAGTCCGTCCAGGCCCTCGCCCTCGTCGAGCACCGGGTAGGGCTGTGAGCCGATCACCTCGACGTGGTGGCCCAGCCGGGCGAGTTCGCGCGAGAGGTGCCGTACGTAGACACCCTGGCCGCCGCAGAACGGGTTCCCTTTGTAGGTGAGGAGCGCGATGCGCAGCGGTCGGTCGGCGTCGGCGGCCGAGCCCGCGTGGAGGCCTGCCTCCCTGGCCTCATGGGTCACTCTCGGCCCCCTTCTTCCAGCACGTTCCCGCGAGATTACTTCGGGACGGTAATCTAGAACAAGTTTCAGACTTGATCGTTCAGGGAGCACTGAATCTACCGGCAGGTAGCCCTCCTGTGAGCGGTGGATCGGGTGATTCACGCCACGGCGGGACCTCTACTCTGCTGTCGCCCGACCCGCCCCCGCCCGACCCACGGCCCTCTGTTGTACGAAGCCCTCTGTTGTACGAACGTCACGGAACGGGATCCATGCCTGCGGAAGCCAAGACTGCGGCGAAGGCCGCGCAGCCGCCCGTACGGGCCGCGCAGCCGGTCACTCCTCCGCTCACCGAGCGCCAGGAGGCGCGCCGGCGGCGGATCCTGCACGCGAGCGCGCAGCTGGCGAGCCGGGGCGGTTTCGACGCGGTACAGATGCGGGAGGTCGCGGAGTCGTCCCAGGTGGCCCTGGGCACGCTCTACCGCTACTTCCCGTCGAAGGTGCATCTGCTGGTCGCGACCATGCAGGACCAGCTGGCCCATATGCACGGCACGCTGCGCAAGAAGCCGCCGTCGGGGGACACGGCGGCGGAGCGGGTGGCGGAGACGCTGATGCGGGCGTTCCGCGCGCTGCAGCGGGAGCCGCATCTCGCGGACGCGATGGTCCGCGCGCTCACGTTCGCCGACCGGAGTGTCAGTCCGGAGGTCGACCAGGTGTCCCGGCAGACGACGGTGATCATCCTGGACGCGATGGGCCTCGACGACCCGACCCCGGCCCAGCTCTCCGCCGTCCGCGTGATCGAGCACACCTGGCACTCGGCCCTGATCACCTGGCTCTCCGGCCGCGCATCGATCGCCCAGGTCAAGATAGACATAGAAACGGTCTGCCAGCTGATCGACCTGACATCCCCCGCAGCGGTCAAGGGGCACGGGGAACGGCACAGCCTCTGAGGGACGCGGGGAACGGCGCGGGCAACCTTGGCGGGCCCGCACCCATGCTTTAAGGGGCGCGGGGAACTGCGCGGGCACCCCCGACCCGCCCGCACCTGCCATCCCACCTCCCCCCAACTCCCAAGGGGCGCGGGGAACAGCGCAGTCTTTAAAGGGGCGCGGGGAACGGCGCGGGCAACCATGGCGGGCCCGCACCTGCCCATCCCCCCCACCGCGCCGCGAGGCCCCCTCACTCCTCCGGAGGAAACACCCCCTCCCCGCTCCCCACCACCGTGATCATGATCGCCTCCACCGGACACCCCTCCGCCGCCTCCAGAACCTTCTCGCCCGCATCCCCCTCCGGCTCCACAGGATGTGACTGCATCGCCGAGTCGAGGCGAAACGCCGCCGGGGCGACATGCGTGCACTGGGCCGACCCGATGCACAGCGACCGGTCGACCTCCACATGCCAGCGATCCCCCATCCTCAGGCCTCCCACCCGGCCGGCAGATGGATCATCTTGTGCTCCAGGTACTCCCCGTACCCCTCGGGCCCGAACTCCCGCCCCAGCCCCGAGTTCTTGTAGCCGCCGAACGGCCCGAGCATGTCGAGGCTGAACGTGTTCACCGAGTACGTGCCGGTCCGCACCTGCCGCGCAACCTCGATCCCCCGCGCCACGTCCCCCGTCCACACACTCCCGCTCAGCCCGTAGTCGGAGTCGTTGGCGATCTTCACCGCCTCCGCCTCGTCCCCGTACGGGAGGAGGCAGATCACCGGCCCGAAGATCTCCTCGCGGGCGATCCGCATGGAGTTGTCGACGTCGCCGAAGAGCGTCGGCTCGACGTACCAGCCCCGGTCCAGACCCGCCGGCCGCCCGCCCCCGGTGAGGATCTTGGCGCCCTCCTCCTGCCCGATGCGGATGTAGTCGAGGCTGCGCTGCCGCTGCCGCCGCGCGACCAGCGGTCCGACCTGCGTCGCGGGATCCAGCGGGTCGCCGACCACCAGCGCGTTCGCCGCCGCCGCGAACGCCTCCGCGAACTCGTCGTAGCGCGAGCGCGGCAGCAGGATGCGGGTCTGGGCGACGCACGCCTGGCCGTTGTTCATCCAGGCCGCCGAGACGATCCCGGGCACCGCGGTCCCGATGTCCGCGTCCGGCAGGACCACCGCCGCCGACTTCCCGCCCAGTTCCAGCGTCACCCGGGTGAGGTTGCGCGAGGCGACCTCCATGACGCGCCGGCCCGCTCCGACCGACCCCGTGAAGGAGACCTTGTCGATGCCGGGATGCCCGACCAGGTACTCGCTGACCTCGCGGTCCGCCGGCAGGATCGACAGGACCCCTTCCGGCAGCCCGGCCTCCTTGGCGATCTCGCCGAGGATGTACGCGTCCAGCGGCGACTCGGGCGACGGCTTGAGGACGACCGTGCAACCGGTCAGCAGGGCGGGGGCGAGCTTGGCCGCCGCCACGAACTGCGGCACGTTCCAGGGGACGACGGCCGCGACGACCCCGACCGGCTCACGCCGTACGAGGATCTTCCCGAGCACCCCGTCACGTGTCTCTTCGTACGTGAAGTCCCGTGCGACCGTGATCGCCGCGTCCCACACCATCATCGCGCCGAGCGCCTGCGCGAGGACGCTCCAGGAGTAGGGGGAGCCGTTCTCGGAGGAGATGACCCGGGCGATCTCCTCGTGGCGTACGGCGATCGCGTCCTTGATCCGGGTGACCACCTCGACGCGCTCGTCGAGGGACATCCGCGGCCAGGGCCCCTCGTCGAAGGCGGTGCGCGCCGCCGCGACGGCCTGGTCGACGTCCTCCCGGGCGGCGTGCGGCACCCGGCCGATGACCTCCTCGGTGTGCGGGGAGACCACCTCGATGACGTCCCGTCCATGGGGAGCGGTCAGCTCGCCGCCGATGAACAGCTCTGCGTGTTCCACGAGTTCGGTCATGGCCGACTGCCTCTCCGGGGGCTGCGAGGACAACTCCTGACGGTGCATCAGACACTGGAACTGATACCAGTTCCCCTTGGAGGAGTCCACGGAGCGCACAGCACTCCCATAAGAACGGGTTCTAGTTATAGTGGCCGCAAGTCGGGAGTCGGCGACAGGGGAGCCCATGCCACAGGTGACCGATCACGGCGGGGGCGTACGGTCCGTCGAGGTCCCCATCCCGGACAACCCGCTCGGGCACACCCTCGTGTACGTCGTGGACACCGACCGCGGGCCGGTGCTGATCGACACCGGCTGGGACGATCCGGCCTCCTGGGACGCACTCGCCGAGGGCCTGACGGCCTGCGGGACCGCCGTCGGGGAGGTCCACGGCGTGGTGATCACCCACCACCACCCCGACCACCACGGCCTGTCGGCCAAGGTGCGCGAGGCGTCGGGCGCGTGGGTGGCCATGCACGCCGCCGACATCGCCATCGTGCGGCGGACCCGGGAGACCAGGCCCGGCCGCTGGTTCACGTACATGGCGGACAAGCTGACCGCCGCGGGCGCGCCCGAGGAGCATGTGGCCCCGCTGCGCACCGCCCGCTCCCGGCTCCCCGGCCTCTCCCCCGCCCTCCCCGACCGGGAGATCGTCCCCGGTGAGCTCCTGGACCTCGCCGGCCGGCGTCTGCGCGCGATCTGGACCCCGGGCCACACCCCCGGCCATGTCTGCCTCCACCTGGAGGAGCGCCATCCGGCCCAACTGCCGGGCAACGGCCGGCTGTTCTCCGGGGACCACCTCCTGCCGCGGATCACCCCCCACATCGGGCTGTACGAGGACCCGGACGACGACAGCGAGCCCGATCCGCTCGGCGACTACCTCGACTCCCTGGAGCGGATCGGAAACCTCCGACCGGCCGAGGTGCTCCCGGCCCATCTGCACGCCTTCACCGACGCCCCCTCCCGCGTAAGGGAGTTGCTGGACCACCACGAGGAACGCCTCACCGGTCTCCGCACACTCCTCGCCACCCCGCTCACCGTGTGGCAGGTCGCCCGGCGGATGGAGTGGAACCGCCCCTGGGCCGACATCCCGTACGGCTCCCGGAACATCGCCGTCTCGGAGGCGGAGGCCCATCTGCGCCGCCTGGTGAAGCTGGGCCGCGCGGAGCAGGTACCGGGCAGCGATCCGGTGACTTACAGAGCGGTCTGACGGCACGTCAGCTGTCCCGGACGTCCTCCACCGCGTAGGCGATGCCCCGCTCGTACGACATGGCCAGCCCCTCCTCGTACGCCCGCGCGTAGGCCTCGGACCCGAGCTTCTCGTGGACCAGGTCCTCCCGGGCGCGGCGGGCGGACATCAGGTCCGGTGACTGCATCTGCGCGCTGCCGAGGCGTTCCCAGATGCGCTGGCCGATGGCGAGGAGGCGGGTCGCGCGTGGCCCGTCACCCGTCGCCACGACCGCGTCGGCCAGGACGTCCAGGGTGAGGGCGACCCCGAGCGTGCTGTTCAGCAGCGAGTGCCCGACAACGGCCGTACGGGCATTGCGCGTCGCCGCCGGAAGGTCGCCCTCGGCCAGGTCGGCCTGCGCGAGAAAGCAGTCCGCGAAGGCGCCCGCCCACCGCTCGCCGCGCCGTGCGCTCTCCGCGCGGACCTCCTCGGCGACCGCCCTGGCGCCGGTGAAGTCCCCGCTCAGCAGGTGGACCAGGCAGACCGCGAGCCGCACCTGGAGCTGCGCCGAGCCCAGCCAGTCGTCGCGGACCGGAAGCAGGTCGGCCCCCTCCAGGACCACCAGCGCCTCACCGAGCCGCCCGCGCAGGAGCAGATGCCCGCCGGTGACGTACGCGGCGCCGACGACCGCCACCGCGTCGCCCTGTTCCACGGCCGCCGCCGTGCACACCGCCGCCCAGCGTTCGGCGCAGTCCAGGTCGCCCTGGAGGAGGGCGACCGCGGCCCTCGCCCACAGGGCCCGTACGAGGTCGGGGCCGGGCGCCGGATCGGTGGTGAGCACCTGGTCGAGACAGTGCCGGGCCTCCCGCAGATAGCCGCAGTGGCGCCACAGGAAGCCGATGTCGGCCGCCGTACGCAGGGCGGTGGGGGCGTCGCGCTCGGACAGCGCGCAGTCCATGGCGGTACGGAGATTGGCGTGTTCGGTGATCACGCGCTCGCACCACAGCAGTTGGCGGCCGGTGTTCCACTCCGTGCAGCCGCCGCGCGCGAGGCCGCGGTAGTGGTCGAGGTGACGCAGTCGCAGGGTGCGCTCCTCGCCGAGTGCGCGCAGCCAGTCGCCGCCGTAGTCCCGGACGCTGTCGAGGAGTTGGAAGCGCCGGGGGTCCGTGCGGTAGCGCAGCACGATCGACTGCTCGACGAGCCGTTCGAGCAGGGCCGCGATCCGCCCGGCGGGCAGGGGGCCGCCCGAGCAGACGTTCTCGGCGGCGGCCAGGTCGAAGCCGCCGGTGAACACGGAGAGCCTCGCCCACAGCAGCCTCTCCAGCGGGGCGCACAGTTCATGGCTCCAGCCGATGGCCGTGCGCAGGGTGCGGTGCCGCAGCGGTCCCTCGTCGAGTCCCGCCGCGAGGAGGTCGAGCGGGGACGGCAGCCGCTCACCGAGCCGTTCGTCGAGTTCGCCGAGGGAGAGTTCGCCGAGACGGGCGGCGGCCAGTTCGATGGCCAGCGGAATGCCCTCCAGCCGTCGGCAGACGGCGGCGGCCGGCCCGGCCGTGTCCTCGTCGAGCACGAAGCCGGCCCGGGCCTCGGCGGCCCGCTGGGCGAACAGGTCGAGCGCGTCACCGGGCGGTCCTCCCCCAGTGCGCGCGCCCTCTCCGTCTCCCAGCGGCAGCGGGTCGATCCGCAGGCGCAGTTCGCACGGATGGCCGAGGTGTTCCCGGCTGGTCGCCAGGAACCGCAGGCCGGGCGCGGCGGGCAGCAGGGCGCGGACGAGGTCGGCGCAGCCGGGGAGCACGTGTTCGCAGGAGTCGAGGACGATCAGCGCCTTCTTGTCCGCCAGCCAGTCGGCGAGGACCTCGGTCAC
The DNA here is from genome assembly GCF_026341275.1 of Streptomyces ortus. Lineage (NCBI taxonomy): Bacteria > Bacillati > Actinomycetota > Actinomycetes > Kitasatosporales > Streptomycetaceae > Streptomyces > Streptomyces ortus. Next base: position 1,772,193 of record NZ_JAIFZO010000002.1, read on the forward strand.
CGGGGACGTCGACCGGTCGGCGAGCCGCAGCGCCTCCACGACGGCGAAGCCCACCAGGCCCTGGGCGCGCAGCGGCGAGAGTTCGGCGAACCAGACGCCGTCCGGGTACCGGTGGGAGGCGCGGCGGGCGGCGTTCAGGGCGAGCCGTGTCTTGCCGACACCGCCGGTCCCGACGAGTGTCACGAGGCGTCCGGGCCGCGCGGCCGGGTCCAGGAGTGCGTCGAGCCGGGCCAGTTCCCGTCGTCTGCCGACGAAACTCCGTGTCTCGGGCGGCAGGTTCCCCGCCCGCCCCCCGGCGGTCGTGTTCTCCGGCACGGCAACGCCCCCTCCGCACGGTCTCCTGCACGGCGTACGAGCGAGCCCCGCGGGATCGCGCAACCCGGCCAGTGTGACGCGGTCGGCGGGCCACTTCGAACCGTCCCCCCGCACCGCGGACGAACTCGGTCCCCCGCCGTCACTTGCGGACACATTGCGTCGAGATCCGATCAACTCCCTGTCGGTGCGGGAGCGGAAGGGGATATTCGGAGACCGTCGCGCGAAGGGCGTCGCGAAGGCCGTCGTGAGGGGCGGGGAGAGGGCGGAACGAGCGGATGACCCGCGACACCAGGGAGACGCGACCCGGCCGGTGGCGACGCCTGCGCGACCTCGGCCGAGCGCCCCGGTGCGGCCCGTCGGGCGACCTCCGCACGCTCTCGGAGGGACGGCTCGTCGCGCCTTCGGCGATCTGCGTGCTCATTGCCGGCCCGGCGCTCCTGCTGGACCACGTCTCGCCCGCCGTCACGCTCACGCAGCTGGTGCTCGGCTGCGGTTTCACCGTGCACGCCGCGCGGCAGCGGGAGCGGCTCCTCGCGCGGCTCGCCGAGGTGCGCGAGGTCGCGCGGATCACGCAGGAGGCCATCGTGCGACCGCTCTCCCGCGACCTCGCCGGCACGCACGTCTCCACGCGCTACCACTGCGCCGTACGCGAGTCGGCGATCGGCGGGGACCTGTACGACGTCGCCGTGACGCCCTTCGGCCTGCGGGTCCTCGTCGGTGACGTGCGCGGACACGGCCTGGAGACCATCCGGCTGACCGCCGAGACGGTGGCCGGTTTCCGTGAACTCGCCCACACCGTGCCGGACCTGCCGTCCCTCGCCACCGGCCTGGACGCACGTCTCACGCCCGACCTGGGCCCGGAGGACTTCGTCACCGCGCTCCTCGCGGAGTTCGCGCCGGGCGAGGTCCGGCTGGTCAACTGCGGCCACCCCGCGCCGCTGCGCTCCGGCGAGCGAGTGGAACTGCTCGAACCGGCGGTCTCCGCGCTGCCGTTGGGGCTGCGCCCCGACCCCCTCCAGTACCGCGTACGCCTCCAGCCGGGCGACCGCCTCCTCCTCTACACCGACGGTCTCACCGAGGCACGCGCTCCCGACGGCACGCTCTTCCCCCTCCTCACGGAAGCGGCCCACGCCCTGCGGGACCCCCTCCCCGACGAGGCCCTGGACACCCTGTACACCCGCCTCGTCTCCCACACGGTCACTCCCCCCACGGACGACCTGGCCCTGGTCCTCTGCCAGCCCACCCAGGTCCCCGCCCCGGCCCCGGCGCACCAGAAGGCCCCGTAAGGGACACGGGGAGCCGCGCGACCGGCCCCCACCGCCGCCCGGCAGCCGCATTCCTACGGGCCGGTACAGTGAGCGGGTCGTCATCACACTCGTACGGGGGGAAGCCGGTGCAAATCCGGCGCTGACCCGCAACCGTGTGCCGCCCCGCTCCCGCCGGGCGGCAAGCCGGACTGCCCCGTACGGAACGTGACCGGCTCGCGTCACCGGGACCGCCGGTGACCGGCACCGTCGAGGCACACGGAGCCGAGCCGCCCGGGGCTCCGGGCTGCCCGGCTCCTCCCGCACCGGGAGGGCCGAAGGGGCACCCCCGTCGGCGCACCGCCGAGTACAGAGAGGCACCCGCCGATCATGTTTGTCCGCCGCAGCGCCGCGGTACTGGCCGCCACCGCCGTGATCGGCACGGCGTTCACGCCGGCCGCCCTCGCCGACGCCTCACCCTCCGCTTCCCCGTCCCCGTCTCCGTCCCCGAAGCTTCCCTCCGGTCTGTACGGCAGCACCGACCCCACGTACGACGGTGTCTGGCGGCAGTCGCTGGCGCTGCTCGCCCAGCACACCGCGGGCGTGCGGCCCGCCGCGAAGGCCGTCGACTGGCTCACCGGACAGCAGTGCGCGAACGGCGGCTTCGCGGCCTACCGCGCCGACCCGGCCACCAAGTGCGACGCCAGGACGCAGACCGACACGAACAGCACCGGCGCCGCGCTCCAGGCCCTGACCGCGCTCGACACCGACGACACCGAAGCGGGAGCGGCAGCCGTGACCGCGGCCGTGAAGTGGCTGAAGTCCGTGCAGAACAAGGACGGCGGCTGGGGCTACCTCCCCGGCGGGGCGAGCGACACGAACTCGACGTCCGTCGTGATCGGGGCGCTGGAGGCCGCGGACACCGACACCGAGGACCTGCGCTCCAAGGACGACAGGACCCCGTACGACGCCCTCCTCGCTCTCGCTCTGCCCTGCGGCAAGGGCAGCGGGAACGACGGCGGCGCCTTCGCCTTCCAGCCCGACAAGAAGGGCGTGCTCGCGGCGAACGCCGACGCCACCGCCGCGGGCGTACTCGGCACGCTCGGCGAGGGCCTGGTGACGGACCCCGAGGACGACGAGCGGTCCCCCGCGTCCTCCGGCGCCGCCGGGTGCGAGGGTGGCGACTCCCCCACCCCGGAGCAGGCGGCGGCCAACGGCGCCGCGTACCTCGTGGGCGCGGTCGCCGGGTCCGGTCATCTGGAGTCCGCCCTCGCGGGCGCCGAGAAGCAGCCCGACTACGGCAACACCGCCGACACGGTCGTCGCGCTCGCGGCGGCGGGCCGCCCGGCCGACGCCGGGAAGCCGCTGGCCTGGCTGGAGAAGAACTCCGGCTCCTGGGCGGCGGAGAGCGGTCCGGCCGCGTACGCACAGCTGATCTTCGCGGCGCACGCCACGGGGACCGACCCGCGCGACTTCGGCGGCGCCGACCTCGTGAAGCAGCTGGGCGCCACGGGCCCGGCGGCCGAACCCGCCGCCGAGGACGGCAAGGACGGCAAGGACGCTCAGAACGAGGCGAGCGACGAGGACGGCGGGGTCAGCGTCTGGTGGATCGTCGGGGTCGGCCTGGTCGGCGGCATCGGCGTCGGCTTCCTCCTCAGCAGCCGTACCAAGAAGCAGCGGCAGCCGTGACCCGCCACCGCCCCGCCCTGCTCGTCCTGGGCCTCCTGCTCGCCGTGGTCGGCACGGCGGGGCAGGCCCAGGCGGTCGGTTATCGCTACTGGTCCTTCTGGGACCGCGATGCCGCCGGTACGTGGGTGTACGCGACCCAGGGCCCGTCGACCGCGCGGCCGTCCGACGGCGACGTCCAGGGTTTCCGGTTCTCGGTGAGCGAGGACTCGAAGCACTCGGCGAAGCCTCGCGGGCCGAGCGGTTTCGCGGCGATCTGCGCGAAGACGCCCGCTCGGGAGGGCGCCAAGCGGGTCGCGCTCGTCCTCGACTTCGGTACGGCCGACGACGCGCCGGCCGGTTCGGCACCGCCGGACCCGAGCCCGCGTACGGCCTGCGCCCGCCTCGACGAGGACGCGACGACAGCGGACGCCCTCGCCGCCGTCGCCGAGCCCCTGCGCTACGACACGAACGCCCTGCTGTGCGCCATCGCGGGCTACCCCCGCACGGGCTGCGGCGAGGCGGTGTCGGACGGGGCCGGGTCGGGCGACGCCGGCTCGGGCGACCGCCCCGAGGCTTCCGCGACGCCTCGCCGGGCGAGCGAACCCGGGAGCGGGGACGGGGACGGGGGACCGTCGGTAGGCCTGGTGGCCGGGATCGCCGCCGTGGCCGTACTGGGCGCGGGCGCGCTCTGGCAGGCCCGCCGCCGTCGCGGCTGACGGCGGGACACGGACGATGACCACCGGCGAGAACACCGGCCAGGACGGCGGTCCCGCCCCCGCGGCCGGGCACCCGGACGGCGCGGGCAGCGCCGCGGCCCCCTCGGTCGCCCGCCGCACGGAGCGCGCCGTTCGGGCCGGAGTCGGCGGCCTCGCGGCCGGGGCACCGGCCGGCGCCGGCGTGGCCCGGACGCGCCTGCGCGCCCCCCGCGCGACCCGTACCAACGCCATCCACCCCGGCGCCTGGTGGATCTGGGCCCTGGGCCTGGGGACCGCCGCGTCCCGCACCACCAACCCGCTCCTCCTCGCCCTCCTCGTCGGCGTCGCCGGTTACGTGGTGGCGGCGCGCCGCACGGAGGCTCCCTGGGCCCGTTCCTACGGCGCGTTCGTGAAACTGGCGCTCGCCGTGCTCGGCATCCGGCTGGCCTTCGCCGTCCTGCTCGGCTCGCCGATTCCGGGCACGCACACCCTCGTCACCCTCCCCGAACTGCCCCTCCCCGACTGGGCACAGGGCATCCGCGTCGGCGGCCGGGTCACCGCGGAGGGCCTGGTCTTCGCCCTCTACGACGGCCTGAAACTCGCCACGCTCCTCATCTGCGTGGGCGCCGCGAACGCCCTCGCGAACCCGGCCCGCCTCCTCAAATCCCTCCCGGGCGCCCTGTACGAGGCGGGCGTCGCCGTCGTGGTCGCCCTCACCTTCGCCCCGAACCTGATCGCCGACGTCCAGCGGCTGCGCGCGGCCCGGCGGCTGCGCGGCCGTCCCGACCACGGTCTGCGCGGGCTGCTCCAGGTCGGACTGCCGGTCCTGGAGGGCGCGCTGGAGCGCTCGGTGGCTCTCGCGGCGGCGATGGACGCGCGCGGGTACGGCCGTTCCGCCGAGGTGCCCCCGGGAGTGCGCCGTACCACCGCCGTCCTCACCCTCGGCGGTCTGGTCGGGGTCTGCGCGGGCACGTACGGCCTGCTCACCGCTGAGGGCGGCACCTACGGTCTGCCGGTGCTGCTCGCCGGACTCGCCGCCGCCCTCGGCGGCCTGTGGCTGGGCGGGCGCCGCTCGCTGCGCACCCGGTACCGGCCGGACACCTGGGGCGTACGCGCCTGGCTGGTCGCAGCGTCCGGTGCGGCCGTCGCGGCACTGCTCGTCCTGTACGCCTCGTCCGGCGCGTCCGCCTACGCGGCCCTGCACCCCGGTGTCGTCCCCCTCACCGCGCCGACGCTCCCGCTGTGGCCCGCGGCGGCGGTCCTGCTCGGCCTGCTCCCCGCCTTCGTCGCCCCAGCCCCCGCACCCGCCCCCTCGGGCATCCGTACCACCGGCAAGGAGCCCTCATGATCCGCTTCGAGGATGTCTCCGTGACGTACGACGGGGCGCCGGGGCCCACGGTCCGCAATATCGAACTCACCGTTCCAGAGGGTGAGTTGGTGTTGCTGGTCGGCCCCTCCGGCGTCGGCAAGTCGACGCTGCTCGGGGCGGTGAGCGGACTGGTGCCGCACTTCACGGGCGGCACCCTGCGCGGACGCGTGACGGTCGCGGGCCGTGACACGCGCACGCACAAACCCCGCGAACTCGCGGACGTGGTCGGCACGGTGGGCCAGGACCCGCTCTCGCACTTCGTCACGGACACGGTCGAGGACGAACTCGCCTACGGCATGGAGTCGTTGGGCCTCGCGCCGGACGTGATGCGCCGCCGCGTCGAGGAGACCCTTGACCTGCTCGGCCTCGCCGACCTGCGCGACCGCCCCATCGCCACGCTCTCCGGCGGACAGCAGCAGCGCGTCGCGATCGGCTCGGTCCTCACCCCGCACCCCGAGGTCCTGGTCCTCGACGAGCCGACCTCTGCCCTCGACCCGGCTGCCGCGGAAGAGGTCCTCGCCGTCCTCCAGCGCCTCGTGCACGACCTCGGCACGACGGTCCTGATGGCCGAACACCGCCTGGAACGCGTCGTGCAGTACGCCGACCGGGTCGCCCTCCTCCCCTCCCCCGGCGCCCCCTTGCTGCTGGGCACACCGGCCGAGGTCATGGCCGTGTCACCGGTGTTCCCACCGGTGGTGGCCCTGGGCCGGCTCGGCGGATGGTCCCCACTGCCCCTCACGGTCAGGGACGCCCGCCGCAAAGCGGCCCCCCTGCGGAACCGCCTGGAGACGATCCCGTACGAGCGACCGGGCACCCCGGTCCCCGTGCCCCCGCCGCCCGCCGCGGAGAGCGGTGCGGCGCACGCCCGCCGGTCGCGGCTCTTCCGCCGGCGCCCGTCCGAGGCACCCCCCGCCACCGCCCGTCCGGCGGTGGTCACCGGCCTCGCCGTCCGCCGTGGCCGCACCGAAGTGCTGCACGACGTCACCCTGTCCGTCGCCCCCGGCGAGACCGTCGCGCTCATGGGCCGCAACGGCGCGGGCAAGTCGACGCTGCTGTCCGCCCTCGTCGGCCTCGTCCCCCCTTCGGCGGGTTCGGTCCGCGTGGGCGGGCTCCAGCCCCATCGCACGGCACCCGGTGACCTCGTCCGGCACGTCGGCCTCGTACCGCAGGAGCCCCGGGATCTGCTGTACGCGGACACGGTGGCCGGGGAGTGCGCGGCGGCGGACGCGGACGCGGGGGCCGAGGTGGGCACCTGCCGGACCCTGGTGTCCGAGCTGCTGCCGGGCATCGCGGACGACACGCATCCGCGTGACCTGTCGGAGGGGCAGCGGCTCACCCTCGCGCTGGCGGTCGTGCTGACCGCCCGGCCGCCCCTGATCCTCCTCGACGAGCCGACCCGCGGCCTCGACTACGCGGCCAAGTCCCGCCTGGTCACGCTGTTGCGGGCGCTCGCGGCCGAGGGACACGCCATCGTCCTGGCCACCCATGACGTGGAGCTGGCCGCCGAACTCTCGCACCGGGTCGTCATCCTCGCGGACGGCGAACCCGTCGCCGACGGCCCGACGGCCGAGGTCGTCGTCGCCTCCCCGTCCTTCGCGCCGCAGGTCACCAAGGTCCTCTCCCCGCAGAAGTGGCTGACGGTCTCGCAGGTGCGCGAGGCGCTGAGCGCGTCCGGTGCGGCGGGAGGCGGTCCTTCATGAGCGACCGTCCCCCGGCCCGGCGCCAGGCCCGCCCCATCCGGCTCGGCCCCCGTTCCGTCGCCGCGCTCGTCCTGGTCGGTGCCCTCGGGCTCGCCGCGCTGACCTGGCCCTTCTTCAGCGGGCCGACCTCGCAGGTGGGCGCCCACGCGAAGGACGCGCCGTGGCTGTTCGCGGGGCTGCTCGTGCTGCTGGTCGGTGTCGTCGCCGCGACGATCTCCGAGTCGGGGCTCGGGCCCAAGGCCGTCGCCATGCTCGGGGTGCTGGCCGCGACCGGTGCCGCGCTGCGGCCGATCGGGGCCGGTACGGCGGGCATCGAGCCGATGTTCTTCCTGATGGTGCTGAGCGGGCGGGTGCTGGGGCCGGGGTTCGGCTTCGTGCTGGGGTCGGTCACGATGTTCGCGTCCGCGCTGCTCACCGGCGGGGTCGGGCCGTGGATGCCGTTCCAGATGCTGTCCATGGGCTGGTTCACGATGGGCGCGGGGCTGCTGCCGGGTCCGGACCGGCTGCGGGGCCGGGGTGAGCTGGCGATGCTGGCCGCGTACGGCTTCCTGGCGGCCTTCGCGTACGGCACGTTCATGAATCTGGCGGGGTGGCCCTTCATGGACGCGCTGTCGTCGAGCGTGGCCTTCGACGCGCATGACGCCGTGCACGCCAACCTGGCCCGGTTCGTCGCGTACTGCCTGGCCACGTCGCTCGGCTGGGACCTGGGCCGGGCGACGGTGACGGTCGTCCTGACCCTCACGCTCGGCGCGACGGTCCTCAGAGCACTCCGCCGGGCCACGCGCAGGGCGGCTTTCGAGACGCCGGTCACGTTCGGGGACCCCGGTCGCGATCGCGGTGGCGACGAGGATGCGGCGCCCGTCACATCACCCGGCCGCACACTGTAGAAAGCGCAACTACGTGCTGTCACGCACACGGTGCCCACCTCGTGAGGCGTCCCACAGGACCTTGGTCCTCTACTACCGGCGATCGTGGCCGATCGCTCTTGTCATGCCCACGGCCTCACCGTCCCTGACCTGCGGTTTGAGAGCCACGTCACAGAAGGACCTTTTGCAGCGGATACGACCACAACTAGCAAAAGGGGTCATTGCGGACGCTCTCCCGACCTGGTTCATTGGTGGAGTCGCAAGGCGCCGACGTGCCCCCCAGGGCCTCGGCGCCGCCGCATGCCAGGGCTGACGTCAGGGCGTACGAGCGACCGCCCCGTCCCCGAAGAAAAGGTTCCCTGTGTCCTTCTCCACCCGCATCCGTCTCGTCGCCACCCCGAAGAAGGCCCTCACCGGCGCCGCCGTGGCCGCCGCCACCGCCGGCATGGTGTTCGCGGCGGGCCCCGCCCAGGCCGCGGCCCCCACGGTGGCCTCCTCCGCGTCGGCCAAGACGATCGCGCAGAAGATGATCCACGACGACGCCCAGTACAAGGCGTTCTCGAAGATCGTCGAGCACGAGAGCGGCTGGGACGTCGACGCCACGAACTCCTCCTCCGGCGCCTACGGCCTGGTCCAGGCCCTGCCCGCGTCGAAGATGTCCTCCGCGGGCTCCGACTGGAAGACGAGCGCGAAGACCCAGATCAAGTGGGGCCTCGACTACATGAACTCCCGCTACGGCAGCCCGGTCGGCGCCTGGAACTTCTGGCAGGCGAACGGCTGGTACTGAGCCGCCCCGCACGCCACCTGAGCACGACACCTCCGCAGAACCCCCCGCACCACCCCCCGTACGCGAAGGCGGCGGCCCCGATCCCCGGGCCGCCGCCTTCGCCGTGCGCCGAGCGGCACGCCGGACGCCGTGGGCGTCCTCACAGCCACGTCCCGTCACGCATGATGACCCTGCCGCGCAGTTCCGGCTCACCGCGCCAGGCGCGCACGGTCTTCGGCACCACGCACACGTACACGAAGGACCCCTCCTCGGCGCGCGGGTCCCAGCCGAACTTGGCGGCGAACCCCTCCGCCGCGTCCGGGGGCACCCGCTCGCCGGGGAAGCACTCCGCCTCGCCCTGGAGCAGCACCACATCGAAGGTGTCCGGCAGCGCGAGGCGCACCCGGGGCTCCGTACGGAGGTTCCGCGCGGTCACCGACGCCGCGCCGGTGCACATCCAGACCGCCCGTCCGTCCCACCGGAACCACAGCGGCACCTGGTGCGGCCCGCGTTCCGGATGGGCTGTCGACACCCAGACGTCCCGTTCCGCTTCGAGCCGTTCCAGTGTGTCGCGCCTGCGCTCCCGCGTGCCGCGGCGGTCAACTCCCGTGCTGTGCATGGTCGTCAAAGGTAGCCAGCGGGCCGGCGGACCGCATGGGGCGCGGGACCTAGTGCTGGATTCCTCAAAGAAGGTACACATAGCGGCGTCGTAGAGAGCGGGTTGGTGGTGCCGCTCTGCCCCAAACCCAGGGACGTGCACGGGAGTTGAGTTGGTCGGTTGCGAGGGTCGTGGCCTGGGCGATGTCGTCGGGGTTGGCGAACGACCGGCCGGCGAGGGCGGCCTTGCGGAAGATGCGCCACCAGCCTTCCTGGAGGTTGAGCCAGCACGCGCCGACGGGGATGAAAGAGTGGTGGATGCGGGGATGTTCCTCGAGCCAGGTCCGGGTGGACAGGCTGTTGTGGCTGGACAAGTTGTCGGTGACGATCCAGATCTCCCCGGTCGGGTTGGCGTCCTCGACCTGTTGCAGAAACCGCTGGTAGAAGACGCTGTTACGGGAGGAAGCGGTCATGGTGATCTGCTGGCCGTCCCGGACGCGTAAAGCCCCGTAGACCCAGGTTTTCTCGGGCCCACGGCTGTAATCGAGCTCGGCTTTGATCCGGCGTCCGTCGGGTGACCAGGCGGGTGCGGGCGGGAAGGTCCGGGGGATCACTGGCCCCAGCTCGTCGGCGCAGATCACCGTCGCGTCGTCGGGCGGGTGGGTGTAGAGGCCGATGATCCTTGTCCTTTTGGGACGAAGTCCGGGTCCTTCGACCGCATCCAGGACCGGGTGCGGCGCCAGCGCACGCCCTCGGCGAGCAGGATACGGCGCACCTGTGAGCGGCCTACCTCGATCCTCTCGGCCCGCGCGGCCGCGGCCAGAGAATCCAGTGTCCACTCGGCCGGCCCGGACTCGTCGAAGGCCCACAGTTCTCCGACGGGTTCCCACCGCAGTCGCCCCGGCGGCACGGTCTTGACCAGGGAGATGATCCGGGATCGTTCCTGCTCGGTGATGCGTCGTCTGCGGCCCTGCCCGCCCAGATCATCGAGTCCCTGCAGGCCCGATCGGTTGAAGCGGTGCAGCCAGCAGCGGACCGTTTTCTGGCTGCAGTCCAGCTCCACGGCGATCGCCGGCACCCGCAGCCCCGACCAGCTCAGCTCGATCATCCGGGCCCGCATCACCGCATCCCGCGGAGCCTTCCGTGCCCGTGACAGGCGCCGGACGACGGCCCGTTCGTCCTCGTCACGCTCCGGTCGTGCCCATAAAACCATCGCCCAGCACCCGCCCCCGAGCACCCTCAACTACCCCGCCACCAGGACATATACCCAGTGAAAGAGGAATCCAGCACTAGGTCCCGCGCCCCATGCGGTCCTGTCGTCCTGTGGTCCCGTCGTCGCACATCCGTCCGTCGACCGACGCCCTCCGGGTGGCGTGTCCCGGATCAGAGCCGTTGGATGATCGTCCCCGTCGACAGCGCCCCACCCGCGCACATCACGATGAGCGCGAACTCCTTGTCCCTGCGCTCCAGTTCGTGGAGTGCCGTGATGATGAGCCGCGCCCCTGTCGCCCCGACCGGGTGGCCGAGCGCGATCGCGCCCCCGTTCACGTTCACCTTCGCCAGGTCCTGCTCGAAGACCCGGGTCCAGCTCAGCACCACGGAGGCGAAGGCCTCGTTGATCTCGACGATGTCGATGTCCTTCAAGGACATCCCGGCCTTGCCCAGGACGGCCTTCGTCGCGTCGATCGGTCCGTCGAGGTGGAAGTGCGGGTCGGAGCCGACCAGTGCCTGGGCCACGATCCGGGCGCGGGGGCGCAGCTTCAGCGCCTTCGCCATCCGCTTCGACGCCCACATGATCGCGCTGGCGCCGTCGCTGATCTGGGAGGAGTTGCCCGCCGTGTGGATGGCCGTGGGCATGACCGGCTTCAGTTTCGCCAAGGCCTCCATGGACGTGTCCCGCAGGCCCTCGTCGCGGTCGACGAGCCGCCACATGCCCTGCCCGGCCCGCTGCTCGTCCTCGGTCGTGGGCACCTGGACGGCGAACGTCTCGCGTTTGAAGCGTTCCTCGGACCACGCGACGGCCGCGCGTTCCTGGGAGAGGAGCCCCAGCGCGTCCACGTCCGTGCGCGTCAGTCCGCGGTGGCGCGCGATCCGCTCCGCCGCCTCGAACTGGTTCGGCAGGTCCACGTTCGACTCGTCGGGGAACGGTTTTCCCGGCCCGTGCTTGGACCCGGAGCCCAGCGGCACCCGCGACATGGCCTCCACGCCGCACGAGATGCCGACGTCGATCACTCCGGCCGCGACCATGTTGGCCACCATGTGCGAGGCCTGCTGCGAGGAGCCGCACTGGCAGTCGACCGTGGTCGCCGCCGTCTCGTACGGCAGTCCCATCGTCAGCCAGGCCGTGCGGGCGGGGTTCATGGACTGCTCGCCGGCGTGCGTCACCGTGCCGCCGACGATCTGCTCGACGCAGTCCGCCTGGATGCCGGTACGGCCGAGGAGTTCACGGTAGGTCTCGCCCAGCAGATAGGCGGGATGCAGATGGGCGAGCGCGCCGCCGCGCTTGCCGATGGGGGTGCGTACGGCTTCGACGATCACGGGTTCCGCGGCCATGGGGAGTTCCTCTCCTCGGGTCACCCGCGCGGCGCGGGCGTCCCGGCCCACCCGCCACGCTGAACTAGTACGCGTTCTAGTTCTGTGTGCAGTCTGCTGACCCGGCGTCCGTCACCGCAAGGGTCGTGCAGCTGCCGAAGTCGCGATCCGCACCGACTGCGCACAGAAACGGACCCCGCGGGGAAACGGAGCATCCATCGAGATTCGCGGTGCCGCACCTCTTGCCTCTTGTAGAACCCGTTACTACCTTCACGGCAATTCCCGGTGCCTGATGGACCGTCAGAACACGACCGTCGTACGACCTGGACTTCACGACCTGGAGTTGCCGATGCCCTGTCCAGCGCTGCCCGACGGGTTCGATTTCACCGATCCCGATCTGCTGCACCACCGCGTGCCCCTCCCGGAGTTCGCCGAGCTGCGTCAGGCCGAACCGGTGCGCTGGATCCCGCAGCCGGCCAACGTCGCCGGTTTCCAGGACGGGGGCTACTGGGCCGTCACCCGGCACGCCGACGTCAAGTACGTTTCCACGCACCCGGAGTTGTTCTCCTCCACGCTCAACACCGCGATCATCCGCTTCGGCCCGCACATGGAGCGGGACGCGATCGACGCCCAGCGGCTGATCCTGCTCAACATGGACCCGCCCGAGCACACCCGGGTCCGCCAGATCGTCCAGCGCGGCTTCACCCCGCGTGCCATCCGCGCCCTGGAGGAGAACCTGCACGGCCGCGCGACCCGGATCGTGGCGACCGCCCTCGCGAACGCCGGCCCCGGCGGCTCCTTCGACTTCGTCACCGAGGTCGCCAGCGAGCTGCCCCTCCAGGCGATCGCGGAACTCATCGGCATCCCGCAGGAGGACCGCGCCAAGATCTTCGACTGGTCCAACAAGATGATCGCGTACGACGACCCGGAGTACGCGATCACCGAGGCGATCGGCCAGGAGGCCGCCACCGAGATCCTCGCCTACGCGATGAACATGTCGGCCGACCGCAAGCAGTGCCCCGCCAAGGACATCGTCACCACGCTGGTGGCCGCCGAGGACGAGGGCAACCTCGCCTCCGACGAGTTCGGCTTCTTCGTCCTGATGCTGGCCGTCGCCGGCAACGAGACGACCCGTAACGCCATCACGCACGGCATGCACGCCTTCCTCACCCACCCCGACCAGTGGGACCTCTACAAGCGGGAGCGCCCGGCGACCGCCGCGGAGGAGATCGTCCGCTGGGCCACCCCCATCGTCGCCTTCCAGCGCACCGCGACCCAGGACACCGAACTGGGCGGCAAGCAGATCAGGAAGGGCGACCGCGTCGGCCTCTTCTACTCGTCCGCCAACAACGACCCGGAGGTCTTCGACACGCCGGAGGTCTTCGACGTCCACCGCGACCCGAACCCGCATCTGGGCTTCGGGGGCGGCGGCCCGCACTTCTGCCTCGGCAAGTCCCTGGCCACCCTGGAGATCGACCTCATCTTCAACGCGATCGCCGACGCGATGCCCGGGGTGCACCTGGCGGGCGACCCGCGCCGACTGCGCTCCGCCTGGATCAACGGCGTGAAGGAACTTCAGGTCGGCGTCGACTGAGGGATCGACGATCGGCCGGAGGAATTCTCCGGCCGGTGAACGATTTTGCCCCGTTACGCGTCTTCACAGGTGGCACAGTCGACCCACACCTGCGAAGACATCGAACGGAAACGCCGAGCCGTGGCCCCAGCCGAACTGTCCCCCGACCCACGGGAGGGCGCGCGGACCGCCCGGAAGCGGGTCCTCCGACCGGTTCGGAGGCCGAAGTGGGTTCCGGTGCGGGGTCCGGCGTGGGGTCCGGCGTGGACACGGCACCGGGTGCCGCTCCTCGCCACCCTCCCGACCGTCCCGCTGTACGTGGTGTGGTGGCTGTTCCTGGCCACCGGCGGCGGTGATCTGGCCGCGCAGGAGGCCTGGGCCGACTTCGCGTCCCGGCACGGCGGCTCGGCGTACACCCTGTTCTGGTACGGCGGGATGCACACCGCGAACTACAGCCTGATCTCGCCCTACCTGATGGCCGCCTTCGGCGTGCGGACGGTCACCGTGGCGGCCGGGCTGCTGGCCGCCTGGCTGGCCGCGGTCCTCATCGTCCGTACGGGCATCCGCCGCCCGCTGGGCCCGGCGCTGCTCGCGTCGCTCGCCCTGTGGTGCAACGTGGCGTCGGGGCGTACGACCTTCGCGCTCGGCGTCGCGCTCGGACTCGCCGCCTGCGTGCTGCTGACCCGGGAGCGGCGCATCCCCCTCGCCGTGGCGTACGCGGCGCTCGCGACCATGGCCAGCCCGGTCGCGGGCCTGTTCCTGGTCGTCGCGGGCGCAGGTCACGCCCTCGTACGGGACCGGGCGCGGGCCGCCGCGCTCATCGCGCCCCCGGTCGTGGTGGTGGGTGCGACCGCCCTGCTCTTCCCGTTCACCGGGGAGCAGCTGATGCCCGCCGCCCGGATCTGGCCGCCGGTCCTGATCGGCCTCGTCGTGCTGACCCTGGCGCCGCGCGGCTGGCGGGTGCTGCGCTGGGGCGCCGTCGTGTACGCGGCGGGGACGGTCCTCACGTATCTGGTGCCCTCTCCGGTGGGCACGAACGTGGAGCGGCTGGCGGAGCTGTTCGCCCCGGCGGCGCTGCTGGCCGCGCTGCTCGCGGTGCCGAGGTCGGGGACCGCCCACGCGAGGCGGCGCGTGGCGCTGACCATGGCGCTGGTGTTCTCCGTGGGCTGGGTCGGCAAGAAGACCGTCGACGATCTGGCGGTGTCGACCGTGGTGCCCGCCTGGGCCCACGACACGACCGGCGTCGTGGAGGCCCTGGACCGGCTCGGCGCGGACCGTACGCGCGTCGAGGTGGTCCCGGCCCGCAACCACCGCGAGGCCACCGCGCTGGCCCCGCACGTGAACCTGGCGCGCGGCTGGAACCGGCAGCTGGACATGGAGCGCGGCCGGCTCTTCTACGACGGGACCTTCTCGGAGAGGACCTACCGGGCCTGGCTCGACCGGTGGGCCGTCGGCTTCGTGGTGCTGCCCTCGGGGAAGCCGGACGGCTTCGCGGAGGACGAGGCGCGCCTGGTCAGGAACGGCACGCCGTGGCTGGAGCCGGTGTGGCGGGACCCGAACTGGCGGGTCTACCGCGTGCGCGAGGCGGTTCCGCTGGTGTCGGCGCCCGCCTCGGTCGTGCGGGCCGACAGCGCGGCGGTGGTGGTGCGGGTCCCGCGGCCCGGCCCGGTGACCGTGCGGGTCGCGTTCTCGCCCTGGCTGTACGCCGAGGGGGGCTGCCTCGAAAAGGAGGGAGAATTCACGCGGCTGACGGTGACCGAGCCGGGCGAGTACCGGATCAGCTCGGGGTACGGCCCTTCGCCGGGCCCGGCCCCGCGCTGCTGACCGCCTGCGCGTTCTGGGCCTCCCCGACCCTTTCGGCCGTCTTCGTGAGCGTGCGCGGGCGGGGCCTGGGCCCCTGGAGCAGGTAGGTCAGCCCGAAGCCGGCGCCGACGACGGCCGCGCCGCCCACCGCGTCCAGCACCCAGTGGTTGCCGGTCGCCACGATCGCGGAGACCGTGAACAGCGGGTGCAGCAGACCGAGCGCCTTCATCCACCATCGGGGGGCGAGGATCGCGATGACGAGCCCGCACCACAGCGACCAGCCGAAGTGCAGCGAGGGCATCGCCGCGTACTGGTTGGTGAGCGCGGTCAGCGTCCCGTAGTCCGGCTGGGAGAAGTCCTGCACGCCGTGCACGGTGTCGATGAACCCGAGGCCGGGCATCAGCCGCGGCGGGGCCAGCGGGTAGAGCCAGAAGCCGACGAGCGCGAACAGCGTGGCGAAGCCGAGCGCCGAGCGGGCCCAGCGGTACTCGGCGGGCCGGCGGGCGTACAGCACGCCGAGCACGGTCAGCGGGACCACGAAGTGGAACGACGTGTAGTAGAAGTTGAAGAAGTCCTCCAGCCAGCCGATCCGCACGACCGTGTGGTTGACCCAGTGCTCGATGTCGATGAAGAGGAACTGCTCGATCGAGTGGATCTGCTCGCCGTGCTGTTCGGCGGTGGCCCGCCCCCCGGTGTTGGTACCCCCGGTCGCCGCGAGCCTGACCTGCTGGTACGCGGAGTAGCCGACGCGGATCAGCAGCAGTTCGAGGAGGAGGTTCGGGCGGCTGAGGACGCGGCGCAGGAACGGCAGCAGGGGGACGCGCCTGAACCGGGTGGGCACCGGCGGCGCGTACTCGGTCGGGACGGGCGAGCGGTAGTACTCCGACGTACGGGACAGAAACGGAACCACGGTCGCGGCGGCGAGGGCGGCGAGCAGCACGACGTTGTCCCGCAGCGGGTAGAGCCACTCCATGTTCGGCAGCATCATCTTGGCCGGCAGGGTCATCACCAGGACGACGGCGACCGGCCACACGTACCGGTCGCCCGCCTTCTTGCCGACGCGGCCGACCAGCGCGAGCAGCACCCACAGCAGCTGGTGCTGCCAGGTGGTCGGCGCGACGGCGACGGCGACGCAGCCGGTGACCGCGACCGCGAGCAGCAGCTGCCCGTCGCGGGCGTAGCGCACGGCGCGGCGCAGGCCGAGCACGGCGACGGCGGTGCCGAGCACGAGGAAGAGCCCGATCTCCAGCGGCCCCTCGACCCCGAGCCGCAGCAGCGCCCCGTGCAGCGACTCGTTGGCGAGATCGTCGGCGGGCCGCCCGAGCCCGACCCCGGCCAGGTGGTGCACCCAGTACGTGTACGAGTCGTGCGGCATGGCCGCCCACGCGAGCGCGGTGAGCGCGGCGAAGGCGAGGGCGGAGGAGACGGCGGCCCGGCGGCGGCCGGTGAACCACAGGAGCGGCGCGAACAGCAGGACGGTGGGCTGCAGGGCCGCGGCGAGGCCGATCAGTACCCCGCTCGCCCGTTCCCCGCGCACGGCGAAGCAGCCGAGGAGCACGAGCAGGACCGGGATGATGCTGGTCTGGCCGAGGTAGAGGGTGTTGCGCACGGGCAGGGACAGCATCAGGAGGCTGATGGCGACGGGGGCGGCCAGCAGGGCCGTACGGCGGCTCACCGGCTGGGGCAGGGCGCGGGCGGCGACCAGGCCGAGGGCGACCACCAGCAGCAGCGTGCCGAAGGTCCAGCCCCAGCCGAGAGCCTGCTCGGCCGCCTTGGTGAGAGGTTTGAGGACGAGTCCGCCGAAGGGTGTGCCGGTGAAGCGCGTCGAGTCGTACAGCGAACCGTTCACATGCAGCACGCCGTCGGGGCCGACCCAGGTCTCCAGATCCGTCAGGCGCTCGCCCCTGGGCGTACTCAGGACGACGGCGACCTGTCGTACGGCCAGGACGGCGGCGATCAGCCACAGGCCCGCACGGACCAGGCCCAGCCGCGCTCTGGCCGCCTCGGGCGCCGTCGCCCCGAAGGGATCACCTGGTCGTCCGCCGTGCTCCACATTTGCCACGTGCCGTCGGCCCTCCCGCCCCGTTCGTCCCCTACGCCCCTTGAACCCCACAAGTCCGCGGGGTCCCGTGCGTCTGTTTCTCGTTCGAACCCTTAGAGGCTCGCACCACCCCCGATGTGAGACGCGGGCAACCCCCTCTTCACCTGACGTCCTTCATTCTTTTGTCCCGATGAAGGTGTTGTAAGGCCGAAGAGGGCCCACGGCACGCCGCCACGCGAGGCCATGACGGGAATACAACCACCCAACCCACCGGGAACCGGCTATATTCGGCTACGGAACTCGTTAGCCCTACTAACTAGCCCTACTAACTAGCCCTACTAACTAGCTCGGCTAAGTAGCTCAGCTAAACAGTTCGGCCACGTAGCTGAGCCGAACAAACAGACGAAAGGTTCGCCGCATGACCGAGCCGCAGCTCTGGCACGACGTGGACGACTACTTCACGGGGCTTCTCGCCCCGCCGGACGCCGCCCTGACCGACGCGCTGCGCGACAGCGACGCCGCCGGACTCCCGCAGATCAACGTCGCCCCGAACCAGGGCAAACTGCTGCATCTCCTCGCCGTGATCCAGGGCGCGACCCGCATCCTGGAGATCGGCACACTCGGCGGCTACAGCACCATCTGGCTGGCCCGCGCCCTCCCCGAGGACGGCCGGCTGATCACCCTGGAGTACAGCGAACAACACGCCGAGGTGGCCCGGCACAACCTCGCCCGCGCCGGCCTGGACAAGATCACCGAGGTCCGGGTGGGACCGGCCCTGATCGGCCTGGGGACGCTGGCCGACGAGGACCCCGCACCCTTCGACGTGGTCTTTATCGACGCGGACAAGGTGAACAACCCGCGCTACGTGGAATGGGCGCTCAAGCTCACCCGGCCGGGCAGTCTGATCATCCTCGACAACGTCGTCCGCGGCGGCGCCGTCACCGACGCCCTCAGCGACGACCCGAGCGTGCGCGGCACCCGTGAGGCGCTCGACCTCTTCGCCACACACCCCAAGCTGAGCGCCACGGCGATCCAGACGGTGGGCGTGAAGGGGTACGACGGGTTCGCGCTGGCGCGCGTACTGCCGTAGGCGCCGCGCGCGGCGGTCCCGCCGTACCCGGCGGCGTCAGACCTCGTGGTAGAAACCCACGTTCACGCTGCGCGGACCCGTGCGGTCATGGATGACCAGCTCGCCCGCGCCCCCCACCGGCAGCTGCGCCGTCCCGCCGTACGGCAGCGGCTGCTGGACTCCGCCGCCCCCGCCGACCAGCGTGAACCGCACCTCGGACGACGGGTCGTCGTGCGTGCCCCGCAGCCAGGTCACCTGCCAGATCCCCTCGGGCCCGCACAGGAACTCCAGGTGGACCCGCGAGACGAACAGCCAGTCGTCGGGCGTCGCGAGGCGGCACGCGCCCCGGTCGCGCCCCACCCGCAGCACGGCGCCCGGCTCGCTCGGCGCGTCGGCCATCTGCATTCCGGCCGTCGCGCCGGCGTCCGTCCCGGACACCGAGGCCATGGTGAGTTCGAGCACGTGCGCTCCTTCGTTCCCCCGCGTAACCGCGTTCCGATGTGCCGAAGTTCCGATTGTCCCGCGCCGGACGTGTGCGACGGCCGGTGACGTATCGCCGCCGAATGATAGAGCGCGCGGGCGTACAGCGTCCGGCACAGTCGCATACCGTGGAGGTATGACCGAGCGCAAACCTCCCGGGGTCGGCTTCGAGTCCTGGGTCGACCGGCAGATCCGCGAGGCGGAGGCACGCGGCGAGTTCACCGAACTCGCCGGTGCGGGCAAGCCCTTGCCGAGCGGCCCCGACACGTCGTACGACGAACTGTGGTGGATCAAGCAGAAGATGGCCCGCGAGGGCATGTCCGTGCTGCCTCCCACGCTGGCGCTGCGCAAGGAGGCGGAGGACGCGCTGGAGCAGGCCGCCGCGGCGCCGTCGGAGCGGGTGGTGCGGCGGATCGTCACGGAGATCAACGCGAAGATCCGCGAGATGATGTTCAAGCCACCGCCCGGCCCGCCGCTGGGCCTCAAGCCGTACGACGTGGAGGAGATCGTCCGCGCCTGGCACGAACACCGCGCGGCCTGACACTCGACGGCCACGCGGCTCGGCGTCGAGGGCTCACGGCTCACGGCTCACGGCTCACGGCTCACGGCAGTGTGCGCCCACGAGTGAGGCCCCGCCCGGCGCATCGCCCGGGCGGGGCCTCCTCGGCTCAGTCGACTCAGCGCAACCGGCCTGCCGCGCAAGCGAGTTGTGCGGCTGCGGCCCGTCTCGACTGCGGCCCGTCTCAGATCCTCAGGAGCCGTTCCGTCAGTTCGCGGTAGTCCTTCAGGGCCAGCCGCAGCTGCTCCGTGTCGGCCTTGTCGTCGGCGGAGCTCTGCCAGGACGTGCCCAGGGCGCGGCGCCGCTGGGTGACGGCCTCGGTGAACCGTTCGGCGACCTCCTGGAGCACCCGGTCCGCCTCCTCGACCGAGCCGCGGGGCCCGTCGACGAACCCGGCGACCGCGTCGTGCAGCCGCTGCGACCACTTGTCGCCCTCGTCGTGCGGCATGAGCCGCCCGCCGGAGTCCGTGCCGGCCTTGGCCTTCCCGGCGTTCACCCTCGCCTCGGCGCCCAGGATGCCCTCCCGGGACGCGCCGCTCCGGCCGCCGCCCGGGGCCGCCTTGCCGGTGCCGATCCCGGTGCCGGTGCCGGTGCCAGTGCCGGTGCCGGTGCCGGTGCCGCTCGCGATCTTCGTCTGACCCGCGGCGCCCTCGCGCCCCGGCGAGCGCTCCTGCTCCGGTGTACGCGGCCCGGTGGCGGCCGGGATCCGCCCGCCGACCATCGTGTCCTGGCCGTCCCGCACCCGCTCCTGCTCCGCCGTGTCCCGGCCGCCGAGCACATCGTCACGCCCGGCCCCGGACCCGTCGCCGTGCGCCGCTCCGGTCGTTCCCGGCGTCCTGGTCACATCGCCCCGTTCGTCGCGCCTGTCCGACCCGTCCCGCCGATCCTTGAAAGGTCCTGTCGCGGTGTTGTCCGGCATGTGTCTCAACTCCCCTTCACGTGGCGCCTGTTGAGCGCCCACGGCGCGTGCGAACGGCCGCGGGTGCTGTCGCTTCGAGTGGTCTCGGCCGCGTCCTCGCCACCGTCCCCGCCTGCCTTCCGCAGCTGCGCCCTGTCGTCGCGCGCGGAGTCGGTCAGGGCTTCGAAGAGGGCGCGGGCCTCGACCAGGGACTCACGCAGCTCCTCCGTGTCGGTGCGCTCGGCGCCGGCCCCGTTCGGGTGCGCGGCCAGGTGGACCCGGCGGTAGCCGTTCACGTGGTGCGCGTGGTGCACGGAGAGCGCGGAGAGCTGCTCCTCGTACTGGCCGGCGTCCGGGAAGCCGCGCGCGCCGGCCACCTCACCGAGCAGCCGGTCCGCCTCGACGACGGCGTCGCGCGGCGAGTCGACGAACTGCTCCTGGATCGCGGTCCAGCGGACCGCGTAACGGTCCCGCGCCGCGGGCTCCAGCGGCTGCGCGCGCAGCGAACCGTGCCGCTGCACGCGCTCCTCGAGTTCGCGCTCGGCGGCCTGGGAGTCCCCGTCGTGCCGGGCCAGTGCCCGGTCGTACTCGGGCCCGAAGCGCCGCTTCAGACTCTGCCCGCCGCCCGGCCTGCGGGCCATCACGAGCCGAGCGATCACGGCGGCGACGACGGCCACCACGATCACGATCAGAACGATGATCACGCCTGTGGACATGGATTGCCTTCCGGGTTCTGGGCCCAGCGGGCCGCTTCCTTTCGTCTGGTTGCCCGGACTTCGGCTACCAAACGGCCGGTGGCCGGATCCACGTCACGTACACCCCAAGTGGGCCTCGGTTCAGCTCACTTGGCGAGCCACGTCCGGCCGGCCGGTTTCGGCGTGGCGTCGGCGTGGGGCCGTTCCGCGTCGGAGCCGCACAGCTCGGAGTTCAGTTCCGCCACGAGCTGGGCGAGGTCGGTGGGCCGGTCCGGGCCCCACCAGTCGCCGAGGAGTTCGGCCAGGGACTCCTCCCGGGCCGCGGCCAGCCTCTCGGCCGCCTGACGCCCCCGCTCGGTGAGAACGAGGTCCGGTCCCTCCCGTACGGCCAGGCGCCGCTCCTCCACCTGGCGCGCGGCCTCGATGACGGTCTGCAGGGGCACCCCGCTGTGTTCGGCGAGGGCGGCGGGCTCGGCCCAGCCGTAGCGCCTGATGCGCAGTAGCAGCCAGCTCGCGGCGGGCAGCAGGTCGTACCCGGCGCGGGCGGTGATCTTCTGGTAGATCTCCCGCCGCCCCTCCCGGCTGCCCAGCACGGACAGCGCCCGGCACACCTCGTCGTACGAGGAGCGCTCCACGGGGTTGCTGGCGAGCGTCTGGGTGGCGTCGGGCGCCGTCACCGAGCCCCGCAGTCTGTCCTCGCGCAGGAACCAGGCGAGCACGAAGCCGACGACGGCGACCGGGGACGCGTACAGGAAGACGTCCGTGATGGAGACGGCGTACGCCTCGACGACGGGTGGCCGGAGCGCGGCCGGCAGTTCGACGATGATCTTCGGGTCGGACTTGAGCGCGTCGGCGTCCAGGCCGGCCGGGAGGGTCTGCCCGCGCAGTACGTCGGCGAGGTCGCCGCTCAGCCGGCTCGTGAAGACCGAGCCGAAGACGGCCACTCCGAACGAGGCCCCGATGGACCGGAAGAAGGTGGCGCCGGAGGTCGCGACGCCCAGGTCCTCGTACGAGACGGCGTTCTGCACGATGAGGACGAGAACCTGCATCACCAGCCCGAGGCCGAGGCCGAAGACCAGGAAGTACACGCTCATCTCGGCCGTGGAGCTGTCCGGGTCGAGCCGGTGGAGGAGGAGCAGGCCGAGGGCGGTGACGGCGGTGCCCGCGACGGGGAACACCTTCCAGCGGCCCGTCCGGCTGACGATCTGCCCCGAGACCGTCGAGGAGAGCAGCAGTCCGGCCACCATCGGCAGCATGTGCACGCCCGACATGGTGGGCGAGACCCCTTGGACGACCTGGAGGAACGTCGGCAGGTACGTCATCGCGCCGAACATCGCGAAGCCGACGACGAAGCTGATCACCGCGGCGAGGGTGAAGGTGCGGATGCCGAACAGTTTCAGCGGGAGCACGGGTTCGGCGGCGCGGCGCTCGACGGCCACGAACAGCGCGGCGAGTACGACGCCGAGGACCGCGAGGCCGATGATCTGCGGCGAGCCCCAGCCCCAGGTGTTGCCGCCGAGCGAGGCGACGAGGACGAGGCAGGTGGCGACGGCCGCGATCAGGAACGTACCGAGGTAGTCGATCGTGTGGCGCCGCGAGCGGACCGGGATGTGCAGCACGGCGGCGATGACGGCGAGCGCGACGACCCCGACGGGCAGGTTGACGTAGAAGACCCAGCGCCAGCTCAGGTGCTCGGTGAACAGCCCGCCGAGCAGCGGCCCGAGGACACTGGTCGCCCCGAAGACCGCGCCGAACAGACCCTGGTACTTCCCCCTCTCCCGGGGCGGCACGATGTCCCCGACGATCGCCATCGACAGCACGATGAGCCCGCCGCCGCCGAGGCCCTGGAGCGCGCGGAAGGCGATCAGCTGGGGCATGTTCTGCGCCATGCCGCACAGCGCCGAGCCGATGAGGAAGATCACGACGGCGACCTGGAACAGCTTCTTGCGTCCGTACTGGTCACCGAGCTTGCCCCAGAGCGGGGTGGCGGCCGTGGAGGCCAGCAGATACGCCGTGACGACCCACGACAGATGGTCGAGCCCGCCGAGATCGCTGACGATGGTCGGCAGCGCGGTCGACACGATGGTCTGGTCGAGCGCGGCGAGCAGCAGCCCCAGGAGCAGCGCCCCGATGGAGACGAGGACACCGCCGCGCACGGGCGGCGGAGCGGCGGCGGCATCAGGCGAGTGATCCCGTGGACTCCGGGGCCGGAGGGCGTCCGGGGCCGCGTCGGGTACACCCCCGCCGCCCCCACCCCTGCCATGCGCCTCCCTGTCGCCGCCCGTGTCACCCCTGCCGTGCGCATCCCCGGCCATGCGGACCTCCCGGCCATGAACGTCCCGTTCCTCTTCCATCCTGGGCGGTGTGACCGGTTATGGCCTGGTGGATTCGGCCAGGAGTTCGGGATTCCGGGGGTAACCGGGAGATTGTGTGGAGGAGGTCTGCATAATCGCTGGA
Source organism: Streptomyces ortus (assembly GCF_026341275.1). Lineage (NCBI taxonomy): Bacteria > Bacillati > Actinomycetota > Actinomycetes > Kitasatosporales > Streptomycetaceae > Streptomyces > Streptomyces ortus. The sequence continues at coordinate 1,795,520 of NZ_JAIFZO010000002.1, forward strand.
GTTCGTACGGGGAAGGATGCACGACGTGAGCGACCGGAGCGGTCATATATGCCCGGAATGCGGGGCACCCAGGGAGTCGGGGTCCTCCCCCACCTGCGAGTGCGCCCGCAGAGCGGCGGACGAACTCCTGCAGACCCGGTCCGCCGAGACGGCAGCCGCGGAGGACTTCGACCCGCTGCGCATACGCCCCTACGTGGACCTGGAGGTACACGCGGAGGGCACGGGCGCGGGCGCGGGCCCCGTCGGCGGTCCGCCGCCTCCGACGGCGACGGCGGTCGGCCAGGACCCCGCTGACCGGGCGACGATCTCGATCCCGCTGCAACGCACCTCGTCCGACGACCTGCCCTCGGCCCCCTCGGACACCCCTCCGGACACGGGCCGCCGGCGTCGCTTCGTGCTGGTGGGAGCGGGCGCCACGGCGGTCGTGGTCGCGGCGGCCGGGTTCGCGGGCGGACTGTTCTCGTACGAGGCGCCGTCGCGCAACGGCGCGGCCCCGGACGACATCCGCGCGAGCGTGCCGGACACGGCGGTGGACGAGCCGTCCCCGTCGGACTCCGCGTCGTCCTCGGCCTCGGAGTCGGCCTCGGCGTCCGCGTCGGCCGACGAGAGCCCCACGCCCTCGGACTCCGGGTCGCCGAGCGACTCGGCCACCCCGTCGTCCCGGACGTCCGCGACGACGCGCGCACCGGCGCCCGACAACTCGGCCAGCGCCGCCCCGCCGTCCGCCGCCCCGACGGACAAGGCGGGCCCGGCGGTGCTGCGCCGCGGCAACCAGGGCCCCGAGGTCACCGAACTCCAGCTGCGCCTCAAGCAGTTGGCCCTCTACGTGGGCGACGCGGACGGCGACTACGACAACCGCACCGAGAACGCCGTACGCACCTACCAGTTCACCCGAGGCCTGGACGAGGAGCAGGGCGTCTACACAGAAAAAACCCGATCCCACCTGGAATCAGAAACAACAACCCCCTGACCCCGACACCGGCGCCACCCCTTCCAGGGGCGCGGGAAACGACGCAGTCTTAACGGCGCAATCTTTCGGCTTCCAGGGGCGCGGGGAACGGCGCAGTCCTTTGGCTTTCAGGGGCGCGGGGAACAGCGCAGTCCTTTGGCTTTCAGGGGCGCGGGGAACAGCGCAATCTTTGCGCTTTCAGGGGCGCGGGGAACGGCGCAATCTTTGCGCCCCACCGTGGCACGGCGTCCGTCGCACCCCCCCACCTAGGGGGCGCGGGGAACGGCGCAAACCCCCTCACCCCACCCGCAACCGCACACCTCTACCCCCAACCCTCTCACCCGAACCCCCCGCAGATCCTGAACAACCGCATCAGGCCGATGCACCCGGCCCGCACCCCCCACCCCCACCACCCGCATCCCCTGCGGAGCTTCCTGCCGAGATCCCCGCCCCCGAGTCCTCGAACACCACACTCCTCGGGCGCGACCCCCAACTCCGCCGCCCCCTTCAAGAACCCCTCGGGATCCGGCTTGCTCGCCCCCACGGACTCCGCGGTGATCCGCACGTCCGGCAGCGCCAGCCCCGCCGCCCCCATCCGCGCCGCGGACAGCCCCACGTCCGCCGACGTGACGAGCGCGTGCGGCACCCCGAGCTCCCGCAAGGACGCCAGGAACTCCGCCGCCCCCTTGATCGCCACGACCCCGTCCATGTCGGCGGTCTCCTCGGCGAGCATGCGCGCGTTGTCCGCGTAGTTCTGCTCCATGGGCCGGCTCGGCAGCAGCACGGCCATCGACGCGTACCCCTGCCGCCCGTGGACGACCTTCATGACCTCGTTCCCGTCGAGCCCGTGCCGGTCGGCCCACCGGCGCCAGACGCGCTCGACGACGGCGTCCGAGTTGACGAGGGTGCCGTCCATGTCCAGCAGCAGGGCGCGGGCGGTCAGCACGGTAGAGGCCGTCATCGGCAGGCTCCAAAGCGTGGAAACAGGGCGCGCCAGGAGGAACCCCGCACGCCTCCGGGGAAACAAGGTGGCCCCGCCCGCCGGTCAGGGAGTGCGGACGGGGACCACTTTGTTCCTACACGGTACAAAACAAAGGGGTGATCCCGCCACCCCGGGGCCCCCACCGCATTACCCGCGAGGACATGACAAAGCAGACAGCCCGCACCAGGAATCCCGCCGCACATCTTGTCGTGTCATGCACACGTCATTAACTTCTCACCTGTCGCACATCTCCCGGAAACCGCCCCCCGCGAGCATTTCGGTCGCTCGCAGGTCAACTTCCCCCCACCCCTAGGGAGTTCGCATGCCGAAGGTCTACGCGCGTCGACGGCTGAGTCTAGTGGCCGCCTTCGCCGGTTTGATAGCCCTGGCCGGCCTTTTCAACGGCCCGGCCGCCTCCGCCGCACTGCCCACTCCGGTCAGCGCCGCCACCGCCCGCACCTACCTCGCCTCGCTCACCGTGGCGACCGAGGACCGCACCGGGTACGACCGCGACCTCTTCCCGCACTGGATCACGATCAGCGGCACCTGCAACACCCGCGAGACCGTACTGAAGCGTGACGGTACGAACATCGTCACCAGCTCCGCCTGCGCCGCCACCAGCGGCTCCTGGTACTCCGTCTACGACGGCGCCACCTGGACCGCCGCCTCCGACCTCGACATCGACCACCTCGTGCCGCTGGCCGAGGCCTGGGACTCCGGCGCCGACAGCTGGACCACCGCCCGGCGGCAGGCCTTCGCCAACGACCTGACCCGCCCCCAGCTCATCGCCGTCACGGACAACGTGAACCAGTCGAAGAGCGACCAGGACCCGGCCGAGTGGATGCCGTCCCGCACGGCGTACGCCTGCACCTACGTCCGCGCCTGGGTCCAGGTGAAGTACTACTACGACCTCTCCGTCGACTCCGCGGAGAAGAGCAAGCTCACGTCGGTCCTCAGCGGCTGCTGACCCGAACCCGGGATCCGGGACCCGGGACCTGGGACCCGGGATCCGCTCAATCCCACGCGATCCCGCCCGATTCCGCCCGATCCCACGTGATCGCACACGATCTCCGGCGGTCCCCGTCGATCCCCGGCGGTCTCTCGCCGGAATCTCCCCACCGGCCTCCGTCGTTCCGTACCGTACGGGGCGACGGAGGAGGGTGATCACGTGGCGAGCCTGCGCCTGGGTCCATTGCTGAGGTACGTCGACGGCTCGTCCGCGACCGTGTGGGTCGAGGCGAGCCGTCCGGCCACCGCCGAGGTGCGCTGCGCGGACGGCTCGGGTGGTGAGTCCCCCACGTTCCAGGTGGCGGGCCACCACTACGCCCTGATCCCGGTCGAAGGACTGACACCGGGTACGACCACCGCGTACGAGGTGCTGTTCGACGGGGAGCGGGTCTGGCCCCTCCCCGACTCGCCCTTCCCGCCCTCGGCCATCCACACCCCCGTGGACGACCACGAGACCGTCCGCGTCGCCTTCGGCTCCTGCCGCTGGGCCTCACCTCCCGAGGGCGAGAAGGACCCGGTCGGCCCGGACGCGCTGGACACCCTCGCGGCCCGCATCGCCGCCGACCCGCAGGGCGAACGCCCGGACGTCCTGGTCCTGCTGGGCGACCAGGTGTACGCGGACGAGGTGTCCAAGGCCACCCGCCGCTGGCTGCAGGCCCGCCGCGGCCTCGACCAGCCACCCGGCGCCGAGGTCGCGGACTACGAGGAGTACACGCACCTCTACTACGAATCGTGGCTCGACCCCGAGGTCCGCTGGCTGCTCTCCACCGTGCCCAGCTGCATGATCTTCGACGACCACGACGTGATCGACGACTGGAACACCAGCGAGGCCTGGGTCGCCGACATGCGGGACACCCCCTGGTGGCGTGAGCGCGTACTCAGCGGCCTGATGTCGTACTGGGTCCACCAGCACCTCGGCAACCTCTCCCCCGACCGCCTCGCCGAGGACCCCCTGTACGAGGAGGTCCGCGCCACGCCCGACGGCACGGACGCCCTGCGCGCCTTCGCCGCCCGCGCCGACGCCGACCCCGCCTCGGTCCGCTGGAGCTACCGCCGCGACTTCGGCCGCACCCGCCTCGTGATGGTCGACAGCCGCGCCGCCCGCGTCCTCGACGAGCAGAACCGCTCGATGCTCGACCCGGCGGAGTGGGAGTGGCTGCGCGAGCAGATGATGGACGGCCACGTACTGGACGAGCAGGCACCCGACGGCGCCGGCGCCTACGACCACCTCCTCATCGGTACTTCCCTGCCCTGGCTGCTGCCCAACCTCGTGCACGACGCGGAGGCGTGGAACGCCGCGATGTGCCGGGGCGAGCGGGGCGAGCGCTGGGCGCGGCGCGGGGAGAACCTGCGGCGGGCCGCCGACCTGGAGCACTGGGCCGCGTTCCCGTCGTCCTTCGACAAGCTGGCGGAGCTGATCGCCGAGGCCGGCTCCGGACCGCAGGCGCCCGCGACGGTGTGCGTACTGTCCGGGGACGTGCACCACGCGTACGTCGCCGAGCCGGTCTGGCGGGAGGGCCTGGCCGCCCCCGACGCCCGGGTGGTCCAGCTGACCTGCTCCCCCGTCCACAACTCCATCCCGCCGTACATAAAGGTCGGTTTCCGCTTCGGCTGGAGCGGGGCGGGCCGGGCGCTCGGCCGCCGTTTCACCCGGCACGGCAGGGTCGCGGCACCGCCGGTGGACTGGCGGAAGACCGGCGGGCCCTGGTTCGGCAACCAGCTGATGACGCTGACGCTGAGCGGCCGTTCGGCACGGCTGCGGCTCGACCACGCGCGGGAGGAGCGCGGGGGTGGGGCGCGGCTGCGGACGATCACGGAGTCCGTCCTGAGCTGACCGGCCCCCTTACGGAGTGCTGCCCCGGACGGGGCCTCACACGTGGCCCCGTCCGCGACCTCGTCCGCGTCCGCGACCTCGTCCGGGACCTCGTCCGGGGCGTCGTACGGGGCCTGGTACGTCTATTGCGCGTGTTGCCCGTGATGTTGGCGCTTGGTGCGCATGCGCCCAATGAGTCCCGTGAGGCATCCCACAACAGGCACCGTTGATCCGCTCCAGGGGTCGGTTCCCGTGTCGTGCGACGGCATGATGATGCGGACCGTCCGCTTCCACCGGGGCGGTGAGCCGCAATATGCCCCACCTGTCCGGGAGTCACACCCTTGTCGGAACCAACAGATCGCGTCTCCGTGGCCCTGGTCGGCGCCGGACCGCGCGGCACCAGCGTGCTGGAACGCCTGTGCGCCTCCGCACCCGAACTCCTCACGCCCGGAACGCACTTGACGGTCCACGTCGTCGACCCGTCACCGCCGGGCCCCGGCCGCGTCTGGCGCACCGCCCAGCCGGCCGAGCTATTGATGAACACCGTGGCGTCCCAGGTCACCCTCTTCACCGACGACAGCGTGGACTGCTCGGGCCCGATACGCCCCGGCCCCAGCCTGCACGCCTGGGCGAGCGCGCGGACGGCAGGGCAGGCGGCTGAAGGGCTGGGCCCCGACGACTACCCCACCCGGGCCCAGTACGGCCAGTACCTGGAGTGGGTCTTCGGCGAGGTGGTCCGCGGGGCGCCGCCCGCGCTGCGGATCGAGACGCACCGGGCGCGCGCGACCCGTCTCGACGGCACGGCCGACGGCCTCCAGACCCTCGTACTCGACAACGGGCGTGCCCTGACGGACCTTTCGGCCGTGGTCCTCGCCCAGGGCCATCTGCCGACCGTGGCGGACCAGGCACAGCAGCGGCTGTCCGCGCATGCCGAGCGGCACGGGCTGCGTCATGTCCCGCCCGCCAATCCGGCGGACCTCGACCTCTCCCCCGTAGCCCCTGGCGAGACCGTCCTGCTGCGCGGCCTGGGCCTCAACTTCTTCGACCACATGGCCCTGTTGACGACGGCTCGCGGCGGCCGTTTCGTACGCACCCCGGCCGGTACGCGCTATCTCCCCTCGGGCCGCGAGCCGCGTCTGGTGGCGGGCTCCCGGCGCGGCATCCCGTACCAGGCGCGCGGCGACAACGCGAAGGGCCCGTACGGCCGTCACGTCCCGCTCGTGCTCACCCCGGAGACCATCTCCGGCTTCCGCAAGCGCGCGGACTCGGGCGACGCACCCGACTTCCTCACGGAGATATGGCCGTTGGTGGCGAAGGAGGTCGAAACGGTCTACTACGAGACGCTGTTGACCCGGACCACCGCCGAAGCCGGCGCGGAGGCGGGCGCTGACGCTGGCGCTGGCGGTCCGGGCACACCGGCGGTACGCGGCTTCCGTGAGCGCTTCCTCGCCGTCGCGCACCGGGACCCCCAGGAGGCGGCGGTGCTGGACGAGTTCGGGGTGCCGGCCGCTGACCGCTGGTCCTGGGACCGGGTCTCACGCCCGCACGGTGGACGCGTCTTCTCCGGTCCCGCCGACTTCCGGGGCTGGCTGCTGGCCCATCTGCGTGAGGACGCCGAACAGGCCGCGCTCGGCAACGTCGACGGCCCGCTCAAGGCGGCGCTCGACGTGCTGCGCGACCTGCGCAACGAGCTGCGGCAGATCGTCGACCACGGCGGCCTCGCGGGGCCCTCGCGCCGGGAGCACCTGGACCGCTGGTACACCCCGCTCAACGCGTTCCTGTCCATCGGCCCGCCCCGGCGCCGTATCGAGGAGATGGTGGCGCTCATCGAGGCGGGCGTGCTGGAGGTGATCGGCCCGCGCCTCGACGTGCGCGCCGAGGACGGGGCATGGGTGGCGCACTCCCCCGACGTGCCCGGCTCGACCGTGTCGGCGACCACGCTGATCGAGGCCCGGCTGCCGGAGCCGGACCTGCGGCGCACCGCCGACGCGCTGCTCGCCCGGCTGCTGAAGACGGGCCAGTGCCGCCCGCACACCGTGGACGGCTACGAGACCGGGGGGCTGGACGTGACACAACGCCCCTATCACCTGATAGACCGTCAAGGTCGGGTACACGCGCGGCGGTTCGCGATCGGAGTACCCACGGAGGGGGTGCACTGGGTGACCGCCGCGGGGGTCCGTCCAGGGGTGGACTCGGTCACCCTGTCGGACGCCGACGCGGTGGCGCGGGCCGTCCTGCGCACGGCTGCCGCCGAGGTCGGACGGGGCGTGCAAGCGGACGCGGAACCCGTTTCGACACCCGTATCGACCGAAAAACCATGGCCCAAAGTTGAACTTGCAAGCATTGAATAGTCAGACCTAACGTAGAGCACTCACTCGGTCACGTCCCCCACCGGTCCGCCATGGACCGCACCGCACCGAAGGAGTCATCCCACATGACCGGACGCCTCAACAGCGCCCAGCCATACGCCATCGGTCTGTTCCGCATCGTCGTCGGCCTGCTCTTCGCCTGCCACGGCGCCGTCTCGCTGCTCGGCGTGCTCGGCGGCGTGGACGGCAAGGGCGCCACCGTCGAGACCGGCGCCTGGCCCAACTGGTACGCGGCCGTCATCGAACTCGTCGGCGGCACGCTGGTCCTGCTCGGCCTCGGCACCCGTATCGCCGCGTTCATCGCCTCGGGCGCGATGGCGTACGCGTACTTCAAGGTCCATCAGCCCGAGGCGCTGTGGCCGATCGAGAACAGCGGGGAGGGCGCGGCCATGTACTGCTGGTCGATGCTCCTGCTCGTCTTCACCGGCTCCGGCGCGTTCGGCCTGGACCGGCTGATCCCCGGCCGTTCGTCCACGCCGACCGGGGAGAAGAACCGCCCCTCGGAGCCGGTCACGGCCTGACGCGCCCTGCCCCCGCAGGGTGCCCTTCCGCCCTTCCGCGCGTCCGTCAGGACTTCTACGCCTGGCGGGCGTGGCGGGCGAGCGTGACAGCCGGGTGCGACAGGCGGGTGAAGATGGTGTAGCGAACACACGCGCCCCCTGTGGATCCCCTGCCCCACCCGACGCGTACGCTGTATGGCTGTCACAGGCCGCTCCTGCCGCTCCCCCGCGACACCGCGGCATACGGCAGGGTCGAGGCCTACGGGGGAGACACAGGGGAGTTCCGGTGCTTGAGAGTGTGGGGTCGCTGTCCGGCACCCCTTGGATCTACAGCCAATGGATCTATGCCGCAGTGGCGCTGTCGGTCCTGTTCGACGTCTTTCTGCCGGTGCTGCCCAGCGGCGTACTGGTCATCACGGCGGCGACGGCCGCCGCGGCGGGCACCGGAGCGGCCGTCCAGCACGTACCGGACATCCTCTCGCTGACTCTCTGCGCCGCGACCGCGTCGGTCCTGGGCGACCTGGTGGCGTACCGGCTGGCCTGGCAAGGCGGCGAACGGCTCGACCGCGCCATCGCCCGCTCCCCGCGCCTGAGCGGAGCGCAGGAACGTCTCGGCGCGGCCCTGGCCCGCGGCGGCGGCACGCTGGTCGTGCTCGCCCGCTTCGCCCCCGCCGGCCGCTCACTGGTCTCGCTCGGCGCGGGGGCCGCGCACCGGCGCGTACGCGAGTTCCTGCCCTGGTCGATCCTCGCGGGCCTCGCGTGGGCCGCGTACAGCGTGGCCCTCGGTTACTTCGGCGGCCAGTGGCTGGGCGCGACGTGGTTCGCGTCGGGCATCTCGCTGCTCGCGCTCTTCGGGGCGGGCGCGGGGGCGGCGTACCTGATGCGGCGCCCGTCACCGGCGCCGGTGACCGCGCTCATCCCCGCACCCCTGCCGGTCCCCCCACTCGTACCGGCTCTCGTGCCGGCACCCGTGGCGGAGACGGGCCCGAACGCCTGAGACCGGGCAGGGCTGCGGCTACGGGGTGAGGGCGTCAGGAGGTGCGGGCGGCCTGACCTCTCACCTCCAGTCCGGCGAGCAACTCGGCCGTGGCCTCCGCGACCGCGTCGACGGCGCGTTCGAAGACTTCGCGGTTGTGGGCGGCCGGGGCGCGGAAGCCCGAGATCTTGCGCACGTACTGAAGAGCGGCGGCACGGATGTCGTCCTCCGTGGCCTCTTCGGGGAGGACGGGCGGTCGGAGAGTCTTGATGCTGCGGCACATACGTCCAGTGTGGCGCGAGCCACTGACAACGCGAGCGCGCGCGTGAAGTCCTACGGCCGAACCCGTTGGCGAGGTCCTGCGTCGAAGTCCCCAAAGAACTCGCATCGCAAAATCGAACAGACGTACCATTGAGGGGTGGCTGAGACCTACGACTTCCCAAGCGACCTCCTGGCCGGTCAGGAGGAACTGCATCAGGTCCGGGCCGAACTTCTGGCCCTGCTGAAGCGGCTCCCCTGGTCGGTCGAGCCCCTGGACGGCTTCAGCGACGACCACGGCTGGCGCAAGGTGGAACGCCCCGCCTCACCGGGCTGGACCCCCGACGAACAGGCCGAGGTGGAGAAGCTCCGGCAGCGCGAACGCGAACTGGCGGTCTTCGTGACCTGCCACCGCTTCTGGTCGGAGGTCACGCCCAAGGAGAAGGTGGACGCGCGCATGAGCATCAAACACACGGCCGAGCCTGAGAACCGACCTCCGTCATAGCCCGCACCCACTCCGCCCCAGCCGCAAACCAAGGCACACCCAACCCACCCAGGGGCGCGGGGAACGGCGCACAAGCCCCGCCTCAGCGGAGCCGTACGAACCCGGCCGGTCGGCGGGCGGGCAGGTCGATCAGCCGTCGAGCGACCGGGCGTCTACCGGTTACGCGTCGACCGGTCACGCGCCGGCCCCCCGCTCCTCCCGGATCTGCGACACCACCCCGGCGACGGTCGCCCGCACACCCTCCAGCTCGGTCAGGAAATGCCAGTAATCCGGATGCCGCCCCTCCAACGACCCGATCGCCCTCTCCAGCCGAGCCACTGAGTCGTCGAGCGGACGCGCCTGCCGGGGATCGGGCGTGTTGCGGCCGGCCATGGCGAGCCGCTGCGCGTCCCGGATCGCGAACCGCGTCCGCTCGATCTCCCGCTGCGGGTCCTTCGCCACCTCGTTCAGCCGCCGCAACCGGTCCCCGGCCGCAGACACCGCCTCATCGGTCGTGTTCAGCAGCGCGCGCACGGTGGACAGCAGGGCCGTGGCGTCGGCCCACCGCTGCTCCTCACGAGCGGCCCGCGCCTCCACCAGCTTCGCCTCGGCCTGCCGGACGTCCTCCGCGGCCTGGTCAGGCACATGCTGAAGGTCCTGCCAACACTCCGCCACGAACCGCCGCCGCAACTCGCTGAGCACCGGATCCACCTGCCCGGTCCGCGTGGTGAGCGCCTGCGCGCGCGTACGCAGCGACACCAGACGGCGGTCGATCTCGGTGGCCCGCTCCGGCAGCCGTTCGGCCTCCGCGCGCACGGCGCCGGCATCCCGGGCGACCCGGTCGGCCCGCTCCAGCGTCTCCGGCACACCGTGCTGCCCGGCACCCTGGTTGAGCTTGGTCAGCTCGGGGGCGAGCGCGGCGAGACGGGCGGCCAGATCATCGGCCTTGAGGCCGCTCCCCCGCACCGCGTCGAGCGCGTTCGACGCGGCGAGCAGGGACTGTCGCGCCCGCTCCACAGCGGGAGCAAGCCGGGCAAGCTGAGTCTCGGCCTTGCCGAGCAGCGGCCCGAGCCCCCGTTCGAACCGATCAAGCTCCTGCTTGACCCGTACCAGCTCATCCTTGGCCCGGGTCAGCTCCGTACGCGCATGAGCGGCAACCGACGCCTCCAGATCATCCCGGTCAAGATCGTGAGCATCCACGGCATCGATGTACGTATGACTGACCTCGTCGATACGCCGGCCGAGCGCCTCGAAGTCGGCGACAGCGCGCCGGGCGGGCGGGCTGTCGTCGACGGCGGTGATGGTCTCGATCGAGATCCGCAGATCGCGCTGGGCCGTGTCGAGTTCGTAGAACGCGGCAGCCGCGGCGTCCTTCGCGGCCTGCGCCTCGGCCCGCTGGCTCTCGGAACGCCCACCGAACCACCGCCGCGTACCCCCGCCGGCGAAGGCGGCGGGCAGCGTCAGCGCGAGCAGCGGAAGCGGCAACAGCACGAGCCCCAACAGGTCGCGGCCCGCACGGGAGCGAGGTACTTGCTGTGCGCGCGGCACAAACGGCGTATACGGCTGTGAAGGTGTCGCCGGTGTCGCCGTCACTTCCCTCTCCCGTGCTGAGATCCGCCCTGCCCCGGTGGTGGCTTCGATTCATTCTCCCACCAGGTAAGGACGAACACACGGGCCGGTTAGTTCGCGGTACGCACCGTGACTTTCCCGTCCTGGGTGTGCGCGGACACGACATGGGAGCTGCTGTTGTCACGCGGCACGGACACATCCACGGACCCGTCCTGGGCACCGGTCGTGACCCGGTACGTGGCGTCCGGCAGCCCGATGGTGAGCGAACCATCGTGCCCACGCGCGGAGACCCGGTCCGGAACGGAGGCGAATTCAAGCCGGGCGGACCCGTCCTGCGTGTTCACGTCGACCCGCCGGGAGTCAATACCACTGCCACGAACAGACCCGTCCTCGGTACGCACCGTCAGGCGCCCGGACACGTCCTCGACCCGCACGGACCCGTCCGCGGCCCGGATGTCGAGGGCTTCCTTGAACCCGGTGGCCCGCACACTCCCGTCCTGGTCCTTCACGGTGAGGGCGACACCACGCGGCACGACGACCCGATGCTTGGCGGAGCAGTCAGCGACAACACCGGAGCAATGCACCCGAAGCGTGAGGGTGCCACCCTCATTACTCTTCTCCATGCTCCAGCTGATCTCGGGATCCTTGCCGATCGCGACACTGGCCTTGAACCACCGGGTGACCTGTACGTCGTCAACGTCCCCCACGACGAACTCCAGCGCCGAATCATCGGAGTCAACGGTCAACGTCCGGCCGTCGAGCGCGAAGGACCGCGTCTCAGGATCCTTGTCCTCATCAGCACTGTTCCCACACCCGGAGGCAAGAAGCCCCACGAAGACGACCCCCACACCGACGGCGACAGACCCCCCACGAAGCCGCCACCCACTCCTGCTCCTACTCCTACCGGTGCTCGAAGAACCCTGCCGACCACTCATACCGAGACTCCCCCAGATCCGCTGCCGCAACGGCCCCACGCCATCGCGCGGGGCCACACTTCGACCGTACGGATCAGACCCCGCCCGGGGGATCCGGACCACTCCCGGATCAGGGGTGGGGAAAACCCCCGCACGGCACCCCCGGGAACGGGTTTGCGGGGCACCACCCCGGGCAATGTAGGCTGTCGACTCGTCCCGGGCGCGTAGCTCAGCGGTAGAGCGCCGCCCTTACAAGGCGGATGTCGGCGGTTCGAAACCGTCCGCGCCCACCAGGTCCAGGACATGGTCAAGGCCCAGGTCAGCCGATACGCATCAGGCTGCCTGGGCCTTGCTCGTTCCCACCGGCTTCTCCCCACCGTTCTCCACGCACGCGCCGGGAAGAACCCCCCGACTCGCCCCCCCTGGACGCCGAGATCGCTGCGGGCCGTTGGGCCCCAGGAGGCGGCAAAGGCCTGACACGCCAGTGCCCCGTAACCGAGGGTGGACGGTCACGGGGCACGGCGATGCTCGCGTCGCGCTTTACGTGGCGTGCCGGGCGGCGAACCCGACGAACTCGCTCCAGGCAGTCGGCGTAAGGCTCACTATGGGCCCCGCTTCGACCTTCGAGTCACGGACATACGTCAGGTCCCGCCAGGGAGCGACCTCAACGCACTCACCCCCCGAACCTGTGCTGTAACTGCTCTTGCACCAGGCTGACGTGGGCACAGACTGTTCGGCGTTCATCTCTCTCCAAGCAACTGTTCGACGAAGGCCAGCGACTCGCGCGGAGTGAGCGCCTGGGCCCGGAGAATGCCGTACTGCTCCTCGATCTCCCTCACCGCCCTCCGCTCTGTGTAGAGACGGCTGTCCTTGAACGCCTCCACGTACGCGATCCTCTGCCCATCCTCCGTCTCGATCAAGGTGAAGGGTCCCTCCAACCCAGCATGCTCTTCCCGCTCGATCGGCATCACCTGGATTTCGACGTTACGCCGACGCCCGTGCAGCAGAATCTGCTCCAACTGCCCCCGCATCACCGTCCAACCCCCCCAGTGGGCGGTGCAGCACAAACTCCTCGATCACAAAACTGATGGTGGACAAGGGGGTGCGAGAGAAGACGTCCTGACGCGCCAAGCGAGCTGCCACCCGCTGGCTGACGATCTCCTCGTCCAGCAACGGCCGCCACATGGCAAACACCGCCCGAGCGTAGTCATCAGTCTGCAAGAGACCTGGCACAGCCTTCGTCGCGTACACGTGGAGAGCTGCCGCCTTGGTCTCCAAACGCGCCGCATCCCTGAAGAACGCCGGATACTGCGCCCGAGCAACCTCCTCCTTACCCACCCGCAACAACCCGCCCACATCCAGCACCTCGTCGGCGAGGTCGATGAACTTGGGTGGCGGAATGCGTCGCCCCTGCTCGTACGACGCGATCGTGGACGCGGAGTACCCCGTCCGGCGCCCCAACTCGGCCCGGTCCAGCCCCGCCCGCTCCCGGCACAGCTTCAACTGGCGCCCGAAGACGTGCAGTATCCCCGTCCCGAACTCGTACTCCCCCTCGGCCTGCTGTTCCTCCACGCCCCAGCACCTCCCGTACGTCGCCCACCGCCACCACCGAAGACCAACCCCGCGACCGCGACCCCCGTCCCGAACAGCCGCTCTGAACAGCCGCTTTGCGCACAACGGGCCGCGCCGAAGACCAGTGACGCCTCACCACGCGTACAACGGCACGTCGACGACGTACAACCGTCGCGGTCAGCGCGTCACGCCTGGTCAAAGCTACGCACCGCACACGACCGTGTACGTCATGAAGTCAGTGACTCCCCCACAAGGGCATATGCCACAACGCATCGCGCCCGTACAAGAGTTCGCCATGCAGTTCACTTCCACCCCACGCGGTGCGCGACTGGCCCGCCGTCTCGTCTCGCACCGCATGAACGACTGGGGCCACCCCTACACCTCGGGCACCAACGAGACGATCACGCTCGTCACGGCGGAGCTGACGGCGAACGCGGTCCGCCACGGGCACGTACCCGGACGGGACTTCCACCTGCGCCTCACGCAGGCCGGCGGCACGCTACGGATCGAGGTCACCGACACCCGGGCCGAGAAGCTCCCCGCCACGGGAACCCCCGATCCGGAGGGCGAATCGGACCGCGGTCTCCTCCTCGTCGAAGCCCTCACGGACGACTGGGGTGTCACCCCACGCGAGACCGCCCCCGGCAAGACCGTGTGGGCCGAGTTCCACGACAGGATCAGGCCGGTCCACAGACAGCTCGGGAGCCCTGGGATGGCGGTACCGCCGTCCCAGGCGGATGCTGGGGAGAGGACGGACGCCCTCCGCTCGCAACCAAGCGCGCACCCGAGCGCGCACCCGAGGAGGCTGACATGGCCGCTCATGTACTGCGTACGGCGCCCAGGCGGCGGATCAGGCTCGATGAGCATCTGCCGGTGGATCACCGGCTCAGCATGTTCTACCGGATCGGTGCGGGGCTCATGGGGCTCGTGCTGCTCGCCTTCGGGATCCTTGGGCTGATCGACCGCGTCGGCTTCTTCGACACCCAGGGGGACAAGGTCTCGGGGCTGAGCACCAACGGCGCGCTGAGCGTGATCTCGATCTGCGCCGGGTTGCTGCTCTTCGTCGGCATGGTCATCGGCGGCAACGTCGCCTCGACGATCAACATGGTTCTGGGCGTCCTCTTCATCCTCAGCGGCTTCGTGAACCTCGCCCTGCTCGACAGGGACCAGAACTTCCTCGCCTTCCGCATCCCGAACGTGCTGTTCAGCTTCGTGGTCGGCGTGATGCTGATGTTCTTCGGGATGTACGGACGGGTCGGCTCCGCCCTGCCCCACGACAACCCGTACTGGCGGTCCCGCCATCCCGAACAGGCCGAGCGTGAGCAGCGGGTGAAGGCGGGGGCCGAGTTGCGCGCGAAGGCGCTGGACCGGGGCGCGGACTCCACGGGCTCCGGCCCGGCTGCCGCCCCCGCCACCGCTCCCGCTCCGGCTCCCCTGGGAGAGGGACGCTCCGGCCGCTAACCTGTGCCCATGCCTCGTTACGAATACCGCTGCCGGACCTGCGGCGACACCTTCGAGAAGAGCCGTCCGATGGCCGAGTCGTCCGCGCCCGCGGACTGTCCCGCCGGTCACGACGACACGGTGAAGCTGCTGTCGACCGTGGCGGTCGGCGGTTCCGCTTCGGCCCCCGCGTCCGCACCGGGCGGGGGCGGGTGTTGCGGCGGAGGCTGCTGCGGCTGACCCGAGCCCCACCCGCACCGCTGACGCCCGGCTTCAGTCTGGCTTCAGCTTCCGTTCTCTAGCGTCGGGCGCGTGACCCAAAGCAGCGCACCGCAGTGGATCAACGGCCTGATGGACACGCTCGGCGCCCCCGGCGCGGGCATCGCCATCGCCCTGGAGAATCTGTTCCCGCCCATCCCGAGCGAGGTGATCCTGCCGCTCGCGGGGTTCGCGGCGAGCACCGGGCAGATGAACCTGTTCGCCGCACTGCTGTGGACGACGGCCGGTTCGGTCGTCGGGGCGTTCGCGCTGTACGGCGTGGGGGCGCTGCTGGGCCGCGACCGCACCATCGCTGTCGCGGCCCGGCTGCCGCTCGTCAAGGTGTCGGACATCGAGAAGACCGAGGCGTGGTTCTCGCGGCACGGCACCAAGGCCATCTTCTTCGGCCGGATGATCCCCGTCTTCCGCAGTCTGATCTCGGTGCCGGCCGGCGTCGAACGCATGCCGCTGCCCGTCTTCCTCGGTCTGACCACCCTCGGCAGCGCCATCTGGAACACCGTCTTCGTCCTCGCCGGCTACTTCCTCGGCGAGAACTGGACCGACGTCGCCGGCTATGTGTCGACGTACTCGAAGGTGGTGCTGGCCGGCGCCGCGCTCGCGCTGCTGGTCCTCGTGGGCGTACGCCTCTTCCGGCCCGGGCGCGGCGGCCGGCGGCGGGAGAGGGACACCCCCAGGGCTTCTACCGAATCGCGCTGAGGAACTCCCCGAGAATCCGCTCCCCCGCGGCCACCCCCCGCTCCGGCAGCGCGGTGACCCCCGGCGCCGTCCAGCCCGCCTCGGCCAGTTCGCCGTGGCCGGGGCGCCAGGCGTGGTCCGCGGCCAGCAGCAGGTCGGCGTCGAGCAGGGAGTCGCCGGCCGCGAGGGTGCGGGGCGCGCCGGTCCGGCGGGCCACCTCCCGCATGGCCGCGCTCTTGGTGAGCGGCTTCGGTACGGCGTAGACCTTGCGGCCCTGGACGGAGACCGTCCAGCCGCGGTTCTCCGCCCAGACGGCGAGTTCCTTCGCCCAGTCCGCGGGGAGCAGTTCGCGCTCGACGACGAAGTACACGAAGAGGTCCTCGGCGACGCGCTGCTTGAGCACCCAGGCCGGGTCGGCGGTGGCCGCCATGTGCGCGCGCACCTCGTCCAGCGGGGCGCACTCGTCCGCGAGGCGCGCGGTCACCCGGGCCTGCCACGCAGGGTCGGAGACGCCGTCGACGAGGAGGTGGCCGCCGTTGGCGCAGATCGCGTACTTCGCGGCGGGGCCGGGGAGTCGGATGCGGTGGTACTGCTCCCTGGTGCGGGTCGTCGTCGGGACGAAGTCCGCCGCGCCGCCCAGTTCGGTGAGCAGTCCGGCCGCGGTCTCGGTCACGTACGACAGCGGCTTGTTCTGGTACACCTCGACGCAGAGCAGGCGGGGCGCCTCGGCGTCGGGGCCGGTGAGGGCGAGCGCGTTGGCGGAGTAGATGAGTGTGCGGTCGAGGTCGCTGGCGACCAGGGCGCGCGGGGCGGGTCCGGGCATCAGGCCGTCACCGCCCTGCCGTCGGCGCCGGTCGCGCCGCGCGTGTACTTGGGGTGGATCAACCCGACGCAGGTGTACGGGAGTTCGGCGACCTCCTCGACGGGTACGCCGCGCTGTTCGGCGAGCAGGCGTACGTGGTCGAGGTCGGCGCCCGCCCCGGCCCGCGCGAGGATCTTCCAGGGGACGCGGCGCAGCAGCACCCGGGTCGTCTCGCCGACGCCGGGCTTGACGAGGTTCACGTCGTGGATGCCGTACTCCTCGCTGATCCGCTCGACCGCCGCCCAGCCCTCCCACGTCGGGGTCCGGTCGGCGGCGAGCAGTTCCTTGACGCGGGCGTCCACCGCGTCGCCGACCTCGTCGAAGCGGGCGGAGACCGCGTCCAGGAATTCGGCGGAGACGTCCGTGGCGGCGAGTTCGCGGTAGAACTTCGCCCCGTGGTAGTCGTGCTCCCCGACCAGGTCCGCGCGGAGCACCGTACGCGAGATGAGCCCGGAGACGGTGGAGTTGAGGCAGGCGGAGGGGATGAGGAAGTCCTCGCGGGTGCCGTACGTGCGCACGCAGGAGCCGGGGTCGGCGAGGACCGCGATCTCCGGGTCGAAGCCGCCGGCACCGCCGGAAGCCTCGAACTCCTCGATCGCGTCGGCGAGTTCTCGGGTGATGGCGCCCTTGCCGGTCCAGCCGTCGACGAACACGACGTCGGCCGGGGCGTGGTGGGCGGCCAGCCAGCGCAGCGCGTTGGCGTCGATGCCGCGTCCGCGCACGATGGAGACGGCGTAGTGGGGCAGGTCGAGGCCGTGGCGGTGTTGGGCCCAGCGGCGCATCAGCACGCCGACGGGGGTGCCCGCGCGGGCCAGGGAGACGAGGACGGGCCGCGGTGAGCGTTCCGCGAGGACGGTCTCGGTGACCGCGCCGACGGCCAGGGCGATGCGGGCGGCCGAGCCGGCGAGCGCGTCGCGGAACAGCTCCTGGTACTCGGGGCTCGGCTGGTACTCCACCGGCAGCGACTCCGCGTAGTGGGCGCCGCCGCTCTGGATGGCCTCCTCCCGTTCCTCGACCGGTGCTTCGAGCCGGGTGTCCGAGAGGTCCTGCAGCAGCCAGCCGACCTCGTCCGCCGCGTATGAGGAGAAGTCGGGGCCGCGGAGGGGCTCGGGCAGCATCAAGGACCTTTCGGCCCGCGCAGGTGCGGGTTCGGGTGCGGGTTCGGGTACGTACGAGGGGACGACGGCGAGCAGCACGCTGCCCGTGTGCGCGGCGAGTTGCGCCAACAGGCCGTCCGGGGCGTGCAGTTCGGGGGTGTCGGCGGCGGAGTCGACCACCGCGACGACGGCGTCGAAGCCGGCGCCGGCGACGTTGTAGGCGTACCGCTCGCCGGGGCCGTCGGCCGGGCCGTCGTGGGCGGGGAAGACGAGCCGGGTGCGGATCGCGTAGCCGGGGTCGTCGACGGCGAGGACGGGTGAGCGGGTGGTCGTGGAGTAGCGCACCTCGGCGTCGGTCAGCTTCTCCAGCGCGACGCCGAGCCGCAGCGGCGCGTACATCAGCTCCTCGAAGCCGAGGACGAGGACGCGGCCGTGGCGGGCGCGGGGCGGGAGCGCTTCGGCCATGCGGGCCGCCATGGCGGGCAGTGCGCCCTCCAGGAGGACGCGGTGCTCGGGCGTGAAGCCGTGCCGTCCGCCGTCGGGGAGGCCCTGGGGCCAGCCGAGGTCTACGCGGGCGATCACGCCGGGCCCAGGACGGGACGCGGGGGTCGCGGCCCCCGTGCGCTCGTGCTCGGCGACCAGCGCCTGTCCCTTCTCCAGTACGCCCTCGGGCAGCCGTACGGTGCCGGAGGCGGCCGTCACCAGGTCCACGGTCGCGTCGATCTCCTGGGCGAAGTCCGCGAGGCGGCCGAGGTCGGCGGCCGAGCGCATGTCGACCAGGGCGACGATCACGTACCGGCCGCGCGGATAGCGGGCGTGCAGGTCACGGATGGTGTTGAGGACCGTGTTGCCGGTGGAGAACTCGTCGTCGACGAGGACGAGCGGGCCGTCGGTGGCGAGCAGGCCGGGGTTCTCCGGGAGCAGCAGGTGCGAGGTGGCGTGCGAGTGGGACTCCTCGAAGCCGCCGGCCGTCGCGACGCCCTCGACCGGCCGCCGGGTGGAGTGGAGGCAGGGGGCGAGGCCCACGCCGTCCGCGACCGAGTGGCCGAGCCCGGTGGCGGTCTCGGCGTACCCGAGGACGACGGCCCGGCTCGCCGCCTCCTCGCCGAGCAGGTCGCGTACGCGCAGCCCGAGCGCGAATCCGTAGCCGTGGACGACGGCGGGCGACTGCGGTACGTGCTTGCCCAGCACGTTCGACACGAGCAGGTGCGCGCGCTTGGGGTTGCGCCGGAGTGCGAGCCCGAGCAGTTCCCCGAGCCCCTCGTCGCCGACGAGTTCGACGCCGAGGCGCTCGGCGACCCAGCTCCCGGACCAGACCTCGCGGGCGGGGACGTCGCCGGATCCGGCCTTGGTTCCGGGGCGGAAGCCCGTCGCGGACCAGACGCCGGAGCCGTCGTTCACAGCTTTGTTCATGAGTTCCTTGCGTGTCGGCCGAGGGTGGTGTGTCGGCCGGGGACGGTCAGTCAGTCGGCCGGGGTGGTGGGTCAGCCGGGGATTCCGGCGGCGAGCAGCTCCACGAAGCCGATGTCCTCGTTGGTGACGCCGAAGACCTCGGCGCGCTGGAGGGTGCGCTCCGCCCAGGCGCGGTGCGGCTTCACCTCGTTCATCTTGTTCGTGTACGCGGACCGCAGTACGCCTCCGCCGCCCCGCTCGGGCCGCAGGATGTCCTGGGCGTCGCTGAACTCCTCGTGGCTGACCACGGAGAGCGCGTGCACGGGCAGGACGTGCGAGGGGTGGATACAGGTCTTGCCCTGCAGCCCGTTGGTCCGGTCGAGGGAGATCTCCCTCAGCAGGCCGTCCATGTCGTGCTCGATGAGGGCGGCGCGCAGGTCCTCGGCCTCCGGGGTGAAGGGGCTGCGGCGCAGCTGCGGCTTGAACATGCGCTCCTGGACGCGGAAGTACTCCCACACGGGCCCGGTCACCGTGAATCCGGTGCCGTCGGCCCGCCCGAGGACGTTCACCACGTCCGCGATGACCGAAGCCACTATCTGGACGTCGTACGCGGTCATGTCGGGCGCTCTGCGCAGCCCGTACGCCGAGCAGAAGTCGGTGACGCCGAGCCGCAGGGCGAGCACGCGGTCGCGGTACTTGTCGACGGCCCGGAAGATTCCGGCGAGGGTCTCCGCCCGGGACTCGCGGTAGAGCAGTTCGGGCGATTCGAGGACGGGCATGGCGAAGAGCCGCCGCTCGCTCGCGCCCTCGGCCTCGGTGAGCGCCTCCAGGAAGGGGACGCCCCGTTCCTCGGTGAACTTCGGCAGTACGAATCCGGACAGGAGCCGCACGGAGGCGCCGAGGCGCCGGACGAGGTCGGGTATCTGCTCGGGCGTTCTGACCCGGATGAAGAGCAGGGGCAGCTCGTCCGCGGGGCGGTCGGCCAGGTCATGGAACTGCCGGACGAGGTTCTCCTCGGCGTCCGCGACGTCCGCGTCGTCGATCGAGTCCTCCAGGCACACCACCATGGAGACGACACCGCGGCCGGCCTGTTTCACGACGTCGTCGGCGAGCTTCTGCCTGGTGGCAGGGCTGTAGAGGGTGGCTCCGAGTGCTGCGGCCAGCACGCGGGGCGGGGAGTCCGCGGTGAAGACGCACGGCTCCTGGAAGAAGAGGCGGTCCCGCACCTCAGGGGCAATATGCCCGAAATGACGCATGAGTCTCCCCCGGGGCGGCTGGATGGCCTGACGATATGTGGCCGGTAATAGTACGTAGAGTTCCGTGTCCGGGGTTCCCGTCGGGCATGAAATTCAGGTAACGCAGACAAACACCATTGTGCCCGCACATCCGTGCGGCAAGCCGAGCGGGAGCACACCCCCACGTTGTCGTGACCAGGCCCGAGAAGGCAGGATGACCGTATGACGCACGCCATGCTGAAGGGGTCGAACGTCCCGCTGGACGCCACGGCGGTGCGCGCCGTGCTGCGCTGGACGCCGGGACGGGGTGTCCCGGACGTGGATGCCTCCGCGCTCCTTCTCGGTCCCGACGGCCGTGTGCGGTCCGACGAGGACTTCGTCTTCTACAACCAGCCCCGGCATCCCTCGGGGAAGGTGTGGCGACTCGGCAAGAAGCGCGTGAACGACGGTCTCGCCGAGGGGCTCACCGACACCATTCAGTCGGATCTGGCGGGCGTCGACAACGGGGTGGGACGGATTCTCCTTGTCGCTTCCGCCGACGGCGTCACCTTCGACCGGGTGCGCGCGCTGCGGATCGTGGTGTTCGACGCCACGATCGGGGACGCCGAGCCGCTGGCGTACTTCGACATCAAGCCGGAGACCGGTGAGGAAACCGCCCTGATCTGCGGTGAGCTGTACCGGCGCGGCGAGGGCTGGAAGTTCCGGGCCCTCGGCGAGGGCTATTCGAACGGGCTGCAGGGGCTGGCGGCCGACTTCGGCATCTCGGTGGACGAGTCCGGGGCCGAGGAGGCGCCGGCGTCCGCGGGGCGGGCCGGCTCGCAGCCGTTGCCGCCCGAGGAGCCGACCACGCAGGTGCCGCAGCAGCCGGTCCAGCCGGCGTACGGATATCCGCCGGCCGCTCCCGGTCCGGAACCGACGCGGCAGCAGCCGCCGGCCACGCAGCCCGCGTACGGGTATCCGCAGCCGACCAGTGCGCCCGCGTACGGATATCCGCCGCCGCCCCAGCCCGCCGCGGCGGCTCCGTCCGGCTACGGCTACCCCCAGCCGGTGGGCCCGGCCCCCGACCCGGACTTCCGCCTTCCCCCGCAGGGACCGCAGTTCATCGGCCGATAGGGGCGGGCACGGACGCCCAGGCCTCTCAGGGGTGCGGGGAACGGCGCAGTCTTTTGCCTTGAGGAGCGCGGGCCGGGCCTGCTCGCCCAGAAACGCGGGCCGGGCCCGACGGGCACTAACGGTCGGCCTTCGCCTTGTAGCCGCGGCCCCACTGCAGGCCCCAGCCGTAGAGACGGTCCAGCTCCGCCTGGAAGCCGTACACGAACTTCACCTCGCGACGCACCACCAGCTCGTTCTTGACGTTCTCGATCATGACGACCGCGCAGGACCTGGCCTGGGAGTGCCGCTCGTCGAGCCCGATCTCGATCCGGGGCCCGTTGCTCGGGTACAGGGTCACGATCGCGTGCGTACGGTCGAAGGCGGGGGTCTGGTCGTAGATGTAGACGAAGATCAGCAGCCGCTTGATGTTCTCGCGGTGGTCGAGGTTGACGAAGACCGTCTCGCCCGTTCCCGAGCCGAACCGGTCGTCACCGCTGAGCTTCACGTACGGCGGGCCGTTCAGGTCCCCCAGGAAGCCCCCGAGCGGCTGGACGACCCCCTTGGTGCCGTCGGTCAGCTCGTACATGCAGCCGAGGTCGAGGTCGACGTTGACCATGGACTGGGTGTGCGCCTGCACCACTTCCGGCTTCAGGGCCTTGAAGGGGTGCCGCAACAGGCTGCCCCGCTGGGGCCCGCCTATGTCGGAGGTCCGCATCCGCCACGAGAGGTTGATACGGAGATTGCCGGTGGCCGCACCCTGTTTGCTGAGTGAGATCGTCTGGTTCCGCTTGGTCAGTTCGATGGCGTTGGTCGCCGCGCTGCCCGAGTCGAACTGCGTCGAGCGCCCGCCCCACAGGCCTTCCCAGAAACTCATTCCCGCCCCCACGCTTGGCCTTCACCCCGCCCCGACGAAGAATCGGGGCCTCATACGCGGGGGCGGCTGCCGAGGACTCCCCGGCAGCCGCCCCTCACAGAGCGTTCCTCAACCTGACCGGTGTCACACCCCGGAGGAGACCTCTGTCTTGTCGTCCGAGGGATCAGCCTTTCCCTCCGCGGCCTCCAGCGCCCTGTTGCGGCGCACGGAGGACCAGAAGGACCAGGCGATCAGGACGACACCGATGAGGCCGGTGATGATCTCGTTGACCTCGAAGCGGATGGTGACGAGGAGGATGGCGGCGAGGGCGCCGATGGCGTAATGGGCGCCGTGCTCCAGGTACACGTAGTCGTCGAGGGTGCCCTGGCGGACCAGGTACACGGTCAGCGAACGCACGTACATCGCGCCGATGCCGAGGCCCAGCGCCATCAGGACGATGTCGTTGGTGATGGCGAAGGCGCCGATCACACCGTCGAAGGAGAAGGACGCGTCGAGCACTTCGAGGTACAGGAACATGAAGAAGGCGGCCTTGCCGACGAGGGCTCCGGCGGAGACCTCCTTGCCCTTGGCCTTCGCCTCCTCCTCGGCCTCGTGCTCGCGCTCCTCGGCCTCTTCGAGGCGGTTCTCGAAGAACCCGGAGAGCCCGCCGACGACCAGGTACGTGATGAGGCCGGCGACGCCGGAGAGCAGGACCGTCTCCGCCTTGTCGGCGGAGCCCGCGTGCAGATGGGCCTGCGGGGCCAGGAACAGCGCCGTGAAGAGCAGGATGATCAGGGCGATGCAGGCGGACAGCATGTCGACCTTGCCGAGCTTGGCGAGCGGGCGCTCGAGCCAGCCCAGCCACTTGATGTCCCGGTCCTCGAAGATGAAGTCGAGGAAGATCATCAGCAGGAACATGCCACCGAAGGCGGCGATCGACGGGTGGGCGTCGGTCACCAGCTCCTGGTAGCGGTCGGCGTCGTTCAGTGCGAGGTCGACCGCTTCGATCGGACCGAGCGAGGCGCTGATGGCCACGATCACGACGGGGAAGACGAGCCGCATTCCGAAGACGGCGATCAGGATGCCGACGGTGAGGAAGATCTTCTGCCAGAAGGCACTCATCTTCTTCAGGATTCCGGCGTTGACCACCGCGTTGTCGAAGGACAGCGAGATTTCGAGGATGGACAGGATCAGCACGATCCCGAACGCGGTCCATCCGCCGATCAAAACCGCTGCGACCAGGCCGAGCGCGGTGACCGCGAACGACCAGCCGAAGGTTTTCAGAACCACTGGCTACCCAATCGTGAGGTTGGGGGGCTACCCCCGGACGAAGTCCGGAGGGGGTTTCCCCCCGCCGTACCCGGCTTTACGAAACATTGACCTCGAAGTCTAGAGGGCCGACTCCCCGAAGGAGAGGGCCGGGCCCTTTCGCCCGAAGAGTCGCAGGTCCGGGGGGCCGAACCCAGGTGGCGCGCCCTCTGCCACCTGGGCCGTCTCACGCGCCGGCACCACTTCGTGACACCACCGCCGGCCTCCGCCCGACCACTGGGGACCGGGGTCGCCTGCCGGGTGTTCGCCTTTACGAAACGTTGACCCCGAAGTCCAGGGCGATGCCGCGCAGCCCGGACGCGTACCCCTGGCCGACCGCGCGGAACTTCCACTCGCCGCCGTAGCGGTAGACCTCGCCGAAGATCATCGCGGTCTCCGTGGAGGCGTCCTCGGAGAGGTCGTAGCGGGCGAGCTCCTGGCCGTCCGCCTGGTTGACGACCCGGATGAACGCGTTGTTCACCTGGCCGAAGGTCTGGCCGCGGTTGTCGGCGTCGTGGATGGAGACCGGGAAGACGATCTTCTCCACGTTGGCGGGCACCTTGTGGAGGTCGATGAGGATGGACTCGTCGTCGCCCTCGCCCTCACCGGTGAGGTTGTCACCGGTGTGCTCGACCGAGCCGTCGGGGCTCTTGAGCTGGTTGTAGAAGATGAACCACTCGTCGCCGAGCACCCGCCCGCCGTTGCACATCAGCGCACTGGCGTCCAGGTCGAAATCCGCTCCGGTGGTGGAGCGTGCGTCCCAGCCGAGCCCGACCATCACCTGCGTGAGGTTCGGTGCGGCCTTGGAGAGGGAGACGTTGCCCCCCTTGGCGAGCGTGACACCCATGTTTGGTCCTCCCCGTTGAAGCCGTTTGGTGATGCGGTGGTGCGGTGGTGCGGTGGTGCGGTGATACCAGCACGTCCGGCGCCGCACTAAGAGTGTGCGGCGCCGGACGGGAAGTGATCTTGCTTCTCAGGGCCGGCTGCGGCCCCGAGGAACGGCTCAGACGTTGACGCCGAAGTCCTGCGCGATGCCGCGCAGACCCGAGGCGTAGCCCTGGCCGATGGCGCGGAACTTCCACTCCGCGCCGTGGCGGTACAGCTCGCCGAAGACCATCGCGGTCTCCGTCGAGGCGTCCTCGGAGAGGTCGTACCGGGCGATCTCCGCCTCGCCCGCCTGGTTCACGACGCGGATGAACGCGTTGCGCACCTGGCCGAACGACTGCTGGCGGTTCTCGGCGTCGTAGATCGAGACCGGGAAGACAATCTTCTCGATGTCGGCCGGGACCCCGGCGAGGTTGACCTTGATCTGCTCGTCGTCGCCCTCGCCCTCACCGGTGGTGTTGTCACCGGTGTGCTCGACGGAGCCGTCGGGGCTCTTCAGGTTGTTGAAGAACACGAAGTTGGCGTCACTGCTGACCTTGCCCTCCGCGTTCGTCAGGATCGCGCTCGCGTCGAGGTCGAAGTCGGTACCGGTGGTGGTGCGGATGTCCCACCCCAGACCGATGATGACCGCGGTCAGGCCCGGGGCCTCCTTCGACAGCGATACGTTGCCGCCCTTGCTGAGGCTGACTCCCACGAGTACTCCCATTGGTGTCCGGGGGCGGGAAGCCCCGTAGTGCGTTGGTATCGGATCAACGTGCCGATCCTAGTGAGAGGTTCCCCGCCGCCGCAGTCCCTGCGGCACGAAGAATCCCGAAGTGTCGGCATGCGGGCCCTACAGGGCGTCGAGCGCCTGTACGTACTCGTTCAGGTCCCGTGCGTCCGGCAGGCCGTTGACGACCGTCCAGCGGACGACGCCCTCCTTGTCGATGACGAAGGTGCCGCGCACCGCGCAGCCCTTGTCCTCGGCGAAGACCCCGTAGGCGCGCGAGACCTCGCCGTGCGGCCAGAAGTCCGACAGCAGCGGGTACTCCAGGCCCTCCTGCTCGGCGAAGACGCGCAGGGTGTGGATGGAGTCGTTCGAGACGGCGAGGAGCTGGGTGTCGCGGTCGGCGAACCGCGGGAGGTTGTCGCGCAGCTCGCACAGTTCGCCGGTGCACACGCCGGTGAAGGCGAAGGGGTAGAAGAGCAGCACCACGTTCTTCGCGCCCCGGAAGCCGGAGAGTTTCACGGTGGCACCGTGGTTGTCCTTCAGCTCGAAGTCCGGGGCCTTGTCGCCGACCTCGATCGTCATGATCCTGCGTCCCTTCCGTCGATCCGGCCCGCTCGGGTGCCCCCACCCTACGCAGCTACACCCGATCACGGCCTGCGGGGCCCGGCGCCCTGGAGGGGGTCGAACGGACGAGGCCCCCGCCGACCGGAGTCGGCGGGGGCCTCCTGGCCTCGGCTGCGCCTCAGCGCTTCTTGGCGGCCGTCTTCGGCGTCGCCAGCTTCGTGCCGCTCCAGTCCTTCCCCACGCTGATGCCCTTGGTCTGGGACAGACCCGCGGTCGTCACAGCTTCGGCGATGTCGCTGGGCTCCACATAACCGTCTCGGCCGGTCTTGGGCGTCAGCAGCAGGACGGCGCCGCCCTCTTCGACGTACGTGGTGGCGTCCACCAGCGCATCCGTCAGGTCGCCGTCGTCGTCTCGGAACCAGAGCACGACGGCGTCGGCGACGTCGTCGTACTCCTCGTCCATGAGCTCGCTGCCGATTACTTCTTCAATGGCCGAGCGGAGCTCCTGGTCGACGTCGTCGTCGAAGCCGATCTCCTGGACCACCTGCTCGGGCTGGAATCCCAGCCTGGCGGCCAGGCTCGTCCGCTCCTCCGCGTGGTCCGCGGTCGCGCTCACGGGTTGCCTCCTGATCATGTTCGGTAATGGGGTCCTCCCCGGCCCGGACGAAGCCGAGATCCTGGGGAAGTTCAAGCCACGCGCGTGCGCGCAGCATTGGCCGTAGTCCACACGGGCGGGGCGGATCGCGCAAGTACCCGGCCGTCAAGACCGCCGAAACGGTGACGATCCCGGCCGTGTCGCCGCAACTCCCGTCAGGGAATCACAGCCGTTCGTGACACACACCACAGGAATCTGCCCGGTTTGTGAATTTCGGAACCCTACGAGGGTACGAGACTCGAATGCCTTTGCGGTACGCGTCACGGGTCGGGCGTATCGTTGCGATTTGCCGGACCCACCCTTGGGAGAACGGTACGAGCGTGTCGGTTACCTCTCGGTAGAGATGACGTTTCCGCTCCCGAGGTACACGATGGGGAACGGTGCACACGCCCAGGAAACCAGAGAAAAAGCAAAGTAAAAACTGAAGAAACCGAGAAGAAGCGGCCCCCCGAGAGCGAAGGAACAGCGTGGCTTCCGGACCCGATCGCAACCCGATCATCATTGGCGGCCTTCCGAGTCAGGTCCCTGACTTCGATCCCGAAGAGACCCAGGAGTGGCTCGACTCCCTCGACGCCGCCGTGGACCAGCGCGGCCGTGAGCGGGCCCGCTATCTCATGCTGCGACTGATCGAACGCGCCCGCGAGAAGCGCGTGGCCGTTCCCGAGATGCGCAGCACCGACTACATCAACACCATCGCCACCAAGGACGAGCCGTTCTTCCCCGGCAACGAGGAGATCGAGCGCAAGATCCTCAACGCGACCCGCTGGAACGCGGCCGTGATGGTGTCCAGGGCCCAGCGGCCCGGTATCGGTGTCGGCGGCCACATCGCCACCTTCGCGTCCTCCGCCTCGCTCTACGACGTCGGCTTCAACCACTTCTTCCGCGGCAAGGACGGGGGTGACGGCGGCGACCAGATCTTCTTCCAGGGGCACGCCTCCCCCGGTATCTACGCCCGCGCGTTCCTCCTGGACCGCCTGGACGAGGCGCAGCTGGACGCCTTCCGGCAGGAGAAGTCGAAGGCTCCGCGCGCACTGTCCTCGTACCCGCACCCGCGCTCGATGCCGGACTTCTGGGAGTTCCCGACCGTCTCCATGGGCCTGGGGCCGCTCGGCGCGATCTTCCAGGCGCGGATGAACCGCTACATGGAGGCGCGCTCCATCGCGGACACCTCCAAGTCCCATGTCTGGGCGTTCCTCGGCGACGGCGAGATGGACGAGCCGGAGTCGCTCGGCCAGCTGTCCATCGCCGCGCGCGAGGGCCTGGACAACCTCACGTTCGTCGTCAACTGCAACCTCCAGCGCCTCGACGGGCCCGTACGCGGCAACGGCAAGATCATCCAGGAGCTGGAGTCGCAGTTCCGGGGCGCCGGCTGGAACGTCATCAAGCTGGTCTGGGACCGCAGCTGGGACCCGCTGCTCGCGCAGGACCGCGACGGCGTGCTCGTCAACAAGCTGAACACCACGCCCGACGGCCAGTTCCAGACGTACGCCACCGAGACCGGCGCGTACATCCGCGAGCACTTCTTCGGCGGCGACCACCGGCTGCGCGCCATGGTCGAGAACATGACCGACGACCAGATCCTGCACCTGGGCCGCGGCGGCCACGACCACCGCAAGGTCTACGCGGCCTTCGCGGCGGCCAAGGCGCACAAGGGCCAGCCGACCGTGGTCCTCGCCCAGACGGTCAAGGGCTGGACGCTCGGCCCGAACTTCGAGGGCCGCAACGCCACGCACCAGATGAAGAAGCTGACGGTCGCCGATCTCAAGGGCTTCCGCGACCGGCTGCACCTGCCGATCTCCGACAAGGAGCTGGAGTCCGGCGCGCCGCCGTACTACCACCCGGGCCGGGACTCCGACGAGATCCAGTACATGCACGACCGCCGCAAGGGCAACGGCGGGTACGTCCCGACGCGTGTCGTGCGCGCGAAGCCGCTCGCGCTGCCCGAGGACAAGACGTACGCGAGTGTGAAGAAGGGTTCGGGTCAGCAGTCGATCGCCACGACCATGGCGTTCGTACGGCTCCTCAAGGACCTCATGCGGGACAAGGAGATCGGCAAGCGGTTCGTGCTGATCGCGCCGGACGAGTACCGCACGTTCGGCATGGACTCGTTCTTCCCGAGCGCGAAGATCTACAATCCGCTGGGGCAGCAGTACGAGGCCGTGGACCGGGAACTGCTCCTCGCGTACAAGGAGTCGCCGACCGGGCAGATGCTGCACGACGGCATCTCGGAGGCGGGTTGCACGGCGTCGCTGATCGCGGCCGGTTCGGCGTACGCCACGCACGGCGAGCCGCTGATCCCGGTGTACGTCTTCTACTCGATGTTCGGTTTCCAGCGCACCGGCGACCAGTTCTGGCAGATGGCCGACCAGTTGGCGCGCGGGTTCGTGCTGGGTGCGACCGCGGGGCGGACGACCCTGACCGGTGAGGGTCTGCAGCACGCGGACGGGCACTCGCAGTTGCTCGCCTCGACCAACCCGGGATGTGTCGCGTACGACCCGGCGTACGGGTTCGAGATCGCGCACATCGTGCAGGACGGGCTGCGGCGGATGTACGGCTCGTCCGAGGAGCACCCGCACGGCGAGGACGTCTTCTACTACCTCACCGTCTACAACGAGCCGATCCAGCACCCGGCCGAGCCGGCGGACGTCGACGTCGAGGGCATCCTCAAGGGCATCCACCGTTTCGCGCCCGGGACCGCGGGCTCCATCCCGGCGCAGATCATGGCGTCCGGCGTGGCGGTGCCGTGGGCCGTCGAGGCGCAGCGACTGCTCGCCGAGGACTGGGACGTACGGGCCGACGTGTGGTCGGCGACCTCCTGGAACGAGCTGCGACGCGAGGCCGTGGAGGTGGAGCGGCACAATCTGCTGCACCCGGAGGAGGAGCAGCGGGTTCCCTATGTGACGCGGAAGCTGTCGGGTGCCGAGGGGCCGTTCGTGGCCGTTTCCGACTGGATGCGGGCGGTTCCGGACCAGATTTCGCGGTGGGTGCCGGGGACTTACCAGTCGCTGGGGGCGGACGGGTTCGGGTTCGCCGATACGCGGGGGGCCGCTCGGCGGTTCTTCCACATCGACGCTGAGTCGATCGTGGTGGGGGTGCTGACGGAGTTGGCGCGTGAGGGGAAGGTGGATCGGTCGCTGCTGAAGCAGGCGGTGGATCGGTATCAGTTGCTCGATGTGAGCGCGGCGGATCCGGGGGCGGCGGGGGGAGACGCGTAGGTTCCCGGGCCCGGCCCCGGGCCCCGCGCGCCCTGGAAGGCAGGGGGTGCGGGGGGGGGTTGGGGCCGGTGTGCGCAGTTCCCCGCGCCCCTAAAGGCAATGGGTGCGGGTCCCCGGGGGCGGGAGTGCGCAGTTCCCCGCGCCCCTGAAAAGGCAAGGGTGCGGGCCTGTCAGGGCTGGTGTGCGCCGTTCCCCGCGCCCCTGGAAAGGCAAGGGTGCGGGCCTGTTGGGGCTCGCGTGCGCCGTTCCCCGCGCCCCTGGAAAGGCAAGGGGTGCGAGTCCGTTGGGGCCGGCGTGCGCCGGTCGCTGCGCTCCTAGAGGGCTATGGCCAGGATGGTGTCGATCGCTCCCAGGACCAGGGCGATCAGGGCCGGTGGCGGTGGGGCGACGTTCCAGCGGCGGCCCATGGCCAGCCAGCCGCAGACGACGGCCGCCGGGCCGAGGATGATCCCCAGGACAAAGAATCCGGCGACCGCGCAGATGACTCCGATGATCCCGAGCGTCGCGCGATCCGGCCCGCTCCGTGACCTCGTACGGCTACGCGAGCGAGGGTGTTTGCGCGTGGTGTGGCCGAAGCCCGCCATCATCAACTCCCTGGACCTCTGAGCCGACCGAATACCGGTCGGTTCGGGCTCGGAAGTCGGGTACCCCGGTCATGTCAATTCAGGCGCGTACCTCTTTGCGGCGGTTGCGCGGCGTGCTGCCCCCTCCGCAGCACGCCGCCACTGCAACCGAACTGCCCGTTCCGTACAGATCAGTTGAGACCACTCTGACCCGGGTGACGGGCGGTATGAAAGTCATATGTAGAGGTGTCACTCGGATAGGCGAAAACCCCGCCGAAGGAACTCGGCGGGGTGTAAAGGGGATTGAGGAACCGGACTAGATGTGGCCGACTCCCGCGCCCGCCTCCGCGTTGGCACCCCTCTTCGTGAGGAAGGCGACGAAGACGGCGACGACGGCGACACCCGCCGCGACCAGACTCGCCAGGCTCATACCGGAGATGAACGTGTCATGGGCGACCTCAGTGATCTTCGCGGCGATCTCCGGCGGCGTGCCCGGCGCCACCGGGGGCGCGCCGACCTGCACCGCCTCCGCGGCCTGGTCGAGTTCGGCCGGGGAGAGCTTCGGGAGCCCCGCGTCGGCCCAGTTGCCCGCGAGGTCGCGGTCGACCTTGGAGGCCATCACAGCGCCGAGGACCGCCGTGCCGAGGCTGCCGCCGATCTGCATGGCGGCCTGCTGAAGACCTCCCGCGACACCGGACAGCTCCATCGGCGCGTTGCCCACGATGACCTCGGTGGCGCCCACCATGACGGGCGCGAGGCCGAGGCCGAGCAGTCCGAACCAGATCGACATCAGCCCGCTGCCGGTGTCGGTCTCCAGCGTCGAGATGCCGAACATGGCGAGGGCCGTGAACGCCATGCCGCCCGCCAGCGGGATGCGCGGCCCCGTCCTGCCGATCAGCCAGCCGGCCAGCGGCGAGCCGACGATCATCATGCCGGTGAGCGGCAGCAGGTGCAGGCCCGCGTCGACCGGGCTCATCCCGTGCACGTTCTGCAGGTAGAAGGTGACGAAGAACAGGCCGCCCATGAAGGCGATCGCCATCAGCACCATGAGGACCACACCGGCCGACAGCGGTACGGAGCGGAAGAGGGCCAGCGGGATGAGCGGCTCGCGCACCCGGTTCTCCCAGTACGCGAACAGGGCGAAGCCGAGCACCGCGATACCGAGGAAGCTCCAGGTCAGCGCGGCTCCCCAGCCCCACTCCGGGGCCTTGATGAGCGCCCAGACCAGACAGAACATGGCGCCGGACAGCAGGCCGATGCCGAGCAGGTCGAAGGAGCGCGGCGCGTTCTTGGCCCGGTGGTCGGTGAGGATGACCGCGCCGAGGACGACCGCGAGGACACCGACCGGCACGTTGATGAAGAAGACGGACTGCCAGCTGACGTGCTCGACGAGCACTCCGCCGAGGATCGGGCCGCCCGCGGTGGAGGCGCCGATGACCATGCCCCAGATACCGATCGCCATGTTCAGCTTCTCGGCCGGGAAGGTGGCCCGCAGCAGGCCGAGCGCGGCCGGCATCAGCAGCGCGCCGAACAGGCCCTGGAGCACCCGGAAGACCACCACGAAGGCGATGCTGTCCGAGAGCCCGATGGCCCCCGAGGCCGCCGCGAAGCCGACCACGCCTATGAGGAAGGTCTGGCGGTGGCCGAACCGGTCGCCGAGCTTGCCCGCCGTGATCAGTGTGACGGCGAGTGCGAGGAAGTAGCCGTTCGTGATCCACTGGACGTCGGCGAACGTGGCACCGAGGTCCTTCTGGATGGCCGGGTTCGCGATGGCCACGATGGTGCCGTCGAGGGCCACCATCATGACGCCGACGGCCACGGTGATGAGGGTGAACCACGGGTGGCCGCGCAGCCCCGCGCTCGGAGCCGGGCCGGAGGCGGCCGGGGCCTCGTCGGCCGGGCCCGTCTTGTCGACGGTGGTCTGACTAGTCATGCGTTCGAGGTTAGTGACAGCCGCTGACAATTGACAAACCAATTCACATTTCGGTAACTGACACGTCACCCGGGAAAGAGGACTGATGGACACGGCACCACGACCGGGCCTGCGCGAGCGCAAGAAACAGCGCACGCGGGACGCGCTGGTGCGGTCCGCCCTGGAGCTGTTCGCGGCCCAGGGCTACGAGCGGACGACCGTCGACGAGATCGTCGAGGCGGTCGACGTCTCCCAGCGCACCTTCTTCCGCTACTTCGCCGGCAAGGAGGAGGCCGCCTTCGCCGTCCAGGAGATGGCGGAGTCGCACTTCCTCGACGCGGTACGCCGACGCCCGCCCCACGAAGCCCCGTTGGACGCGTTGCGCCGGGCCGTGATGGCTGGCTGGGACACCATCGGGGAGGCGATCGAGGCGATCGTGCCGATCGAACTGCACATGCGCACCTACCAGTTGATCGAGTCGACCCCCGCGCTGCTCGCCATTCACCTGCGCCGCCACGAGGCACTGGAGGAGCAGCTGGCCCGGCTGATCGCGGAACGGGAGGGCATCGACGTGGACGCCGATCCGCGCCCGCGCGTGGCGGTCGCCCTGTTCGGCGGCGTGATGCGGCTGGCGGCCCGCAGATGGGGCGCGGGCGACGACTTCAGCGTGGCCGCGATGCGCGAGCTGACCGCCTCGTATCTCGACCAGACGGGGCCCGCCCTGATCGAGAACTGGCACACGCGCGACGGAAGCGGCCACCGGGACGCGGAAGAGGCGCAGGGCGACTTTGCCCCAATTACCCCGACGGAAACGTGATCCGCCTCACTCGGTTAACGCGAGACCCTCTCGTTCTCCTAGTGTGTCCTTTCAGTGACTTCCTTCGACTCCACCCCCCAACTCAACGTCTGGCGCATGTTGCTCGCGCTGGCCGTGGTGTTCGTGATGCTCGGGACCACCGGCTGGACAGCGGTGCGCGGCCACAGAGGGGCGACGACACCGATCGCGGCATCCCTCGCCGCCTGGGAACGCGGGCACATCGACGGGCGCCGGCTGCCCGACCCGGACGGGACGACGCCGATCCGGCTCGCCCAGTTCTTCGCCTCGCTCGACGCGCACCAGCGGACCCGGCTCGTCACCCGCTACCCGCTCGCGGTCGGCAACATGAACGGGGCGCCGGTGGCCCTGCGCTACCGCGCCAACCGGATCGCCCTCGGCCAGGCCCGCAAGGTCGAGATCGCCCGTACGCGGGACAGCCGGCTCTCCGCGGTCGGCCAGCGCGACGCGGGCCGCCGGATGCACCGCTACGAGGCCCTGATGACCGGCGGACGCCGCATCCTCGCCTTCGACCCGATGGGGTCCGGCCGGGTCGCGGAGGTCTTCGGAGACCTCGGCCGCGCCGAGCGGGTCTCGGTCGTGGTGCCCGGCGTCGACACCGACCTGCTGACCTTCCAGCGCACCGAGCGCCAGTACACCGCCCCGGTCGGCATGGCCAAGGCCCTCTACCGCGCCGAGCGGGAGGCCGACCCCCGGACGCGTACGGCCGTGATCGCGTGGGCCGACTACACGACGCCGAACGGGCTCGGCATGGACGCCGCCACCGGCGTACGCGCCGAGGAGGGCGCGGTCCGGCTCGGCGCCCTCGTCCGCGCGCTGCCCGGCCGCTCACGGGTGGCGCTGTACTGCCACAGCTACGGAAGCGTGGTCTGCGGAGTGGCCGCCCACTCGCTGCCGCCCCGGGTCTCCGACATAGCGGTGGCCGGCAGTCCGGGCATGCGGGTCGAGCGGGCCGCGCAACTGCGCACCGCGGCTCGGGTGTGGGCCGTACGGGACTCCGACGACTGGATCCAGGACGTACCGCATCTGGAGGTCGGCGGGCTCGGGCACGGCGCCGACCCGATGTCCTCCGACTTCGGCGCGCGGGTGCTGTCCGCGCGCGGGGCGAAGGGACACACCGGGTATTTCGAGCCCGGGACCGACAGCCTGCGGAATTTCGCCGAGATCGGTATTGGCGCGTACCGCGCGGTCAGCTGCGCGCACGAGGACGACGGGTGCCGGGAGGGTCTGCCCGGCACCACCGAAGCCGGACGCGCGTAGAGGACGAGGAAAGCGCGGGCCGCTCAGGGAGGGGACTAGGAAGCGCATGCCGCATACGATGGCCCGCATGGGTGACGTACTGGCCGGATTTCATGCCGCCTGGGAGTTCGAGTCCGACTCCGTGCTCATCCGCTTCGAACGGGGGATTCGCACGCCGAAGCTGTTCCAGGCGCTCGGTGAGCGGCGCATCCCGCTCGACGCGATCGCGTCGGTGACGCTGACGCCCGGCAAGCGCGGGACGGTCGTCCTGCGTGCCGAGCCGCGGCCGGGGGCGGATCCGCTGATGGAGGCGGCGGCCGGACAGCTGAAGGACGTGTGCGACCCCTACCGGCTCGTGCTGCCCGCCGAGCGCGAGACGCTCGCCGAGTACTACGCGGACGAACTGCGCGCGATGCTGGGGCCGCCGGACGCGGGTCCGGCGGAGCGCTATCTGGTGCGGGCGCCCGAGACGCCGCTCCAGTTCAAGGCGTACGACGGGAAGGCTTCCTTCGACGGGAAGTCCGTGGCCTTCCGGTGGTTCTGGACGGGTGCCTCGTCCGCGAAGTGGAAGGCCGGCGACCAGACGTTCGCCGTCGCCGACCTGTGCGGGGTGGAGTGGCGCTCGCCCGAGATCTTCGAGGGGCATCTGCGGCTGCTGCGCCGGGAGGCGGGCGTCCCGCAGCCGGGGCAGGCGGATCAGGATCCGGCCGCCGTCGTCTTCGGGCTCGGCTACGGGCCGGTGCACGAGTCACTGCCGTTCGCGGCGGCCGTGCTGGCCGCGGCGCGGTCCGGGGGGCCCGCGGTGCTGCCCGACGGGGTGGCGTCGGGGCCGGCCGCCGGGGCGGTCGCGGTGGTTCCGCGGGCCGCCCGGCGTGATCCGGCGGACATCGCGGAGCGGATCCGGCACCTTGGTGAGCTGCATGAGGCGGGGCTCGTCACGGACGACGAGTTCTCGGTGAAGAAGGCGGAGTTGTTGGCGGAGCTTTAGCGCCTGCGGCTGGGCAAGGCAGGGCTGGGCTGGGCCGGGCTGAGGGGGTTCGACAGGTGCGGGTCGGTCGGGGTGGGCCGCGCAGTTCCCCGCGCCCCTGAAAAGCGGGGCTGCGCCCTGCTTCTGGCATTCAGGGGCGCGGGGAACTGCGGTGGGCTACTCCCGGCCCGCCGACGCGAACGTCATGTCGGCGTAGCGCGTGCCCGCGACCTTCGCGGCGATCGGGTCCAGGACCGCGAGGTCCGTGTCCGTCAGGGTGATCCGTGTCGCCGCCGTGTTCTCCTCCACCCGCGTGCGCCGGCGCGTGCCGGGGATCGGCACGACCGGCAGACCGTGCACGGCCGCCTGCCGGTGCACCCAGGCCAGCGCGATCTGCCCCACGGACACCTCGTGCGCCTCCGCGACCGTCCGGATCGAGTCGAGCAGAGCCGCGTTCGCCGCCGCGTTGTCCCCCGTGAAGCGCGGCTGCTGACGGCGGAAGTCACCGGCCGTCAGGTCCTTGGCGGCGTCCGTGAAGGAGCCGGTGAGGAAACCGCGCCCGAGCGGGGAGTACGGGACCAGGGTCACGCCCAGTTCACGGGCGGCCGGGACGACCCCCGCCTCGATGTCCCGGCTGAACAGCGACCACTCCGACTGCACGGCCGCGATCGGGTGCACCGTCTGCGCGGCCCGCAGCTCGCCGCCCGTCACCTCGCTGAGACCGAGCTGCTTGACCTTGCCCTCGCGGACCAGCTCGGCCATGGTGCCGACGGTCTCCTCGATGGGGACGTTCACATCACGGCGGTGCATGTAGTAGAGGTCGATCACGTCGACGTCCAGGCGCTTGAGGCTCGCCTCGACCGCCTGCCGGATGTACGGGCCGTCGTTGCGGATGATCCGCCGGGTCGGCTCGTCCGGCGGGATCGTCATGGCGAACTTCGTCGCGATGACCACCTCGTCGCGGTGCGCGGCGAAGAACGGCGCCAGGAACCGCTCGTTCTCCCCCTGCCCGTAGGCGTCGGCCGTGTCGTAGAGCGTGACGCCCAGCTCCAGCGCGCGCTCCAGGGTGGCCCGGGCCTCCTCGGCGTCCGTGGGGCCGTACGCGAAGCTCATGCCCATGCAGCCGAGTCCCTGCACGCCGACCTCGAGGCCGCCCGTACCGAGCGGGGCCTTGGCGATCCTGCTGTCCGTCATCGGGACCTCTCCGACGCCGGGGCCTGCCCGGCGTCCGCATAGAAACTGATCTTCCGGTCGAGCACGGCGAGGGTGTCCTGGAGCTCGGCGATCCGGGCCCGCACGTCCCGCCGCGTCGCTTCGAGCAGCTCGAAACGGTCCGCGTACGTCTCGTCGCCCGCCCGCACCATCTCCGCGTACCGCACCATGTCGGCGACCGGCATCCCGGTCAGCCGCAGCTTGCCGACGAGGTCGAGCCAGTCGAGGTCGCGGTTGCTGTAGCGCCGCTGGCCCGTGTGCGAGCGGTCGATGTGCGGCATCAGCCCGATCCGCTCGTACCAGCGGAGGGTGTGTGCCGTCAGGCCGGTGAACGCGACGACCTCGCTGATCGTGTACTGGTCCCGGCCGTCGGGCCGCCTCAGCCTCTGCGGCGGGGGTACGCAGATGTCGGTCCCGGGCTCCGTGGTCTCCATCACCGTCATGGCCCCCACGCTAAAACCTTGGAGTGCGCTCCAAGCAAGGGCGGGCCGGTGAAATTCCGACGACACGGGGCGCCGCGCTGACTAGCGTGCCGATCATGAGTCTTGTACGCCGTGCCCTGCCCGAGGACGCCGGGGAAGTGCTCCGACTGCGTCAGGTGTTGATCGACTCGATGCCCGGGGCGGACACGTCCACCGGCTGGCAGGCCGCGTCCCTGGCCACCGTACGGGGTCGGCTGGCCGATCCCTACGGGGGTTTCGCGGCCTTCGTCGTCGACCACCCCGAGCGGCCGGGGGCGCTGGCCGCGCTGGTGGCGGGGACGCTGGAGTACCGGATCGGGCGGGCCGGGAACCCGCACGGGCGGATCGGTTACGTGTTCAGTGTGGCGACGGATCCCGCGGTGCGGCGGCGGGGGTACGCGCGGGCCTGCATGGCGGAGCTGGTCGTGTGGTTCCGGGAGCGGGGGGTGGGGCAGATCGACCTGACCGCCTCCCCGGAGGCCGCGCCGCTGTACGAGTCGATGGGGTTCGTGCGGACCCCGGATCCGCTGATGCGGCTGAAGTTCTGAGCGGTGGTGGGCGGGTGCGGGGCACGCCGGTGGGGCCCCGCACCCCCGACGACGCCCTCGCACGGGGCCCGTAGGCTCTGGGCATGTCCTTGCAGAGCCTCGCACTGATCGAGAAGTGGCCCGTCCCCACCGCCGCCGCGGCCGTCGTACGGGCGGACGGCACCGTCCTGGGGACCCGTGGGCCCGTCACCCGACCCTTCGCGCTGGCCTCCGTCACCAAACCCCTCGCCGCCTACGCCGTGCTCGTCGCGTACGAGGAAGGGGCCGTCGAGCTCGATGAGGCGGCCGGGCCCGAGGGCGCCACCGTGCGGCACCTGCTCGCGCACACCAGCGGGCTCGCCTTCGACGAGCACCGGGTGACCGCTCCGCCCGGACAGCGGCGGCTGTACTCCAACGCCGGGTTCGAGCAGCTGGGCGACCACCTCGCGAAGGCGACGGAGATCCCCTTCGGGGAGTATCTGAGGCAGGCGGTGCTCGAACCGCTCGGGATGACGTCGACGACCCTCGACGGCTCGCCCGCGAAGGACGGCGTCTCGACCGTCGACGACCTGGTGCGGTTCGCCGCCGAGGTGCAGGCGCCGCGGCTGCTCGACCCGCGGACGGTCGCCGAGGCGATGACCGTGCAGTACCCGGGCACGAAGGGCGTCCTGCCGGGCTACGGCCACCAGAACCCGAACGACTGGGGCCTCGGCTTCGAGATCCGCGACTCCAAGTCCCCGCACTGGACGGGCGGTTCGTCCTCCCCGCGCACCTTCGGCCACTTCGGCCAGTCCGGCACGTTCCTGTGGATCGACCCGGACGCGGGCGTCGCCTGCGTGACCCTGACGGACCGGGCGTTCGGCACGTGGGCGACCGAGGCGTGGCCGCCCTTCACGGACGCGGTGCTCGCCGAACTCCGGAACGGCTAACCCATCTCCCACAGCAGCAGCTCCGCGCTCCCCCGGGCCACCGCCTCCAGGTCCTTCGCGTCCGTGACACGTGCCGAGTCCCCCGCGCCCAGCACCTCGGCGCCGCCCAGCAGCACCTCGCCGCGTACGACATGCGCGTACAGGAAGGGTGCGTCGGGGATCGCGGTCCGCCGGCCCGGGGCGAGGCGGCGTACGTGCAGCATCGCCCCCGCCTCCGGGACCGCGTACGGCGTGGAGTCCGCGATGCCGTGGACCACCTCGTACAGCGGGTCGCCGCCCGGCCGGAGCGGGGCCAGCCACATCTGCACGAAGCGCAGGGGCGTACCGCCGTCGTTGCGTTCGACGTGGCGGATCCCGCCCGCCGAGCTGAGGCGCTGGACGTCCCCGGGGCGTACGAGCGATTCGTGGCCCGTGGAGTCCCGGTGGGTCAGCTCGCCCTCGACGACCCACGTGACGATCTCGGTGTGGCTGTGCGGGTGCTCGTCGAAACCGGCGCCGGGGGCCAGGCGCTCCTCGTTGCAGGCGAGGACCGCGCCGAAGCGGAGGTTGTCCGGGTCGTAGTGCGGGCCGAAGGAGAAGGCGTGCAGGGACTCGATCCCGGCCGCCGGGTCGCCTCCGCGGTAGCGCTCGTCGGCGCGCCGTACGTCCATCACGCGACCCACGGTAGACCTGCCGGGCGTGTCACCTGCGACCCTCCGCCGCATCCCGGCGTCCGGATAAGGCAGTCTTGTGCCGTGCCCGAACCCGAGACCAGCAACACCGAACGCGCCGCGCGCACCGCCCACGCGCACACCGCGACCCTGAAGCGGCTGGAGAAGTCGTCCGGCAGTCTCGCCGCCCAGGCCATCGCGCGCATGGACGAGACGCTGTCCTGGTACCGGGCGATGCCACCGGAGAACCGGTCGTGGATCGGCCTCGTCGCCCAGGCCGGTATCGCCGCGTTCACCGAGTGGTTCCGGCAGCCCGACGCCCCCCAGGCCATCTCGACGGACGTCTTCGGCACCGCGCCCCGCGAACTGACCAGGGCGATCACCCTGCGCCAGACCGTGGAGATGGTGCGTACGACGATCGAGGTGATGGAGTCCGCGATCGACGAGGTCGCGGCGCCGGGGGACGAGAACGTGCTCCGCGAGGCGCTGCTCGTGTACGCCCGGGAGATCGCCTTCGCCACCGCCCAGGTGTACGCGCAGGCCGCCGAGGCACGCGGTGCCTGGGACGCCCGCCTGGAGTCGCTGGTCGTGAACGCGGTCCTGTCCGGCGAGGCCGACGAGGGAGCGGTGTCCCGTGCGGCGGCCCTCGGCTGGAACTCGCCCGAGCATGTGTGCGTGGTGCTGGGCACGGCACCCGACGGTGACAGCGAGCTGACCGTCGAGGCCATCCGGCGGGCCGCCCGGCACGCCAAACTGCAGGTGCTCACCGGCGTCCTCGGTGACCGGCTCGTCGTCATCGCGGGCGGCAGCGACAACCCCCTGGCGGTCGCGAAGTCCCTGATCGGCCCGTACGCCGCGGGGGCCGTGGTGGCCGGTCCCGTGGTCCCCGACCTGCTGGCCGCGACTCGTTCCGCGCAGGCCGCGGCGGCCGGGCTGAAGGCGTGTTTCGCCTGGCAGGACGCCCCCCGGCCGGTGCTGGCGGACGATCTCCTGCCGGAGCGCTCGATCGCCGGTGACCCGGCGGCGCGCGACCAGTTGGTGGAGGAGATCTACAGACCGCTGGAGGAGGCCGGGTCGGCGCTCCTGGAGACGCTGAGCGTCTATCTCGAACAGGCGAGCAGTCTTGAAGGCGCCGCGCGGATGCTCTTCGTGCACCCCAACACCGTGCGCTACCGGCTTCGACGTGTGACTGACGTCACCGGCTGGTCGCCTTCCGACGTACGTTCGGCGTTCACGCTGCGGATCGCGCTGATCCTGGGGCGTCTGGCCGATGGAGATCCCCAACTCTAGGCTTTTGTCGGGGACCTACAATTCCCCCTCCTGTTCTTCGTCCCTGTCCCCACGGGCGGCCGTGCCCGTTCACAAGAGAGAGTGTGAGAGTGCTCGTACTCGTCGCTCCCGGCCAGGGTGCCCAGACGCCCGGCTTCCTGACTCCTTGGCTCGACCTCCCCGGCGCCGCCGACCGCGTCGCCGCGTGGTCGGACGCCATCGGGCTCGACCTTGCCCACTTCGGAACGCAAGGAGACGCCGACGCGATCCGGGACACCGCCGTCGCCCAGCCGCTGCTGGTCGCCGCGGGTCTCCTGTCCGCCTCGGCACTCGGTGCCACGGCGCCCGCCGCCCCGGCACCCGACGCCGTCGCGGGACACAGCGTCGGTGAGATCACGGCCGCCGTCCTCGCGGGTGTCCTGGACGAAACGGCCGCACTGAAGCTCGTGCGCAAGCGGGGCCTGGCGATGGCCGAGGCCGCCGCCGTCACCCGGACCGGGATGTCGGCGCTGCTCGGCGGCGACCCCGAAGTGACGATCCCGCACCTGGAGAAGCTGGGCCTGACCCCGGCGAACGTGAACGGCGCGGGCCAGATCGTGGCCGCCGGCACGCTGGAGGAGCTGGCCGCCCTGGAGGCGGACAAGCCCGAGGGCGTACGCCGGGTGGTGGCTCTCAAGGTCGCGGGCGCGTTCCACACCCGGCACATGGCTCCGGCGGTCGACGTCCTCGCGCAGGCCGCGGCGGAGCTGTCGCCGGCCGACCCGACGGTCACGTACGTCTCGAACAAGGACGGCAACGCCGTCACGACGGGTGCCGAAGTGGTCTCCCGGCTGGTCGGTCAGGTCGCCAACCCGGTCCGCTGGGACCTGTGCATGGAGACCTTCAAGGAACTCGGCGTGACCGCGCTGGTCGAGGTGTGCCCCGGTGGCACGCTGACCGGTCTCGCCAAGCGCGCGCTGCCCGGCGTGAAGACGCTGGCGCTGAAGACACCCGACGACCTCGAAGCGGCTCGCGAGCTCATCGCCGAGCACGCCTCGGCCTGAGCGCGTAAGGAGCCCACTGAGCATGTCGAAGATCAAGGCCCGCAAAGGCGCCCCGTTCGCGCGGATCCTCGGTGTGGGCGGCTACCGCCCGGTTCGCGTCGTCCCGAACGAGGTGATCCTCGAACGCATCGACTCGTCCGACGAATGGATCCGTTCGCGCTCCGGCATCGAGAGCCGGCACTGGGCCAACGACGAGGAGACCGTCGCCGCGATGTCGATCGAGGCGTCCGGCAAGGCGATCGCCGACGCCGGGATCAGCGCCGAGCAGATCGGCGCCGTCGTCGTCTCGACCGTCTCCCACTTCAGCCAGACCCCGGCCGTCGCCACCGAGATCGCCGACAAGCTCGGCACGGCGAAGGCCGCGGCCTTCGACATCTCGGCGGGCTGCGCCGGCTTCGGCTACGGACTGACGCTCGCCAAGGGCATGATCGTTGAGGGTTCGGCGGAGTACGTGCTGGTCATCGGCGTCGAGCGGCTGTCCGACCTGACCGACCTGGAGGACCGCGCGACGGCCTTCCTGTTCGGTGACGGCGCGGGCGCGGTCGTCGTGGGCCCCTCCGAGGAGCCGCACATCGGCCCCACCGTCTGGGGTTCCGAGGGCGACAAGTCCAACACCATCAAGCAGACCGTCCCCTGGGACCGTTTCCGGATCGGGGACGTGTCCCAGCTGCCCCTGGACTCCAAGGGCGAGGTCAAGTTTCCCGCGATCACGCAGGAAGGCCAGGCGGTGTTCCGCTGGGCCGTGTTCGAGATGGCCAAGGTCGCCAAGGAGGCGCTGGAAGCCGCCGGACTCACCGCGGACGACTTGGACGTCTTCATTCCCCACCAGGCCAACGAGCGGATCATCGACTCGATGGTGAAGACTCTCAAGCTGCCGGAACACGTCACGGTCGCGCGTGACGTGCGCACCACAGGTAACACTTCGGCCGCCTCGATCCCGCTCGCTATGGAGCGGCTCCTGGCGACCGGCGAGGCGAAGAGCGGCGACACCGCGCTCGTCATCGGCTTCGGGGCGGGTCTCGTGTACGCCGCGACGGTCGTTACCCTCCCCTAGGCACACCGTCCGGAACGTTCCGGACGGTCGTACCGCCACACCCTCTGGATACACAAGAAGGAGCGCCTGACATGGCCGCCACCAAGGAAGAGATCGTCGCCGGTCTCGCCGACATCGTGAACGAGATCGCCGGCATCCCGGTCGAGGACGTCCAGCTGGAGAAGTCCTTCACCGACGACCTCGATGTCGACTCGCTGTCCATGGTCGAGGTCGTCGTCGCCGCCGAAGAGCGCTTCGACGTCAAGATCCCCGACGACGACGTCAAGAACCTCAAGACGGTCGGCGACGCGACCGAGTACATCCTCAAGCACCAGGGCTGAGTCACCTTCACCCCCGGACGCTGCTAGCCCCGCCGCCCGGCGGTGGCGCCGCTGAATCCTCGTATCCGTTGGAGAAAGAATTCCCGTGAGCCCGACCAATCGCACCGTGGTCGTCACCGGTATCGGCGCAACCACACCGCTGGGTGGCGACGCAGCCTCTACCTGGGAGGGCCTGGTCGCCGGACGTTCCGGCGTCCGCCCTCTCGAGCAGGACTGGGCCGCCGACCAGGCGGTCCGCATCGCGGCACAGATCGCCGTGGAGCCGGGCGAGGTCATTCCCCGCCCGCAGGCCCGCCGCCTGGACCGCTCGGCGCAGTTCGCGCTGATCGCGGCCAAGGAGGCGTGGGCCGACGCAGGATTCACCGCCACGGCCGGCGCCGAGGCGGCGGACACCGCCGAGCAGGGCGCGGCTGTCGACCCCGACCGGCTCGGCGCGGTCATCGCCTCCGGCATCGGCGGCGTCACCACCTTGCTCGACCAGTACGACGTGCTGAAGGAGAAGGGCGTACGCCGCGTCTCCCCGCACACCGTTCCCATGCTCATGCCGAACGGCCCCTCGGCCAACGTGGGCCTGTACGTCGGCGCCCGCGCCGGTGTGCACACCCCGGTCTCCGCCTGCGCGTCGGGCGCCGAGGCCATCGGCTACGCCATCGAGATGATCCGTACCGGCCGCGCCGACGTCGTCGTCGCCGGTGGCACGGAGGCGGCCATCCACCCGCTGCCCATCGCCGCGTTCGGCAACATGATGGCGATGTCCAAGAACAACGACGACCCGCAGGGCGCCTCGCGTCCCTACGACATCGGCCGTGACGGCTTCGTCCTGGGCGAGGGCGCCGGCGTCGTGGTCCTGGAGTCGGCCGAGCACGCCGCCAAGCGCGGAGCCCGTGTGTACGCGG
Organism: Streptomyces ortus; assembly: GCF_026341275.1. Lineage (NCBI taxonomy): Bacteria > Bacillati > Actinomycetota > Actinomycetes > Kitasatosporales > Streptomycetaceae > Streptomyces > Streptomyces ortus. Next base: position 1,839,052 of record NZ_JAIFZO010000002.1, read on the forward strand.
AGGCGGTCGGCCAGGGCATCTCCTCCGACGGCCACGACATCGTGCAGCCGGAGCCGGAGGGCCGCGGCATCGCGGCGGCGCTGCAGCACCTGCTCGACAGCACCGACCTGAACCCGGCGGAGATCGTGCACGTCAACGCGCACGCGACCTCCACGCCGGCCGGCGACGTGGCCGAGCTGAAGGCGCTGCGGAAGGTGTTCGGCGACGACGCCGACCACTTCGCCGTGTCCGGTACGAAGTCCATGACCGGGCATCTGCTCGGTGGCGCGGGTGGTGTGGAGTCGGTGGCCACGGTCCTGGCGCTGTACCACCGGATCGCTCCGCCGACCATCAACGTCGAGAACCTCGACCCCGAGGCGGAGGCCACCGCGGACATCGTTCGCGGGGAGGCCCGGAAGTTGCCCGTCGAGGGGCGGATCGCGGCGCTGAACGACTCGTTCGGCTTCGGTGGGCACAACGTGGTGCTTGCGTTCCGCACGGTGTGAGATCGGCCGGCCGTCGGCTTGGTCGTGAGTGAGTGAGTGGCTCGGCTTCTCTTCGAGGGGTCGGGCCACTGGCGTGTCGCGGGGCGGGGCCCAAGTCAAAAGATTGCGCCGTTCCCCGCGCCTCTGAAGGCCACAAGCCAAAGACCGCGCCGCTCCCCGCGCCCCTGAAGGCCACAAGCCACGCGGCCCCTGTGGGGTGGGGTCTGCCGGGGCTAGACCACCTGGTGGAGCCAGCGGACGGGGGCTCCCTCGCCTGCGTAGCGGAAGGGTTCCAGTTCGTCGTCCCACGGCTTGCCCAGGAGTCGGGTGAGTTCGGACTCCAGGTGGGTCTCGCCCTGCTGGGAGCGGGCCAGCGCCGCGCGCAGCCGGTCCTCGGGGATCAGGATGTCGCCGTGGATCCCGGTGACCGCGTGGAAGATGCCCAGGTCCGGGGTGCAGCTGTAGCGCTCGCCCTCGGCGTTGGCGCACGGCTCGGCGGTCACCTCGAAGCGCAGCATCTGCCAGCCGCGCAGCGCCGAGGCGAGCTTGGAGGCCGTACCGGCCTCACCCTTCCAGGAGAACTCTGATCTCCACGTGCCGGGCGAGGCGGGCTGCCGGATCCAGTCGAGGCTGACCCGCGTACCGAGCACGCCCGCGACCGCCCACTCCACGTGCGGGCACAGCGCACGCGGCGCGGAGTGCACGTAGAGAACTCCACGTGTCGTCACTGGCACCTCCGGGCAGAGCGGGCACTTTGCGGCTTGGCGGATCGTTCAGTGGCAGTGCGGCCACCTGGCGAGGCTACCGCGTGGCGGCGCAAGGAGTGTGACGTACCGTCGGTCCAGGCGCCCGGAAACACGGCAGTTTCACCCGGGAGGACGCTCGGAGGCGGACCGCCGTTGCGTGATGAACGAGGGGAACTGGGGATGCGAAAGCGTGGCCACCGTTCGCGGGGCCTGGTCGCGGCCGTCGCCGCGGCTCTTGTCGGCGTCGTGGGACTGACCGGCTGCGACGCGGTGGGCGGCAACTCCCCGGGGCCGAAGGGAACGGACGCGCGGAGTGGTGGGCCGTCGCCGAAGCCCACGCCGGCCTGGGACCGCAGCCCGCGCTCGCTGGCCGCCGTCGGCGACTCGATCACCCGCGGCTTCGACGCCTGTTCGGTGCTGACCGACTGCCCCGAGGTGTCGTGGGCCACCGGCACCGACGCGAAGGTGAAGAGTCTCGCGGTACGGCTCCTGGGGAAGACCGGGGCCTCGCAGCGCAGCTGGAACTACGCGGTGACCGGCTCGCGCATGGCCGACCTGCCCGGCCAGATGGCACAGGCCGCGGCGAAGAAACCCCAGCTGGTCACGGTGATGGCCGGCGCGAACGACGCCTGCCGTTCGTCGGTGTCCGCGATGACGTCGGTCGCGGACTTCCGCAGCCAGTTCGAGGACGCGCTGAGCACGCTGCGGTCCGCTCTGCCGAAGACTCAGGTGTACGTGTCCAGCGTGCCGGACCTGAAGCGGCTGTGGTCACAGGGGCGGACGAATCCGATGGGCAAGCAGATCTGGAAGCTGGGGCTCTGTCCCTCGATGCTCGCCGACGCGGACTCGTTGAGTTCGGCGGCCACGTCGCGGCGGGACCGGGTGCAGGACCGGGTCCAGGCGTACAACACCGTCCTGGAAGAGGTGTGCGCGAAGGACCGGTGGTGCCGGTCCGACGGCGGGGCGGTCTTCGACTACCGGTTCGGGACGACGCAGTTGAGTCACTGGGACTGGTTCCATCCGAGCGTGGACGGGCAGGCGCGGCTCGCGGAGATGGCGTACGGGGTGGTCACGTCCCGTACACCATCTCGGTGACGGCGCGCAAGCGAAGGATCCCGCAGTTCGCCGCGCCCTCAAGAGCAAAGGATTGCGCCGTTCCCCGCGCCCCTCAGAGCTGAAGGCTGTGCGCCGTTCCCCGCCCGTGGAAGCTGGAGGCTAGTGGACGAGGGTGGCCCGCAGCCTGGTGTCCGTGAGGCTGTGGGATGCCTCGATCTCGTAAAGGCCCTTCACCGGTGTCCAGGCGTTGGACTCCTCGTCCCAGACCTCGAACGCCCGGGCCGGGAGGTCGACGGTCGTGCGGACCGACTCCCCCGGGGCGGCCTCGACGTTCGCGAAGCCGGCCAGCCAGCGGGCGGGGCGGTCGGGGGTGGGGTCCGTCGGGGCGAGGTAGAGCTGGACGGTCTCCCGGCCGGTGCGGGTGCCCGTGTTGGTGAGGCGGACCGTGACCGTCGTACCCGTCACCTCGATGCCGTCGTACGTCCAGTCGGTGTAGCCGAGGCCGTGGCCGAAGGGGTACGTCGGGGTGCGGTGCTCCTTCTCCCAGGCCCGGTAGCCGATGAACACGTCCTCGGTGTAGGGGAGCTCACCGTCGGCGGGGGTGACCTCGGTGACGGGGGCGGACTCCAGCGGGCCCCAGGTGGTGGGGAGGCGGCCACCCGGCTCGTGGGCGCCGGTGAGGACGTCCGCGAGGGCCGCGCCGCCCTCCTGGCCCGGGAACCAGCCGAGCAGCACCGCGGCGACCTCGTCGCGCCAGGGCAGTTCCACCGGGGAGCCGGAGTTCACGACCACGACGGTGTTCGGGTTGGCGGCGGCGACCGCGCGGACCAGGTCGTCCTGGCGGCCCGGGAGCCGGAGGTCCTTGCGGTCGAAGCCCTCGGACTCGACGCGCTCGGTCGTGGCGACCACGACGATCGCCGTGTCGGCGGCGCGGGCGGCTTCGACGGCCTCGGCGATCAGCCCGTCGGCGTCACGGACGGGCTCCTGGTGGGCGAGCGTGAAGGTGATGACCCGCATGGGCACGTCGTCGGGGACCACGACTTTGTGGCGCAGGGAGACGTCGTAGGCGCGGCCCGCGGTCAGGTCCACCGTGGCGCGCTCGACGGGGTCGCCGAAGAACGTCACGAACGGGTCGTCCAAATCGGTGCTCTGGACGCCGTCGAAGTACTCCGTGCCGTCGATCGTGAGCGTGAAGGCGCCCAGTCCCTTGATCCCGAACGTGTGCGGGCCGCTCTCGCGCGGGGTGAAGGTGCCGGTCAGTTCGACGCTGTCGAGGCGGTCGTGGGTGACGCCGTCGGGCAGGTCGTTGCCCATCCACTGGAGGTGGCCGCTCGGCGCCGAGCCCGTGCCGAGGACGGCCCCCGCGGTGTCGCGGCAGACCGCGCGCAGCTCGAACCCCTTGTCCGCGGGCGCCAGTTCCTGGCTCGGGTCGGCGCCGACCGCGTACGTCAGCGCGCCCTCGGGCAGGGCGGCGGTGAGGCCGTCGAGCGGGGAGACGGTCCGGGCGGGGAAGACGGTCGCGGAGCCGCCGCCCAGGACGCGGGCGTCACGGGCGGCGGCTCCGAGGAGCGCCACCGAGTGCCCGGCGGCCAGCGGGAGGGCGCCCTCGTTGCGTACGAGGACGAAGGCGCGGCGGGCGATCTCACGGGCCAGGGACTCGCCGTGGATCGTCTCCGGGAGCCCGGACGGGTCGGCGACGACGGGTTCGGCGCCTTCGAGGATGCCGACGCGGGCGGCGAGGCGCAGCACGTTGCGCACGGCCTCGTCGACCTTGGCCTCGTCGGTCTCGCCGGCCCGGACGGCGGCGGCGAGTTTGTCGCCGTACACGGTGACCGGGCCGGGCATGGCGACGTCCAGGCCGCCCTTGATGGCGCCGACGGTGGAGCGGGCCGCCATCCAGTCGGAGACGTTGAAGCCGTCGAAGCCCCATTCGCCTCGCAGGATCTCGTTCACCAGGTAGCGGTGCTCGCTCATCGTGGTGCCGTTGACCGAGTTGTAGGCGGTCATGATGCCCCAGGGGTGGGCGTTGGCGACGATGGCCTCGAAGGGGGCCAGGTACAGCTCGCGCAGGGCGCGCCGCGAGACCACGTTGTCCACGGTGAAGCGGTCGGTCTCGGCGTCGTTGGCGACGAAGTGCTTGACGGTGGTCGCGACCCCGCCCTCCTGCACGCCGGTCACGTACCCCGTGCCGATCCGGCCGGTGAGGTACGGGTCCTCGCTGTACGCCTCGAAGTGCCGGCCGCCGAGCGGCGAGCGGTGCAGGTTTACGGTGGGGGCCAGCAGGACGTGCACGCCCTTGCGGCGGGCCTCCTGGGCGAGGAGACGGCCGGCGCGGCGGGCCAGGGCGGGGTCCCAGGTGGCGGCGAGGGCGGTCGGTGACGGCAGGGCGATGGACGGGTCGTCGGCGGTCCAGCGCACGCCCCGGACGCCGATCGGGCCGTCGGACATGACCAGTGACCTCAGCCCGATCTCGGGCAGCTCGGGCAGGGACCACATGTCCTGTCCGGCGAGCAGCCGAGCCTTCGAGTCCAGGTCGAGGCGGGCGAGAGCCGCCTCGACCACTGCCTCGCGCGCCTGATCGGCCGGGGTGGGCCGCGTTCCCGCCATGGCGGTGCCTCCTCGTTGAGTGCGTTGCGTCGAGCTCGTTGAGTGCGGTGGGTCCGGTCCGGCGCGATGCGTTCCGTCGCACACCGTTCCGTCCCCGCCATCCTGCCCGTGTCACCTGCTGATCGGTAGGTTTCGTTACGTCCGCGTTATATCTATGCCCTGGAAAGCCGCGGGGAGAGCCCTGTCCGTCGTACGGTGACGTCATGACGAGCGGGGCGCCCAGGTCGGCCAGAGGCACGGAACGGCGCGCGGAGATCCTCCGGGCGGCGCTGGAGGTGATCGCCGAGCGCGGCTACCGGGGCGCGAGCCTGGCGGCGGTCGCCGAGCGGGTCGCCCTCACCCCGCAGGGGCTGCTGCACCACTTCCCCACCAAGGAGGCGCTGCTCGTCGCCGTACTGGCGGAGCGCGACCAGTGGGACGCCGTCCCCGGCACCGGGTGGCGGCTCGAACTGCTCGGCCAGCTCGTCGAGTACAACGCCATGCGGCCCGGGATCGTGCAGACCTTCTCGGCGCTGCTCGGCGAGAGCGTCACGGAGGGGCATCCGGCCCGGGAGTTCTTCACCGACCGGTACGAGGCCGTACGCGCGAACATGGCGCAGGTGCTGCGGACCGAGTACGGGGAGCGGCTGCCGAGCGGGCTCACCCCGGAACGGGCCGCCCCCCTGCTCGTCGCGGTGATGGACGGGCTGCAGTACCAGTGGCTGCTCGCGCCGGAGTCGGTGGACATGCCGGCGGCGTTCCGGGACTTCCTCACGCTGCTGGGCGAGGGCTGATCTTCACGGGTCGGGTGGGGCGGGTGGCGCGGGCGGGGCACGCGTTATGGCGTGCGTCCCGTGCGTCGCGCATACTGCCGCCATCCGACGACGTCCCCCCTCTCTCGCACTCCCGACTCGGAAGGACCTGAACCGCCTTGACGCACATACGTGTCCGGATCGGCGCCCTCGGCCTGGCTCTGCTGGCCGGACTCGCCGCACCGCCCGCCCTCGCCGCGGAGAACCCCGCGGCCACGCCCACCGTGGAGGAGCAGCGCCTCGACAAGGCGGCGCCCCAGGAGATCCTCGCCCGGTCCGGATTCGACACGGTGGCACCGGAGTTGGCCCGGGAGCTGGGCAAGGCCCGTTCGTACGCGCAGGCCGAGCGGCTGGTCGAACGGCAGGGTTCGCGGCTGTGGCAGCGGGCGGTGGACCGGGCCCAGGGCCGCGGGCCCGCGGGCGGCGACCTCAGCAGGGACGACGACCGGCCGCTGTACTGGGCCCGGCTCGGTATGACACGCGAAGTGCGGCAGTGGGAGCCGGAGTTCGGGCTCGGCGAGGCCCGGCGCGCGAAGCTGCTGGCCGCGCTGGAGCGGACGTCACGGGGCCAGGACTCCATCCGCTTCCCGCACACCAGGTCGCAGTCGCAGTCGCAGTCGCAGGTCACGTCCGCATCCGGTGGCAAGAAGGTCAAGAAAGTCAAGAAGGTCAAGCGGATCCTGCTGACCGGGTTCGACCCGTTCACGCTGGACCGGGACGTGCGGATCTCCAACCCGTCGGGGGCGACCGCGCTCGCGCTGGACGGCACGGTGATCAGGACGGCGGACGGTCCGGCGCGTATCGAGACGGCCGTCTTCCCGGTCCGCTGGCAGGACTTCGCCGACGGGACCGTGGAGCGGACGCTGCGCCCGCACCTCCCCCACGTCGACCTGTTCACCACGGTCAGCCAGGGCCGGGTGGGCCGTATCGACATCGAGCGCACCAACGGGGCCTGGCGCGGCGGCTTCCCGGACAACGAGAACCTTTCGCGCACCGAGACCGTCCCGGTGACCGACCCGGCCTCGCAGCCGCAGTGGACGACGACGACCCTGCCGTACAAGGCCATCGTCGCGGCGGACACGGGACGCTTCCCCGTGTACGACAACACGTCGGTGACCGAGATCCCGGCGGGCGACACGGAGTCCGTGGTGCGCCCCGAGGGTCCGACCGCGGGCTCGACGGCCCGGGCGGGCGGTGGGGGCAACTACCTGTCCAACGAGATCGCATACCGCGCGACGCTCCTGCGGGACCGGCTCGGGCTCGGCGGCTCGCTGCCCGGCGGTCATGTCCACACGCCGGTACTGGAGTTCGGGGCGGGCAACACGGATCCGGCGAGCGGAACGGTCACCGACGCGCAGTTCGTGCGGAACCGGCTGGACATCATCGCCCAGGTGCGGTCGATCCTGACGGTGGCAGCGGACGCGACCGGCTGACGTCAGTCGGTGAGGGAGCCCGCGGGGGCCGGGGCGTCCTCGTCCTCTTTCTCCTCGCGGGTCTCCTCGCCGAGCAGGTCGCGGGCCATCAGGGTGGCGCCCGCGACCGCGCCGGGCATCAGGAAGACGGCGACGAAGGGGACGAGGAAGGCGATGCCGAGGGGGGTGCCGAAGCCCCAGACCAGCATGCGGCGGGAGCGGAGCATGGTGAGGCGGTCGCGGAGCACGATGTTGCGGCGCTGCAGGGCGACCGCCGTCAGTTCCTCGGTGAGGAAGTAGCCGGTGACGAAGAAGCCGATCACCGGGACGACGGTCTGTCCGACGAACGGGATGAAGCCGAGCGCGAAGAGCAGGACGCCCCAGATCACGGCCCTTGCGACGATGCGGAGGCTGTCGCGGGTCGAGATCAGCAGTTCGCGCCAGAGCGGGAGGTCCGACTCGGGGGCCGTGCCGTCCGGGGACACGTCCCGGTCCACCTTCTCGGAGAGGCTCTCGTAGAAGGGCTGGCCGATGATGAGGGTGGCGGCGGTGAAGGTGACGACGGACAGGAGCAGGGCGAGCGCGAAGAGGACCGCCGTCAGGAAGCCGCGGAAGAGGCCGAGCCAGGGGCTCGACCAGTCGTCGGCGAAGGGGGTGGCCCAGGTGACGAAGTCCGTGCCCCACAGGGCCAGGGCCACCAGGGCCGCGGCGTACAGGACGAGGGTGATGAGGCCGGGGATCAGTCCGAAGCCGAACTGCTTTCCGTGCCTGGCCACCCAGCGCTGGCCGCGCAGCAAGTACCTGAATCCCACGCCAAGATCACGCATGGCTGTACCTTACCGGGCGCGGATCCCGCGCCTGCGGGCCGGTGAAACCGGCCGCGCGGCTCCCCCTCGCCCCCAAAGCCAAAAGATTGCGCAGTTCCCCGCGCCCCTGATGGGGCGCAGCCCCTCTTAGGGGCGCGGGGAACGGCGCAGTCTTTTGCTTTTAGGGGGACGCGGGGAACTGCGCGGTCACCACCGCCGCCGGACCCGCCGCGGGCGAGACGACCGCCGACACCCGCACCGCCGCGGCCCGCACCGCCCTGCCCGCCCACCCCGCGGAAGCGACAAGCAGCGGCTGGAGCTGTTCGAGGCCGGAGACCACCGCCTCCTCCCCCGCGACCAGCAACGGCCGCCCCGCCCGCAAGCCGGCCGCGGCCACCTCCGTGAGGTCCGCCAGCGGCGGCACCGCCGCACGGACCGCGCCCGCCCCCGCCACCGCGGCCCGTTCCGCCAGCGCCGCCTGCAACGGCAGCAGCGGAGCCAGCGCGGACGTCAACGCGTCCGCGCCGCGCCGCAGTTCGGGCGAGGAGTCCCGCAGCACCTCGGCCGCGGCCCGGATCACCGGCGCGAGCACCAGCAGCGTGCCGGCCGCCACCCCCGCCACCGCGGGCAGCAGCGGCGACGAGGCGTCCACCAGCTCCCCCAGCGCCTCCGCGGCCTCCTCCACCGCCGGCTCCACCGCGTCGAGGAGCGGCAGCAGACTGTCCCCGAGCGCGGTGAGCAGCGCCCGCGCCGGTTCGCCGACCGGGTGGCCGGCGAGCGGCGCCCCGCTCGTCCCCAGCCGCGTCAGCGTGTCCACCATCCGGTAGAAGGCCTCCTGCGCCTGGGGCGACGCGCTCGCCTCGGCGAGTTCGGCGGTCGTCTCGCGCAGCACCCGTAGCGCCTCGGCGCCCGAACCGTCCCTCGGGTCCAGGGTGTTGACGGCGATCCGGGTGAGGTTGCCCGCGGTGTCCAGGAGCTGGCCGGTGATGTCGGACGTGCTGCGCGCGATACGCGCGACGTCGTCCCTGCTGGGGAGCGACGGGATCGTTGCCATGGGCTCTCCTCGCCTCACGCACGCACGCACGCACGCCGCGCACGTGCGCTGCCGGTCGCCGGTCGCCGGTCGCCGGTCATCGGGTGCCGGTCGCCCGGTGCCTGGTGTCGGGTCCGTTTCCAGGATGCCCCCTCCGCCCGGCCGGGGACCCCGCGTCCGCCCCATCGGTTACGCCGACGCCCTCTTGTTGCGGGAGGGACGAGCAGGTAGACCTCCCGTACCGAAGTGACCCCTGTCAGGCCCTCTCCGCGGAGGTACACGTGCGCCTACCGAGACCCGTCCTGATCGTCACGGCCACCGCCACCGCGGCGGCCACGCTCCTGCTCACCCCGAACGGCGCCGTCGCCGACCCGACACCCCGTCCGGGGGCGCCGGTCCGCGAGGGATCCGGCCCCTTCGACGCCGGCGGCGGAGCCGGAGAGGCGGCCAGGGCACCCGGGAGCGCCACCGACCGCGCCCTGACCGCCCCGGTCACCGAACTCACCCCCGACGCCGGAGCCGTACGCGGTTATCCGCGTGAGCAGGTACTCGCCCCGGACCCCCGGAACCCGGCCGACAAGTCCATCAAGCTGGGCCTGACCCCGTACCACGCCATCGCCCCGAAGCTGAACGCACTGCAGCGCCTCGGCGAGCGGGTGAGTGTGGAGGTCGCGGGCCGGTCGGCCGGCGGACACCGGCTGTTCCTGGTCACCGTCACCGCGCCGGAGTCCGACCGGCAGGCGCGCGCCCAGGAGCGTATGCGCGAGCTGATCGAGAACGCGCCCGTCGCCGCCGCCAAGGACCCCGCCGTCAAGCGGGACTACAAGACGCCGGTCTTCTTCAACAACAACATCCACGGCAACGAGTGGGAGGGCACGGACGCCTCCCTCAAGCTGATCGAGAAGCTCGCCACGGCCGAGGACGGCAGCACCCGCGACCTCCTCGCGCACCACCGCGTGTACTTCAACATCACCGCGAACCCGGACGGCCGTATCGCCGGCACCCGAGCGAACGCCAACGGGTTCGACCTGAACCGGGACTTCGTGACCGCCTCGCAGCCCGAGGTGCGGGCCATGCGGCAGATCGCGATCGACAAGCAGCCCGCGCTCATGGTCGACCTGCACGGCTACGTCAACGGCACCCTCATCGAGCCGACGACGCCCCCGCACGGCGAGAACTACGAGTACGACCTCTTCCTGAAGAACACCTACGCCAACGCCCTCGGTATGGAGGCCGCCGTCAACGGCCTCGGCTACACACCGGAGCGGGACGGGGTGGAGCCCGCCCAGATTCCCTTCCGGGACCAGGAGGAGGGCTGGGACGACTGGCCGCCCATCTTCACCCCGCAGTACATGCCCTTCCACGGCACGGTCGCCGCGCACACCGTCGAGTTCCCCATGGCGGTGAACAACGACGAGTACGACGAACTGCCCGTCACCGAGCTGCGCCGCCGCGCGTCGATCAACGTGGCCATCGCGGGCGCGGCGATGCGCGCGAGCCTGGACTACGCGCGCACGCACCGCAGTTCACTGGTCGCCGACCAGATCGAGGTCTTCCGGCGGAGCGTGACGGGCGCCGCCCAGGTCCCGGTCTCGCCGGAGACCGTGCCGGGTGTCCCGGGCATCGGCCCGGAGGACGTCTACACCACCGACTTCCCCCGCGCGTACGTGATTCCGGCGGGCGCGGATGCCCAGCGCTCGGCCCCGGCCGCCGCCCGCCTGGTCGACCACCTGCTCGCCAACGACGTCCGGGTCCGGCAGGCGACACGGGACTTCAGGCTCGGCGGCGCGAACGGCAGGACGTACGCGAAGGGCTCGTACGTCGTCGATCTGCGGCAGCCCAAGCGCGGCATGGCCAATGTGATGCTGGCGGACGGGCGGGACATCAGCGACAAGGTGTCGGTGATGTACGACATCTCCGGCTGGAGCCTCGGCCGCCTGTGGGGCGCGACCGTCGACACCGTACGGACCTCGGAACTCGACGTGCCGGACCGGGCGGTGCACGCCGCCGCGAAGGCCGGGTACGTGGCCCCCGGCGGGACGCGGCAGCCGCGACTGCGGCTGCGCCTCGACGACCCCCGGGAGATCGCGGCGCTCAACTCCCTTCTCGCGGACGGGATTTCGGTGCGGCGGGCGGTCGACGGCAGTGCGATCGTGCCCGCCTCGGCCCGCGGGAAGGCCGCGGTCGCCGCGAGGACGTACGACGTGGCCTTCGACGCGACGAAGGAGAGCGGCGGCGCCCCGCTGCGGCGGGTCCGGGTGGCCGCGGCGGTTACGCCGGGCGAGCTGTTCGCGCTGCGGGAGATGAACTTCGACGTGGTCCCGGTGTCCACGGTCGTCCTGAACGCGGGCTTCGACTGGTCGCGGGCGGACGTCCTGTTCGCGTCCGCCGGGCTGGACGCCGCCGACCTCACCCCGGCCGCGCGCACCGCGCTGAACGCCTTCCTGAGCCGGGAGGGGCTGGTGGGCCGTGGCGCCACCGGGGCGGCTCTCAACACCTCCGCCGGTCTCCTGACGGTCCAGGCGGTGGAGGGCAACCCGGACGCCAACGGCGTGGTACGGCTGGTCAATTCACCCGGTGGCGGGGTGACCGCCGGCGCCCCCGACCACGGTTTCGTCTACGCGCCGGTGTGGTTCACGGGCCTCGGCGCCGGGGTGCGCGTGGAGCAGTCGTACGGGGGCGGGGCCGGCGCGAGTCCACTCGTCTCCGGCCACTGGCGCGCGTTGCAGGACGGCGGCGGCGGACCGGCGCAGGCGGCCGGCCGGGCTTCGGTGGTGAGCGGGCCGCATGCCGTGCTGTTCGGCACGGAGCCGCTCTTCCGCGATCATCCGAAGGGAGAATTCGCGCAGGTGGCACGGGCGTTGCTGACCGTGTCCTGAGAGGACCGGGTACTGGGAACACGGTCGCCGAGAACTGGGACGCGGCACACAGAGATCTGAGGAGAGCACGGATGGCACAGGAGATCCACGGCACCGTCGCCGAAGGCTTCGAGGCGGTGCGCGAGGAGTTCGCGTCCGTCGTCGCAGCCGAACGTCCGGATTACGCGGGACAGTTGGCCGCGTACGTACGGGGGCGGCGGGTCGTCGATCTGTGGACCGGCGCGGACACCGACGGCGACACGCTGTTCGGTGTCTTCTCCTCCACGAAGGGGGCGGCCCACCTGGTGGTCGCCCTGCTCGTACAGGACGGCACGCTGGAACTGGATCGCGAAGTGGCGTACTACTGGCCGGAGTTCGCGGCGGAGGGCAAGTCGGCGGTGACCCTGCGGGAGCTGCTGGCCCACCGGGCGGGGCTGGTCGGTTCGGACGCGGGCTTCACCCTCGACGAACTGGCCGACGACCGGGTGATCGCCGAACGGCTCGCGGGCCAGCGACCGTTCTGGCGGCCGGGCACGGCCTTCGGCTATCACGCGCTGGTGATCGGCGCGCTCACGGGCGAGATCGTCCGGCGGGTCACCGGCCGTACGCTCCAGGAGGTGTACGAGGAGCGGGTCCGCGCGCCGTACGGGCTGGGTTTCCATCTGGGGCTGCCCGAGTCTGAGGAGCACCGGTACCTGTCGGTGCAGCCGATGGCACCGACGCCGCCGGAGCAGGCGCTGCTGGACGCGACACCGAGGGGGCCGCACACGCTGGCCTCGATCGCGTTCAACGAGCATGTGCCGGGAGCCGTGCCGCTGGTGGACTTCCCCAACTCCCGTGCGGTGCGGGCCCTCGGTCAGGCCTCGGCGGGCGGGGTCGCCTCCGCGCGCGGGCTGGCCGGGATGTACGCGGCGGCGGTCGGGGAGGTGAACGGGCGCGCGGCGCTGCTCAAGCCGGACACGGTCGCGGAGGTGGGGCAGATCCACTCCGTGGGGTACGACCTGGTGGCGCGGGCGCACAAGTCGTACGGGCTGGGGTTCCAGGCCACGGCCGACATGTGGCATCCGTTCCTGGGGGCGGGGGCGTTCGGCCACAGCGGGGCGGGCGGGTCGCAGGGGTTCGCGGATCCGCGGAGTGGGCTCGCGTACGGGTACACGCGGCGGCGGATCTCGTTCCCGGGGGGCGCGGCACCGGAGAACCAGCGGCTGGTCCTCGCGATCCACACGGCGCCGGCGCCGGCCTGAGCGCCGGTAAAAAGATTGCGCCGTTCCCCGCGCCCCGGATCAGGGGCGCGGGGAACAGCGCGATCTTTTGGCTCCGGCCGCGTCGGGGTCAGAGCGTGACGATCATCTTGCCCGTGTTGTCGCCCCGCAGGACCCCGAGGAAAGCCTCCAGGTTGTTCTCGATGCCCTCGACAACCGTCTCGCGGTACTTGAGTTCGCCGGAGGCGACCCACGGCCCGACCTCCTGGACGAACTGCGGCTGCAGGTCGTAGTGGTCGCCGACCAGAAGGCCCTGGATCCGGCCGCGCGTCGCGATGAGGCGCGCGAGGTTCTTCGGCCCCGGCGCCGGCTCCGTGTTGTTGTATACGGAGATCATCCCGCAGATGGCGATACGGCCCCGCAGGTTGAGGGAGCCGATCGCGGCCTCCAGGTGGTCACCGCCGACGTTGTCGAAGTAGACGTCGATGCCGTCGGGCGCCGCCTTGCGGAGCTGCTCGCTCACCGGGCCGCTCTTGTAGTTGAAGGCCGCGTCGAAGCCGTACTCCTCCACCAGCAGCTTGACCTTCTCGTCGGAACCGGCCGAGCCGATGACCCGCGAGGCGCCCTTGAGCTTCGCGATCTGGCCGACCTGGCTGCCGACGGCGCCGGCCGCGCCGGACACGAAGACGGAGTCGCCCTCCGTGAAGGAGGCGGTGCGCAGCAGGCCCGCGTACGCGGTGAGGCCGGTCATGCCGAGGACGCCGAGGTACGTGCTCAGGGGCGCGGCCTCGGGGTCCACCTTGACGGCCTGCTTGGCGTCGAAGACGGCGTATTCGCGCCAGCCGAAGCTGTGCAGGACGTGGTCGCCGACGGAGACGCCGTCCGCGTTCGACGCGATGACCTCGCCGACCGCGCCACCCTGCATGACCTTGCCCACCTCGAAGGGGGCGACGTACGACTTCGCGGCGCTCATACGGCCGCGCATGTACGGGTCCACGGAGAGGTGCTTGTTGCGCACCACGATCTGGTCCGGGCCGGGCTGCTTCAGGTCGGCCTCGACCAGCGCGAAGTCCTCGGGCTTCGGGACGCCGACCGGGCGGCTCACGAGGTGCCATTCGCGGTTGGTGGTGGGGAGCTCGGCTGTGTCGGTCATGGAGGGCGCCTTTCCTGGTGCAACGGGTTCCACACATGAGAATGCTTCAGTATGTGAAACAACCATGCTCCTGAATATTTCATGATGTCAAGTAACCGGGTAGCCTGTCGGGCATGGCCGCACAGAAGACTCCCTCGTTCGACCCACTGACCTTCGAGGTCGTCGACCTCATCGGCACGGTCGTGGCCCGCTACCACGAGGAGTACGAGGAGGCGGCGGCCGAGCACGCGCTGACGGGGGCGCAGGCGCGGCTGCTGAGCCTGCTGTCGCTGGAGCCGCTGCCGATGCGGCGGCTGGCGCAGAAGCTCAAGTGCGAGCCGTCGAACGTGACCGGGATCGTGGACCGGCTCGAGGCGCGGGGCCTCGCGGAGCGGCGGCCGGATCCGTCCGACCGCCGGGTCAAGCTGGCCGCGGTGACGGAGGAGGGGCGGGCGGTGGCGCGGAGCCTGCGGTTGTCTCTGCGGTTCGCGCGGGAGCCGTTGGCGGGGCTGTCGCGGGAGGAGCGGGTGTCTCTGCGGGGGCTGCTGCTGCGGATGCTGGAGCCGGGCACGTCGGCGGACTGAGCGGGTCTGCCCGCACTTTTTGCGGGGCACCCCTCAAAGACAAAAGATTGCGCCGTTCCCCGCGCCCCTGATGGGGCGCAGCCCCTCCTAGGGGCGCGGGGAACTGCGCGGCCAGCCCTGGTCGGCCCGCACCTGGTCGTCGGCCGAACCGAAGACCATGTCCCCCACCCTCGCGGCCAGCGGCCCGCGGCCGGCGGTTACGTGCACCACCACAAGAAGCGGTCGCACGGCTCCGTCGGGGTCGGGTCCGGGTCCGGGTCGCCCGTCGTGGGCCCGGGGTCGGGCGTCCCCGGATCCGACGCCCCCGGGTCGGACGGACCGGAGGCGGGCGCGGAGGACGTCGGGCCGGCCGCCGACGACGACGCAGGGCCGGCCGATTCGGTCCCCTCGTCGCCCTCCCCGTCCCCGTCCTTCTCGGACGTGCCGTCCTTGTCCTTCTTGTCCTTGTCCTTGCCCTTGCCCTTGTCGGACTTCTTCGACTCCGAGGCGGAGGGTGAGGCCCCCGGCCCTCCGGACCCGCCTCCCCCGGACGCCGCCGACCCCTCCGCGGCGGCCGAGGCCCTGGCGGACGCCTCGTCCGCGGCCGACGCCTTCGGCTCCGAGGACGGTGCCTCGATACCCAGCTCGGCAAGGCTCAGCCCGCCGGCCGCGAGCAGCAGCCCCGCCGCCACCAGGAGCACCCGCTTACGCCGCCGCCGGTGCAGCGCGGCCTTCCGGTCCCGCCGGTTCGCACGCACCCCCCGGCTCCCGCCGCGCCCGCGCCGGGACCGGCGCCCCGCGCCGCCCTCCGACTCGCCGTCGTCACCCTCGTCCGGCGGGGCGTCACGCCCCTCGGCGCCCTCCTGGTCGTCCTGGGAGGCCGCGTACTCCCGGCACGCTTCGGCCGATGTACCGCACCCCGGGCAAGCGAGGGCGCCATTGAGGTGCCGTTGGCACGGGAGGCAGTAGTCCATGACGCCGGAAGACTAAACTCCGCTCAGGTCACGTTCCCAGGCGCAGCTGTGAAAGTTCTGTGCTGAACTACCCGTTCCGGTGTGCCAGTTGAGGACAGGCCCGACCATTCCCCGCCTTCCTTCGCCATCTCGGCGAAACCGTTCTTCGTTCGACCCATTGACACGTCCACCGCCCAATCCTTACTGTCTGGCCAGCATTTCGAACATGTGACGAAATCTCGAACAGTCGAAACAGATTCGTAAAAGCAGCCGCAGAGCACGACAAGGGGCATTCTCCGTGCGCATCACCGGAATCAGCACACACGTGGTCGGGACGCCATGGCGCAACCTGACCTATGTCCAGGTGCACACCGACGAGGGCATCACCGGGGTCGGTGAGACCCGCATGCTGGGGCACACCGACGCGCTGATCGGCTACCTGCGGGAGGCGCAGACCAATCACATCCTCGGTTCCGACCCCTTCGCCGTCGAAGACCTCGTCCGCCGTATGAAGTACGGCGACTACGGGCGCGCCGGCGAGATCGTCATGTCCGGTATCGCCGTGATCGAGATGGCGTGCTGGGACATCAAGGGCAAGGCCCTGGGCGTGCCCGTGTGGCAGCTGCTCGGCGGCAAGGTCACCGACCGCGTGAAGGCGTACGCGAACGGCTGGTACACCACGGAGCGCACTCCGGAGGCGTACCACAAGGCGGCCAAGGCGGTCGTCGAGCGCGGGTACAAGGCGCTGAAGATCGACCCCTTCGGGACCGGCCACTACGAGCTGGACCACGCGCAGTCCCTCTACTCGGTCTCGCTGATCGAGGCGGTCCGGGACGCGATCGGCCCGGACACCGAGCTGATGCTGGAGATGCACGGCCGCTTCTCGCCCGCCACGGCCGTCCGGCTCGCCCACGAGCTCGCGCCCTTCAAGCCCGCGTGGCTGGAGGAGCCGGTCCCGCCGGAGAACCTGAAGGCGCTGGAGAAGGTGGCGGCGAAGGTCGACATCCCGGTCGCGACCGGTGAGCGCATTCACGACCGCATCGAGTTCCGTGAGCTGTTCGAGAGCCAGGCCGTGGACATCATCCAGCCGGACGTCGGCCACCTCGGCGGCATCTGGGAGACCCGCAAGCTCGCGGCGACCGCCGAGGCCCACTACGTCCTCGTGGCGCCCCACAACGTCGGAGGTCCGGTCCTCACCGCCGCCTCCCTCCAGGTCGGCTTCTCCTCCCCGAACTTCAAGATCCTCGAACACTTCAACGACTTCGCGGACGCGGACATCAAGAAGATCGTGAAGGGGGCCCCGCAGGTCGTGGACGGCTACTTCGAGCTGTCGCACGAGCCGGGTCTGGGCGTCGAGCTGGACACGGACGCGGCGGCGGAGTTCCCGCAGCAGCAGGCGCGCTTCGACCTGTGGGCGGACGGCTGGGAGCAGCGCAAGCCGAAGGGCACGGGCAAGTGACGCCGCCCGGCACCGAGTTGTACCGGGGTCTGTGGCAGGCTGTGCACCGCCGCCGGACGCCGTCAAGGCCGCTGTGGTCGCGCGCCGCGGCGGACCGAAGGGGACACCTCCCCCTCGGGACCCCGACCCGCCCCACCGCCACGGAGCCGTCATGAGCGCCGCATCCCAGGCCGTCGTCATCGAGGGGCCGGGCGAGCTCCGGCTGGTCCCCCACGAGCCCGCCGCGCCCGCCGCCGGTGAGGCCCTGGTACGGGTCCACGCGAGCGGGATCTGCGGCAGTGACCGCGAGGTGTACCAGGGCAACCGCCCCGAGGGGTACGTCCGCTATCCGCTGACGCCGGGCCACGAGTGGTCGGGGACGGTCGAGGCGGTCGGCAGCGGGGTGCCCGGGAGCCTGGTGGGCCGCAAGGTGGTGGGCGAGGGTTTCCGCAACTGCCAGGTCTGCGACCGCTGCCACGAGGGCGAGACGACGTTGTGCACGGCCGGCTACGAGGAGACGGGCTTCACCCGGCCCGGCGCCATGGCCACCACGCTCACGCTGCCCGCCCGCCTGCTGCACGTCCTCGCCGACGACGCCGACCTGACGGCGGCGGCGCTCCTGGAGCCCGCGGCCTGCATCGCGGCGGCGGCGCTGAAGGCGAACGCGCGGCCCGGCGAGCGGGTGGCGGTCGTCGGCACCGGCACGCTCGGCATGTTCGCCGTGCAGTTCCTGAAGGCGGGTTCGCCCTCGGAGCTGCTGGTGGTGGGCACCCGCCCGGACCGCGAGGAGCTGTCGCGCACGTTCGGCGCCAGTGACTTCCGCACCCGGGACCAGGAGCTGCCCGCCGACTTCGACGTGGTGATCGAGACCGCCGGTTCCGCGACTGCCGCGACCACCGCCGCCTCGCTGCTCAGACGCGGCGGCCGGCTGGTGCTCACCGGCATCCCGGCGGCGGGCGCCGAGGGCCTGGACCCCACGGACCTGGTCGTGCGGCAGCTGGAGGTGCACACCGTGTTCGGTGCGCCGCCCCAGGCCTGGGCGCACACGGTACGGGTCTTCGGTGCGGGCCTCCTCGATCCGCTGCCGCTGGTGACGCACGAACTTCCGTTGGACGAGTTCGCCCACGCCATCGAGCTGGTGGGGTCCGGCGATCCGAAGGTGGGCAAGGTGCTCCTGCGCCCCTGAGGACCGGCTCCGGCCGACCCCGATCCGTACGCCGGTGCGGAGACCTGACGCTCCGCACCGGCGTACCTCCACCGATACGAACCATGTCCGACATATCGAACGCGTACCTCGCCAGAGCCCACGCATACTTTGCCAGAGCTAAGGAAAGCCAGTGACCGACGCTTCTCCCAGAGCGGCCCGTCGACCCGGTGAGCAGGCGCTCGCCGCGCTCGGCCTCGGCGCTCCCGCCCTGTCCCCCGCCGACGCCTCGCCGCACTCCTTCCCGGGCGGCGGCAAGTGGCGTACCGAGATCCCCTCGTGCGAGGGGCCCGAGGCGCTGGCCGTGGTCCTCAAGGAGTCCTCGCGGCTCGACGTGCCGATCCACCGGATCAGCCAGGGCAGCGGCATATGGATGCTGACCGACGCCGAGATCACCGAGATGGTCGACGCCACCGCCGAGCGTGACATCGAGCTGTGCCTCTTCACCGGTCCGCGCGGCACCTGGGACATCGGCGGCTCGACGCGTACGGACTCGCGGGGCGGCGGTACCAGAGCCCGTGGGCACGATGCGGTGGCGGGCTGTCTGGAAGACGCCGTACGCGCAACGGAGTTGGGCGTAAAGTGCCTCCTCGTGGCTGACGAGGGCGTGCTGTGGACTCTGCACAGGGCCCGTGTCGCCGGGCTCATCCCGGCCGACACCACGCTCAAGGTCTCGGCGCTCATCGGTCCGGTCAACCCGGCCGCGTACGCCGTGTACGAGCAGCTCGGCGGGGACTCGATCAACGTGCCCAGCGATCTCACGCTGGACCACCTGACCGAGATCCGCAGGGTCAGCGCCGCCCCCATGGACATGTACATCGAGGCTCCCGACGATCTCGGCGGCTACGTGCGCATGTACGAGGTCGCCGAGCTGATCCGGCGCGGCGCACCGCTGTATCTCAAGTTCGGCCTGTCCAAGGCTCCCGGGATCTACCCGTACGGCCACCACATGAGGGATCTGACGCTGTCCACGGCACGGGAGAGGGTGCGGCGCGGCCGGCTGGCCCTGGACCTGCTGGCGCGGCACGGGGCGGACGGCGACATGGCGCCGCTCGGCTCGCGGCTGCCGGGGACGCTCCGACGTTTCGACATTCCCTCATAACGTTCCGACTACACCCCCTTCACAAAAGACGACGCGGCCGAACACAATCCCACACACCTCCTCTCGGTCGTTCCGAGCTCCATCCTTTCAACAACTGAAGACCGAGCCTCCGTCAGAGCATCAAGGAAGATGATCATGCGCAATCGCAAGGCAGCCCTCACCGCCATAGCCGCGGCAGCCTCACTCGCCCTCACCCTCTCCGCCTGCGGGCAGGACAGTGACGGCGGCAGTGAGAGCGACAAGGGAGACGCGAAGGGGGGCACCGTCGGCATCGCCATGCCGACCAAGTCGTCCGAGCGCTGGATCGCCGACGGCGCCAACGTGGAGAAGAACCTCAAGGCGGCCGGCTACAAGACCAAGCTGGCCTACGGCGAGGACGACCCGGACACCCAGGTCTCGCAGATCGAAAACATGATCACGCAGGGCGTCAAGGCGCTGATCATCGCGGCGATCGACAACAAGTCGCTCGACAACGTGCTGCAGCAGGCCAAGGAAGCCGACATCCCGGTCATCTCCTACGACCGCCTGATCCTCAACTCGCCGAACGTCGACTACTACGCGTCGTTCGACAACGAGAAGGTCGGCGAGCTCCAGGGCGGCTACATCGTCGACAAGCTCGGCCTCAAGGACGGCTCCAAGAAGGGCCCGTTCAACGTCGAGCTCTTCGCCGGCTCGAACGACGACAACAACACCCAGTACTTCTTCAAGGGCGCGATGAACGCCCTGCAGCCGTACATCGACAAGAAGCAGATCGTCATCAAGTCGGGCCAGACGAAGCTCAACCAGGTGACCACCCTGCGCTGGGACG
This sequence comes from Streptomyces ortus, assembly GCF_026341275.1. Lineage (NCBI taxonomy): Bacteria > Bacillati > Actinomycetota > Actinomycetes > Kitasatosporales > Streptomycetaceae > Streptomyces > Streptomyces ortus. The sequence goes on from NZ_JAIFZO010000002.1 coordinate 1,859,227, forward strand.
GCGGCACCGCCCAGAAGCGCATGGACGACCTGCTCACCTCGGCGTACAAGAGCGCCAAGGTCGACGCGGTGCTCTCGCCCTACGACGGCATCTCCATCGGCATCCTGTCCGCGCTGAAGTCGGACGACTACGGCTCCAAGAGCAAGCCGCTGCCGATCGTCACGGGCCAGGACGCCGAGGTCGCCTCGGTCAAGTCGATCATCGCCGACCAGCAGACGCAGACGGTCTACAAGGACACCCGCAAGCTCGCCGAGGTCGCCGCCAACATGGTCGACTCCGTGCTGCAGGACAAGAAGCCCGAGACGAACGACACGAAGACGTACGACAACGGCGCGAAGGTCGTTCCCGCGTACCTGCTGGACCCGGTCAACGTCGACAAGTCCAACTACAAGGAAGTTGTCGTCGACTCGGGCTACATCAAGGAAAGCGACCTCAAGTAACAACCGCCGTTCTCTAGGGATTGGAAGGCACGACCATGGCGGGACCCGTCCTGGAAATGCGCTCGATCGTCAAGACCTTTCCCGGCGTCAAGGCGCTGTCGGACGTCTCCCTGAGCGTCCGGCCGGGCGAGGTCCACGCCATCTGCGGGGAGAACGGCGCCGGGAAGTCGACCCTCATGAAGGTCCTCTCCGGCGTCCACCCGCACGGGACCTACGAGGGCGACATCCTCTTCGAGGGTGAGTCCTGCAGGTTCAAGGACATCAGGGCGAGCGAGCAGCACGGCATTGTGATCATCCACCAGGAGCTCGCCCTGGTGCCCTACCTCTCCATCGCGGAGAACATCTTTCTCGGCAACGAGCACGCCACGCGCGGGTTCATCAGCTGGACCGAGACGCTGAGGCACGCGACCGAACTGCTGCGGCGGGTCGGGCTCGACGAGCACCCCGACACCCGTGTCGCCGACATCGGTGTGGGCAAGCAGCAGCTCGTCGAGATCGCGAAGGCGCTGTCGAAGAAGGTGAAGCTGCTGATCCTCGACGAGCCGACGGCGGCTCTGAACGACGAGGACAGCGGCAAGCTCCTGGAGCTCATCCTGGGCCTCAAGGACCAGGGCATCACCTCGATCATCATCTCGCACAAGCTCAACGAGATCGAGACGGTCGCGGACTCGGTGACCATCCTGCGCGACGGGCGGTCCATCGAGACCCTCGACGTGAAGGCCGCGGAGACCACCGAGGACCGGATCATCAGCGGCATGGTCGGACGCGACCTCGACCACCGCTTCCCCGAGCGCACCCCGCACGAACCCGAGGTGGGCGCGGCGCCGGCCCTGGAGATCCGCAACTGGACCGTGCACCACCCGATCGACCAGCAGCGCAAGGTCGTCGACGACGTGTCGATCCAGGTGCGCCGCGGGGAGATCGTCGGTATCGCCGGGCTGATGGGCGCCGGGCGCACCGAGCTGGCGATGAGCGTCTTCGGGCGCACCTACGGCCGGTACGCGGGCGGCACCGTCTTCAAGGACGGCAAGGAGATCCGTACGAAGACGGTGTCCGACGCGGTCAAGCACGGCATCGCGTACGTGACCGAGGACCGCAAGCACTTCGGTCTGAACCTCATCGACACCATCAACCGGAACATCTCGCTCAGCGCGCTGGGCAAGGTCGCCAAGGGCGGTGTGGTCGACGAGCACCAGGAGCGGCAGGTCTCCGAGGGCTTCCGCAAGTCGATGAACATCAAGGCGCCGACCGTCTTCGAACCGGTGGGCAAGCTGTCGGGCGGCAACCAGCAGAAGGTCGTCCTCAGCAAGTGGATCTTCGCGGGTCCCGATGTGCTGATCCTGGACGAGCCGACCCGCGGTATCGACGTGGGCGCCAAGTTCGAGATCTACACGGTCATCGACAAACTGGCCGCCGAGGGCAAGGCGGTCGTCTTCATCTCCTCCGAGCTGCCCGAACTGCTCGGCATGTGCGACCGCATCTACACCATGTCCGCCGGACGGCTGACCGGTGAGGTCCAGCGGGCCGAGGCCACGCAGGAAGTGCTGATGCGCCAGATGACGAAGGACAAGAGGTAACACCGATGAGCACGAATGTGACCGCCAAGTCCCCCGCGCCGGCCCCCGCCGGCAAGGGCGGCTCGACAGGCGGCGGCGACGGCCTCCTGCAGCTGATGATGGACGGCATGCGCCGCAACATGCGGCAGTACGGCATGCTGATCGCGCTGGGCCTGATCGTGGTGCTGTTCGCGGTGTGGACGGACGGCGACCTGCTGCTGCCGCGCAACGTCTCCAACCTGGTGCTGCAGAACAGCTACATCCTGATCCTCGCGATCGGCATGATGCTCGTCATCATCGCGGGCCACATCGACCTGTCGGTCGGCTCGCTCACCGCCTTCGTGGGCGCGGTGGCGGCCGTACTGATGGTCAAGCACGACGTCGACTGGCCGATCGCCGTGGTGCTGTGCCTGCTCCTGGGCGCCGCCGCGGGAGCCGCGCAAGGCTTCTTCATCGCGTATCTGGGCATACCCTCGTTCATCGTCACCCTCGCGGGCATGCTGACCTTCCGCGGCCTCACCGAGATCTTCCTGGAGGGCCAGACGCTCGGCCCGTTCCCCGAGGGTCTGCAGAAGGTCTCCAACGGCTTCCTGCCCGAGGTCGGCCCGGACACCAACTACCACAACCTCACGCTGCTGCTCGGCTTCGCCGTGATCGCTTTCATCGTGCTGCAGGAGTTCCGTGACCGCAGGCGGCAGCAGGAGTTCGCGCTCGACGTGCCGCCCTTCAAGCTGTTCCTGCTGAAGATCGTGGCCCTGTCCGCCGCGGTCCTCACGGTGACGATGATGCTCGCCAGCTACAAGGGCGCCCCGGTCGTGCTGATCATCCTCGGCGTCCTCGTCGTCGGCTTCGGCTATGTGATGCGCAACGCCGTCATCGGCCGCCACATCTACGCCATCGGCGGCAACCTGCCCGCGGCGAAGCTGTCCGGTGTGCGGGACAAGAAGGTCACCTTCCTGGTCTTCCTCAACATGGGCATGCTCGCGGCGCTGGCCGGTCTGGTCTTCGCGGCCCGCTTCAACGCGGCCTCGCCGAAGGCCGGTGTGAACTTCGAGCTGGAGGCGATCGCGGCCTCGTTCATCGGCGGCGCGTCGATGAGCGGTGGCGTGGGCACGGTCCTCGGCGCGATCATCGGCGGTGTCGTCCTCGGTGTGCTCAACAACGGCATGAACCTCGTCGGCGTCGGCAGCGACTGGCAGCAGGTCATCAAGGGCCTGGTGCTGCTCGCGGCGGTCGGCTTCGACGTCTGGAACAAGCGCAAGGTCGGCTCGTAACGTGCCGGTGGGGCCCCGTGGACTACGGTCCACGGGGCCCCATTTTGCTTTGTGCGCGTCAGGAACCACTTGGCGTCTCGACGTCTCGGGAAGACAGGAACCGGTGAACGAACGGGTGGAAGAACTGGTGAAGGAACCCTTCGGCGAACTCGCCGACGGCACGGAGGTCCACCGCTGGTCGCTGGAGAACGGCGGCACCCGGCTGAAAGTCCTGTCGTACGGCGGCATCGTCCAGTCCCTGGAACTCCCCGACGGCCGCGGCGGACACACCAACGTCTCGCTCGGCTTCGACACCGTCGAGGCGTACGAGACGTCCAGCCCGTACTTCGGCGCGATCATCGGCCGGTACGGCAACCGCATCGCCAAGGGCCGGTTCAGCCTCGACGGCGAGGACCACGAGCTGCCCGTCAACGACGGCGGCCACAACCTGCACGGCGGGCCCGAGGGATTCGACCGGCGGGTCTGGGACGTGACGGGGTTCGCCTCCGGCGGCGACGTGGGCCTGGTCCTGCGGCGCACCAGCCCCGACGGCGAGATGGGCTACCCCGGCACGCTCACCGTGCGGGTCACCTACACCCTCACCGCCCGCGGCGACTGGCGCGTCGACTACGAGGCGACCACCGACCGGGCCACGGTCGTCAACCTCACCAACCACGTGTACTGGAACCTGGCCGGCGAGGACGGCGGCTCCGTCCACGACCATGTGCTGCTGGTCGCCGCGTCCCGCTACACACCGGTGGACGCCGGCCTCGTCCCCACCGGCGAGCTCGCCGAGGTCGCGGGCACCCCCTTCGACTTCCGTACGCCCAAGACGCTCGGGGCGGACCTGCGGCGCGACGACCCACAACTGCTGTATGCCCGGGGCATCGACCACAACATGGTCCTGGACAAGGGCCTGACGGAGCGGCCCGAGCACATCGCCCACCTGCGGGAGCCGGTCTCCGGGCGCACCCTGAGGATCGCGACGACCGAGCCCGGGGTGCAGCTCTACACCGGTAACTTCCTGGACGGCACACTCGTCGGAACCGGCGGGCGGGCCTACCGGCAGGGCGACGCGGTGTGTCTGGAGACCCAGCACTTTCCCGACTCGCCGAACCGTCCCGAGTTCCCCTCGACCGTGCTCAGGCCGGGTGGGACGTACCGCTCGACGACGGTCCATTCGTTCAACATGTGACCACTCTCCACAGGTGGTTCACAATTTCCACATCGGTTCACAGTCGTTGAACAGGGACACACAGGCGCACGTACTTAGGAGCGGCCCGGGTATCCCCGCTCGGGCCGCCGCCCGCGTACCCGCTCGGGCCGCCCCTCAAGGACGGAGGGTCCATGGCCGACAATGTCACCTCGCTGTTCCGCACCGGCGCGCACAGCCCCTCGATGGCCGCGCTGGCACGCGAGAGCGGGGAGGCGGGTCCGGTGGACTTCTGCATCCCGTGCAATCCGTACTTTCCCTCGCCCCGGATGATGGACGAGCTGACCAACCGGCTGCGCGACATCATCACGTACTACCCGAGCAGCGCCGACACCATCACCGCCGAGCTGTGCAATCTGCTGCAACTTCCCCCGCAGTGCGTGGCGATGGGCAACGGCTCAACCGAACTCATCACCTGGATCGACCACTTGCTGGTCCGTGAGTCGCTCGCCATCCCCGTCCCCACCTTCGGCCGCTGGACCGACCAGCCGCTGGAGACCGGCAAGCGCGTCGACATGTTCCCGCTCCAGGAGAGCAACGGCTTCGCGCTCGACCCGGCGCAGTACATCCAGTTCATCCGCTCCCGGGGCACCCGGGCGGCCGTCATCTGCAACCCGAACAACCCCGACGGCGGCTTCCTGCCCAAGCAGACGATCCTGGCCTTCTGCGACGCGCTCGCCGACCTCGACCTGATCGTCATCGACGAGTCGTTCCTGGAGTTCGCCGACGCGGAGAACGAGCCGAGCATCGTCGAGGAGGCGGTGATGCGCCCCAACGTCATCGTGCTGCGCAGCCTCGGCAAGAACTTCGGTCTGCACGGCGTGCGGTTCGGCTACATGGTGGCCAACCCGGGCCTGGCGGGCCGCATCCGCTCGATGCTGCCGAAGTGGAACCTGAACGCCTTCGCGGAGACCGTGGTCTTCATGCTCAAGGACTACGGGGCCGAGTACGCGGAGAGCCTGCACATGGTGCGCCGGGACCGGCTCGACATGGCGCGTCAGCTCTCCATGCTGCCCGGCCTCACCGTCTACCCCTCGCAGGGCAACTTCCTCTTCGTACGCCTGCCCGTGGGCGCCGAGGGCACCGTGGTCCGCGACCGGCTGCTCACCGAGCACCGGATCCTGGTCCGCGAGTGCGGCAACAAGATCGGCTCGTCGAGCCGCTTCGTACGGCTCGTGGTACGCCCGCAGGAGGACGTACGGCGGCTGGTGGTCGGCCTGGAGTCGGTGCTCTACGGGACCAGCACCAGGCGGGGAGCCGCCGTGTCCGAACTGAACCAGGGGGCCGGTTACAGCTCGGGTACGGCGGCGGTCGACCGGCTCGTCGGCTCGACCAACGGGCAGGGCTATCCGGGGCTGGCGGGCGCGGCGAACGGGATGGTGCAGCAGCCCCAGCCACCGCAGATCCCGCAACAGCCGCAACAGCCCGCGCAACTGCCGCAACAGCCCCAGCAGCCGGCGCGGTTGCCGCAGCAGCCCCCGCAGCCCCAGCCGCTGGTCGCCGCGGCGAACGGGATGGTCGGGCAGCCTCAGCCGTTGACGGCGGCGCAGACGCGGGGCACCACGGGGATGCCCGGGGGGCTGACCGCGGTCGCCGCCCCGGGTCAGCCGCAGGGGTTCCCGCAACAGGGCTTCCCGCAGCAGGGGTTCCCCCAGCAGCCCGAGGCGATGCCGCAGCCTCAGCCGGTACCCCAGCAGCAGCCCGGCGGCTGGCCGAACACACCGGGTGCGTCCAACGGAGCGGGGTGGCCCGCGGCCGGCGGGGTCAACCGGGTCGGCTGACGGCGAACGCCCCCTTCACCCCCGCCCGCCACGGCTGAGCACGCGCATGCCGCACGCGTCCACGACCCGCACCTGGAGCGAGCCGCAGGCGCACCGGGTCCAGACCGTGTGGCCGGCCGCCGTACCGTGCCGGGACACCACCTGGAACGGCTCGGCACCGTCCGGCCACCCGCAGTGGGGGCACGCCTCACCCTGTGCGCCGTTCATCCGGGGCCTCCTCACGCCGTGGGACCGAGTGCGGGTGCGAGGGGCTGCTCGCGCAGTTCCCTCGCCCCTCAAGGGCACCTCCAGGGTGCGACCCGACGACCGTGCACGTCCAGGTTGACTTTCCGGACGTGACCCTTAAGCCTGGGCTTCATGATTGACCTGCGCCGGCTCCATGTCCTGCGGGCCGTCGAGCACTACGGCACCGTCACCGCCGCCGCCCGAGCCCTGCACCTGACGACCTCGGCCGCCTCCCAGCAGGTCCGCCAGCTCGCCCGTGAACTGGGCGTCGTCCTGCTGGAACCGCAGGGCCGCGGCGTACGGCTGACCCCCGCCGCGCGCAGTCTGATCACGCACGCCGACGCGATCCAGGCCCGCTGGGACCAGGCGGAGCTGGACCTGCGGTCGGACCACGACGATCCCGCCGGACTGCTGCGGGTCACCGGCTTCCCGATCGCCGTCTCGGTGCTGATCGCCCCGATGGCGGCCCGGCTGCGCGACCGCCACCCCCGCCTCTCCGTCCGAATCCAGGAGGCGGTCGTACCCGAGAGCTTCAACCTGCTCTTCGAGGGCGGGGCCGATCTCGCGGTCGTCGAGGCGACCCCGCGCAACCCCCCGATCAGCGACGCCCGGTTCGACCAGCAGCCGCTGCTGGACGACCCGTTCGACCTGGTCGTACCCGACACGCACCGGCTGGCGGGACGCGGGCTGACGGACCTCGCGGAGGCCGCCCGCGAGGAATGGATCGCGCCGTCCGAGGAGAACCCCTGCCGCACACAGGTGCTGTCCGCGTGCGGTGCGGCCGGATTCACCCCCGACATCGTCCACCAGGCCTGGGACTGGAACGTGACGGCCCACCTCGTCGCGCACGGCCTCGGGGTCGCGCTCATCCCGCGGCTCGCCCATCTGACCCCCCACCTGCCCATCACCCGCGTCCGCTGCACGGGCGACCCGCACCGCAAACTGCTCACCTGCACCCGCGCCGGGGGCCACGAGCGCCCCGCTGTCGCGGCGGCCCTGGCCGAACTCCGGGAACTGGCGCCCACAGCGGTGGCGTGACCGTCACAGAGGGGGCGCATTAGGCTCTGTCGGACCGTGGCGGGCGGGGCAGGGAAGGTGCGTGAGCGCGGTGGAGGTGGCGGGACACGGGGAGGACGTCGACGAACTGCTGCGGCTCGTGCGGCGCCGGGGCACCCCGGCGGAGGTGCTGGACTGGCTCGGCCGCCGGACCGGGGCGCACGTCGCGTGGATCGGCCGCGAGGGCACGGTCGAGGCGGCCACGGACGGCTTCCCCCGGCGGATCGCGGACGCGCTGACGGAACAGGTGGAACGGCTGGCCGGCGGACGGCTGGCCGCGGCCACCACCCGCGTCGCCGGGCGTGAGGTACGCCTGGAGGCCTTCGGCGGACGCGAGCCGCGCCCGGTGCTGGTGACGGTCAGCGCGTCGCCGCTGCCGCGGGAGGCCGCCGCGCTGGCCTCGCAGGCCGGCGGCATCGTCGAGCTGCTGAGCAGGGCGTCGGACGCCGACGGCGGCACGCGGGGGTACGAGGCGAAGGCGGCGCAGTTGCGGTTCGCGGTGCTGACCGCGCTGCTGGCCGGGGACGTCACCATGGCACGGCGGATGACCACGGGCGACGTACCGCCGCTGCTGAACGCGGAGCGCGTACGGGTCCACATCCTGCACTGCCCGCCCGACGACCGCGACCGGCTGACCCGGACGTATCTGGACCCGTCGGGCTATCACGGCCCGGGCTTGATGGTGAACTGCCCTGTTTTCAAGGAGCAGTTGATCTGCCCCATGGCCGAGGACCCGGAGCTGGGCGGCCGGTTCAGGCAGGGCGAGGTGCTGCGGCGGCTCGTCGCGGAGAACGAGGGGTACGCGCTGGGCGTCAGCAGGCCGCATCCGCTCGCCGCCACGGGCGAGGCCTACGGAGAGGCCGTGCACGCCCTGGCCGTCGCCCGCAACTCCCCCGGCCGGCTGGCCGCCTACCGGGGCCGGCCCTCGCTGGTGCACGTGCTGCCCCGCCGGGCGGCCCTCGCCTGGGCGCGCGCCTACCTGGAGCCGTTGCAGGCCCTTCCCAAGCCCACGGTGGACGTCGTCCGGCTGGCCGTGACGTTCTCCCGGTCCGGTGTGGCCCGTCTGCTGCACCTCAGCCGCACCACCGTCACGGCCCACTGCCGCCGGGCGGAGGAGGCGCTGGGCGTCGACCTCGGCGACGTCCGCACCCGGGCCACGCTCGACCTGGCCCTCTCCCTCACGGCGCTCCAGCCCGACCCCGCCGACCCCGCCCAGACCGACGCGGTCCAGCTGGTCGCGCCCCGGCTCGGGGAACTCCTGCGCGCCTCCCCCGCCACCACGTGGGCGGAGATCTTCCTGCACCCGTTGCGCGACGCCCGGCACCGCGATCTGTGTCTCACCGTGGAGGCCTGGATCGACGCCAACACCGACGCCCAGCGGACGGCCGCGCGGGTGGGCCTGAGCCGCAACACGGTCCGCGCCCATCTGCGCGCCGCCGAACGCCTCCTCAACCGCGATCTGCTGACCACCGGCTCGGGCGTCCACGACCTCGTGCACGCTCTGCGCGCGACGGGTGGACAGCGTGCACACCCACCGGCCGGATCTGCGCGGCGTGCACGGTGGTCGTCGGCGGACGTCGCCTCATAACGTGCACAGTGCGCGGCGAATGGCCCACGGGGGAGGTCATTCGCCGCGGTCGCGTTCCCACGCGGGGCACTGGCGTGTTGCGGAGCCGGCTTCACCTGGGCAGCGCGGGCCCGGTGGGGCCGGTCAGGCAGTTCCCCGCACCCCTCCAGGCGCGGACCGGTGCGGGCCGGGGACTCTCCGCCTCCCTCGCCCTCTCCCTGCGGTGGGCGCGGATCGAGTAGGTCAGCGCCGCGGCCCACAGCCATACCGAGGCTGTCGTACACCAACCGGGCGCCCAGGCCCGCCAGGGCGAGCAGTACCAGCGTGCGCATCGTGTCCGTGTCCGTCCCGTTCGTGTCGCCAGGTCCCTCCGGAAAGCGCCTGCCAGAGACGGAGGGGACGGACGGGACGCCAGGTGCCCGAACTGAGGATTGCCCGGGCACGGGATGAGGACGGCGCACAGGTGGGGCGGATCATGACCGCCGAGGGCGCGGGGTCAAGCCGGGCGGACCGCCTGGAACGTCCCCGCCGCGGTGAAGGCGTCGGTGATGGGTGCGAGGAGTGCGGCGAGGCGGCGGGCGCCCGCGTCGCCGATCGGCGCCCACAGCGCGGCGCAGTGCGCGTCCGTCTCCGCCTCGATCCGCTCGCGGGCCGCGGCGCCGGCGTCGGTGAGGCCGAGGGTGCGGGCGAGGGGGACGTCGGCGTCCGTGTCCGTGGCCCGGGAGTCGAGCCAGCCGCGGGCCACGAGACGAGCCGTCGCCGCGGCCCACTCCTCGTCGTTCCACCGACGGGTCGTGCGCACGAGAGCTGCCGGCGGGCCGCCCGCCGCGGTGTGCAGCACCAGGCAGTCGCACGGCCCGACGCCGTTGTCCGCGAGCACGACGAGGTGGGCGTCGCCGCGCCACTCGCGTACCACCGTGATCTGCTGCCACAGCGCGACGAGCGGATCGGCGGGCAGCGCGACCGACGCGTTCGCGGCGGCGAGCGGTTTGCCCGCGTGGTCGGCGGCGGCCACGACCGGGTCGATCAGCGAGCGCGCCTCGGCGAGCCGGTCGGCCGGCATACGTACACCCACCCGCCGCATCGCCCGGCCGACGGCCCGGAAGCGGGCGGCCTGCCACCGCGCGGGCGACGCGGCGTCCCACACGCCGTCCATGGCCCGGACCGCCCGGGGACTGAAGTTGTAGAAGGCCGCGAGCGTGACCTGCCACGGGACCGCGCCCATCGCGGCCGACCGGAACGCCAGGTACACCGGCCCGCGGTCGGTCACGCCGAACTCGGCCGCCTCCTGGGCCCCTTCGGGGACGAGGTAGGTGAACAGATGCGCCGCACTGACGGCTCGGCCGACTTCGCGGACGGTGTCGAGGCCCATCACGGGCACCTCTCCTGGGAGGTGGGGCGGCGCCATCAGGCGGTGGTCTCTGCGGTGGCGGTCAGGACCGCGCGGCCGAGGATGTGACCGGCCATGGTGAAGCCGAGGACGGCCGGGGTGGCGTCGGCCGGGACGCCGATGGCGGCGGTGTCCAGGGCGTGCACCACGACGAAGTAGCGGTGCGGGCCGTGACCGGCCGGCGGGGCGGCGCCTATGTAGCGGGCCGCCCGGGCGTCGTTGGGCAGCTGGTACGCCCCCTCGGGCAGACCCGAGCCCGTGTCGTCGCCTGCCCCCTCGGGCAGTTGGGTGACCGTGGCGGGGATGTCGGCCACCGCCCAGTGCCAGAACCCGGAGCCGGTGGGGGCGTCGGGGTCGTACACGGTGACGGCGTAGCTCCGGGTGCCCGCCGGGGCGCCGCTCCAGGACAGCTGCGGGGAGACGTCCTTCCCGCCGGGCAGGCCGGTGGCGTGCTGCTCGGGCGGCCAGGCGGCTCCGTCGGCGACGGTGGTGCTGGTGACGGTGAAGGAGGGGACCTCGGGGAGGCGGGCGAAGGGGTCGTTGACGGTCACGTGAGGGTCCTTTCGGGGCTGTGCGAGGGGTTGTTGGCTGTGACTGTGCGCCAGGAGGCGGCACGCGGCGCGAGATGGCGGTGCGATGGCGGTGCGATCCGCGTCAGAATCGACAGTAACACCGATAATCGATTATCTGTGAAATCGTCTATGCTGGAGCCATGACTGACACACCGCCCCGTCCTCCCGCCCCCACCGGGAAGCAGATGCTCTCCGAGCAGATCTACGAGCGGCTGCGGGACGCGGTCATGCGGGGGGACTTCGCCCCGGGGGACGCCCTCAAGCCGCAGGATCTCGCCAAGGCGGAGGGAGTGAGCCTGGCCGTCACGCGGGAAGCGCTGGTGCGGCTGGTCGGGGAGGGGCTGGCCGACCGGCTGCCGAACCGCGGATTCGCGGTCCCGTCCTTCTCGGACCGCCGCTGGCAGGAGATCGCGGAGGCGCGCAGGACCATCGAACCGGTCGTGCTGCGCATGTCCGTGGAGCGCGGCGACCTCGACTGGGAGGCCCGTGTGCGGGCGGCCCACCATCGGCTGGCGCGCACCCCGGCGTTCGCGCCGGAGGAGGGCGAGTACTACACCGCCGCCTGGGCCGAGGCCCACCGGGCCTTCCACCGCACGCTGCTGGAGGGGTGCGGCAACCCCACGCTGCTGGAGACCTTCGACCGGCTGTGGACCGCGAGCGAGCTGGCCCGCCGCTGGTCGGCGCACCGCACTCCGGGACGGGACGGCGCGAAGGAGCACCGCAGGCTGGAGGAGGCGGCACTGGCCCGCGACGCCGACACCGCGGCGGCGGTCCTGGTCGAGCACCTCACCATGACGGCCGCCGCGCTGACCGACGGTTCAGGTCGGGCGGGCTGAGCCCCGCCCGGGATCGGGCGGGGCGCGCCGACGGCCGGCCGGCCAGCCGGCCGACTGGCCGGTCGGCCGGCCGGCTCTCGGTAGCCGGCAGCCGGCAGCCGTGAACTGTCAGCCGGCGAAGGCCGGTTGGGGCAGGCCCTGTCCCGCGCCGGGGACGACCAGCAGCGAGCCCGCGAGCGGGTGCGGTGCCTCCAGGCCCGTACGGGCTGTCGTGATGTACAGGTCGGTCAGGCCGGCGCCGCCGAACGCGCAGGCCGTGGGGCGCGGTACGGGGAGTTCCACGACGCGGTCCAGCGCGCCGGACGGGGTGTAGCGGCGGATGGCGCCGCCGTCCCAGAAGGCGACCCAGACGCAGCCCTCGGCGTCGACGGTGAGCCCGTCGGGGTAGCCGTCGCCCTCCTCGATGGCGACCAACTGGCGCCTGCCGGTGGCCCGTTGCCCGTCGAAGTCGAAGACGTCGACCCGTCGGGTCGGGGTGTCGATGTAGTACATGAGGCGGCCGTCGGGGCTCCAGCCCGTGCCGTTGCTCACCGTCACGTCGTCCAGGACGATCTCGGCCGAGCCGTCCGGGGCGACCCGGGAGAGCGTGCCGCCGCCCGCTGCCTCGTCGTAGCGCATGGTGCCCGCCCACAGGGCGCCGTCGGGCGCGACCGCCGCGTCGTTGGCACGCCGGCCGGGCACGATCTCTCGACGCAGCCACCGGAATTCCTGCGGGCCCCCGGCAGGGCGGCCCCCGGCAGGATCTCCGGCGGGGTCGGCGGCGGAGGTTCCGGCGGGGCTCCCCGCCGCGTCCGTGACGGAGTCCGGCCCGTACAGGCCGATTCCGTCGCGGAGGTTGACGACCAGACCGCCGCCCACCCGGGGCTTGGCGGCCCCCACGTGCTGCTCGGTGGCCAGTACCGTGCGCCGGCCGGAGACCGGGTCGTACGTGAACACCCGGGACCCGAGGATGTCGATCCAGATCAGCCGACCGGCGTCGGCGTCCCAGGTGGGGCCTTCCCCGAGGGCCGCCTCCGCCCGGACCGCCACCTCGTACGCGTGCGTACGCGCCGTCCGGCGCCTCACGCGACGCCCCGGTGTCCGAGTCGCTCCGACAGCTCGGCCGCGCCCTTCGCGGCCAGCCCCTCCAGCTCGGCCTTGCGGTCCTCGCTCCAGCGGATCATCGGCACGGAGATGGACAGCGCCGCCACGACCTGGCCCGTACGGTCGCGCACCGGCGCCGCGATGCAGCTGACGTCGGGGTTCGACTCCCGGCTCTCCACCGCGATGCCGCGCGCGCGGATCTCGACGAGGGCCTCGCGCAGGGCACCCGGGTCGGTGATGCTGTTCGGCGTCATCCGGATCAGGTCGGCGTCGTCGGGGATCCGCGAGGTCAGCTCGGGCTCGGACAGCGAGGCGAGCAGCATCTTGCCCACGGAGGTGCAGTGCGCGGGGAGGCGGCGGCCGGCGGCGGACACCATGCGCACGGCGTGCGTGGAGTCGACCTTGGCGATGTAGATGACGTCCGTACCCTCCAGGATCGCCACGTGCACGGTCTCGTCGCAGGTCTCCGCGACGGACCGGGCGACCTGCTGCCCCTCGGCGGCCAGGTCCAGCTGCTCGGAGTAGCGGCTGCCGAGCTGGTACGGCCGCACGCCGAGCCGGTAGCGTCCGGGCTGACCCGGTACGGGCGTGATGTACGAACGTGCGGCGAGTGTCGTCACCAGTTCGTGCACCGTGGTGCGCGGCAACTGCAGCCGGCGCACGATGTCGGGGGCGGAGAGCGTGCCGTCCCCGTCGAGGAAGAGCTCAAGTATGTCGAGAGCCCTGGTTACGGCAGGTACGAGGCGTCCCACAACTGGCCCCCTCCCTTATGTTCGAAATTTCAACAGCCGATCGGCATAGCGAACACAGGCTACTCACACGGGTTGCACCGGGCAATGGGCGCGCGCGACCGGGGGCGGGGGCTGCCCCGCGCCCCTTCTCCGGAGCGCCACCGGTGGACTGCCGCAAACGGGTGGGCGGGTGGGAAGGAAAGGTCGGTTCAGCGGCGGGTGCGGGGGTCGCCCAGTTCACCCCGGAGACGCTGCGCCCTGAGCACCAGCTCCAGTTCGAAGCGCCGGTCGGGGTCATCGACCTCGTCCCCCCACAGCTCCCTGATCTGCCGAAGGCGATACCGTACGGTCTGCGGATGCACCCCCAGGCGCGCGGCCACCTCGGGAGCCCCGCCCCGCGTCTCCAGCCAGGCCAGCATCGTCTCGGCGAGCCGCCGCCCGTGCGTGGGACCGCAGTGGGCGAGCGGCTCCAGACAGCGCAGCGCCAGGTCGTCGATCAGCTCCTCCGGTTGCAGCAGCACCAGCGCCTCGGTGTGCTGCGTGCAGTACAGCACCTCCCCCGCGGGCAGCAGCCCGCGCTCCATCAGCCGTACCGCCGCCTCCGCCCAGCGCAGCGACTTCGCCGCGTCGCGCAGCGGCACGGGCGGGCCGATCGCGCCGGCCCAGCCGGTCAGCGCCCGGTGCAGCAGTTCGGGCCGCCCGGCGGCGTCGGGCTCGGGCACGACCATGCGGGGCTGCTCGTACTCCATGTCCAGCAGCACACCCTGGCTCACGGCGGGGGCGACGGCCTCCCGGGCGGGCCGCAGCAGGACGCCGACCGCGACCCTGCCGGGCAGCGGCCAGCCGATCCGCGCGGCCCGTTCGGCCAGCGCCTCGGCCGGATCACCGCGATGGTGCTCGGCGAGCAGCAGCTCCATCAGCCGGCGCTGCAGCCTCAGGCGTTCCCCGGCCTGCCGGGCGGCGGCCTCGGCGTAACCGCGTACGGACTGGTCGACCAGCCCGTCCAGGTACTCGTATCCGGCGTCGACCAGTTCGTACATCGCGGGCGGCGGGATCTCCACCCGCGTCCCGATCTCGGCGAAACGGCGCCAGGCGAGCCGTACACCGAGCCGGTAGATCGCCTGGAGCGAGTCGAGGCTGCGGCCGTTGAGCCCCTCGCCGCGGCCGAACTCCTGGAACACCTCGGGGTGCACGCGGGGCCGGCCCTCGGCGGTCTCCAGGTGCTGGACGAACACCTCGATGGCCCGGCGGATCCCGACCAGCGCCATCGGTTCGCCGGAGTCGTCGAGCACCACGGGCAGATGGGGATACTCGTGCTGTATCTCCTGGAGGATCTGCTCGGCCAGCGCGGGTGCCTCGGCCAGCGCGAGCGCGGCGAACTGCCGCACCTGCAGGCGCGGTACGTCGTGCCAGGCCGAGCGCACGGTGACGGGTGCCGGGCGGAGAGCCATGGTCAGCGCTCCCGGCCGGCCGTCTCATAGGTGATGAGCGGTGTGTTCGGCTGCTCCGGGGTCGCCTCCAGCAGCACGACGAGTCCGAGGGCGGCGCCCACGGCGAGCACGGCGGCAACCGTCACGGTCAGCAGGACGGCGGGCAGTCTGGGCATCGCGGGTCAGCCTCTCTGTCGAAAGGTCACCCCCACCGCAGCGCTCCGCTGGGAACGCTGTCCGAAAATCCGGAATCCGCGGGCCGGTCGTGGCCGGCCGCGCAGTTCCCCGCGCCCCTGACGGGCGCGGCACATCTTCCGTCACCGGGCCCACCTCGTCCCGGCCGACGAGTCCCCGGTGCCGGCAAGTCCTCAGTGTCATCAACGCATTGACACTTCGTCAAGGGTGCGCCTACGGTTCCCGGCCCATACCGCACCTGCACCCTCCCCCACCGTGCCGGCACCTGTGCGTGCCGTGTCACCAAGAGCTCCTGGAGTGCCCGGATGCGCCGTACCGCCACACCCTTTTCGCTGATCGTCCTGGGTCTGGGCGTCTTCCTGCTCGTCCTCGCCCCGCTGCTCGCCCGGTACGTCGAACCACGGGCGCAGCGCACCCCCGTCGACACCGACCAGACGACCGTCTTCACCGGGACGGGCAGCTATTTCGACACCGACGAGATAGAAACCGTCCGCGACAAGAAGATCACCATCACCCGGCAGGTCCGCGGGGACGTCGCGGAGAGCGAGAGGAGCGGCCGGGCGGTGTGGGACGTGTCCACGTCCGTCGACACCGACAAGTCGCTGCCCGCGGCCGACCCGCACGACTCGCTCCAGTGGACCATCGAGCGCTGGGTGACCGACCGCAGGACGAACAAGCCGGTCCACTGCTGCGAGGAGAAGCCCTATTTCGAGGGCGAGGCGTACCTCAAGTTCCCCTTCGACGTGCAGAAACGCTCGTACATCTGGTGGGACAACACCCTCGGCTCGACGGTCACGCTGAAGTACCGGGGTGAGAAGCGGATCCAGGGGTACAAGGGTCTGCGGTTCACCGGGACCGTACCCGCCACCAAGACCGGCACCCGGCTCGTGCCGGGCACCCTCGTCGGGGTGGAGGACGCGGGCCAGGTGCTCGCCGAGGAGTGGTACTCCAACCACGGCGTCGAGCTGGTCGCCGACCAGCGCACGGGCCGGATCATCTACGCGGCGATCGGGCCCCGCAAGACGCTCAGGGCGCCCGGGACGAAGAAGGACGCCGTCGTCCTGCTCGACAGCAAGCGGATCGCGTTCACCCCCGAGACCCAGCAGAAGCAAGTGGATCTCGCCGAGACGGACAGCGGTCTGCTGCGCATGGTGGGGCACACGGTGCCGCTGGGAGCCGGAATTGCCGGTTTCCTCCTGGCCGTGGTGGGTGCCGTTCTGGTGGCACGAGGGCGTCCGCATCCCGATACGCCCGAGAGCTCCCAGCAGCCGCTCACAATGTGATGAGACGTCAGCTCCACAAAGCCCCGAAATTGTCACTTCGGTGAGTAGCCGCATCGGAGCAGCGGGCGAAAACTGTCCACCCCACCCGAACGCGACCCACCCGGACACGATTCACCCACCCCCACGGAACACACCCCGCACACCCCACAGAAGTACCGGCAGAACGGTTCCATCCCTCCGTACGGATCCTCCCCGCGGGACATTCAGGGTTCCCGCACCGAACGCACCGAACGCACCGGCCCACGTCCCGCACACGCACGCACCGGAACGCACCAACCCCCCACGCCCCACTCTGGTTCCGCACCCCGAGACGAGTTGGAGCACCCATGCCCCAGCACGTGCCTTCGTCGTTGCGCGCCGCCTTCCCCAGCTCCGCGCAGCGACACCCGGCGCTCCCCCCACAGCCGCGCCGAATCGTTTTCCTCGCCCGCCGTGACTACGGCAACGAAGCAGCGGGCGGTTCCGAACTCCTCGTCGACAGACTCGCCGAGGGGCTGACCCATCTAGGCCACCAGGTCACCCTGCTGTGCGGCGGCCCCGCGGCGTACCGCGACTACCGCGTCGTGTCGGCGGGCGGCGACCTCGGCCACTATCTGCGCGCCAGATCGGCGTTCCAGCGTCAGGTCGGCGACTGCGACCTGCTCGTCGAGGTCTGCAACGGCATGCCGTACCTGGCGCCCCTGTGGCACCGCGGGCCGACCCTGTGCCTGGTCAACCACGTGCACACCGACCTGTGGCGGATGCGGTTCGGCGGACCGCTGGCCCCCGCCGCCCGGCTCGGACGAAGACTCGAACACTGGGCCCTGGCGGGCGGGCGGCGCGGCGGCCTGCTGGTCGCCGTCTCCCCGTCGACGGCCCACGCGCTGCGCGCCATCGGCGTCGAGCGCGACCGGATCCGTGTCGTGCACAACGGTGTGGAGGAGCCGGGCGCACCGGCCGAACGCTCACCGGAACCGCTGTTCCTGGCCGTGGGACGGCTCGTCGAGTACAAGCGGATCGACCTGCTGCTGCGCCTGTGGGAACGGGTCCGCCCGGTCACCGGCGGCCGGCTGGTGATCGTCGGCGACGGCCCCGAACGGCAGCGGCTCCAGCAACTGGCCGGTCCCGGCGTGGAGTTCACCGGCCATGTCTCCGAGGCCGAGAAGCACCGCCTGCTCTGCGCCGCCTGGCTGCTGCTGCACCCCTCCGCCGTCGAGGGCTGGGGCCTGGTGGTCACGGAGGCGGCGGCCCGCGAGACACCCGCGATCGCCTTCGACGTACCCGGTCTGCGCGACTCGATCGTGGACGGCGAGACGGGCCTGCTGGCCCGCGGCGAGTCCTCGTTCGCCGCGGCCTGGTGCACCCTCGCCCTGTCCACCCACCGTCGCACCCTCATGGGCAAGGCGGCCGGCGACCGGGCCGCCCAGTACCGGTGGCACCGCACGGTACGCCAGTTCAGAGCCGTGGCGACGGAGGCGGTGAGGGACTGGACACCATGACCCCTCGGCGACAGAACACCGGGCGAAAGGCTCCCGAGCCGGAGACTCCCCGACCGGAGACTTCCCGGCCGGAGGCTCCCCGGCCCGAGACTCCTCGGCCGACAGCCCCCCGCCCGGCGCCCTTGCGGCGCGAGCATGCGAGGCCCGGGCCCGGGCCCGGTACCGGGCTGCGGGACCCCTCGCTGCGCCGGTCCCTCACCCTCTTCCGTGCCTTCCGCCGCGAACAGGAGGACCCCGAGGGCTGCTACTCGCTGCTCGCCCGGGACGCCGCCGACCAGGTGGAGGCGTACGACGGTCCGGTGAAGGGCCGGACCGTCGTGGACGTGGGCGGCGGGGGCGGCTACTTCACCGAGGAGTTCCAGCGGCGGGGCGCGCACGGCTACCTCTTCGAGCCGGACCTGCGCGAGCTCGGCCCGAACCCTCCCGGGGGATCGGTCGTCGCCGACGGCTATCTGCTGCCTCTCGCGGACGGCGTCGCCGACGTCTGCTTCTCCTCCAACGTCCTCGAACACGTCGCCGACCCGCAGACCTTCCTCAGCGAGATGGTCCGCGTCACCCGGCCCGGCGGGCTGATCTACGTGTCGTTCACCAACTGGCTGTCCCCCTGGGGCGGCCACGAGTGGGCGCCCTGGCACTACCTGGGCGCCGACCGGGCCCGCGCCCGCTACCGGCGCCGTACCGGCCGCCCCGCCAAGCACACCCTCGGCGAGAACCTCTTCGCCGTGCACATCGGACCCACCCTGCGGCAGGTACGCGCCCGGGACGACGTCACGGTCGTCTCGGCGCGCTCCCGCTACTGGCCGTTCCTCGCCCAGGCCGTCGCCAGAGCGCCGGGACTGCGTGAATTCGCCACCTGGAACCTCCTCCTCATCCTCCGGCGGTGTCCATGACCAGCACGGTCCAGGCCCCTCCCCCGGCGGCGACCCGCCCCCTCGCCCCGGCCCCAGGACCCGAGCAGGGGCCCCGGTCGCGGCGGTGGCTGCTGGGATTCTGGGCCGTGGTCCTCGTGCTGTTCCTGGCCGTGGACCCGGGCCGGCAGACCTTCGACACCAAGCTCGGTGTCGCGCTCGACCCCGGCCAGTTCCTCGCGGACCTCGGCCAGCTGTGGCACGACCGGGGCGGCTTCGGCGGGATCGCCGACCAGTACGTCGGCTACGCCTTCCCGATGCTGCCCTACTACTGGCTGACCGACCTGATCAGCGTGCCGGTGTGGCTGGCCGAGCGGCTGTGGATGTCGCTCATCGTGGCGGTCGCCTTCTGGGGCGCGCTGCGGCTCGCGGAGCGCCTGGACATCGGCGGTTCCGCCTCCCGGCTCCTCGGCGCCGTGGTCTACGCGCTGTGGCCGGTGTTCACCATCGTCGTCGGCTCGACCTCGGCCGCCGCCCTGCCCGGCGCGTTCCTGCCGTGGGTGCTGCTGCCGCTGACGAACGACCGGCACAGCGCCCGGGTCGCCGCCCTGCGCTCGGCGCTGTTCATCCCGTTCATGGGCGGTGTCAACGCGGCCTCCACCCTGGCCTCCCTGCTGCCGGTCGGCCTCTACCTCCTGTCCCGCCCGCGCGGTCCACGTCAGCGCAAGCTGATCGCCTGGTGGGTGCCGGGCGTGCTCCTCGCGACGGCCTGGTGGGTCGTCCCGCTGCTGGTGCTGGGCGTCTACGGCGAGAACTTCCTCCCGTACGTGGAGAGCGCGCGGACCACCACGGACACCATGGCGGCGACGGAGTCGCTGCGCGGCGCCGGAAACTGGGTCGCCTACCTGCACTTCAACGAGGCCTGGCTGCCCGCGGGCTGGACCGTGACGGCCTCGGTGGTCGCCGTCGTCTCCTCGGCGCTGGCGGCCGGACTGGGCCTCGCCGGCCTGGCCCGGCGGGACATACCCGAGCGGCGCTGGCTCGTACTGACCGTACTGACGGCCGCGCTGATCACCCTGGCCGGGTACGGCGGTTCGTTCGGCGCGCCCTTCCACGGGGTGGTCCAGGACTGGCTGGACGGCGGACTCGCCCCCTTCCGCAACATCTACAAGTTCCAGACCGGGCTCGCGCTCGCGCTGGCCCTCGGGCTGGCCCACCTGGTGGGCGTCGCCGCGCGGGCTCAGGGCGCCCGTCCGATCCGGGGCCGCCGGTACGCGGCGCTGATCGCGGCGGTCCTCGTCCTCCCCGGCCTCGCCTGGCCCTACCTCAACGGGTCGATCCTGCAGCCCGGTTCGTTCCAGGAGCTGCCCAAGTACTGGAAGTCCACGGCGAGCTGGCTGGAGAAGTACTCGCCGGACTCCCGTGCCCTCGTCGTGCCCGCCACCGCGCACGGCATCTTCACCTGGGGCTCCACCATCGACCAGCCGCTCGACGTGCTCGCCGACTCCCGCTGGGCCCAGCGGGACTACGTGCCGTTCGGCACCGCGGGCAACCGGCGCGCGATGGACGCGGTCGAGCAGTCCCTGCAGACCGGCGGCGAAGTCCCGGGGCTGGCCGACTACTTGGGGCGGGCGGGCGTCCACTATGTCGTCGTCCGCAACGATCTCGACCCCGACCAGCTCGGCTACGTACCGACCACGACCGTGAAGCGGACCCTGGAGCAGTCGGGCTACCGGCGCCTGACCGGCTTCGGCCCGCTGATGACGGGCGGGCGCATCGCGGAGAACACGCCCATCCAGATAGAGGGGCTGTATCCGCGCCAGCGGGCCGTCGAGATCTACGAGCCGGCCGCCGACGTGCCCCGGCCGGGCCAGGCCGGGCTGAAGGCCGTCGCCGACACCGCCGTCGTGTCCGGCGGGCCCGAGGCGCTGCTGCCGCTGGCCGCGGACCCGGCGATGCGGGACCGGGCGACCGTGCTGACTGGCGACAACCACCCGGGGCTCGGCTCCCCCGGCCTCCAGGTGGTGGGCGACGGGCTGCGCCGCGCCGACACCCGGTTCGGCCTGGTCGGCGCCAACACCTCGTACACGTACACCCGTACCGAACGCAATCACTCCGGCAGCTACCAGGACGCCGGGGAGAAACCGCACCAGATCCTGCCCTCGGACGGGATCGGGCACCAGACGGTGGCCGAGCTGCGCGGGGCGCGCTCGGTGACCGCGTCGTCGAGCGGCAACTGGCTGTACCACCTGCCGCAGTACGACCCGGTGAACGCCTTCGACGGCAACCCCGACACCGCGTGGGCCGAGGGCGCGGTGGGGTCGGCGGACGGGCAGTGGCTGCGGATCGGCTTCACCGGGGAGACGGAGGTCCCGGCGTCGATCCGGGTCACCCCGCTCCCGCAGCAGAGCGTGCGCTCGGCGCCGACCCGGGTCCGCGTGGAGACGGAACGGGGCTCGGAGACGAGCACGCTGCGCGCCGACGGCTCCCGTCAGCGCATCAAGTCCCCCGAGGGACCGTCCAGTTGGCTGAAGGTGACCGTCGTCGAGTCGACCGCCCGGCACGCCGGGCTCTCCGGCGCGGGCTTCTCCGAGATCAGCGTTCCGGACGTCCAGGTGACCCGGATGCTGCGGCTCCCCAGGGACGCCGAGAACACCGACGCGGCTGCCGAGACGGTCTCCCTGCACCGGGCCACCGACCCGGGCAGCTTCTCCCCGACGGGCACGGAGGTCGGGCTGCACCGCCGCTGGACCTCGGACGCGGCCGGTACGTACGCGGTGAAGGCGAGCGCGATCCCCGTACCCGGTGACGCGCTCGACGCGCTGCTGTACGACGTGGCGCCCGAGCAGAACGACCGGATCACCGCGACGGCCGGCTCCACGGCCCGGCTGGGGACCGGCCTGTCGCCGCGCAACCTCACCGACGGTGATCTGACCACCGCGTGGATCGCCGGGGACGACCCGACCATCCGGCTGAGCTGGGAGGGCAAGCAGCCGGTGGGCGAGGTCGTCCTCGCGTCGGCCGGCGGGCTGTCCACCCGGCCCACCGAGGTGAACATCAGCTCCCCGGACGGGGCGGTCGTCGCCGGGGTCGACGAGAACGGCAACGTCCGCTTCGACCCGATCACCACGGACCGGCTCGACATCACCGTCACCGAGACGGCTCCGCTGACCGTCCACAACCCCCTCGCGGACGAGGACATGCAGCTTCCGGTCGGGCTGACCGAGGCGTACGTCCCCGCCCTGGACGACCGCTACCGCACCCCGAAGGCCCTCTCCTCCCGCCCCTTCGAGCTGCCCTGCGGGAAGGGTCCGACGCTCGCCGTCGACGACGAGCTGTACGAGACGAGCGCGAAGGGAACGGTCGGCGACCTGGTGGCGCGGCGCCCGGTCGAGCTGATCCTCTGTCAGGACGGGCGCGCGGACGGCGACCTGTCGCTCGACTCGGGCGCGCACCGGGTCGAGGCGGGCGACGCGGGCCCGCTGGCCGTCACCGACGTGACCCTGACCCGCGGCACGGTCACCACCCCGGCCACGCAGAGCCGTGAACTGGGCATACGGGACTGGCTCGGCGACCGCCGCGAGGTCACCGTCGGCTCGGGCGCGGCGTCCTACCTGACGACGTACGAGAACTTCAACGACGGCTGGAAGGCGACGCTGAACGGCCGCGAACTCGACCCGGTGCGCCTCGACGGCTGGCAGCAGGGCTGGCGGATCCCGGCGGGCGAGGGCGGCACGGTGAAGCTCTCGTACGGACCGTCCACGGTGTACGAGGCCGGGCTGATCGGCGGCGGTGTCGGGGTCCTCGTCCTGGCGGGGCTCGCGCTCTTCCGGCGGCGCTCACCCAATCCGGACGCGCCCTCGCCGGTGCCGCCGCCGCCCGGCCTGATCCTGGGCACGGTCGCGCTCACCCTGGTGGGGATCGTGATCGCCGGGTTCCTCGCGCTGCTGGTGCCGGTACTGGCGCTGCTCGCCCGGCGACGGCACGAGGTGCTCGTACCCCTCGCGTTCCTCGCGCTCGCGGGGGCGGGGATCGCCGCGGCCACGGGGGCCGGGCAGCCGGTCGGCGAGGGCGCCGGGGCATTCGGGCACACGGCCCAACTACTGGCGCTGACGGGCCTGTTCGCGGGCCTGGTGACGATCGGCGGGCCCGCGTACGGCAGGCGGGGCGGACCGGGTGGCGGCCCGGGCACCAGTCCCACGGGCCCGAGCGCGCTGCCGCCTCCGCTCCCGGGGTCCGAAGCCCCGACGGCACCGCTGCCGCAGCGGACGCGAGGGGAGCACGGGGATCCCGGGGCCGCGAGTCCCGGGGCCGCGAGTCCCGGAGCCGCGGGTCCCGGAGCAGGACCCGGAGCAGGACCCGGAGCGGGTCCAGGGGTGAGCACCGCGCCCGGCGCGCCTGCGCGGCACGGGGTAACCGATGCCCCTCGTGCAGCCGGAACTCCGGGTGCACCGGATGCGCCGGATGCGCCGGGACGCCCGGGAGCGTCGGACGGGCCGAGTGCGCCAGGTGCACCGGGTGCGCCGGGAGGACCCGGAGCACCCGGTGTCTCGGGCGCGTTGCCGGTGCCCTTCTCGCCGGCCGGTCCGCCGGCCGGCGGGTCCGGGCCGACCGTCTCGGCCCGTGGGCCGGGGTCACCGCGCACGCCGTTCCCCGGACCGGGGCCCGGCGCCGAACAGCCCGCGGACCGTGGGAGGACCGGTCGCCGTGGGAGTTCCGGGAGCCGTGGGAGTTCCGGGAGCCGTGGGCGTTCCGGGGAAGGGGAGGGCGCATGACCGCCGTGGAGCACCCCGCACGCGACGGCACCGGTGGTCCCGCCGGGCAGCCCGCCCGCGTTCCGTTCCCCGTCGTGGACGAGGTCGCCCGGCACTGCCTCCAGGAGGAGGAACCGGAGACCGTCCACATCGAGGTCCATCTGCCGGGCCACCTCGACCCGGACCGCCTGCGAAGGGCGTTCGCCGGGGCCCTGCACCGCCACCCCCGCATCCTGATGCGCGAGGCGACCCGCCCCTGGTACGGCAGGCGCTACGAGTGGGAGCTGACCCCCGAGGCCGACGTGGAGGCCGTCCTGTTCCCGGCGCCCGACCGGGACGCGCTGAAGCACGCCCGGGAGCGGGCCCTGCGCGACGCCCCGCCGCTCTCGGCCTCGCCCCCGATCCGGCTGGAGGTGGTCCGGGACCCCGCGGACGACGGCGCGGTCCTGTTCCTCACCATCAACCACACCGCGCTCGACGGCCCGGCCTGTCTGCGGGTCCTGGCGACCGCGGCGGAACTGTACGGCGGCCGGGACAACTCCCCGGCGGCGCCCCCCACGCGCACCACGGACGAGACACCGCGCGCCCCCGACACCCCCTCCACCTGGGCACCGCCCGCCCGGGTGGCCCACGGCACCCCGGGACCGCCCCAGCAGCACGGCAACGGCATGCTCGTCACCGAGCTGAGCGTCCCGCGGCGCCCCAAGGGCTCCCCGTACACCGTCAACGACCAGCTGATGGCCGCCACCGCCCTGACGATCGCGCACTGGAACCGCGAACACGGCGCCCGGCCGCGCCCCCTGCGCATCACCATGCCGGTGGACGACCGCCCGCGAGGCACGGACATGCCGATCGGCAACGGCACGCGGCTCGTCGAGGTCCCCTTCGCCCCCGAGGAACTGGACGCCTCCGACATGGCCGCGCTGCTGCGCCGCACGGCGGACCGCACCCGCGCTCTCAAGGCCCAGCCGCGCCCCCAACTGGGGCACGGTGCCTCCCTGTTGACGGCGCCCGTGGTGCCCGTCGCCTGGCGGGCCGCGTTCACCAGAGGACTGCGCAGAGCCGCCGGACCCTGGACGTCGACCACCCTGCTGAGCAACATCGGCCGTGTGCCGTACGCCCTGGACTTCGGGGAGGAGGCCGGGCGGGCGCACGCCGTGTGGTTCTCGGCGCCCGCCCGGATGCCGCGCGGGCTGACGGTGACGACGGCCGCCACGGCGGGCCGGCTGCACGTGGCGCTGCGCTGGTCGCGCGCCCTGCTGAACCACGGCGACGGCAGCCACCTGCGTGACCTCTTCGAGCACTACCTGCACGCGACGGAACACGCCACGAACCGCCCCACGGATCACCCCACAGATCGCCGCACGGACCGCCACCCGGGGAGCGCACCATGACCACGGCCCCGCCCCGCAGGCCGCCACACGGATCGCACGGACCCCACGGACCGCACGGACTGCGGGACTTCTACGAGGACCCCGCCGTCCCCGTCGCCTCCGGCGCCCCCCGCAGCCTGCGCCAGGCCCGGATGCTCGCGGACGCGCTCGGCCCCGCCACCTCCGGCCCGCGCACGGTCCTGGACATCGGCTGCGGCGACGGCAGCGCCGCCGCGACCGCCGCGCCCCTGCTCGCCGGCCACCGCATCGTCGGCGTCGACTGGTCCCAGGACGCCCTCAGACGCGCCCACGCCCGCCTCCCGTACGCGGTACGCGGCGAACTCACCGACGGCGGACTGCCGTTCAGGTCCGCCTGCGCCGACGCCGTCCTGTTCAGCGAGGTCGTGGAACACCTCGTCGACCCGGACGCGGCACTCGACGAGCTCCATCGGATCCTCCGCCCCGGAGGTCATCTCATGCTCTCCACACCCAACCTGGCCGCCTGGTACAACCGGGCCCTGCTCCTCGCCGGCGTCCAGCCCGTCTTCTCCGAGGTGAGCCTGCGCGCGATCCACGGTCGCCCCGGCAAGGAGGTGGTGGGCCATCTGCGGCTCTACACCCCCCGCGCCCTGCGGGAGTTCGTGACCGCGTCGGGCTTCGAGGTCGTCCGGCTGCGGGGCGCGCCCTTCCACGGCGTGCCCCGGCCGCTGCGCCCGCTGGACCGGCTGGCGTGCCGTGTCCCGTCGATGGCCTCGATCCTTCTCCTGCACGCGCGAAGGACGTAGACCATGTGGTGGGGAGTGGCCGCGGCCCTGCTGGCGAACGTGCTCTACAGCGCGGGATTCGTTCTGGAGAAACGGGCGCTCGCGGCCCTGCCCGAGGTGAGCGTCCGCCGCCCCGCCCGGCTGCTGCGGCTGGTCCTCGGCAGCCGGCTGTGGATCGGCGGCTCCCTCGCCCTCGCCTCGGGCTTCGGCGCGCAGCTCGTCGTCTACCGCACCCTGCCGATCGCCGCCGCGCAGGGACTCTTCGTCTCCGGGCTCGTCATCCTCGTCCTGCTCTCCTCGGTGCTGCTCGGCGAGGAGACCTCGGGCCGCGAACGGTACGCGCTCGGGGCGATCCTGCTCGCGCTCCTGATGGTGGTGCTGTCCCTGAAGGAGGGCTCGGACACGGTCAGCCGCAGCGCCCCGGCCCCGCTGATCCTGCTGGTCTGCGTCCCCTCGCTCACCCTGGGCGTCTGGCTGTACGGGTCCGCCGAGCGCCGCGCCCGCCACCGGCACCGCATGCCGACGACGGGCGTCGAGTACGGCGTGGCGGTGGGCCTGCTGTACGGGGTCAGTTCGCTGGCCATCAAGGGCGTGTCGAGCCACCTCACCGGGAGCGGGGTCGGCGGTGCGGTGCTCGGGCTGCTGCGCTCCCCGTACCCGTATCTCCTGCTCTTCACCGGGGCGTTCGGCCTCGTCATGTCGCAGGCGGCGCTGCAGCGCTGCCGGGCCTCGCTGATCGTGCCGGTCTGCACGACGGTGACCTGTCTGTTCACGGCGGTGCTCGGCACGGTCGCGTTCGGCGAGGCGCTGCCCGAGGACCCGCTGCGGCTGGCGCTGCGGACCGGCGGTACGGCGCTGGCGGTCTCCGTACTCCTCGTGATGCCCAAGCACGACCAACCGCCGGAACAGCAACCCTTGTACCCCACACGGGAGTTGACCAGTCATGAACCCGGACGACCCGCTGCTGAAGATACTGGCGTGCCCGCTGGACAAGGGCCCGCTGCATCTCCTCGGAAGGGAGAAGGAAACGGCGGGTGAGCAGGCCGCCGAGGGCACGGGGGCCGCGCTGTACAACCCCCGGCTGCGGCGCCGATATCCGATCGTGGACGGCATCCCGCAGCTCCTGCCGTCCTCCGGCGAGCAGGTGACGGACGACGAGCACGAGGATCTGCTGCTGCGGATCACCGGCGACGACGACTCGGCGGCTCCCGCGGCGGACCCCGGAAGCCGGGGGCGATGACGCCATGACCCTGGCAGCCCGCCTGGCCCCCTTCGTGCCCGTGCGGCTGGTCGCCTCCGCCGCCCGGCTGGTGTATCCGCGCTTCGAGCCCGAGCTGGCCCGGCTCGGCGACCTCTGCCCCTCCGGCTGCGGAACCGCCGTGGACGTCGGTGGCTGGTACGGCCCTTGGACCCGCCGTCTCTCACGCCGGGCCCGGCGCGTGGTGACGGTCGAACCGGTCCCGCACCTGGCCCGGCTGATCACCGCCGCGACGCCCGGGAACGTCCAGGTCGTGCGTGCCGCCGCGAGCGACAGGACCGGCACGGCCCGGCTGTGGCTGCCGCCCGGCGACCAGGGCGACCGGGGTGTCTCGTCCCTGGTCCGGCGGGACATCCACGCCCGCGCCCTGGACGTCCCCTGCCTCACCCTGGACAGCCTGAACCTCCACGACGTCGGCTTCGTCAAGATCGACGTGGACGGCGGCGAACTGGCGGTCCTGCGCGGCGCGGCCACCCTCCTCGCCCGGGACCGCCCGGCCCTGTTCATCGAGCTGGAGGCCCGCATCCAGCCCGTCGACACGGTCGTCTCCCACCTCTCCGAGCGGGGTTACGAGGGCTGGGTGCTGCCCGGCGACACCTGGCTGCCGCTGTCCTCCTTCGACCTGGAGGCCCACCAGGCGCGCACCTCGCACGTGGTCTCCCAGGGTCTGCTGCGCCGCGTGCTGCCCTTCCGGGGCCCGGGATACGTCCGGTACGTGAACTCGGTGCTCTTCCTCCCCGACGGCCGGACGCCGGGCGGGCGGCACGAGAGGCCCGAGGAGCACGAGGAGCACGAGAGGGACGAGGAGCACGAGGGGCACGTACGGCGTGCGGGGCGCGTACGCGACGATGGGTCGCATGCCTTCCGCCAAGCCGGCTAGCGCCGCCCCGTTCACCCCGCTCGACTTCCAGCTCGTGCTGCTGCGCCGCATGGCCGACCACAACGCGGACCTCGTGGAGGACGCCCGCCACACGCTGGGGGTCTCGGTCGCCGAGATGCGTGAGGCCAACCGGCGCTGGCAGGCGATGCGGCACGCGCCGCGCAGCCGGGGCGCGGTCTCGCGGTACCGGTCGATCCTGGGCGACCCCGAGTCGGTGACGCCCCGGCGGATCGGCGACCTGTCCTGCGAGGCGCTGCTGTGGCCGGTCCCCCTCTGGCCGGACCTGCGCTTCGAGGTGCTGGTGGCGCCGGGCGGGGTGGCCTGGAACGAGTGGCTGGTCCGCGCGCCGGGCGCCCCCGGTCCGGAGCTGCGGTCGCCGGCCGACCTGACGCCCTGGTCCTGCACGGTCGACGAGGCCGCCCGTGCCTTCGCGCCGGTCCGTCCGCTGGAGGGGTCGGCGCCGACGCGCTGGGGGCTCGCCTTCACGGCGCCGGACGGCCCGAACGGCCCGACCGTCCCGGACGGCCCGACCGTCCCGGACAGTGCGCCGCGGGACTACGTCGCGGAGTTCACGTACGGGCTGCTTCAGCGTGTGGCGGTCACCGGGCCGCGGCGCTGACGACGGCCTGGGCGACGACCGGCACGGAGTCCTCGTGCAGGAAGAGGAAGAGATTGGGCTCGACGAGCTCCAGCTCCATGACGCGGGGCGCCCCGTCGTCGCCGTCCACCAGGTCCACGCGCGCGTAGAGCAGCTCCGGCGCACCGGGCACGGCGGCCAACGCCCGCTCGGCGACGGCGAGTTCGGCCTCGCTCGGCTGCCAGGTCCGCAGATCGGGGTGCGCGACCTTCTTCTCGTCGAAGGCGGTGCCGGGTTCGAGGACGGCCCCCTTGCGGATGGCGTGCAGAAGACGCCCGCCGAAGAACACGAGGGCCCTCTCCCCCGCCGTGTCGATACTCCGCACGTACGGCTGCACGATCGCGGTCAGCCCTTCGGCGTGCATGCGCTCAAGTTGCCGTACGGCGGTCTCGTGGTCCTCGGGGGTGTAGCGGGCCGCGTACCGGGCTCCGGCCCCCGAGGTCGGCTTGACGACGTACTCGCGGTCGCCGGGCAGGTCGACCGGGTCGCCCGGAGCGAGGTAGGCGGTGTCGACGACGGGCACACCCGCGGCGGCCAGGTCGCCCAGATACCGCTTGTCGGCGTTCCACCGCACCACCTCCGGCGGGTTGGCCAGCGTCGTCGCGGCCCCG
Source organism: Streptomyces ortus (assembly GCF_026341275.1). Taxonomy (NCBI): domain Bacteria; kingdom Bacillati; phylum Actinomycetota; class Actinomycetes; order Kitasatosporales; family Streptomycetaceae; genus Streptomyces; species Streptomyces ortus. The sequence continues at coordinate 1,888,441 of NZ_JAIFZO010000002.1, forward strand.
CACCGGTCGGCCCACGCCAGGAACTCGGCGGCCCGCCAGCTGTAGTCCCAGGTGGAACGGATGAGTACGAGGTCGAAGCGGCCCCACTCGACGCCGGGGTCGTCCCAGCACTCGACGGAGACCTCCGCACCCGCCCCCGCCTGCCGCACCGCGTCCGCGAGGACGGGCAGGTCACGGTCGTACCCGGACTCCAGCACCTCCTGGCAGGTGACCAGGGCGATGCGGGGAATGGTGCGTGCCACGGCGGGCTCCTCAGACGGTGTATCGGCTCACTCCGGTAATACCGGTCGCAGGTTAACAACCGCCCCAGGAACCGGCCCGAGAATTAAAAGGGCCACTTGACCTTCACCTTCGGTGAGACCACACCATCGGTGCCGGAAGGGAGAAACGCCATGAGCAACGGCACGAGCAACGGCTTGAGCAACGGCTTGAGCAACGGCTTGATGACGATCGGCGCCTTCTCGAAGGCATGCCGGCTGTCGCCGAAGGCCCTTCGGCTGTACGACGAGTTGGAGTTGCTGCGTCCCGCGCGGGTGGACCCGGAGACGGGCTACCGCTACTACGCGCCGGAGCAGTTGGAGCAGGCGCGCCTGGTGGCGTGGCTGCGCAGGCTCGGTATGCCGCTGGCCGAGATCCGCGAGGTCAGCGCCCTCGAACCGGCGTCCGCCGCGCGGGAGATCCGGGCGTTCTGGTCACGGGTCGAGGCGGAGACGGCGACGCGCCGCGACCTGGCGTCCTTCCTTGTCGACCACCTCGCGGGCCCCCGCGCGGACCCCCGCTCACTCAAGGAGACGACCATGAGCACACTCGAACTGCGCTACGCCGCCCTCACCGACACCGGTCTCGTCCGTCCCGCCAACCAGGACACGGTGTACGCGGGCGCCCGTGTCCTGGCGGTCGCGGACGGCTTCGGTGCCGGGGGCGCGCCCGCGAGCGGCGCCGCCGTGGAGGCCCTGAAGTTCCTCGACGGCGAACCGCTCGCCGCCGGAAACGTCCTCAACCTCCTGGAGGACGCGGTCCAGGGCGCCACGGAGGCGGTCCGGGAGGCGGCGGGCCCGGCGGACCCGGCAACCGGCACGACCCTGACCGCGATGGTGTGGACGGGCTCGCAACTGGCCCTGGTCCACATCGGCGACTCCCGCGCCTATCTCCTGCGCGACGGCGAACTCTTCCGGATCACCCACGACCACACGGTGGTCCAGTCGCTCCTCGACGAGGGCCGCCTGACTCCGGAGGAGGCCACGGTCCACCCCCAGCGCACGCTGCTCGCGAAAGCGCTGACGGGCGCGGGCTCGCCGTCGCCCGACATCCGCCTCCACGACGCCCGCCCCGGCGACCGCTACCTGCTGTGCTCGGACGGCCTGTCGAGGGTCGTCCCCGAGGGCACCCTCACAGCAACCCTCACGACGACACCCGACCCGACCGAGGCAGCCCGCGCCCTGCTGGCCACGGCCCACACCTCCGGCGCCCCGGACAACGTGAGCTGCGTGGTGGCGGACGTCGTGACCGCGACGGACGTGGTGGACACCGCGTGAGCATGATCACGAAGGACGCCCCGCAGACCCGGGTACGGACTCGGGCACGGGCGTAGGAGCCGGCGTGGGTGCAGGCTCGGGTGCGGGTGCAGGCTCGGGTGCGGGTGCGGGCTCGGGTGCCCGTTCGGGTTCGGGTTCGGGTTCGGGTTCGGGACTGTCCCGTCCTGCGTTCGGTTACCGGACCCCCGGCAACCGCCGCGGCTCCAGCCGTTCCTCGGCCGCCGCGTCGCCTTCCCGGGTCACCACGTACGCGCCCTTGCCCGGGACCTCCGCCACCGCCTCCACCAGGTCCGTCCCCCGGTACACCAGTCCCACCCCGTCGTCCGTGCAGTGGGTGGTGGGCAGCGTGCCGTTCGCGACGAGGTCGTGGATCAGGGGGCGGCGGCCCGGGTCGGAGTCGTAGTGGACGCCGTTGCCGTAGGGCAGGAAGCCCAACGCGTCGGTGACGGGGCGCAGTTCGGGGCCGAACGAGTCCGTCGTACCGCCCTCGAACCAGCAGATCGACCCCGCGCTGACCCCGCTCAGCACGACACCGGAACGCCAGGCCCTGCGCATGATGTCGTCGAGGCCGTGCACCCGCCAGACGGCGAGGAGGTTGGCCACCGAGCCGCCCATCACCCAGATGACGTCCTGTTCCAGGACAGCGGCCTCGACGTCGTCGAAGTTGGGCCGCGGGAAGAGGTTGAGCGGAACGAGGTCGAACCCCGCCACCCGCGCCGCCTCGGCCATCCGCGCCGCGAAGTGCTCGGCGTCACCGATCGCCGTACCGACGTACATCACCCGGGGCCGGCGGCCGTGCGCACCCGACAGGTCGACCGCGTGATGCACCAGCGCGTCGAACTCCACCATGGTCCGGGCACCCCACGCACGGTGCCCGCCGGACGTGGCGAGGATGGTGGGCGGCCTGGCGGCGGAGGCGGTGGGGTCGGCGTGTGCTGCTGTGGACGCGGTCATGACGACCGATCCTAGCCACGGCGTTCAGGGATCTCGCCGCTCACCACCGCGCCCCTCACGGCCCCTGCCGCTCACCGTCCTCCGGGTCCCAGTCCAGCAGCCGTACCCTCGCCACCGTCTGCACGTGCCGCCGCATCGCCGCGGCGGCCCGCCCCGGCTGCTGGGCGACGATCGCGTCGAAGATCGCGCGGTGCTGGGTCAGGGAACGGGTCGGCCGGCCCGGCTGGCGCAGCGACTCATGGCGGCTCTCGGTGATCCGGTCGGCGATCGAGCGCATGAACTCGGCGAGGATCGTGCTGTGCCCGGCGGCCGTGACCGCCGCGTGGAAGAGCCGGTCGCCCTCCACCCCGTGGCCGCCCGCCGTGATCTCGGCCCGCATGTGCGCGAGGGCGGAGTCCATGGCGGCCACGTCCTCGTCGGTGCGCCGCTCGGCGGCCAGCTCAGCGAGTTTGGTCTCCAGCGCCTCTCGGGCGTCGAGCACGTCGGGCAACCGGCGCCGCCGGTCGACGAGTTGCTCCACCGGTTCGGCGTCGAGGGTGTCGCGGAGCAGATAGGTGCCGCCGCCGTGGCGGACCTCCACCAGCCCCTGGACCTCCAGGACCACTATGGCCTGCTTCACGGAGGCGCGGCTGACCCCGAGCCTGGCCGCCAGGTCGCGCTCGGGCGGCAGCCGGTCACCGGCGCCGAGGCCGCCCTCGGCGGCGTAGCTGCGCAGCCGGTCGAGGACCTGCTCGTACAGGCGCGGTTTGGACCCCATGGGCCGCAGTGCGTCGGTCATGTCCGGTCTTCCCCCTTACCTCTCGATCTGGCGGACGAGTGGCTGAGCCAATTTACGTCATCTCTCTTGACGCTCTCCACCACGGCCGCCCAATGTGGTTCAGCCACTTGGCCACTCAGCCACTTTTTTCAGCCATACCGCCCCCCCACCTACTCCCCACTCTCCACTCCCACTCGACAAGGGACCCAAAGACGGGAGCCCGTATGTCCGCCGAACTGATATCGATCCTCGTGCTCGTCGTGGTGTTCGTGATCGCCACCACCCGCTCCATCAACATGGGCGCCCTCGCCTTCGCCGCCGCCTTCGGAGTGGGCGGACTCGTCGCCGACCTCGACGCCGACAAGATCTTCGCCGGTTTCCCCGGCGACCTCTTCGTGGTGCTCGTCGGCGTGACGTACCTCTTCGCGATCGCCCGCGCCAACGGCACGACCGACTGGCTGGTGCACGCCTCGATCCGGCTCGTACGCGGGCGGGTGGTGCTGATCCCGTGGGTGATGTTCGTGCTGACCGGCGCGCTCACCGCGATCGGCGCGGTCAGTCCGGCCGCCGTCGCCATCGTGGCGCCGATCGCGCTGAGCTTCGCCGCGCGCTACTCCATCAGCCCGCTGCTGATGGGCGCGATGGTCGTGCACGGCGCCCAGGGCGGCGGCTTCTCCCCCATCAGCATCTACGGATCGATCGTCAACGGCATCGTCGAGCGCGAGGGCCTCCCCGGCAGCGAGATCGCCCTCTTCCTCGCCTCCCTCATCGTCAACCTCGTGATCGCCGCGATCGTGTTCGTGCTGTTCGGCGGGCTGAAACTGAGCCGCGCGGAGGAGACCGGCCTCGACCGGCAGAAGACCGCGGACGTCACCGCGGACGCCACGGCGGACGCCGCCACCGACGGAGCCGGCCCCGGAACCGCTGCCGGGACCGGAGCCGATGCCGGGACCGGAGCCCAGACCAGGACCGTCGCCGTGCAGGAGCTGGACGCGGACGACGACGCCTCCCGGCTCAACCCCGCCCGGATCGCCACCCTCGCCGCTCTCGTCGCCCTCGTCGTCGCCGTGCTCGTCTTCGACCTGGACGCCGGACTCACCTCCATCACCCTCGCCGTCCTGCTCAGCACGGTCTGGGCCGAGGACAGCCGCAACGCCGTCAGCCAGATCGCCTGGCCGACGGTCCTGCTGATCTGCGGTGTGCTGACGTACGTCGGCGTCCTCGACGAGATGGGCACGATCGACTGGGCGGGCGAGGGCGTCAGCGACATCGGCGTCCCGCTGCTCTCGGCCGTACTGCTCTGCTACATCGGCGCGCTGGTCTCCGCGTTCGCCTCCTCGGTCGGCATCATGGGAGCGCTGATCCCGCTGGCGGTGCCGTTCCTGGCGCAGGGCGAGATCGGCGCGATCGGCATGGTCGCGGCGCTCGCGGTGTCGGCGACCGTGGTGGACGTGAGCCCGTTCTCGACGAACGGCGCGCTGGTCCTCGCCGCGGCGCCCGGTGTCGACCGGGAGCGTTTCTTCCGGCAGCTGATGATGTACGGAGGGATCGTGGTGGCCGTGGTCCCCGCCGTGGTGTGGCTCGCCCTGGTGGTACCCGACTGGGGGTGACACCGGCACCCTGGTCCGCACGACAACGCCCGACGATCAAGGAGTACGTACGCGTGTCCTCTCTCTTCCCGGCCCTGACCGAGGCACTGGCGGACCCGGACGGCACCGCCGCGCACCGGTCGGCCCTGCGTTTCGGCGACCGCTCCCTGACCTACGGCGAACTCGCGGCGACCGCCGCCCCGCTGGCGGCCCGCGTCGGGGAGGCGGGCCGGATCGCCGTCTGGGCCACGCCCACCCTGGAGACGGCCGTCGCCGTGGTCGCCGCGCTGCTGGCCGGCGTCCCCGCCGTACCGCTCAACCCGAAGTCGGGCGGCGGCGAGCTGGGGCACATCGTGGCGGACAGCGCGCCGGCACTCGTGCTCGCCGCCCCGGGGGATCAACTCCCGGACGCCCTGGCCTCCTTGCCGCGCGTCGACATCGACGTCCGCATCGACGTCCACGCCGGCCTCGACACCGACCTCGACACCGGCGTACGGGCACCCGGACCGACCCCGCCGGCCCTCGCCGACGAGCTGCCCGCCCTCGTCGTCTACACCTCCGGCACCACCGGCCCGCCGAAGGGTGCCGTCATCCCGCGTCGGGCGATCTCCACCACCCTGGACGCCCTCGCGGACGCCTGGCGGTGGACCGGCGACGACGTCCTCGTGCATGGCCTCCCCCTCTTCCACGTGCACGGACTGATCCTCGGCATCCTCGGCCCCCTGCGCCGCGCCGGATCCGTACGGCACCTCGGCCGGTTCGAAACGGCGGGCGTGACACGGGAGTTGAGCGGCGGCGCCACCATGCTGTTCGGGGTGCCGACGATGTACCACCGCATCGCGGAGGCCCTGCCCGACGACCCGGCGCTCGCGAAGGCGCTGGCACGGGCACGCCTGCTCGTGTCCGGTTCGGCGGCCCTGCCGGTGCACGACCACGAACGGATCGCCGAGGCGACGGGCCGACGGGTCATCGAGCGGTACGGGATGACCGAGACCCTCATGAACACCAGCGTCCGCGCGGACGGCGAGCCCCGCGCGGGCACGGTCGGCGTACCGCTGCCGGGCGTCGAACTGCGGTTGACGGAGGAGGACGGCACGACGGCCCTGGAGGCGTACGACGGGGAGACCGTGGGCGAGATCCAGGTCAGGGGCCCGAACCTGTTCACCGAGTATCTGAACCGGCCCGACGCGACGGCGGCGGCCTTCACCGAGGACGGCTGGTTCCGTACCGGCGACATGGCGGTACGCGACCCCGACGGGTACGTACGCATCGTCGGCCGCAAGGCCACCGACCTCATCAAGAGCGGCGGCTACAAGATCGGCGCGGGCGAGATCGAGAACGCGCTCATCGAGCACCCGGGCGTACGGGAGGCCGCGGTCACGGGCGAACCGGACGCCGACCTCGGTGAGCGGATCGTCGCGTGGATCGTGCCGGCCGACGCCCAGAAGCCCCCGTCCGCGGCCGAGTTGGCGGACCATGTGGCCGACCGGCTCGCGCCCCACAAGCGGCCCCGCGTCGTCCACTATCTCGGCGCCCTGCCCCGCAACGACATGGGCAAGATCATGAAGCGCGCGCTGGCCCATGACTGAGCGCGCCTCGGCTCACGGCTCCCGCCGGGCCACGGCCCGCGAGGCGATCGCCCTCGTCAGCACCGGCTTCACCGACTTCGCCCGCCCTGCTTCAGCGGGCTCACTGGACTCACCGGCCTCACCGGGCTCGTACGGTCCTGACGGACCCCTCTCCTGGCAGGGTTACGACGCCTCGCGCGCCCGGGCCGCGGAGCGCACCGGCGAGGAGGAGTCCGTCGTCTGCGGCACCGCCGCCGTCAACGGCGCGGACGGCGTGCCGACCCCGGCCGTGCTGATCTCCTTCGAGTTCGGGTTCCTCGGCGGCTCGCTGGGTGAGCGCACGGGCGACCGGCTGGTGGCCGCGCACACCTACGCGCGCGAACACCGCCTCCCGGTCGTCTCGCTCGTCGCGACGGGCGGCAGCCGGATGCAGGAGGGCATGCGCGCCCTGGTCCAACTCCAGCGTGTGGCACGGCAGTCGGCCCTCACCCGGGCGGCCGGCCTTCCCCAGATCGCCGTGTTGCGCGACCCCACGACGGGCGGCGGCTGGGCCACCCTGGGCGCGGGCGCCGACGTGATCCTCGCGCTGTCCGGCGCGCAGGTGGGCTTCGCGGGCTCGCGGGTCCGGCCGCCCGACGCGGACCCGGCCGCGTACACGGCCGAGGCGCAGTGGGCGGCGGGGGCGGTCGACGCGGTGGTGGCCGAGCGGGAGCTGCCGGAAGCGCTGGCGCTCTGGCTGCGGCTGCTGACCGCCCCCTCGACGGCCCCGGCGCCACCGCCCCCGGCACTGGGCGACACCGCTCTCCCGGCCACCGGCTGGGAGGCCGTACGGGCCGCGCGCACACCTCAACGACCGCGCGCCGAAGCCTATTTGGACGCCTGCTTCGTCCGGCGCGCGGCGATCAGCGGTGACCGCTGCGGCGGCGTCGACGAAGGGATGCTGTGCGGTTTCGGCGTCCGGGCGCGGGACGGCCGTACGGTCGCGTACGCGGCCCAGACCGGCACCGCCACGCGCCCCGCCGGCTATCGCACCGCCGCCCGGTTGATCCGGCTCGCGGACCGGCTCGGTATCCCCGTGCTGACCTTGGTGGACACCCCGGGCGCCGCCAACGACGCGGCGGCGGAGCGGCAGGGCGCGGGGGCGGCGATCGCGGAGCTGTTCGCGGCGGTGGCGTCGGCCACGACCCCGGTGACCACGCTGCTGATCGGGGAGGGCGGCTCCGGTGGCGCCCTGGCCCTCGCGGCCCCGGACAACACCTGGGCCACGCCCGGCAGTTACTTCTCCGTCATCGCCCCCGAGCTCGCGGCCGCCATCCTCAAGCGCCCGGCGGAGGAGGTACGGGCCACGGCCGACCACCTCCGCATCCGGCCGCAGGACCTGGTGGAGCTGGGTGTCGTGCGCGGCATCGTGGAGCGGGAGCGGGAGCGGGAGCGGGAGAGGGAGAGGGAAGGGGAGGGGGAGCGGGAGCTGTGAGTCGCGGCGACTGCCGCACGCCCACCGCCCTGATGATCTCCTGGGTCACCGAGCCGCTTCGGTCGTCGCTCACCGGCGCCCAGCACACCAGCACATAGGCGGACGCGTCGAGTCGCTCGGACGTGGACATGAGCGCGTTCTTGAGCTGTGGGCCACTCCAGTCGGGGTGCCGCTCGGCGAGGAGGGCGGCCACGCCCGCGACATGGGGTGTCGCCATCGACGTACCGCTCGATGAAACTCTTCGTCACAAGGACCCGCCCGGCGAGATCGGGATGGCCGGTGTCCACCCCCGTGTCCAGGACGGCGACGGTGACGCCCTTGCCGGTCAGCCCCGCCTCCCAGGCCACGGGCGTACCGGTCTGGGCGTTGCTTTCGGCCATCTCCGCGCGGACCCGCCCGTCGAGCCAGACCTTGTCGATCCCGTCTTCACCGAGGTCGTGCCGCCGGGTGAGGGCCCGCGAGAACGCGCGCCCCTTGTCTGCGGTGACGGCGGCCCCGCGGAAGCTCGGCAGGGCGCGCGTCCGTCCTCCCGTCGGTGAGCCCGTGGCGTAGCGGCCCGCTCACGTCGAACAGCCGCCGGTACCGATGTCCGGCGCGTCGGCTCCGGCCCCGGCGGCCGGAAGCGGGGCGAGCAGGAATCCGGCCGATGCGAGCGCCACCCCGTACCTCGCCGGTCCTCTGCTCATCGGTGCCCCGCTTCTCGTGGTGCCAGGGTGCTGCGAAGAGTGTCGAGGGGCCAGTGCGGCGGTGACTCCGACGGAACCTGGCGGGAAGCTGCCCTGGCGGTTTTCCGCCAGTGAGAGGGTGAACGACCGGTGGAAACCGCGACAGCGGCAAGTACCGTCCGTGACAATGAGGGCGGCCATCAGTGACGGACTACGGGGGTTGTGCGGCGCCATGGACGGATTAGTGGAGTTCAAGACCGACGACGGGGCCTTGGTCGTCGTCGAGGGGGCCGAGGACGAGTCCGGCTCCCGCCTGGTGGCGCGGGGCGACGGCACGGTCGCCGCGACCCGCACCTTCGAGGGCTCACTCGAAGGGGTACGGGCCGCCGCGGACGCCGCGCTCCGGGTCTTCAGGGACGGTTCGCTGAAGCCCGACTCCGTGGAGATCGAGTTCGGCGTCAAACTCACCGCGGAGGCGGGTGCGTTGATCGCCAAGAGTGCCGTCGAGGGCCATCTCGTGGTCAAGCTCTCCTGGTCGCCCGAGCGGTCGGCCGATCCCCCGGCAGCCGGCCCCCCGGAGGGCGGGCCCGCTGCCCCGGCCACCCCGGAGACCACCCCGCGCCCATGAGCAGCGCTGCCTGGCACGCGAGAATCAGCTGCGGGCGGGACACCGGTGCCGGTTTCCTCGTCACCGAGCAGCATGTGCTGACCTGCGCCCATGTCGTGGCGCGCGGTGACACCGAGACGATCGCGGTGTCCTTCGCGCACGGTGGCTACGAGCAGGTCCCCGCCCGGGTGGTCGCGCACGGCGGCTGGGACGGCCGCGAGAGCGACCCGGGCGATCTGGCCGTTCTGGAACTGGACCGGCCGGTGCCGATGAAGCCCGCGGAGTTCGCGACCCCCGCCGACGCGTACGGCGATCCCCCGCGCAGGCTCCTCGCCTACGGCTTCCCCAAGCGGTACGACGAGGGGACGATCGCCGAATACCGCGCCACCGCACAGCAGTTGATCGCCGGCGAGTGGGTCCAGCTGGAGGCGTGGGCGGCGCACGGGCAGCCGCTGGCGCCGGGGTTCAGCGGGGCCGCCGTGACCCTCGCGGACACCGGTCTGGTCGTGGGCATGGTCTCGGCCGCCGCCCGCAGCGCCGAGATCCGCAACGGCCGTATGCTCCCCGCCCCGGTCATGGCCCGCTACTGGCCCCGTCTGGCGGACCTCATCCCCACCCCGGCCTACGACCAACAGGAAAAGGAACACCTCAGGCGACTGCTGGAGCAACTGCGGCCCCCCGCCCCGCGGACGGAGAACACCCATCCCCCGGTCCGCCCGGAACACGCTTCGGAATACGCTCCGGAACGGCTGTACCAAGACGCCGTGGGCCCCCTGGGGCCCCCGCTCCCACCCCACGGCTTCACCTCCCTGTGGGACGCGGCCTGGTACCTCCTCTGCGAGGTCCAGGACGCGGAAGCAGTCACCCGCTTCACCACCCGCCTGGCCGACTTCGTCGACGACACCCCCCTCCGGACCGCCCTGCGCGCCTGGCCCTCCACCCCACGGACCCACCACCCCGCCCCGCCCGCCCCGCGAGGGCCTGCGCACTCCTGGTCGCCGATCCTGGTCGAGATCGCCCCAGCGGCTCGGGCGACGGGAGCTTCCTGGTGGAGGTGTCCGCGTACAACGGCGGACACCGTCGGGTGGTGGGCTCGCGCCGCCTCCCCGTGGACCGGGTACGGCCCTACACACTGGAGCGGATCGACGAGGCGTACCGCGAACTGGAGGTCGGCGCACGCGAGTTGCTGGCCTTCGTGCTGCCGCGCCGCTGGCTGAACACGGACGTGGCGCACTGGCAGCGCAGCGCGGACGACGACAGCCCGCTCGGTACGTTCGCGCCGCTCGTCGTGCTGGACCTGGAACGTCGGCGCAGCGGCGGTCTGCAGCACAAGCTCCGGCAGAAGTGGCAGTACCTGGACGAGCGGCCGACGGCCCGGCTGCACCGTATCGACTGCTGGTCGGTCGGCCAGGACCAGGTGAAGCTGACGATCGGGCTGCGCCGCGACGCCGACATGGTGGGTTTCGCCACGCCGCCGCGCGCGGACCGGGTGCGGCGGCTGTTCCAGGCGAGCCTGAACGCGGCGGTGCCGGTGATGCTGTGGCCGCGCACCGGCTGCCGGGGTGAGCACCGGTGCGGGGAGTCGGTCGACTGCCGGGGGTCGGAGTTCCTGGACCGGCTCGCCGCGCATCTGGCGAACCTGCCGCCCCGCGAACTGCCGCGTCACATCCACGAGTTGCGTGAGGCGGCGTACGCCTCCGACGCCCCGGAGCCGCACTGGGCGTACGACCTGGCCCTGCTGTGGGAGGACCCCGAATGCCTTCCTGACCCCGCCGGCTATCTGCACAACCCGGTCGGCTAGCCCCGTCCGGAGACCAGCCCCGCATACCGGAACACGTTCGGAGAGACCATGTCCCTGTGGCCCGTCTACACGGGTGCGAGCGAGCCCCACGACGGCATCGCCGAGCTGCCCGCGCCGCCGCCCTGGCGCGACTTCGACGGCGGCCCGGAGCTGGTGACGCCCGCCGAGGACGACGACGCCTCGGCCACGTCCCCGGACCGCCGCCACCGTGCCCGCACCTACCGCGCCACGGACCGCGCGGTCCAGCTCGTCAACGCGGCCCTCTATCTGCGCCGGCCGCTCCTGGTGACGGGTCCGCCGGGCAGCGGCAAGTCGAGCCTGGCGTACGCCGTCGCGCGGGAGTTGCGGCTGGGCCCCGTCCTCCGCTGGAACATCACCAGCCGCACGACGCTGCACGACGGGCTGTACCAGTACGACCCGCTGTCCCGCCTGTACGCGGCCGCACGCGACGTCCGGCCGGACGGCGGGGCCCCGCCCGCCCCCGCCACCCCGCGGGACGGCGAGCTCCAGGACCATCTGCGGCTCGGGCCGCTCGGCACGGCGCTCCTGCCGTACGGCCGGCCGCGGGCCCTGCTGATCGACGAGATCGACAAGAGCGACCTGGACCTGCCGAACGACCTCCTCAACATCCTGGAGGAGGGCCAGTACGAGATCCCCGAGCTGGTCCGCTCCGCCCGGCACACCCCGACGGCCGAGGTCATGATCGACGGCACGGACGAACGGGTCGGGGTCACGCGGGGCCGGGTACGCTGCCGGGCGTTCCCCTTCGTGGTCCTCACCAGCAACGGCGAGCGCGAGTTCCCGCCCGCCTTCCTGCGCCGCTGTGTCCGCCTCGAACTGCACCAGCCCCGCGCGGCCCACCTGGAGCACATCGTCCGCGCCCACCTGGGGGAACCCGACGCGTACGCCCGCGACCTGATCGAACGCTTCCTGTCCCGCGGCACCGAGGGCGAGCTCGCCACGGACCAGTTGCTCAACGCGATCTACCTCACGGGCGTGGCGGGCATCGACGCGTCCTCCCGCGACGAACTGGCCGAACAACTGATGCCGTACCTGAGCCGCACAGGAGAAGAACCGGATGCGTTCTGACCCACCCACGGAGGGCGCCGGGCCCGACGCCGCGGCCGGCGACACACCCGGTGGCGGGCACTCGGGTGCGGGGTCGGGGTCGGCCTCGGGTGCAGGCACGGGGCCGACCTCGGGGTCGGACGCGGGGCCGGGCTCAGGGTCGGGGTCGGGTGTGGCGGTTCTTGCTGGTGTGTTGGCTCGGGCTTCCGGGGGGTCGGGGCCGGCCTCCGTGGAATTGGCCGAGCTTCTCTGGCTGGCCTCCCACATGCCGCCATCACCAGGCGAGCCCGCTCCACCCCCCTCTCCCCCCAGCGACCGGCCGAACCTTCCCACCCCGGCCGCTCCCCAACCCCCCTAGGGGCGGGGAGCGGCGCGGCCGGCCACAGCGAACCCGCACCCCAGCCCCGCCCCGAGCCCCCGGCACCCGCATCCCCCTCCGCCTGCCGGGCCCCGCACACCGACGCCCGGCCGCGCGGGCCGGGACACCCGGACGACTCTACACTTCCCTCCTGGCCCCCGCACCCCCCATGCTCCCCCACCCCCTCCGCCTCCAACGAGCCCTGCGCCCCCTCAAGCGAAGCGTCCCCGCCCCGGTCGGCCAGGAGCTGGACGAGGCGGCGACCGCACACCGCATCGCCCGGCTCGGAGCCGCACCCCAGTGGTGGCTGCCCGTGCTGCGGCCGATGGCCGAGCGATGGCTGACCCTGCACCTCGTGCACGACACCGGCCCGACGATGCCCGTCTGGCGCCCGCTCGTCCGCGAACTGCACGCGGCGCTGGCCCAGTCGGGCATCTTCCGCACGGTGGAACTGCACCGTCTTGAGGCCGACGGCACCGTACGCCGCCCCGGCTCGCAGGAGTCGTTCGCCGACGGCCGCACGGTCACCCTCCTCCTCAGCGACTGCATGGGCCCCCAGTGGCGGGACGGCCCGGCGGGCGCCCGCTGGTACGGCACGCTGCGCCGCTGGGCGGCCCGGATGCCGGTCGCCCTGGTCCAGCCGCTCCCGGAACGCCTGTGGCGCACCACCGCCCTGCCCGCCACGACCACGCGGATCACCGCGCCAGGACCCGCGGCGCCCAACTCGGCGTACACCGTGGACTCGTACGCCCTGGACTCGTACGCACTCGACGGGCTGCCGCCCGGCCTGCTGCCGCTCCCCGTGCTCGAAGCCTCGGCGCCCTGGCTGGGCAACTGGTCGTCCCTCGTGGCGGGCGGCGGCCGACTGCCGGGCGCAGTGGCCCTGTTGGGCCCGGGGCCGCCGCTCGCGCCGGTCGACGAGCGGGGCCGCAGCGATGTCGAGCGGCTCTCCCCCGAGGAACTGCTGCTGCGGTTCCGCTCCCTCGCCTCGCCGGAGGCCTTCCGGCTGGCCGGGCATCTCGCGGTGGGCCCGGTGGAGTTGCCGGTCATGCGCCTGGTCCAGGCGGCGGTGGAGAGGAACCCCCGGCCGCAGCACCTGGCCGAGGTGATTCTCAGCGGCGCGCTCGTCTCGGTCCCGGGGGCGGCCGGTTCGTACGTCTTCCGGCCGGGCGTACGGGAGCTGCTGCGCCGCACGCTGCCGCGCTCCGCCTACGGCAGGACCTCCGAACTCCTGGCCCGGGTAGGTGCGTTGATCGACGAACGGGCCGGTCTTTCGGCCGGCGAGTTCCGCGTCCTCGCCCCCGGCGGCGACGGCACGGGCGCGGGAAGCACAGGCGGCGGTACGGGGCACGGGGGCGGGGAGACCGCGGGCGAACCGTTCGCGGCGGTGCGCGAGGAGTCCGTACGGCGGATGGGCGGGCCGCCCTCGAAGGGCGCCGCGGGACTCGTGCTCGGCCGGTACCGGCTCGTACGGCCGCTGGGACGCGCGCGGCGGATCTGGCAGGCGCACGACGTACGGCTGGGCCGGACGGTGGCCGTCCATCGGTACGCCGTCGAGCCCGAGCGACACGAGCGGTTCCTCCACGACGCCCGCGCGCTCTCCCGCGTCCGGCACCAGAACGTGGTCGCGGTCCACGACTTCGGCATCGACGACGGCATCCCCTGCCTCGTCACGGCGTTCCTGCCGGGCGTCACCCTGGCCGAACTCACCCCTCCGGGCACCCCCGGCGTGCCCTTCGCGACCCTCGCGCCGCTGGCCCATCAGGTCGTGCTCGGCCTCAAGGCACTCCACGGAGAGGCGACAGTTCACGGCGGGCTCGGCGCGTCCGGCGTGCTGTCACTGCCCGACGGCTCCTTCAGGCTCACCCGCTTCCCGCTGCCGGTACCGCACGGCGCCGACGCGTCGAACGACCTGCGCGACCTCGGGGAACTGCTGTGCGTGCTGGCCGACGGCGATCCCTCGTCACCGACCGAACTCCCGCTCGTACCGCCGGAGTTCAGGTCGCCGTTCGTCGAAGCCGTGGACTGCCTGCTCTCTTCGGACACCTACACCCGGAGCGTCGGCGCGGACCTCCTCATGCCCCGCTCCTTCAGCCCGGTGCTGCGGAACGTGACCGCGACCCGACTGCGCTACCGGTTGCTCGGCCCGGTGCGGATCGGCCGGGGCGACTCGCACCTGCCGGACCTCCCGCCCCAGGCGCAGGCCCTGCTCTGCATGCTGCTCCTGCGGCACGGCCGGTTCGTACCGCACGACGAACTGGCCGCGGGGCTCTGGGGAACGAGTCTCCCCGAGGATCCGGTACGCACCCTGGCCGTCGTGGCCTCCGAGCTCCGGGAGGCGCTGGGACCCGGCGTCCTGGCCGACGGGCCCGACGGTCACGCCCTGCACGCTCCCTCCGCCACCATCGACGTGATGCGGTGCGAGAACCTCGTCGCCGAGGCCAAGTACCTGCGGGACGAGGGGAGTACGGCGGCGGCCCGCGACGCCCTCCAGGAAGCCCTGGACCTCTGGTCCGGCGCCGCTCTCGCCGGTGTTCCCGGCCCTGCCGCGGCGTCGGCGCGGCTGCGGCTGCGCTCCCTCCGTCTCACGCTGGGCGTCACCTGCGCCGAACACGACCTCGTCCTGGGACGGTTCGAGCGCGCGGCGAGCGACCTCGGCGCGCTGCTGCGCGAGCACCCCGAGCGCGAGGACCTGCGGCGCCTGCACATGCTCGCCCTCAAGGGCCAGGGCCGCATCGCGGAGGCCATCGACTCGTACGAGGCGTACGAGGAGTTGCAGGACCGGCAGTTCGGCGAACCCGACCCCACGCTCGTCGAGCTGTACCGCGAACTGCGGGCCGTCCCCGACGACAACCGGCCGACCGTCACCATGGAGTGCGCCGACTCCGGCCGGACCGCGTACGGCGCCCTCTCCCAGACCATGACCTGGCTGCTCTCGCTGAGCGGGCTGACCTCCGACCAGTACGACATGCAGGCCGTCGACAACGGCTACCTGGTGTTCACCGCGCCCGGGGCGTCCGTGCTGAACGTGCTGAACGCGACGCTGCGCGACCTGCCGGACATCCTCCTGGAGGTGCCGGACCCGCCCAGGATCCGGCTGACGTTCTGGCACACCGCCCGCCCTCCCCGCACCACCCCGCCGCCGCCCTCCCCCGATCGGTCGGACATCGCCGTGGTCGTCTCCCCCGTCCTCTACGAGGAGCTGACGAGCGGGGACGTCCCGGTGGGCCCGGTCCACTTCCGGCCCCTGCGGCCCGGGACGGGCGACGGCCCGCCGATCGCCTGGTCCTGCCACCTGGCCATCCCGGACCGCCCCACCGCCCCACCCGAGAGCACCCGGCACCCCGCTCCCGCCACCGACTCGGAGACCACTCAGCAGCGCGAATCCCGGGGCGGGTCGAAAAGCGCCCAGCAGCCCGCATCCGCCGGCGGGTCGGAGAGCCCTCAGCAGCGCGAATCCGCCGGCGGTCCCGAGGCCCCCGGTCGGCCCGGGTCGCCTCGGCCGTCCGAGACCACGCGGCCCTCCGAGACCACTCGGCCCTCAGAGACCACTCGGCGATCCAGGTCCACCCGCCGGCCCGAGACCCCCCTCTCCGGCACCCCCCTCTCCGAGCCCGGTCCGCAGGGCGCCTCGGCGGCCACCCGGCAGGCCGGCGCCGCGCGGGCCGCCGGACCGGGCGCCCGGCGCGCGGAGGCGGCGGCCTCGGCCCTGCTGCAGAGCAGCCCCTGCGTGCTCCTCGGCTTCGACGGCCCCCTCGTCCGTCTCTACACGAGTGACGCCGAGAAGCAGGCCACCAGGGAACTCGCCACGCTCCTCGCGGAGCTGCGCGACCCCGAGGCCGCGCTGAGAGGCGACCCGCTCTCCCTCCTGGGCGGGCCCACGCAGCCGCTGGAGGGGCGCGCCAACCCCCTCGACCTGCTGCGCGCCTTCGCGGACCATCCGCAGGGAGCGGATCTGCGCCGACGGCTCAACCGGATCGAGGAGCGGGCCGTGTCGGCCGCGGCGTCCACCCCGTTCTCGGACGCCCTGATCACCACGCTCAGCGCGCTCGGACGGCGTATCGCGGTCGTCGCGGACAACGCGCCCGGCGCCGTCTGGAAGTACCTGCACTCGCACGGCCGGCTGACCGGCCTGGTGACCGGCGGAGTGCACGGCCGCGCGGACGACCTGACCCTGCTGATGCCGAACCCCGACTCCCTCCTGCGTGCCCTGCGACACCTCGGCGTGCCGCCCACGGAAGCCGTACTGGTCGGCTCCTCGGTCGCCGAACTCACCGCCGCGCGCGCCGCCGGCCTGCGCTTCCTCGGCTACACCCGCTCCGAGGGGCACAAGCAGCGCCTGCTCCGCGCGGGCTGCGAGGTGACCACGGCCTCGTGGGCCCCCCTCCTCCGCTCCCTCCCCAACACCTGAGCCCCGCCGAAGACCACCCGTCCAGCCGCACCCCGCCCGGCCCACCCCGAAAGGCGACACCCCGTCAGTTCCCGCACGATGCGTAGGAGGACCGCCGCCCGGTGGAGTCCCACGGTCTGTGCTCTCGGGAGGACCTGCCATGACCGCCAGCCTGGAGCAGTTGCGCCGCTGCCACTTCGCCGTCGACCTCGGAGCGGCGAGAACGCGTGTCTTCGTGAAGGGCGCCGGGCTGATCGTCGACCAGCCCAGCGTCGCCGCGGTGAACACGCGGACCGGCGCCCTGATCGCGGTCGGTGAGTTCGCGGAGAAGATGACGGGCCGCACCCCCCACTACATCCGTGTCGTACGCCCCGTCTCGGGCGGCACGGTCGTCGACATCGAGATGGCCCAGCGCATGCTGCGCCAGCTCCTCGGGGACAAGGTCCGCCGCACCCTGCGCCGCAAGCCCCGGCTGCGGGCCGCCGCCTGCACCCCGCACGACTCCGACCCGCTGGCCCAGCGGGCGACCGTGGAGACGCTCGTCGGTCTCGGCGCACGGCGCGTCGAACTGGTCGACACGCTCATCGCCGCCGGTGTCGGCTGCGGGCTGCCCGTGGAACGCCCCGAGGCCACCATGATCATGGTGTGCGGGGCCGCCGCCACCCAGGTCGCGGTGCTGTCGCTCGGCTCGATCGTGACGGCCGAACGCATCCCCGTGGGCGGCGAGGCCATCGACCACGCGATCGTCCAGCACCTGCGCCACCACCACGAGCTGATGCTCCCCTCGCAGTCCGTACGCCCGCTGCAGCTCGCCCTCTCCGGGAACGGCCTCACCTCGCAGGGGCCCACGTCCACCGAGATCCACGGCCGGGACGTGGCCACCGGCCTCGCCCGTTCCGTACAGGTCGAGACGGCCGCCGTGCGTGACGCCATCCAGACCCCGCTGACCGCCGTGCTCGACGGCATCGGCAAGGTGCTGCGCGCCTGCCCGCCGGACCTGGTGGCCGACCTCGTGGACCGCGGGATCATGATGGTCGGCGGCAGCGCGCTGCTGCCGGGCCTCGACCAGATGCTGCGGCAGGCGACCGGCATGCCGGTGCACATCGCCGAACGGCCCGACGTGTGCGCGGTCCTCGGCCTGGGCGCGATGCTGGAGGGCCGCATCGAGCCCCTGGTCCTCGACTCGACGACCAGCTGACCGGCTGACCGGCTGACCGCCCCCGACCCGGCGGCCACAGAACCCCGAGCCCTACCCCTCACCCCCACGGCCACGACACCCATGACGGAACCCACACCCCCCGACCGGACCCGGACCCGGACCCGAACCCGGACCCGGACCCGGACCCCGGGGAGCCTCCCTCCCAGGGACTCCCTCTCCTCCCCCTCCCCCGTCTCCTCGAAGCCGTACTCGGTGTCGGCAGCGATCTCGAACTGCGCGCCACGCTCCAGCGCGTCGTGGAGAACGCGGCGGCGCTGACCGGCGCCCGGTACGCGGCGCTGGGCGTGCTCGCCCCCGGCGACAACGGGCTGGCGGAGTTCTGCACGGCCGGGATGACGGAAGCGGAGCGGGCACGGATCGGGCAGCCGCCCGACGGGCACCGGGGCCTGCTCGGCGCGCTCGTCCACGAGGCCGCGCCGATCAGGCTCACCGACCTGACCGCCGACCCGCGCGCGTGCGGCTTCCCGCCCGGGCATCCCCGGATGCGCGGCTTCCTCGGCGTACCCCTGCTCGTACAGGACGAGGTGTACGGCACCCTCTCCCTCACCGAGAAGCGCGGCGGCGGCCCCTTCACCGCCGAGGACGAGCAGGTGGCACGGCTGCTGGCCGCTCAGGCGGGCCTCGCGATCGGCAACGCCCGCCTCTACGAGACGGCCCGGCAGCGGGAGCGCTGGATCGAGGGCGCGGCGGCCGTGACGACGGCGCTCCTCACCGGCGAGACGGCGGCCGACGCGCTGATGACGGTCGCCGAGCGTGCCCGCGTCCTGGCCGACGCGTCGGCCGGCGTGATCCTCCAGCCCACGGACGAGGGCGGCATGGAGATCGTCACGGCGTCGGCCCCGGACGGCCGGGAGGGCCTGATCGGTACGACCATCGCGCCGGGCAGCGCGGTCCTGGAACAACTCCTCGGCGGCGAGCCGGTGTTCCTGGAGGACTCGGCGACCGACGCCCGCATGACGACTCCCGTACGGCACCGGTTCGGGCCGAGCATGATGCTGCCGCTCCAGGCCGGGGGCCGCCTCATCGGCACGCTCGCCCTGCCGCGCCGGCGCGGTGATCCCCCGTACAGCCCGGCCGAGAAGCTGCTGGCCACGCAGTTCGCCTCGCAGGCCGCGCTGGCGCTGGTGCTGGCGGACGCGCGGCAGCGCCGGGAGCGGCTGGCGGTCTTCGAGGACCGCGACCGGATCGCCCGTGACCTGCACGACCTGGTCGTCCAGCGGCTCTTCGCGACGGGCATGATGCTGGAGTCCACGCAGCGCCGCGCGGCGGCGGACGAGCGGGAGGCGGGGGTCCACGCGACGATCGGCCGCGCCCTCGACGAACTCAGGTCCACCGTGCAGGAGGTCCGTACGGCGATCTTCGCCCTGCAGCAGCCGCCCGCGGACGCCCCGACCAGCTTCCGGGGCAAGGTGCTGCGCGAGACGGCGGGCGCGGGGGCGGCACTCGGCGTCCGGCCGTCGGTCCGGTTCACCGGTCCGGTCGACACCCGTATCCCGGACGCGGTGGCGGAACACCTCCTCACGGCCCTCGAAGACGCCCTCACCACGGCGACACGGCGCGCCGGCACGACTCGTGTCGAGGTCACGGTCGACGCGACGGCGAGCCTGCCGGACGGCCGCCCGGCCGTACGCCTCAAGGTGTCCGACAACGGGATCGAGAACGCGGCCGACACAGACACAGACACCGCCACGGACACAGGCACTGGCACTGGCACTGGCACTGGCGCGGACCGGGGAGGGAGCACGACAACGACGTGGCAGTCCCCCCTCTGATCCCCGGCCGAACTCCGACCCCGGCCCTACCGCCTCACATCCGCCGCCAGTCGTGCGCATCACGCCCGGCTTCCGTACGCGCAAGGGCGACGGTGATGTCTGCGAAGGCGTCCCGGTCGGGGTGGAAGCGGCGGGCGGCAGGGGGAGGAAGGTGAAGCGGGCCAGGTTCCGCTGGTTGCCCACGACTGAATTCGCGGTCGGCCCCACGACTGAATTCGCGGTCGGCGGACGGCACCGGACAGGCACGAGGACCAAGGAGCTACTCCGCCACCGCGACCACGTGCTTGCCTGCGGCGCCGCCGCGCTCGAACGCCTCGTGTGCCGCAGCGATGTCAGCGAGCGGGTGCACGCTGTCGATCACGGGGCGCAGCGCACCCGACGTGACATGACCGGCCAGTTCACGGAGCAGGGCGGTGTCGGGATTGGCGCTGAAGGTGCGGATGCGGCGGGCCCCGTACACGCTCGACGCGGCGATCGCGGCCAGGGCCGAAGCGGACAGTCCCACGGTGACCATCCGGCCGCCCTTGTCCAACCGGCTTCGGTAGCAGTTCAGTTCAGAGCCGACGGTGTCGACGATGACGTCGAACGGCCCTGTCCGGTCCGAGGTGGTGGAGCGGTGGTCCAGCACCTCGTCGGCACCGATGCCGGTGAGGAGCCCGGCGTGGCGGTCGCGGGCCAGTGCCGTCACATGGCCGCCCATCGCGTGCGCCAACTGCACGGCGGCCGTGCCGACTCCGCCGGCCGCGCCCCGGACCAGAACCCGTTCCCCGCCGGTGAGACGCACGCTGTCACGCAGCGCGAGCAGTGCCGTGGAGCCCGCGACGACCAGGGAGGCCGCCTCGACCGGCGACAGGCTTTCCGGGGCGGGTGCGATCCGGTCCGCAGCGACCACCACGTACTCGGCCGCCCCCGCTGTCGTGTGCCTCAGGCGGGGATGCACCATGCCCCACACGCGGTCCCCCACTCGATGACCTGCGACATCGGCGCCGGTCTCGGCGACCGTCCCCGCGAAGTCCAGCCCCACACCGATCGGGAAGCGGCGCCCCGACACCATCTTCAACTCCCCGGCCCGGACGATCACATCGTGCCCGTTCACGCTGGACGCCTCGACCGCCACCAGGACCTCTCCCGCGCCGGGAGCGGGACGCTCCACGTCATTGACCCGCAGGACGTCCGCCGTACCGAAACCCATGACCTGAACGGCCTTCATGTCGCTGTCCTTCCGTGACCGGTTGTGGTGTGTCCGATGCTGGCCCCCGCACGCGGCATCGCGGTCGTTGTCCTGTTCCTGGGTCCGGCAGACCCACCCTCGCGGGCCGCGCCGACGGCATACTGCTGCCGTGACCGACTCCTCGCACGCCCTGAACGACGATCCGCGGCGCGAACTCGCCGAGTTCCTGCGCACCCGCCGAACCCGGGTGCGCCCTCAGGACGTCGGCCTGGAGCCCGGCCCGCGGCGGCGCGTGGCCGGGCTGCGGCGGGAGGAACTGGCCCTGCTGGCGGGGGTGAGTCCGGACTACTACCAGCGCATGGAGCAGGGACGCGACGTACGTCCCTCCGAACAGGTCCTGGGCGCTCTGGCCCGCGCCCTCGACTTCACCGCCGAGGAGACACGCCACCTGCACGGTCTCGCCGCCGCCGCTCGCACCCCGGCCCGCCCGCCGCGTGCGTACGCACCGGAGACGGTTCCGGACACGACGCTACGGCTGCTGCGCGCCACGGCCTCGCCCGCCCTGGTCGTCGGCCGTTTCCTGGACGTGCTGGCCTGGAACCCCCTCGGCGCGGCCCTGCTGGGAGAGTTGACCCGGCTGCCGGAGAGGGAGCGGAACCTGCTGGCGCTGTTCCTGCACCCCGAGGCCGACCGGACCTGCCCGAACCGCGCCGCCACCGTCGCCGAGCTGATCGGGATGCTACGGACACAGGTCGCCGCCGATCCGGGACATCCGCGCGCCGTGGAACTGGTCGGTGAACTCGCCGTCCGCAGCGACGAGTTCGCGGCCGTGTGGGCCCTCCACGACGTGGAGGAACCGACTCGTGGCCGTCTGCGCCTCAACCATCCCCAGGTCGGGGCTCTGAACCTGGACTGGGACGCATACCCGATACCGGGCGCACCGGGCCCCGCTCTCATCGTCTGCACAGCCGCCGACGACAGCCCCGACGCCGAACGCCTGCGCCTCCTCGCGGGCATGCTGGACGCCGACTGATCCGGCGCGCGCCGACGTACGGCACGGAAGTGGCTGTGGCAGCCGGTGCGGGTTCACTTCGCGGGCCGGTCCTCGCCGTCGTCCTGGAGCAGCTGACGACGTTCCTGTTCGCGTTTGGAGTAGGCCGCCGCCCGGATCGCCTCGTCGCTCTCCAGGCCAGATCCCAGCGCGCCGCCGACGGTGGCGGTCGAGGCGACGAACCATGACAGCGTCCAGTAGTCCGTGGCGTCCAGCGGGGACCGCGTCATGGAGGCGAACACCTGGTCGTTGAGGATGAACAGCGCCCACACCAGATTGATGACCAGCAGCCCCACGTAGCAGACGAGCACTCCGAGACCCACGGTCAGGACCGTCGAGGCGTTGTAGAGCCTCGCCTTCTGTTTCGCTTCCCGCGTGGACGCCGCCGGCCGATGCCACAGGTTGGCGTCCACGATCAGCCAGCCGATCATGATCACGACAGATCCGACCGTGGCGATCATGAGACGGGGCGTGCTCAGGGCCTCGGCCAGGCTCCAGACGGTGGAGTTCACGGTGGCGACCGCCCCCGTGGCGAGTGCGGCCGCCAGAGCTTTCGACAAGCCCGGCACCAGCCGCCACGGCCGGTTGGCGCGGACCATACCGCCGAGGATCCGCAGGTAACCGCGCGGCCCGCTGACGACGTAGCGCAGATCGGCGGTCTCGTCCTCATCGACCGGACTCGGATGAACGGGTGTGAGGCGCCCGTTGAAGGGCGCGGGCAGCGGCGGCTCCCGTGGCGGCGCCTGCGCCCCGGCGGCCCGCGGACCCGTCAAGCCGAGCACGGCCTCCTCCACGGCTAGCCGGGCCCTCTTCTGCAGCCGCAGACCGCCCAACGAAGGCAGTGACAGCAGCACCAGGCCGTGCTCGTGACTCAGGTTCACGACGAGCTTGCGCCCGTGTGCGTGCAGCGGAAGGTCGGTGAGGGCCACCACGATGTCCCAGTCCTCCGCCCTTCCACGGTCCATGATCCGGCGCATCAGCGTCGGCGGGTCCTCGGTCCCCGAGGTGAAGGGCTCACTGACCACCTCGACCTCGAACCGTCGCCCGGGGCCCGACTTGTCGGCGAGCCGGGCGGGAAGTGTCCGGGCCATGCGCCGCGCGATCTCCGTCGGCGCGTCCGGATCCGCCAGGAGAGCCACGACCGTAACGCTCTGGGACGACTCCGGCATGACTGGGCCCCTCTCGTCGGCTGCACAGGCGATCACGGGTTCCCACAGGATGTCCGGGAGTAACGTCGAGGTGCCGGGGGCCTTGCACCGCGGTCACCCGGTCGGGCGAGGCCCCTCGGGGCCGACGGTGCGGACCAGGGCGCCCGCCTTTTCCCGGTGCTCGTGCACGAGGCGGATCGCCATGGCTCCCTCGCCCGCCGCCGAGGCCACCCGTTTGACCGAGCCGCTTCTGACGTCACCGGCGGCGAACACTCCGGGAAGTGTGGTCTCCAGCAGCAGCGGCCCACGGCCGAGCGGGTCCCACCGGGCCGCGTCGGCCGCCGCCCGGGCATCGGCGCCGGTGAGGACGAAGCCCTTCTCGTCCAGGGCCAGCACTCCTCTGAGCCAATCCGTACGCGGCCTGGCCCCGATGAACACGAAGAGCGCCTTGGCCGGCAGTTCGCGGCGCTCGCCACCGGCGTTGTCCCGCACGGTCAGCGACTCCAGCTTCTCCTCCCCGGTGACGCCCCGGACCTCGGTGCGCAGGAGCACCTCGATCTTCGGGTGCCGTGTCACCTGGTCCACCAGGTAGCGCGACATGTCCGCGTTGAGGTCACCTCCGCGGACCAGGAGGTGGACCCGGGAGGCGTGGTTCGCGAGGAACAGCGCCGCCTGGCCGGCGGAGTTGCCGCCGCCCACCACGGCGACCGGGTCCGCCCGGCAGAGGCCGGCCTCGTGGACGGTCGCCGCGTAGTAAACACTGACGCCCTCCAGGCGGTCGATGCCGGGCACCTCCAGCCTGCGGTACCACACGCCCGAGGCGAGCACCACGGCGCCGGCCCGCGTCCGGGACCCGTCGGTGAAGGAGATCTCGTACTCGTCGTCCTGCGGCGTGAGCCCGTCGACCTCGGCCGGCACCATGAGGCGGGCACCGAACTTGCGGGCCTGGAGCACCGCGCGTTCGACTAGCTCGCCCCCGGAGACGCCCGAGGGGAAGCCGAGGTAGTTCTCGATGCGGGACGAGGTGGCGGCCTGGCCTCCGGTGGCCACGGCGTCGACGGTGACGGTGCGGAGTCCGTCGGAGGCGCCGTACACGGCCGCGGCGAGTCCCGCCGGGCCCGCGCCGACCACCATCACGTCGCACCGCCCCGGCTCCGGGGAGGGAGCGGGCAGCCCGATGAGCCGGGCGAGTTCGGCGTTGCTCGGATTGCGCAGGATCCGCTCGCCCTTCCAGAGGACCACCGGAGTCTCCTCGGGACGGATGGAGAACCGGCGCAGCAGTGACTCCGCCTCCTTGTCCTTCTCCAAGTCGACCCAGCGGTGGGGCAGCCGGTTGCGGGCGGCGAACTCACGCAGCCGCAGCGTGTCGGGCGAGTAGCACGACCCCAGGATCCGGAAGCCGGCGCCGAGTCCGATGAGCAGATACCTGCGGCCCAGGTAGGCGCGGAGGATGAGGTCGCCGAGGACGGGGTCGCGGCCCACCAGGAGGCGTAGCGGCTCCGCCGGTACCGCCAGGATCTCGCCCGCCTCACGCACCACGGCCGTGTCGAACGCCACCTCGCCCTCCAGCAGCCCGAGTTCACCCAGGAACCTGCCGGGTCCGTGCACGGCCACCGTGCGCTCCTCGGGCCCGCCGGGGTCCTGGAGGATCTCCACGGTCCCGCTGAGGATCGCGACGAACTCCCGGAACGGCTCGCCCTCGCGGTACAGGACCTCACCCCCGTGGGTCTTGCGGTGCTCACCCTGCGTGGCCAGCTCACGGAGCTGCTGCGGCGTCAGGCGCGGGAACGCCCCGCCCTGGTCCGGTGTCTCGTGGACCGCGCCGTGCCGGTGCTCGGCCCCGCTCATCAGACCAGGGCCTCATGGACGTAGCACCAGCGCCAGTCCTCGCCGGGCTCGAAGGACCGCACGACGGGGTGGGCGGCGTTCTGCGCGTGCCATCTGGCGTGCCTGCGGGGCGACGAGTCGCAGCAGCCGACGCGCCCGCACGTGAGGCAGAGCCTCAGGTGCACCCAGGGGGAGCCCTCCTTGAGGCACTCCTCGCAGCCCTGGGGGGTACGCGGCGTGACGGGGCGCACCATCTGCAGGTGCGGGTCGGGAATCGTGGACATGGGGGTTCTCCTTCCGTCTGGAACCGCTGCGCGAGGAGGCCGGCCGGTCCGGGTCGGGGCCGCGTTCCGCCCACGTGGTGGTCGGCCCGCCCGTGTTCAGCCTCCCGCCGCGGTCCGCCGGTCCTCCAGCGCCTGCTCGACCCACCGGCGCAGGACCTGTGCGGGTGCCGCACCGGCCTGCCTGGCGAGCGTCCGGCCCCGGTCCAGGACGAGCAGGGTCGGTACGGCCTGCACTTCGAACCGCTGACTGAGCCGCGGGTTCTTGTCGACGTCGACCTTGGCGAGCTTGATCCGTCCGGCGAGGTCGCGGGCGACCTGTTCGAGGGCGGGGCTGACCATGCGGCAGGGACCGCACCAGGTGGCCCAGAGGTCGACGACGACCGGCACGGTGGCCCGCTCGACGACCTCGGCGAAGTCGTCGTCGCCCGCGTCCACGATCCAGGGCAGCGGCTGTGTGCAGTGGCCGCACTTCGGGCTCCCTTCGGCGGCCACGGGAATCCTGTTGGCGCGTCCGCAGTGCGGGCAGGTGACCGTCACCGTCGCGGTGGTGTTCACGCCGCCCTCGCCTCCCGCGCCGCGTCCCGCCGGTCGTAGGTCACCACCAGTTCTCCGTGGTCGGCGTCGACGCGGACCGTCGCGCCGTCCTGGACGTCGCCCCGCAGCAGCGCGCGTCCGACGAGTGTCTCGACCTCGTGCGAGATGTAGCGGCGCAGTGGCCGTGCCCCGTACACCGGGTCGTAGCCCTGGTGGGCGATCACCTCGCGGGCGGCGTCGGTGAGTTCGACGGTGATACGGCGTTCGGCGAGCCGCTGCCGCAGTTCGTCGAACTGCAGGTCCACGATCCGCTCGATCTGCCGCTCACCGAGCGGCTTGAACAGCACGATGTCGTCGACGCGGTTGAGGAACTCGGGGCGGAAGTGCCCGCGCAGCTCGCCCATCACCAGGGCTCGGGCCTCCGGCTTGATCTCCCCCTCGGCCGTGGCGCCGTCGAGGAGGTGCTCGGAGCCGATGTTGGACGTCATGATGATCACGGCGTTGCGGAAGTCGACGGTGCGGCCCTGGGCGTCGGTGATGCGGCCGTCGTCGAGGAGCTGCAGCAGGGTGTTGAAGACGTCGGTGTGCGCCTTCTCGATCTCGTCGAACAGCACGACCGAGTACGGCTTGCGGCGTACGGCTTCGGTGAGCTGGCCGCCCTCCTCGTAGCCGACGTATCCGGGTGGTGCCCCCATGAGCCGGCTGACGGTGTGCCGTTCCTGGTACTCGCTCATGTCGAGGCGGACCATGTTGTCCTCGGAGTCGAACAGGGCCCGGGCGAGAGTCTTGGCCAGTTCGGTCTTCCCGACGCCGGTGGGGCCGAGGAAGATGAACGAGCCGATGGGGCGGCGCGGGTCGCGGATGCCGGAGCGGGCACGGATGATGGCGTCGGCGACGAGCCGGACGGCCTCGTCCTGGCCGATGACGCGCTCGCGCAGGATCTCGTCGAGGCGCAGCAGTTTCTCGCGTTCGCCCTCCTGGAGGCGGGCGACGGGAACGCCCGTCCAGGCGGCGACGATCTCGGCGATCTCCTCCTCGGTGACGACCTCGCGCAGCAGCCGGTTCTGCCCTTGTTTGGCGGCCAGTTGTTCCTCCTCCGCGGCGAGCCGGCGCTCCAGGTCCTGGAGGCGGCCGTAGCGGAGTTCGGCCGCACGGTTGAGGTCGTAGGCGCGTTCGGCCTCTTCCGCCTCTTGGCGGGTCTGCTCCAGTTCCTGCCGCAGTTCCTGCACGCGGCGGATGGCCTGCCGTTCGGCCTCCCACTGCGCGTGCCGGGCATCGGCCTCGCCGCGCAGGTCGGCCAGCTCTTTGCGCAGCTCCTCCAGGCGGGTTCGGCTGGCGGGATCGGTCTCCTTGGACAGGGCCGCCTCCTCGATCTCCAGGCGCGTCACCCGGCGGGTGATCTCGTCGAGTTCGGCGGGCATCGAGTCGATCTCGGTACGCAGCCGGGCGCATGCCTCGTCGACGAGGTCGATGGCCTTGTCGGGGAGGAACCGGTCGGTGATGTAGCGGTGGCTGAGGGTCGCCGCGGAGACCAGTGCGGTGTCCTGGATCTTGACGCCGTGGAAGACCTCCAGGCGTTCGCGCAGTCCGCGCAGGATGGAGATGGTGTCCTCCACGCTCGGCTCGTCGACCAGGACCTGCTGGAAGCGGCGTTCGAGGGCGGCGTCCTTCTCGATGTGCTTGCGGTACTCGTCGAGGGTGGTGGCGCCGATCATGTGCAGTTCGCCGCGCGCGAGCATCGGCTTGAGCATGTTTCCCGCGTCCATGGCTCCTTCGGCGGCGCCCGCTCCCACGACGGTGTGGAGCTCGTCGACGAAGAGCAGGATGCGTCCCTGCGCGGCCTTGACCTCGCTGAGCACGGCCTTGAGGCGTTCCTCGAACTCACCGCGGTACTTGGCACCGGCGACCAGCGAGCCCATGTCGAGGGCGAACACGACCTTGTCGCGGAGCCCTTCGGGCACGTCTCCGCGGACGATGCGCTGGGCGAGGCCTTCGATGATGGCGGTCTTGCCGACGCCGGGGTCGCCGATGAGGACGGGGTTGTTCTTGGTCTTGCGACTGAGGATCTGGGTGACGCGGCGGATCTCGGCGTCCCGGCCGATGACCGGGTCGAGCCTGCCGCCCTTGGCCTCGGCGACGAGATCGCGGCCGTACTTCTCCAGGGCCTCGTAGGCGACTTCGGGATTGGCGGAGGTGACACGCTGGTTGCCGCGGACCTGGGTGAGCGCGTCGAGGAACGTGTCCCTGGTGACGCCCGCCTGGTTGAGCAGTCGTCCGGCCGCGGTCGCGGAGCCTTCCTCGGCCAGGGCGAGCAGGAGGTGTTCGACGGACACGTACTCGTCCTTGAGTCGTCTGGCCTCCCGTTCGGCCGTATCCAGCAGGCGGCCGAGGCGCCGGGTCACGAAGACCTGGCCGGGGGCCGCGCCGGGGCCGGTCACCTTCGGGCGGCGGGAGAGTTCCTCGCGCACGGCCGTGCGCAGGTTCTCCGGCTCGGTGCCCGCCTGTTGCAGCAGGCGCGGGATCAGGCCGTCCTCCTGGTCGAGGAGCGCGAGCAGCAGGTGCTCCCCGTCGACCTCGGTCTGTTCCATGCGGGCGGCTGCGCTCTGGGCTTCCTGGAGGGCTTCCTGCGATTTCTGGGTGAGGCGGTTCATGTCCATGGGGGTGTGTCACTCCTCGTATCCCGGTCGCGCAGGGCGGATTCGAGCAGGCTGATGCGGTCGAGCAGGTCGAGCACCAGGCCGATGGATGCGTAGTTGAGGCAGAGTCCGGAGCGCAGCCGCTGGATGCGGGCGAGGTCCGCCGGGGCCGTGGGGCCGAACACCAGGCGCCCCGCGCCGTCGCGTCCGGCGTCGAGCAGGCCGAGGGCGACGAACCGGCGGACAAGGTCGGGATGCAGGCCCGAGCGACGGGCCACGGCGTCCAGGGAAAGGCCGGGTGAGGCCACGAGGGCGTACCGGACGGCGATGCCTGCCCCTTGCGCGGGTCGGTGGTTCATCGCGTCCTCCTGGGGTCGTACGAGGAGGTGGCGGCGAGCTCCTCGAACAGTTCGCGTTCCCGGTCGTCGAGGGTGGGCGGCACCATGATGCGCAGTTCGGCGTACAGGTCACCGTCGACGCCGCGCGGATGCGGCATGCCCTCGCCGCGCAGCCGCAGCCGCCGGCCGCTGGACGAGCCGGCGGGTACCGTGACCTTGGCCGTGCCGCCGGCCGGAGTCGGTACCGGCACGGTCGCCCCCAGTGCCGCCTCCCAGGGGGCGACGGGGAGCTGGACGTGCACGTCGCGGCCGTCCAGCCGGAACCGCGGATGAGGCCGGATGCGCACCCTCAGGTACAGGTCGCCCCCGGCGGCGTCACCGCTTCCCCGGCCGCCCTCGCCCGCCAGCCTGATGCGCTGCCCGTGGGTGACGCCCGGCGGCACCTCGACCTCGTAACGCCTCGGCTGCCCGGCGGGGCCGGCGAGTGTGACGGTACGACGGCCGCCCCGGTACGCCTCCTCGACGGTGAGCGGCAGTTCGGCCTCCTGGTCGGCTCCCGGCACACCCCCGGCGGCGCCCGCTCCGAAGAGCGAGCCGAGAAGGTCCTCGATGTCGACACCCTCCGCCGCGAAGTCGTCGCCGAAGCCGGTGGAGTACCGGACCCGGGGGCCACCCGCGCCCGAGGTGGTCCGGGCGCGGAAGCCGCTGCCCGCGCCCGCCGCGACCCGTTCCTCGTAGTCCTCGGGGATCTTGCGGAAGTCCTCTCCGAACCGGTCGTAACGGGCCCGGGTCTTCGGATCCGACAGGACGCTGTACGCCTCGTTGAGGTCCTTGAAGCGTTCCTCCGCCCCGGGATCCTTGTTGACGTCGGGGTGGCTCTTGCGGGCGAGCCTGCGGTACGCCTGCTGGATCTCGTCCTGGCTCGCGGTGCGGGACACTCCCAGCACCTCGTAGAAGTCCTGTGCCATGACCGGTCACTCCCGCTTCGCGACGGTCACGGCGGCAGGCCTGAGCTGTCGTTCTCCGTCCCCGTAGCCCGGGCGCAGCACCTCGACGACGGTGCCCGGTGGGGCGTCGGGGTCCTGGACGACGCCGATCACCTCGTGCTGGGCCGGGTCGAAGGCGACGCCGGTCTCCGCGTGCCGCTGGTAGCCGAGGAGTTCGAGGACGTTCACCGCTTGGTCGCGGACCGCCCGAACGCCCTCCACGACCGCGCCCGCCTCGGCGCCGGCGTGGGCCAGGGCGAGTTCGAGGTTGTCGAGGACGGGCAGGAAGGCGGCAGCCGTACGGGATCGCTCCACCGTCCGCTCCCGCTCCAACTCCCTGGTGTGGCGCTTGCGCAGGTTGTCGAGATCGGCGAGCGCGCGGCGCCAGCGGTCCTCCAGTTCGCGGAGCTCGGTGGAGTACTCGCCTTCGGACGGTGTGTCTGCGCCGGCCGCGTAGGGGCGGGGCGCCTCGTCCGTGGCGGTCCCCCGCTCGGTCGGCGGATCCGAGCGCGGCGGGTTCTCGGGGGGAGGGCTCACAGCGCCCTCCGGAGCCGGATCGGTCTGCCCGGACACGGCCGGGCCGGGTTCCCCTGAGTGGATCGGCATGGCGATTCCTCAGTCCTTGTCGAACTCGGCGTCGATGATGTCGTCGTCACCGCCGCCCGGGCTGCCGGCCGCCCCGTCCCCGGTGGCCGTCGTCCGGCCCGGACCTCCCGTGGCGGCGGTGTCCTGGTGAGCCGCCAGCCCGGCGAGTACCTGCTGGAGTTCGGAGGTCAGAGGCCGCGTGCGCTCCACGCCCGCCTCTTCCTCGACCGCCGCCCGGGCGTCGGACACGAGCATCTCGGCACGGGCCTTCTCGTGCCCCGGCGCCGCGTCGCCGAGTTCGGCGAGACGCTTCTCGACCTGGTAGGCGACGGCGTCGAGCTCGTTGCGGGCGTCGACGGCCTCCCGCAGTGCCTGGTCCTCGCCCTGGTTGCGCTCGGCCTCCTGGACCATGCGTTCGACCTCGCCGCGGTCCAGGTTGGAGCTCTCGCTGATGGTGATGCCCTGTTCCTTGCCGGTGTCCCGGTCGCGGGCCTTGACCTCAAGGATGCCGTTGGCGTCGATGTCGAAGACGACCTCGATCTGTGGTTCGCCGCGCGGCGCCGGCCGGATGTCGGTGAGCTGGAACCGGCCGAGCACCCGGTTGTCGGCCGCCCGCTCGCGCTCGCCCTGGAGGACCACCACATCGACGGCCGGCTGGTTGTCCTCGGCGGTGGAGAAGGTCTCGCTGCGGCGCACCGGGATGGTGGTGTTGCGTTCGATGATCTTCGTCATCACACCGCCGCGGGTCTCCACGCCCAGCGACAGGGGGGTGACGTCGAGCAGCAGGACGTCCTTGACCTCGCCCTTGAGCACCCCGGCCTGGATCGCGGCGCCGAGCGCCACGACCTCGTCGGGGTTGACGCTCATGTTCGGCTCCTTGCCGCCGGTCAGCCGGCGCACAAGGGCCTGGACAGCGGGGATACGGGTGGAACCGCCGACGAGGATGACCTCGTCGATGTCGCTCTCGCCGACCTTGGCGTCGCCCATGGCCTGCTGGACCGGTCCCAGGCACCGCTCCACCAGGTCGCTGGTGATCTGCTCGAACGTGGACCGCATGACGGAGTCGGTGAGGTGTTTGGGACCTGCGGCGTCGGCGGTGATGAACGGCAGGCTGACCTGCGTCTGCGTCACCGAACTGAGCTCGGTCTTGGCCTTCTCCGCCGCCTCGAACAGGCGTTGCAGGGCCTGCGGGTCCTTGCGCAGGTCGATGCCGTTCTCTTTCTGGAAGCCGTCCGCCAGGTGATCGACCAGACGCCGGTCGAAGTCGTCCCCGCCCAGGTGGCTGTCGCCGGCTGTGGAGCGCACCTCCACCACGCCGTCACCGACATCGAGGATGCTCACGTCGAAGGTGCCGCCGCCCAGGTCGAAGACGAGGACGGTCTCGTGCTCCTTCTTGTCCATGCCGTACGCGAGGGCGGCGGCCGTCGGCTCGTTGATGATCCGCAGCACCTCCAGGCCCGCGATCCGGCCCGCGTCCTTGGTGGCGGTGCGCTGTGCGTCGTTGAAGTAGGCGGGCACCGTGATGACCGCCTCCGTGACGCGTTCCCCGAGTTGTTTGGAGGCGTCGTCGGCGAGTTTGCGCAGCACCTGCGCGCTGATCTCCTCCGGCGCGTAGAGCTTGTCGCGTACCTCGAAGCGGGCCGCGCCGCCGTCGCCCTCGACGACGTCGTACGCCACCGCCTTGGCCTCGTCGGAGATCTCGTTGAAGTGCCGGCCGATGAACCGCTTGGCCGAGTAGATGGTGCCCTTGGGGTTGAGGATCGCCTGGCGCCGGGCCAGCTGGCCCACCAGGCGCTCCCCGGTGTCGGTGAAGGCGACCACGGACGGTGTCGTGCGGTTGCCCTCGCTGTTGGGCACGACTGTCGGCTCGCCGCCCTCCCAGACGGCGATCACCGAGTTGGTGGTGCCCAGGTCGATACCCACTGCCTTCGACATAGGAACTCCTCCCGGTGCGGCCTCCCGCACCGACTCTCCGGAGCACGTTGGTTTTTGGGTACGGCGGACGCACATGGGTTCAGGTACGGCGGACGGAACCTCCGCCGGTGGCCTGCGGCACGCCGTTCAGCCTGCGCGGGCGGGCTCCGCGGACACGACGGCCTCGTACCGGCTCGGGCCGTGCGGTCGTCGCCCGTCCCACAGTGCGCAGGACGCTCTCGAACACCTCCCCAGCGTGATGAGCCGGGCCGCTGCGCGCCTGAGCCCGGCAGGTCAGAAATGCGGGGGTCCGGTCGTCCTGGGAGTATCAGAGGAGGAACTCGAACAGTTTGAATGAGCCGGCCTGTGGAACGGGTCCACAGCCCACTGCTTGCCTCCTGAGGGCTCAGGCGAACGGGGAAAGATCCCATGGCCGACAGCAGAACGCACCACCAGCCCCACCACCAGCACCACCGCCGCGCCGCTCGTGACGACAGGCTCTCGAAAGGCAGCGCCCGGCTGCTCCCCGCGGCCCCGCGGAGAGAGCTCTGCTCACCCGCTCGGACCTCGGTCGGGCACGCACTCGACGCATTGACGGAGTTCTCCCGCGTCCTGCTCGGCACTCCCGACGAAGGCGACATCCTGCGCCTCGCCATGGGTCACGTAGCCGCCACCGGACCGTACAGAGCTGTGGCCGGATACCTCGAAGTGGATGGCGAACTGGTCCCTGACCCGACGGGAGCGGCCCCTGCCCCGGGCCTGGGCCGGAGGCTGCGGGACCTGGCCGGCGACGACGGTCCCGTGCGCGTGTCCGGCGGATCCTGGGGGCGGGCCCTGGGACTGCGCGGTGTCGAGGGAATCCGTGGCTACCTCGTGGTGACGTCCCCTTCCCGGCCCACCGAGGCGGAGCGCTCCCTGCTCACCGCGCTTGTCGGACACACCACCGCCGCTCTTTCCCTCGCCTTCACGCAGCGCCGTCGACGCGAGGAAGCACGGGAGCTGCACCGGCTGCGGAAGGAACGCACGGCCCTGCAGCTGCAGCTGATCCGCGTCGTGGCCGAGCTGGGGTATCAGCGGGCCGCCCACGCTCTCATGGCCGACATCGCCGCTTCGGGCGGTGGCGAGAAGGCCGTCACCCGCGCACTGCACCGGATCACCGGACTCCCGGCGCTGGTCGAGGACCGCTTCGGCCGGCCGAGGTCATGGACCGGCCCCGGCCGCCCGGACCCCTATCCGGAACCGGACCCCGTACGTCAGGACGAACTGCTCAACGCCGTCGCCCGGGAGGCCGGACCGGTGCGGATCAAGAACCGGCTCATCACCCTGGTCCGCCCGCACGACGAGATCCTGGGCGTGCTGGCCCTGGTCGACCCCGACGGCGAGGCCGACGAGCACACCGTGCTCGCACTGAACGACGCGGCGACGTCGCTCGCCCTGGAACTGACGCACCTGCGCGATCTGGCCGAAGTGGAGCTGAGACTGCACCGCGAGCTGGTCGACGATCTGCTGGCCGGGACGGCCGAGGCAAGCACCTACGCCCGTTCCGAGGCGGCCGGGCACGACCTGCACCGCAGCCAGTACGTCGTCGCGGTGCGGTGGTCGGACCGGACCGCGGACGACTCCTTCGCCCGGACCGTCGGCCGAGCGGCCTCCGAGGTGGGTATGCGCGCGCTGCTGACCTGGCGTTCCGACCACGTCATCCTGATCACCGACGCCAGGCCGCACGCCCACGCGCTGTACGAGGCGCTCGCCCGCGAGACCGGCGCACCGTCCGGAACGATCGGGGTGAGCGCCCGGTGCGCCTCCCCGGACGCCATTCCCCGCGGCTACCGGGACGCACAGCGCGCCCTGACCGTGCGCGGTCGGTCCCGTGAGCGCTACGGCACCACGTTCTTCGACGAGCTCGGCCTCTATCGCA
Organism: Streptomyces ortus; assembly: GCF_026341275.1. Taxonomy (NCBI): domain Bacteria; kingdom Bacillati; phylum Actinomycetota; class Actinomycetes; order Kitasatosporales; family Streptomycetaceae; genus Streptomyces; species Streptomyces ortus. The sequence goes on from NZ_JAIFZO010000002.1 coordinate 1,922,590, forward strand.
TTCTGGGCCCCGGGAACGACCACCGAGAACTGAAGACGTTCGTCGACGAGTGGCTCGGACAGCTCATCGACTACGACGCCTGGCACAAGACGTCCATGGTGGAGACCCTGTCCCGGTACTTCGACTGCGGCGGCAACTACGACGAGACCGCGGCATCCCTGCGCATTCACCGCAGCACGCTGCGCTATCGGCCCAAGCGCATTCACGACATCAGCGGGAGAGACCTCGCGAACGCCGAGGAGCGGCTCAACCTGCAGGTGGCGACCCGGGTGTGGAAGATCGCGCCGGGTGGACCGCCGTGATGCCCCGCCACAACCGCCGCGCGACGAGAGCGGGGACGGCCCGGCGGCTCGTCGCGCGGCAGGTCGTGGCCGCCTACCCCTGCGTCTTGTGCAGGGTGGCCGAGGGCGTCACGCCGTAGCGTCGACGGTAGGCGCCGGCGAACCTGCCCCGGTGGGTGAAGCCCCAGCGGTGGGCGACATCGGTGACGGTCACCTGACCGGGTTCCTTGCGGCGCAGTTCCTCATGGACGCGGGCCAGCCGTATCCGGCGCAGGTAGTCCATGGGGGGCATACCGGCGTGCTGGCGGAACCCCTCCTGCAATTGCCGGATGCCCACTCCGGAGATCTCGGCAAGGGCCGACACGGTGAACGGATGCTCCGGGTGCGCCTCCATGGCGTCGATGGCGCGTTTGACCGGGGCGGGACGGCTGGGCGGGACCGGCCGCGCCAGGCGTTCCCGATAAGGGTGATCGGCCGCCAGCAACAGTCCTGTCACCACCGCCTCGTGCAGTCGGTCGGCCACCAGGTCGTGACGGACGAGCCCCTGGGAAGTCTGTGCGTCCTCCGCCACCATCCGGACCAGCCGGGCCCAGCTGCGCCCCGGGCCGCGGGAGATGTCCATGGCGGGTTCCAGCCGAAGGGGCAGCCGTACCGGGGCGTTGAGCAGTCGCTCCAGCTGAAGCTCCAGTTCGGGGCGTTCGATCTTGACGGCGAGAAGTCGGCAGTCACCGTCCCACCGGTCCAGCACCGTGGTGCGGCCGGGCTGGAAGACCGCAGCCTCGTCCACCGTGGCCAGGAGCGGATCGAGGCCTCCCTGGTGCCACACCATGGACCCGGTCAGCGGCACGTCGACGTGGTAGGCGGTCAGTTCACCGAAGCGCATGCGCAGATCCGCACCGAACTGCAGCGCACCGATCGTCACCCGGCGCAGCCTGCTCACCGCGAAGTGCCCGGACAGGACCGGTGACGGCTGGAGCAGATCGACCACATTGCTGTAGAAGTTCTGCCGGATGACCTGCCGGGCCTCGTCCAGGTCGGTGGTGCGCAGCCGGACCGGCCGGGCGAGTTCAGCCCGCAGAGCCGAAACCTGATGCATGTCCCCGTCGCTCCTCACCACGTACCACGGCTCGTCTGTCCCCTGCCCGACATCAGGGCACGGTACGGCTGCGGCGGAACCCCCGAAGCCACACGTTGCCACCGGGCGTCGGGTACGGGATCTGCGGCATCCACCGAAGTCTGCCGCCTCACCGGCGGAGTTCCGCACCGAACACATGCCTGAACGATCAGCCGACCGCGCTCAAGGGATCACCGCATGCGCCTACCGGCCCCTGCCCCGGGCGCCGATCACAGTTACCGGCGCTGCGGCCACCGCGAGTGATCACGCGCGACAGCAGACGGTCGCGGCAAAGGTTGAGACCCCCGTCGCCCAAGGCCTCGAAGTCGACGCTCCGACCATCAAAGGGGAACGTTTCCGCAGGCCAAGAACCTGCGCAGGTGGGGCGGGTGGGACTCGAACCCACGGCCGGCGGATTATGAGTCCGCTGCTCTAACCGGCTGAGCTACCGCCCCATTACGGCGCGTCGCGCACATGTGTGCGCGCCGTCTGCCGCAGCATAGCCGCTCATACGATCTCCTGCTTCGGATGGTCGGCTTCGCCTGCCCTCTAGGACCTCACCTGGGACGCAGCGGTTCCCGAGGGCATGAAAAAGGACCCCGATGGAGTCCATGGGGTCCTCGTCCGCACTGCTCTCCCGACTGGACTCGAACCAGTAACCTGCCGGTTAACAGCCGGCTGCTCTGCCAATTGAGCTACGGAAGACCGAAGCTCCCCCGACTGGACTCGAACCAGTAACCTGCCGGTTAACAGCCGGCTGCTCTGCCAATTGAGCTACAGGGGATTGCCTCGTTTGCATCGAACGTAGCTCCCTGGGTATTCGCCAGAGGGCGTGCGCTCGCTGCGACACATACATTAGCGCAAGCAGGGGGGTGCTCCGCCAATCGGTAACCCGCCCGCGACCGACGCCGCCGCAAAGGACCGACTCACAAGAGGAAGGGTGGCCCCATGCGCTACCGGCTCACGTTCGTCGTCGGAATGGCTCTGGGATACGTGCTCGGCACACGCGCCGGGCGCGAACGCTACGAGCAACTGAGGAAGACCGCCCGGCAGGTCTCGCAGAACCCGGCGGTGCGCAACACCGCCGAGTCGGCGGCCCAGCAGGGACGGCAGTTCGCCGGGAAGGCGTTCCACGTGGTGAGCGAGAAGGTCGGCGACCGGGTCCCCGACTCGGTCTCCGAGCGGGTCCGCTCCCTGCGCGAACGCAACGCGAACGGCACCCGCCCCGAGGACGACTGGGGTACGAGCAACACCTAGCCCCACTCCCCACGCACCCGTGGGCACCGGGCCGGGGGCACCCCGACGACGCCCACGGCCCGAGTCGGTGCCGCGATGCGGCAGAATTTCCGCCATGGGGATAGTCGCCGGGTTGGACAGTTCGCCCGATTTCACACGCATCGTCGTCTGCGACGCGGACAGCGGGGCCGTACTCCGGCAGGGGTATGCCCCGCATCCGTTGGACGGCCCGGCGGAGGGCTCCCGGCCCTCGGACGTCGACCCGCAGGCCTGGCTGCTCTCCCTGGGCGAGGCCGCGGGCGGCGGGCTCCTGGAGGGCGTCCAGGCCATCGGCGTGTCCGCACAGCAGAACGGCCTCGTCCCCGTCGACAGCCAGGGCAACACCATCCGCCCGGCGATGGTCGGCGGGGACAAGCGTGCCCAGGTCGCCGCCGCCGATCTCGTCGACGCGCTCGGCGGGCGGGAGGCCTGGGCGCAGGCCGTGGGGTCGGTGCCGCAGGCCGCCCAGCCGGTGACGAAGCTGCGCTGGCTCGCGCGGACCGAGCCCGAGGCGGCGGCGCGCACCGCGATGCTGCTCCAGGCGCACGACTGGCTGGTGTGGCAGCTGCTCGGCAGGCCCGCCCGCCGCACCACCGACCGGGGCGGCGCCTCCAGCACCGGGTACTGGTCGGCGGCGACCGGCGCGTACCGGCCGGATCTGGTGGAACTGGCGCTCGGCCACCAGGCGTTGCTGCCCGATGTGCTCGGGCCGTGGGAGGCCGCGGGGACGACCCCCGAGGGGCTGCTGATCTCGGCGGGCACGGGCGAGACGATGGCGGCGGCCTTCGGTCTGGGCATCGGTCTCGGGGACGCGGTGGTGTCGCTCGGCGCCTCCGGTTCCGTGATGGCCGTCCACCACGAGGCGCTGGTCGACTCCTCCGGAATGATCACCTCGCTCGCGGACGCGACCGGCATGCACCTGCCGGTCGTCACCACCCTCAATGCCGTACGGGCCCTGCGCGGGGCCGCCGAACTGCTGGGCGTACCCGACCTGGAGGCCCTGTCGGATCTGGCGATGAAGTCGACGCCCGGTTCCCACGGGCTCGTCATGCTGCCGTATCTGGAGGGTGAGCGGACGCCGAACCTGCCGCACACGGCGGGCACGCTGGCCGGGCTGCGGCGCGAGTCGATGAAGCCCGAGCATCTGGCGCGGGCCGCCTTCGAGGGCATGCTGTGCGGGCTCGCCGACGCCCTGGACGTGCTGCGCAAGCGGGGCGTCGAGGTACGGCGGATCTTCCTGCTGGGCCAGGCCGCGGAGCTGAACGCCGTACAGGCGTGCGCGCCCGCGCTGCTCGGTACGCAGATCGTGGTGCCGCAGCCCGCGGACTACGCGGCGATCGGCGCGGCCCGGCAGGCCGCCTGGGCGCTCGGTGTCCAGCAGGGCACGATCCAGCCGGGTCTGCCGCCGGTCTGGCAGGGCGCGGCGGCGCAGGTCCTGGAGCCGGGCGAGGAGCTGGCGGTGGGACAGGCGGTGCGGCAGCAGTACGTGTCGGTGCGCAACCAGACCCACCCGGGCGCCTTCCGGTCCTGAGAGCCTCTGGGGCCATCGGGGACCCGGTGGCGCGGGGCGTCTCGGGCGGCCTACGACTTCGGACCGATCCCCTCTCCGTTCTTGGCCCTCTCTTGGGTTAATCAGTTGAGGTAACACGGGGGGAGTGTTCGACGATGGGGGCCAAGGGCAACCAACCGCCCCGCCGCCGACCCCGAGAGACCCAGCGTGCTCATAAGACTTCTGCGTACCTATCTCACCCCGTACAAGAAACCCATCGGCCTGCTCGTCCTGCTCCAGTTCCTGCAGACCTGCGCCACGCTTTTCCTGCCCACCCTGAACGCCGACATCATCGACAACGGTGTCGTGAAGGGCGACACGGGTTACATCCTTTCCTTCGGCGCCCTGATGATCGGCATCTCGCTGGCCCAGGTCGTCTGCAACATCGGCGCCGTCTACTACGGCGCCCGTACGGCCTCCGCGGTCGGCCGGGACCTGCGGGCGGCCGTCTTCGACCGGGTGCAGTCGTTCTCCGCGCGTGAGCTGGGCCATTTCGGGGCGCCCTCCCTGATCACCCGTACGACGAACGACGTCCAGCAGGTGCAGATGCTGGCCCTGATGACGTTCACGCTGCTGGTGTCGGCGCCGATCATGTGTGTGGGCGGCATCGTGCTGGCGCTCGGCCTGGACGTCCCGCTGTCCGGGGTGCTCCTCGCCGTCGTGCCGGTGCTCGGCATCTCGGTCAGCCTCATCGTGCGCCGGCTGCGACCGCTGTTCCGCACGATGCAGGTGCGCCTGGACACCGTGAACCGCGTGCTGCGCGAGCAGATCACCGGCAACCGCGTCATCCGTGCCTTCGTGCGCGACGCGTACGAGGAGGAGCGGTTCCGCAAGGCGAACACCGACCTCACCGAGGTGTCGCTGGGCACCGGGCGGATGCTGGCGCTGATGTTCCCCATCGTCATGACCGTGGTGAACGTCTCGTCGATCGCGGTGGTGTGGTTCGGCGCCCACCGCATCGACAGCGGCGGGATGCAGATCGGCGCGCTGACCGCGTTCCTCGCCTATCTCATGCAGATCGTGATGTCCGTGATGATGGCCACCTTCATGTTCATGATGGTGCCGCGTGCGGAGGTGTGCGCCGAGCGCATCCAGGAGGTCCTGGAGACCTCCAGCAGTGTGGTCCCGCCGAAGGCTCCGGTCCTTGAGCTGCGGCGGCACGGTCATCTGGAACTGCGCGGCGCCGGGTTCCGCTACCCGGGCGCCGAGGAGCCGGTCCTGAAGGCCGTCGACCTGGTGGCGCTGCCCGGGGAGACGACCGCGGTGATCGGTTCGACCGGCAGCGGCAAGTCGACACTCCTCGGGCTCGTCCCCCGGCTGTTCGACGCCACGGACGGACAGGTGCTGGTCGACGGCGTCGACGTCCGCACGGTCGGGCCGCGGCTGCTGGCGCGCACGGTGAGCCTCGTACCGCAGAAGCCGTATCTGTTCGCGGGGACGGTGGCGACCAACCTGCGGTACGGGAATCCGGACGCCACGGACGAGGAGCTGTGGCACGCGCTGGAGGTGGCGCAGGCCAAGGGGTTCGTGGAAGGGCTTGAGAACGGGCTCGACGCCACGATCGCGCAGGGCGGCACGAACGTGTCCGGCGGTCAGCGGCAGCGGCTCGCCATCGCCCGGACCCTCGTACAGCGTCCCGAGATCTATCTCTTCGACGACTCGTTCTCGGCGCTCGACTACGCGACGGACGCGGCGCTGCGTGCGGCGCTCGCGCGGGAGACCGCCGAGGCGACCGTCGTGATCGTCGCCCAGCGGGTGTCGACCATCCGCGACGCCGACCGGATCGTGGTCCTCGACGAGGGCCGGGTCGTCGGGACCGGCCGCCACCACGAGCTGATGGCGGACAACGAGACCTACCGGGAGATCGTGCTCTCGCAGCTGACGGAAGCGGAGGCAGCCTGATGGCCGGGCCCATGGGGCGCATGCTGGCCGGGTCGGGACCCGACCAGCACTCGATGGATTTCAAGGGGTCGGGCAAACGGCTGCTGTCGCAGTTCAAACCGCAGCGCACCACGCTGTACGTGATGCTCACCGCCGTGGTCTGCAGTGTGGGCCTGTCGGTCCTCGGGCCGAAGATCCTGGGGCGGGCCACCGACCTGGTCTTCGCGGGGGTCGTCGGACGGGAGCTGCCCGCCGGGCAGTCGAAGGCCGAGGTGCTCGCGGCGATGCGGGAGCGCGGCGACGGCGGGATGGCCGACATGCTCTCGGGCACGGACTTCACCCCGGGCCAGGGCATCGACTTCGAGGCGGTCGGGGAGGTCCTGGGGATCGCGCTGGTGGCGTTCCTGCTGGCCGGTCTGCTGATGGCGGTCGCGACGCGGCTGGTGAACCGGGCCGTCAACCTGACGATGTACAAGATGCGCGAGGACGTGCAGACCAAGCTGTCGCGGCTGCCGCTCTCCTACTTCGACAAGCGTCAGCGCGGTGAGGTGCTCAGCCGCGCCACGAACGACATCGACAACATCGGGCAGACCCTTCAGCAGTCGATGGGCCAGCTCGTCAACTCGCTGCTGACCATCGTCGGCGTGCTGATCATGATGTTCTACGTGTCGTGGCTGCTCGCGCTCGTCGCGCTCGTCACCGTGCCCCTGTCGTTCGTCGTGGCGACCCGGGTGGGCAAGCGGTCGCAGCCGCACTTCGTGCAGCAGTGGCGCACCACCGGCAAGCTCAACGCGCACATCGAGGAGATGTACACCGGGCACAACCTGGTGAAGGTCTTCGGACGGCAGGACGAGTCGGCGGCGCAGTTCGCCGAGGAGAACGACAAGCTGTACGAGGCCGGGTTCCGGGCGCAGTTCAACAGCGGGGTCATGCAGCCGCTGATGATGTTCGTGTCGAACCTCAACTACGTGCTGGTGGCGGTGGTGGGCGGGCTGCGCGTCGCGTCCGGCTCGCTCTCGATCGGTGACGTACAGGCCTTCATCCAGTACTCCCGGCAGTTCTCCATGCCGCTCACGCAGGTCGCCTCCATGGCGAACCTCGTGCAGTCCGGGGTCGCCTCGGCGGAGCGGATCTTCGAGCTGCTCGACGCCGAGGAGCAGGAGGCCGACCCGGTGACGGGGGCGCGTCCGAAGGAGCTGCGGGGGCGGGTCGCCCTTGAGGGGGTCTCCTTCCGGTACGACCCGGAGAAGCCGCTCATCGAGGACCTGTCGCTGTCGGTGGAGCCGGGCCACACGGTCGCGATCGTGGGCCCGACGGGCGCCGGCAAGACGACGCTCGTGAACCTGCTGATGCGCTTCTACGAGACCACCGGCGGCCGGATCACCCTCGACGGGGTCGACATCGCCACGATGTCCCGCGACGAACTGCGGGCCGGCATCGGCATGGTGCTGCAGGACACCTGGCTGTTCGGGGGCACGATCGCGGAGAACATCGCGTACGGGGCCTCGTCCGAGGTGACTCGCGGGGAGATCGAGGAGGCGGCTCGGGCGGCCCACGCGGACCGGTTCGTGCGGACGCTGCCCGACGGGTACGACACCGTCATCGACGACGAGGGGTCCGGGGTGAGCGCGGGTGAGAAGCAGCTCATCACGATCGCCCGGGCGTTCCTGTCCGATCCGGTGATCCTCGTTCTCGACGAGGCGACGAGTTCCGTGGACACGCGGACCGAGGTGCTCATCCAGAAGGCGATGGCGAAGCTCGCGCACGGTCGTACGTCGTTCGTCATCGCGCACCGTCTGTCGACGATTCGCGACGCCGACACGATTCTCGTCATGGAGGACGGGGCGATCGTGGAACAGGGCGCGCACGCGGATCTGCTGGCGGCGGGGGGCGCGTACGCACGCCTGTACAAGGCCCAGTTCGCCCAGGCGGCGGTAGAGGTGGACTGACCCCTTCCCGTCACGTACGCGGGGCTCCGCCCCGAACCGTTGCGCAGTTCCCCGCGCCCTGGGTACCCAGGGGCGCGGGGAACTGCGCGAGCGCGCAGCGCGACAGGGGGCGAGGGGCGCAGCCCCGGCACGTGGTCGGGAACGGGAAGGGGCGGCGGGGGCGAGGAGAAGCCCTAGGGTCTGTCTGACAATTCCCGTCTGCCGCGCGACGCCATGCACGCACTCGCCGCACCGGGCGCAGAGCCGAGTACGTCCAGTACGAGGCTCTACGCCCGGCACACCGAGAGCACGCACCTGACGCCGCGCAGCCGCCCTACGGGCGACGACGGGAATTGTCAGACAGACCCTAGTCCAAGTAGCCCCTCAGCTGGTCCGCGAACGCGTGGTCGCGGAGTTTGTTGAGGGTCTTGGACTCGATCTGGCGGATCCGCTCGCGGGTGACGCCGAAGATCCGCCCGATCTCCTCCAGCGTTCGGGGACGGCCGTCCGCCAGCCCGTACCGGAGTTGGACGACCTTCCGCTCACGCTCACCGAGCGTCGAGAGAACCGCCTCCAGATGCTCCCGCAGCAGCAGGAACGCGGCCGACTCCACGGGACTCGTCGCGTCCCCGTCCTCGATGAGGTCACCGAGGGCGACATCGTCCTCCTCCCCCACCGGCGCGTGGAGGGACACCGGCTCCTGCGCCAGCCGCAGCACCTCGCTGACCCGCTCACTGGACAGGTCGAGATGCGCGCCGACCTCGTCGGGCGTCGGCTCGTACCCCCGCTCCTGGAGCATCCGCCGCTGAACCCGCACGACCCGGTTGATGAGCTCGACCACGTGCACGGGGACCCGTATCGTGCGGGCCTGGTCGGCGAGCGCCCGGGACATGGCCTGGCGGATCCACCAGGTCGCGTACGTCGAGAACTTGTATCCGCGGGCGTAGTCGAACTTCTCGACCGCCCTGATCAGCCCCAGGTTGCCTTCCTGGACCAGGTCGAGCATGGTCAGCCCGCGCCCCACGTACCGCTTGGCGACGGAGACGACGAGGCGCAGGTTGGCCTCGATCAGGCGGCGTTTGGCCATCCGGCCCATGACCACCAGTTTGTCGAGGTCCAGGGCGAGTTGACTGTCGAGGTCGGAGGCCAGCCGGAGTTTCTCCTCGGCGAAGAGGCCCGCTTCGACCCGGCGGGCCAGTTCGACCTCCTCCACCGCCGTGAGCAGCGGTATCCGGCCGATCTCCCGCAGGTACTGGCGGAACAGGTCGGAGGAGGGCGCGCCGGTGTCCGCACGTCCGCGCGGCGCTTCCACCGGCTCCGGCGTCTCGGCCTCGCTCTCCACCAGGACGGCGGCGGGCGGCTCCGGCGTACTCTCCGGTTCCGGTGCGCTCTCGGGGTGCCGGGCGGCACGCTTCTGCGGTGGTACGGCCGCGAGGACATCGGCGTCGGTGTCCTTGTGCGCGGGCGGCGCGGGTGGCGCGGGGGTCGTGCTGTTGCCGGTCAGGGTCTGGGTCTGCACGGGGGCGACCTCCAGGAATGTCGCTGCTGGGGCGTGCGGCAGCGGTACGTCGGGGATGGGGTCGACGGCCTTGCCGCTGTCCATCCCGAAGTCATTGAGCGGAACCGCGGGGACTTCGGACCCGTCGCGTTCGGGTCGGCCGCGCTCCGAGGACTCAGGCACCGGAACCCAGTGTGGAGTACGACACATCCTCGCCACGAGGGGCGTGCGGTGACTTTTTGAGTCCTGTCCGTGACTGCCTGGTTACCCTCGCGGAAGGTATGTGTGCTTCTGTGCACCCTGATCTGGGACGTTCCCCGAGGTGTCCGGTTCCCGATCCGGTTCGTGGTCCGGTTTCCGGCCCGGGGCCCGCCGCGTCGGCCCGCTCAGAGCGCGGCCGGGCCCTTTTCGCGCAGCGCCTGGTCGTACTGCTGGAGCACCCACAGCTCGTTCTGCACGGCGGCCAGCTGCACCGGGTCGCCCTGCGCGCTGGCGCGCGCGAGTGCGCCCTGGACGTCGCGGACCCGGCGCTCGACGGCGCGCCTGCGGACGGTCACCAACTGCTCGCCGGCGTAGGCCTCGTCGACGGTCTTGCGCATGATGGCCTCGACGGCGAGCTCCGTGACCATGGCGCGAACCACGTCGTCCCGGGCGGCCTCGCGGACCTGCACGAGGTACTCCTGCGGGTCCTGGACGCCGTACTCCGCGCCGCCCGCCTCCATGATCGTCTCGCGGACGGCCGCGTACGGCGGGGCGGTGAACTCGTCCACCCCGTACGCGTCGAAGGCCGGGGAGACCAGGTCGGGGCGCTGCAGGGCGAGCTTGAGGAGTTCGCGTTCGGTGGCGTAGACCGGGTTGCGCAGGGTCAGGGCCGGGCCCGAGGGGGGCCTGGGTCCGCTGTTCTCGTACTGCTGCGGTCCGCGGCCGTTGCCCGTGCCCCCGCTCGTCGGCGCGGGGCCCTTGCCGCCGCGGTCGCGGGCCCAGCGGGCCATCTGGGCGACCCGCTTGACGACGAACTGGGTGTCGAGGATGCCGAGCATGCCGGCGAGCTGGACGGCGACCTCGTGCTGGGCGCCGCTGTTCTTGATGCGGGCCACGACGGGCGCGGACTCGTCGAGCGCGGCAGCACGGCCGGCCGGGGTCTCCAGGTCGTAGCGGGCGATGATCTGGCGCAGCGCGAACTCGAAGAGCGGGGTGCGCGGTTCGACGAGGTCGGCGACGGCCGCGTCACCCTTGGCGAGGCGCAGGTCGCAGGGGTCCATGCCGTCCGGGGCGATCGCGATGTAGGTCTCGGCGGCGAACTTCTGGTCGTCCTCGAAGGCGCGCAGGGCGGCCTTCTGGCCGGCCGCGTCCCCGTCGAAGGTGAAGATCACCCGTGCCGAGCCGTTGTCCATCAGGAGCCGGCGCAGGATCTTGATGTGGTCGTTGCCGAAGGCCGTGCCGCAGGTCGCGATGGCGGTGGTGATGCCGGCCAGGTGGCAGGCCATGACGTCGGTGTAGCCCTCGACGACGACGGCCCGGCTGCTCTTGGCGATGTCCTTCTTGGCGAGGTCGATGCCGTACAGGACCTGGGACTTGCGGTAGATCGGCGTGTCGGGCGTGTTCAGGTACTTCGGGCCGTTGTCCGATTCGTAGAGCTTGCGGGCGCCGAAGCCGACGACCTCGCCGCCGATGTCGCGGATCGGCCACATCAGCCGGCCGCGGAAGCGGTCGATGGGGCCGCGGCGGCCCTCCTGGGCGAGACCGGAGAGCAGCAGTTCCTTGTCGGTGAAGCCCTTGCCGCGCAGGAAGCGGGTGAGGTGGTCCCAGCCCTGGGGGCTGTAGCCGACGCCGAAGTGCGCGGCGGCCGACTGGTCGAAGCCGCGCTCGGCGAGGAACGTGCGGCCGGTGTCGGCCTCCGGGCTGGTGTCGAGCTGTTCGATGTAGAACTTGGCAGCGGCCTGGTGGGCCTCGACCAGGCGGATGCGCTCGCCGCGCTGGTGGGAGGGGTTGTACCCGCCCTCTTCGTAACGAAGGGTGATGCCCGCCTGGCCCGCGAGGCGCTCGACCGCCTCCGAGAAGGTGAGGTGGTCGACCTTCATCACGAAGGTGATGGTGTCGCCGCCCTCCTGGCAGCCGAAGCAGTGGAAGAGCCCCTTGCTCGGGCTGACCTGGAAGGAGGGCGACTTCTCGTCGTGGAACGGGCACAGTCCCTTGAGGTTTCCGCCGCCCGCGTTGCGCAGTTGGAGGTATTCGGACACCACGGCGTCGATCGGGACCCCGTCCCGAACCGCCTTCACGTCCTCGTCGTTGATCCTGCCTGCCACGCGCCGAGTCTACGGGGACGGTGTGACAGTGGAGTCCCCCCGAGTCCCTCGCCGGTCACGGGACCAGGCTGTCCAGCGGAACGTGGGGGTCGGCGAGCGCCTCGGAGTCCACCCGGATCCCCGTGCGGATCAGCTGCTGGATGGGTTCTGTGACGTCCCACACATTGACGTTCATCCCGGCCAGCACGCGCCCCTCCTTCACCCAGAAGGCGATGAACTCGCGCTTGCTCACGTCTCCCCGGATCACCACCTGGTCGTACGTGCCCGGCGGCGCCCAGCCCGAGTACTCAAGCCCTACGTCGTACTGGTCGGAGAAGAAGTAGGGCACCCTGTCGTACGTCGTCGTGCGGCCGAGCATCGCCCGGGCCGCCGCCGGGCCGCCGTTCAGCGCGTTCGCCCAGTGCTCGACGCGCAGCCGGGTGCCGAACAGCGGGTGGGGGAAGGCGGCCACGTCACCGGCCGCGTGGATGTCCGGGTCGGAGGTGCGCAGCTGCTCGTCGACCGCGATGCCGCCGCCGTGCGCCCGGTCGGCCAGCTCCAGACCCGCCGCCTCGGCGAGGCCGGTGCGCGGGGCCGCGCCGATCGCGGCCAGGACGTCGTGCGCGGGGTGTTCCTCGCCGTCGTCGGTGCGGGCGGCCAGGACCATGCCGTCGTGGCCGACGATCTCGGTGAGGCGGGCGCCGAAGTGGAAGCGGACGCCGTGCCCGCGGTGCAGTTCGGCGAAGATCTCGCCCAGCTCGGGGCCGAGCACGCCGTGCAGGGCGGTCTCCTCGGGCTCGACGACGGTGACCTCGGCCCCGTACTCACGGGCCGCCGCGGCGATCTCCAGGCCGATCCAGCCGGCGCCCGCGATGACCAGGTGGCCGTTGTCGCGGCCGAGGGCGGCCAGGACCTGCCTGAGGCGCTCGGAGTGGGCGAGGCGCCGCAGGTGGTGGACGCCGACGAGGTCCGTGCCGGGGATGTCGAGACGGCGCGGCTCGGCGCCGGTCACGAGCAGCAGTTTGTCGTAGTGGACGAGCGTGCCGTCGTCGCCGAAGCGGACGGTCTTCGCGGTCCGGTCGATCGCGTCGACGGTCTGGCCGAGGTGCAGTTCGACGTCGTTCTGCGCGTACCAGGCGGGTTCGTGGACGAAGACGCTGTCGCGCTCCTCCTTGCCGAGCAGGTATCCCTTGGACAGCGGCGGCCGTTCGTACGGGTGGTCCCGTTCGTCACAGATCAGTATCACCCGGCCGTTGAAGCCCTCCGCCCGGAGGGTTTCGGCCGCCTTGGCGCCGGCCAGGCCTCCTCCGACGATGACGAATGTCTGATCTGCGTCGACCACTTGATGCCTCCTCGTTACGGTGTCGCCACCTGCGAGCGTCCCGCACGCAGCGTGATGGGGGAAGAGGGAGCGGCCCCTTCAGGCCACGCAGGGTCACGCACGCCCCCTCCGGTGGTCACACCTGCACCCTGAGCCTCGCATGCAGCGACCGTGCGGCGGCGTCCGTGAGCGAGGCGATCTGGTCGACGATCACCCGCTTGCGGGCCCGGTCGTCGGACGCCTCGTCGAACAGGGCTCGAAACTGCGGGTCGAGGCCTTCCGGCGCCCGCGCGGTGAGCGCCTCGGCCAGCTCGGCGACGACGATGCGCTGGTCGGCGCGGAGCAGCTCCTGCTCGGCGCGCTGCATCACGTACCGGTCGGCGACGGCCTTGAGGACCGCGCACTCCAGGCGCGCGGCGCGCGGGACGACCAGCTCGGCGGCGTACCGCGTGAGCCGGCCCGTGCCGTGTCTCGCGCGCGTGGCGCTCTCGGCGGCGAGACAGAACCGGCCGATGAGCTGGCTGGTGGCGTCCTTCAGCCGGGCCTGGGCGACGGCCGAGCCGTCGTAGCCCTTGGGCCACCACCGCTGGCCGAGGATCCGGTCGAGGGCCTCGGCCAGCTCGGCGGGGTCGGTGTCCGCCTCCACGTACCGCCCGACGGCGACCCGGAAGATCTCCTGCCGCTCGGGCTCCGCGTACAGGCACTCCGGGTCGATGTGCCCCGCGTGCAGGCCGTCCTCCACGTCGTGCACCGAATACGCCACGTCGTCGGCCCAGTCCATGACCTGGGCCTCGAAGGTGCTGCGGGTGCCGGGGGCGCCCTCGCGGATCCAGTCGAAGACGGGGCGGTCGTCCTCGTAGACCCCGAACTTCGGGGAGCCCGGGTCGGTGGGGTGGGCGCCGCGCGGCCAGGGGTACTTGGTGGCGGCGTCGAGGGTGGCGCGGGTGAGGTTGAGTCCGACGCTGACCAGTTCGTCGCCGTCCGCGAGGGCCGCCGACGGGACGGCCGCGCGGCGCACGAAGCGCTTGGGCTCGATCCGGGTGAGGAGTCTGAGCGACTGGGCGTTGCCCTCGAAGCCGCCGCAGTCCTCGGCGAATTCGTTCAGCGCCTGTTCGCCGTTGTGCCCGAACGGGGGGTGCCCCAGGTCGTGGGAGAGGCAGGCCGCCTCCACGAGGTCGGGGTCGCAGCCGAGGGCGGCGCCCAGCTCACGGCCGACCTGGGCGCACTCCAGGGAATGGGTCAGACGGGTACGGGGGCTCGCGTCCCAGACCTGACTCCGGGTGCCGGGGGTGACCACCTGGGTCTTGCCCGCGAGGCGGCGGAGGGCGGAGCTGTGCAGGACACGGGCCCGGTCGCGCTGGAAGGCGGTGCGGCCGGGGCGTTTGTCCGGCTCGGTGACCCAGCGGGCCACTGCCGTGGGGTCGTAGGCCGCGGGGGTGGTGCGGTGCTCGTGTGCCTTTGGGGGGCGGGTGGGGTTGGTGCTCGTGCCTTCCATGCCTTGACAGTAAGCGGAGGAGCTGACAATCGGGGTGCGGGGTGGTTGGTCGTGCCCTGCTGCGAAGCGGCAACCGGACACGGCTTGCGCCGCCGGGGGTTGAAGGATTGCGCCGTTCCCCGCGCCCCTGGAGGCGAAGGGCTGCGCCGCGCGCCGCCGAAGGGCGAAAAGATTGCGCCGTTCCCCGCGCCCCTAAAAGCAAAAGACTGCGCCGTTCCCCGCGCCCCTGGGGGCGAAGGGCTGCGTCGTTTGCTGCGGTCCTGGAGGCGAAAGGCTGCGTCGTTTGCTGCGGTCCTGGAGGTGCTACGCGGTTGCGGGCAGGGTGTGTTGGGTGGTCTGGTCGTAGCGGTGCAGGGTCAGGTGGGCCATCGCGGGGTGGGCGCCCAAGGGGGACGCGGCGATGCCTGGGGCCGCCGCCGCGCACTCCGTGGCGAAGCGGCCGGGGGCCGTGAAGTAGGAGGCCATCGCGATACGGGGGCGGCCTCGGGCGGTGAGCGCGCGTACGGCGTCCGCGACCGTGGGCCCGGCGGCGGAGGCGTACGCGGGGACGACGGGCACCCCGAGGCGGTTCGCGAGCAGCCGGGCGGTGTGGCGGGTGTCGACGGCCGCGTCGGGGTCGCGCGAGCCGGCCGCGGCGAGCACGACCGCACTCGTCCGGCGCCCGGCGGCGTCCGGCCTGCGCCAGCCGGCCTCGACAAGACGCTCGTACAGCGTCTCCACGAGCAGCGGGTGCGGGCCCAGCGGTCCGGCGATCCGGGTGCGCGCCGACGACGCGGCGGCGGCCTCGGGGATGTCCCGCTTGACGTGGTGGCCGCGGCTCAGCAGCAGCGGTACGAGGACCGCCTCACCGGTGCCGAGGGCGGCGAGGGTGTCGGGCAGCAGGGGTTCGTTCAGCTCGATGTGCCCGAGGTGCACGGGCAGACCGGGGCGCAGCTCGCGGATCCGCTCCATGAAGGTCCGTACGGTGCTCAGTGCGCGCGGGTCGCGGCTGCCGTGGCCCACCAGGACGAGCGCGGGCGGGGCGGCACGCCGGGTGCCGGGCCGACCGCTTCTGTTCCGGTTCCTTAGGTGCGCCGTCATGCACCAAGGGTGCGGGAACGAGGTTGCCGCTCCGTTGCGCCGTGGTCACGGTGGTTTTCGGGAGCTTCACGGTGGGGTGCGCGGCCGTGTGAGCTGCCGTGCGCGCGATTCCGCGGCGGCACGGTCACACGGAGGCACGGTGACACGGAGTGAACCGGACGGCCGCCTGCCGCGTCTCCCGGAGCGAGGCCACCCGGGGAGGGACCGTCCCATGCGTCGTCCGAGACGTCCGCGACTGCCGCACCTGCCGGCGTTTCCGAGAGTGCGACCGCGGCTGCCGCGTACCCGTACCGGGCAGCGCCGCGCCGTGCAGGCCGTGATGGCGGGGTGCGTGCTGGCGCTGCTCCCGTCGGCGTGGATGTTCACGGTCACGGACGACCGGCTGCGGACGACCGCGGACGTGCCGCGTACCGAGGTCGCCGTCGTCTTCGGGGCCGGGCTGTGGCAGGGCGAGCCGTCCCCGTACCTCGCGCACCGGCTGGACGCGGCGGCGCAGTTGTACCGCTCCGGCCGTATCCAGGTGGTCCTGGTCACCGGCGACAACAGCCGTGAGGACTACGACGAGCCGGACGCCATGCGCGCCTATCTGACGAAGCGGGGCGTGCCCGACGGGCGGATCGTCAGCGACTACGCCGGCTTCGACACGTGGGACTCCTGTGTACGGGCCAAGAAGATCTTCGGCGTGGACGAGGCCGTACTGATCAGCCAGGGCTTCCACATCCGGCGCGCGGTCGCGCTGTGCCAGGAGGCGGGCGTCACGTCGTACGGGGTCGGGGTGGACGACGTGCACGACACGACCTGGTACTACGGCGGGGCCCGCGAGGTGATGGCGGCGGGCAAGGCACTCCTGGACGCGGTCTTCGAGCCCGATCCCACGTTCCTGGGGCCTCAAGAGCCGGGCGTGGAACGGGCGTTGGCGTCCGCCAAACAGTCTGCCGGGTAATGCCGACGAGAGGGATGTCACGCGGTCGTCGGGGTTTGGCGGCGGTCGCTCACCCTGCCGCGTGAAAGCGGTTCCGAAGCGTTCTGTAGTCAAGTGACTACGGATAGTGTCTGTTTCACCAGCCCGGACCTCAACCGGGCTTGAGGGGAAGGACACATCATGACCGGACTTCGTACCGCCTTCGTCGCCGCCATGGCGGTCGCGCTGCTGTCGGTGCCGGGTGCCGTGGCGACCGCCTCGGCGGACGCCGACGGGTCACTGCGGGAGCCCGGGTGCGCCAAGCTCGGCGCGTCCGGCTGGGGATGGGCCGACATCCGCAACGCGTGCGGCCACACGATCTCCGCCACGGTCGAAGTCGACGGGTGGGACCCCGACTGCATCCAGATCGCGCCGGGCGGGGTCGGGCGCATCGGCCTGGAGGCGGGCGACGAGCCGTACTACGCGTACGAGTGCTGAGCGGGGGCGCGTAAACCGGCCGCGTGAGCAGGCCGCGTGAGCAGGCCGCGTGTGTGTGGCCGCGTGTGTGTGGCCGCGTGTGTGTGGCCGCGTGTGTGTGGCCGCGCATACGTGGCCGGGTGGGCGCGGCCTTCGGGTGGGCGGTGGGGCGGGAGCACTGGCGGGTACTCCCACCCCACCGCCCGCTCTCGCCGCCCACCACCCCTCCCGGTGCGGGCGCCCTCACGGCCGGCCGGCCGGGGCGGGGAGGTCCCCGTGCCTGCCGCGTAACGGGGTGCGTCGTGCCGCGTAACACTCCCGACGCACGCTGGGCGGTATGCAGACCTCCGTGACGCCCACGCACTGCCCGTACTGCGCCCTGCAGTGCGGCATGAACCTGACGCCCGTGCCGGACGGCGACGGCAACGGCGGCAGCGTGGTCGAGGTGACGGAGCGCACCGACTTCCCGGTGAACCGGGGCGCCCTGTGCGGCAAGGGCCGCACCGCGCCCGCGCTGCTCTCGTCCCGGGTGCGGCTGACCACCCCGCTGGTCCGCAGGGACGGCGAGCTGCGTCCGGCCGGCTGGGACGAGGCGCTCGACCGGATCGCCGAGGGGCTGTCCCGCACGCGTACGGAGCATGGCCCGGACGCGTGCGGGATCTTCGGCGGAGGCGGGCTGACCAACGAGAAGGCGTACACGCTCGGCAAGTTCGCCCGCGTCGCGCTCGGCACCTCGCAGATCGACTACAACGGACGGTTCTGCATGTCGTCCGCGGCGGCCGGCGGCATCAAGGCCTTCGGTCTGGACCGGGGGCTGCCCTTCCCGCTGGAGGACATCCCGCGCACCGGGTGTGTGATCCTCGTCGGCTCGAACCTCGCCGAGACCATGCCGCCCGCGCTCCGCTATCTCACGGAGTTGCGGGAGAACGGCGGCAAGCTGATCGTGATCGATCCGCGCCGCACGCGCACGGCCGACCAGGCCGACCTGCATCTCGCGCCGCGCCCCGGTACGGATCTCGCCCTGGCGCTCGGGCTGTTGCACCTGGTGGTGGCGGAGGGGCGTACGGACGAGGCGTACATCCAGGAGCGTACGAGCGGCTGGGAGGCGGCGCGGGCCGCGGCGATGGCGCACTGGCCGGAGTACGTGGAGCGGATCACGGGGGTGTCCGTGCCCCAACTCCGCGAGAGCGTGCGGATGTTCTGCGAGCCGGAGTCCGCGATGGTGCTCACCGCGCGCGGGCCCGAGCAGCAGTCCAAGGGCACGGACACGGTCGGCGCGTGGATCAACCTGTGCCTGGCGACCGGGCGGGCGGGCCGCCCCTTCTCCGGTTACGGCTGTCTCACCGGTCAGGGCAACGGGCAGGGCGGACGTGAACACGGGCAGAAGGCCGACCAGTTGCCCGGCTACCGCAAACTCGACGACCCGGCCGCGCGACGGCATGTGGCCGGGGTCTGGGGCGTCGACCCCGACTCGCTGCCCGGTCCTGGCCGCAGCGCGTACGAGCTGCTCGACGCCATGGGCACGGACATCCGCTCGCTTCTGGTGATGGCCTCGAACCCGGTGATTTCCGCACCCCGGGCCGCCCATGTCGAGGAGCGGCTGCGGTCGCTGGACTTCCTGGCCGTCGCCGACGTGGTGCTGTCCGAGACGGCCGAGCTGGCGGACGTCGTCCTCCCCGTCACCCAGTGGGCCGAGGAGACGGGCACGACGACCAATCTGGAGGGCCGGGTCCTGCTGCGCCGGCAGGCGATCACGCCGCCGGACGGCATCCGCAGCGATCTGTACGTGATGCGGGAACTGGCCGCCCGCCTGGGCGTGGAGAAGGGCTTCCCCACGGACCCGGAGGAGGTCTTCGAGGAGCTGCGGCGGGCGAGTGCGGGTGGGGCCGCGGACTACTCGGGGATCACGTATCGGCGGTTGGCGGAGGAGGGCGGGGTGTTCTGGCCGTGCCCGGCGGAGGAGGCCGGTGGCACGACGGAGCTCGCCGCCGACGCCGACGCCGGTGCCGGTGCCGGCGGGGTGCATCCCGGTACGCCCCGGTTGTTCCTCGACCGGTTCGCCACGCCCGACGGGCGCGCGCGGTTCGTCGCCGTGAGCCATCGGCCGCTGGCGGAGGAACCGGACGAGGAGTACCCGGTGCTGCTCACCACGGGGCGGGTGGTCTCCCAGTACCAGTCGGGTGCGCAGACGCGCCGCGTCGACGAACTGAACGCCGCCGCGCCCGGTCCCTTCGTGGAGTTGCATCCCCGGCTGGCCGCTCGGCTCGGGGTCGCGGAGGGCGAACCCCTGGCCGTGGTGTCGCGCCGGGGGCGGGCGGTGGCGCCGGCGCGGATCACGACCACGATCCGGGCCGACACGGTGTTCATGCCGTTCCACTGGCCGGGCGAGGGGCGAGCCAACACGTTGACGAATCCGGCGCTCGACCCGGTGTCACGGATGCCGGAGTTCAAGGGGTGTGCGGTTCGGGTGGAGCGGGTGGGGTGACGTCCGGGGGACTCCGCGGGTCCGTGGGGGCCGGTCGCGCAGTTCCCCGCGTTCCTGAAGGCAAAGGGTTGCGCCTTTCCCCTCGCCCCTGAAGGCAAAGGGTTGCGCCGTTCCCCTCGCCCCTGAAAGCAGAACCGGGAGCAGGGTCCCGTAGACGAGGAACGGCAGTCGGTTCAGCATGCCTGAACAGCATGCTCCGGCCTTTGCAGAAACGATTCGCACCCCACACACATCCCCACACGTCCCCCAGCGATCAGCTATGGACATGACACCGTCCCGCCACCTAGAACTGAGCGGGTATTCGCATTCGCATCCCCCACCCTCCACTCCCCCACCACGCGTTTCGCGTGCCTTCCTGAGGAGTTCGATGCGTTCGATGAGTCGGACACGGCACATCCGGGGCTCGCGCCTCGCCACCGTCGGTATATCCGCGGCGGCCACCACCTTGCTGGCGGGTGCCCTGTCCCCCGGCGTGGCCGCGGCCGACGGGCCGAGCCGGGACACCGTGCTCGGCAACGCAGCGGCGGTGATCGCCGACCAGGCCGCGCGGCTGGGCCTCACCTCCGACCAGGACACGAAGGCCCGTGACGTGATCGTCGACTCGGACGGCACGCAGCATGTGCGGTACGACCGGACGTATCGTCAGTTGCCCGTGCTGGGCGGCGACTTCGTGGTCCATCTGACGACGGCGGGGGATTTCCGGAGTGCGGACCGGGCCACCACTCGTCCCCTTTCCCTCACGACCGTCGAGCCGTCGGTGTCGGCGCCGAAGGCGGCCGGTCTCGCCACCGCGGCCCTGCGCCTCGCGAACGTCGGTGAGACGCTCCGCGGTCTGGTCGCCAAGCCGCAACTGGTCGTCGACGCCCTGCACGGCAAGCCCCGGCTGGCCTGGCGCACCGAAGCCACCGGCAAGGACTCGCTCGGGAATCCGACGGCCCGGGTCGTTCTCACCGACGCGGTCACCGGCCGGCAGATCGACGCCTGGGACAGCATCGAGACGGCGGCGGGCGACGGGCGCTCCCTCTACGCCGGTACGGTCCCGCTGCAGACGACGAAGTCCGGCTCGACCTACCAACTGTCCGACCCCACCAGGGGAAACACGTACACGGGCGACACGCGGAACAAGACCGACTCCTGCATCCTGATCCTCTGCTACAAGCGTGCGGAGGCGCCCGTCCTCACCGACGCCGACAACCACTGGGGTACGGGCGCCGCTTCGAGCCGGGCCTCGGCGGCGGTCGACGCGCAGTACGGGACCGACACCACCTGGGACTACTACAAGAAGACCCACGGCCGCACCGGGATAGCGGGCGACGGCAAGGGCTCGTACAACCGTGTGCACTACGGGAGCGCCTACAACAACGCCTTCTGGGACGACGGTTGTTTCTGCATGACGTACGGCGACGGTGACGGGACGACCTTCGGGCCGCTGGTGTCGCTGGATGTGAGCGGCCACGAGATGTCCCACGGCGTGACCTCGAAGACGGCGGCGCTGACCTATTCGGGCGAGCCGGGCGGCCTGAACGAGGCGACCTCGGACATATTCGGCACGCTGGTGGAGTTCTACGCGGCAAATCCCTCCGACCCCGGGGACTGGCGGATCGGCGAGAAGGTCGTGAAGTCCGGCTTCGGCCGCTCGGCACTGCGTTACATGGACCAGCCCTCCAAGGACGGCGACTCCGCGGACTGCTGGACCTCTTCGGTCGGCGATCTCGACGTCCACTACTCCTCGGGCGTCGCCAACCACTTCGCGTACCTCCTCGCCGAGGGCAGCGGCCTGAAGACCGTCGGAGGCGTCGCCCACAACGGCACGACCTGCGACGGCGCGAAGGTGACGGGGATCGGCAAGGCCAAGCTGGGCGCGATCTGGTACCGGGCGCTGACGGTCTACATGACATCGTCGACGAAGTACGCGGGCGCGCGTACCGCCACCCTGAACGCGGCGAAGGACCTGTACGGCGCGGGCAGCGCGGAGTACGCGGCGGTGGGGGCCGCCTGGTCGGCGGTGTCCGTGGGCTGAGCCGGCGCGAGAGCCGCGTGGCTGCCCCGGTTCACGACCGGGGCGGCCACTCGTACGTCGGGGGCCGGGTCGGACATTCAGCGGGCTGCGCGAGTGCCCACGAGGTCCAGTTCGCACCAGACCGACTTGCCGACGGTCAGTGTGTGTACGCCCCAGCGGTCGGCCACCTGTCCGACGATCAGCAGCCCGCGCCCGAACATGTCGTCCGCGGTCGCCTCGCGGAGGTTCGGCCGTAACTCCCCCTTGGGGTCGGACACGGCGATCCGCACGGCCTGCTCGGTGAGGGTGAGCTCCACCCGGAAGAGCCGCTCACGAAGACTGCCGTGCAGTACGGCGTTGCTTCCCAACTCGGACACCAACAGGGCTGCGTCGGGCGCCAGTTCCGGGTGCCCCCAGTCCGCGAGCAGACGGTGGGCCCGGCGCCGGGCGAGGGTGACGCTTCTGGGGAGGGGGGTGTAGTCGAGACAGTCGTACTGGAGAGCCAGGGGTTCATCGGGGGCGATCATGTCGCTCACCTTCGGGCAGGGGCGAGCGGCGCCACAGTCCAAGTGACATCACTCTGTTAGCGAGACGTCACTGAAGGTAGGAGCGGGTTGCCGAACTTCGCAAGTACCTCCCGGAGGATTTCCTCCGAACGGGGTTTGCGAGATCAACACGCCCCGCGCCAGACTGGCAGCGCATCAGCCGGCCAGGAGGAGCACCGACGTGACCGCGACCCAGCCGACACAGGGCAACAGCACGTCCACTGTCCTGGGGCGCCGATTGGGAGGTGAACTCCTCCAGTTGCGCATGGCGGCGAACCTGACGCAGACCCACGCGGCCAAGGCACTCACCGCCTCCACGACGAAGGTCGCGAAAATGGAGCGGGGTTGGGTGCCGATGCGCGACCCCGACATTCGGGCACTGTGCGAGTTGTATCTCGTCAGCGATCCCGGCGTTGTGGGCCGCCTCCTGGAACTCGCCCGGATCGATCGCGAGCGCCGCAAGGCCAAGGGGTGGTGGGACGACTACACGACGCTCGGCGTCATGCAGGAGTACGTCACGCTGGAGAACGCGGCGACGGCCATCAAGACGTGGCAGTTCGGATTCATCCCGGGACTCCTGCAGACTCCGCAATACGTGCGGGGTTTGAGGGAATCACCGAGGCGTCTGAAGACACCGGCCTCGCACAGAGTGGGAGACGAGGAATTCATCGCTGCGCGACTCGCACGGCAGCAGCGGCTCACCGACGATCCACCACTCCGACTGGACGCCGTACTGCACGAGGCGGCGCTGCGGAGCCTGCCTCTCAGCGGGGAGGCAGCTCGCGAACAGCTTGATCACCTGGTCCAAGTAAGCAACTTGCCGAACGTCACTCTCCAGGTGTTCCCTTTCGGCGGCGGAGTACATCAGGGCATGAACGGGCCGTTCAACATCATCTCGTTCGCCGAACCCGGCGCCATGGACGTCGTCTACTACGAGTCCGTGCTCACGCAGACGTGGATCGAAGGTGGAGAAGGAGCCGCAACGTACGACGAGCTGTTCAAGAGGATCGCCGGACACTCCCTCAGCGAACGAGACTCCCTCTCACTCCTCCACACCCTCCACAAGGAACTGTGAGCCGTGACTGCATTCCAGTACCGCAAGTCCACCTATAGCGACTCCCTGGCCGAATGCGTCGAAATAGCCACCAACATCCCCACCACCATCGCGATACGCGACTCGAAGCACGCCGCCGGCCCCTCCCTCCGGATCCGCCCCGCCACCTGGACGGCCTTCCACACCGCCCTGCTGAACGGCTGCCTGATCCCGCTCCGCGGCTGACGCCAGCCCCGCCCGATACCCCACCGTCTCGACGGCACAGGCCAGCCCTGCCTCAGCGCCTGAAATTCGACACTCTCACCCTTTCCACTGAAACAGATAACACACACTGGGCCTCACCCATGCTCAAACGTCATATGCAGACCTGCCGACTTCAATTGCGCTACCAAGTATTCTGATTCCACATACGTCACCCAGAACCCTTCGGATCGCATTTTGTTCACGAGCGGCTTGACGTCCGCCAAAGAAAGTTTGAAGATATTACGAATACTCTTCAAATGTGCGGCCGAAATTACCAGGCCTGCGTCCATCGAAATGCGAGAACGACCGTGTTCCTCGACGGCGCCCTTGCCGGTGGCCACCGCGAAGTCGCCCCAGTCGAAGTCGTCCTGGTACTGGAAGGCGTAGACGCCGCCGCTGACGACGGCTCCGATGCCCGCGCCGATACAGGTCGGGCAGTTGCCGGAGGGGTCGGCGTGATAGTCCGCGATCAGTGCGCCGGAGCCATCGGTGTCCGTGGCGATCTGCGGCAGGTAGCCGTAGTTGGTCGCCTTGCTGTGGCCTGGGTCTTGACCCGGCCGACGTTGTCGTACGCGTAGCCGGTGACCCGGCTGCCCGGATATGTACGCGGCTTGAGGGTGCCGCCGGTGTTCCAAAAGCCGTTGAGACGAGGGAGCGGCAGGGATACGGTCCACTTTCCGTCTCAGCGCAGAAAGCCATGACCGACGTGAAGATGCACCCCGACGAACTCGACATCGACGCCGCGCTCGTCCGGCGGCTCGTCGGTGAGCAGTTTCCTGGGTGGGGCGGGTTGTCCGTGACGCGGGTCGTGTCCGCCGGGACCGACAACGCCATGTACCGGCTCGGCGAGGACATGGTCGTACGGCTGCCTCGGTTGCCCGGTGGGGCGGGGCAGGTGGAGAAGGAGCAGCGGTGGCTGCCGGTGCTCGCGCCGCGGCTGCCGCTCGCCGTCCCCGTGCCGCTCGCCGCGGGTGCCCCCGGGCAGGGGTACCCGCTGCCGTGGGGCGTCTTCCGCTGGCTGGACGGCAGCAATGTCTATGACCAGCCCTTGGGTGGAGGTGCCGAACTCGCCTATGCCGCCAGCAGGTTGGGGCGGTTCGTAGCCGCGCTGAGGGAGGTCGATGCCGTCGGTGGATCGCCCTCATGGCGTGGAGGGCCTCTCGCCGACGACCGTCAGGTCCGGACCGCGATCCGCGATCTGGGCGCGGCCGGCATCGTGGACGCGGGCGCCGCCACCGCCGTCTGGGAGGACGCCCTGCGGGTTCCCCGGTGGACCGGCGAACCCGTCTGGCTGCACGGCGACCTGCTGCCCGGCAATCTGCTGGCCCAGGACGGCCGGCTCAGCGCGGTCATCGACTTCGGCGGGCTCGGCACCGGTGACCCGGCGGCCGACGTACTCGCCGCCTGGGCCGTGTTCGACGGCCGGACCCGGCCGCTGTTCCGCGAGGCCGCCGGCGTCGACGACGCCACCTGGGCCCGTGGGCGCGGCTGGGCCCTGTACTTCGGGCTGACGGCCGAGCACCACTACCGGGTCACCAATCCCGTCCTCGCGGCCGTCGGCCACCGGGCGGTGGCGGAAGCCCTCGCCGACGCCGAGTGACGACCGCGACGACCGCGACGACTCAACTGCCGTACGGTCGCACCGCCTTGGCCTCCCTCAGCGCCGACGCCCACCACGCCAGCTGGTCCAGCATCACCTTCGCCGCCGCGTCCGGGGCCGCGGGGTCCCGGTGGCGGCCCTCGTCGTCGAAGGACGCGCCCGCATTGTGGAAGGAGACCGTGTCGCGGACGGTGACGGCGTGCAGTTCCGCGAAGACCTGGCGGAGGTGTTCGACGGCCCGCAGGCCGCCCGAGACCCCGCCGTACGAGACGAAACCGACGGGCTTGGCCCGCCACTCCTCGTAGTGCCAGTCGATGAGGGCCTTGAGCGAGGCGGGGTAGGAGTGGTTGTACTCGGGGGTCAGGACGACGATGGCGTCCGCCGCCGCCAGCTTGGGCGTGATCTTCGCCAGCTCCGCGGTCACCTCGGGCGTCGGGGAGTAGGAGAGGGCCGTCGGCAGTCCGGCGTCGGCCGCGTCCACCACCTCGGTCGTGTAGTCGTCGCGTTCGCGGAGCAGGCCCAGGAGCCAGTCCGCGACGACGGGACCGAAGCGGCCCTCCCGGTTGCTGCCGATGATGACGGCGACCTTGACGGGTGCGGAAACGGGGGTGTGAAGGGGTGCGGATACGTCCGCTGTGGGGTTCATGCGGCGAGTCTCACACCTCGACCAAAGTTGAGGTCAAGGCGGCGAGGGCGAGATCCGGTCACCCGTTCACACGTGCCGCCCGCTCTCTTCGGGTTCTTTCTGCCCGGACGGCACCCGCACCCCTATGACCTGGTGAAACGTCGGCGGGACGGCTCCGCGCAGCCTGCGCCTGACACCCGTTCACCGCACTTCTGACGTGACATCAGGAGGCGTACGGCGTCGACAGCCACTTACCTCGGTAGGGCAGGGCGTGACCGACGCAGCGGCACATGGGGGTGTCGCGGGTCGCGCCCCCTCGAACAGGAGCGAGCACGATGCGCACAGCCCGCCTGCTGACCGGTACCGCGCTCGCCGTCGCCTCGGCGGCCCTCTGCGCGGCACCCGCGTACGGGGCGGCCGGGGGCGGGGAGGGGGCGCGGACCGACGGGGCGAGGGACGACCGGGCCGGCGCCGGGGCCATCGAGCTCTACCCGGCCACCGTCGCGCCCGGCGACGAGGTCACCGTCAACACCGCGTCGTGCGAGTCCGACGACGCCGTGTCGGGTGACGCCGGGGCCGTCGGCGCGGGCCGGTTCACGCTGATCCCCAGCGTGCACGAGGAGGACGCGGTCGGCCGCTTCGAGGTACCGCCGTCCGCGCAGCCCGGCACGTACGAGATCGTCGTGCGCTGTTCCGGCGGTACGCGGATGACCGGCGACCTGGTGGTCACGCTCACCTCCACCCAGGAGAGCAGGCCGCAGACGCAGGTCCACCCGCGAGGAAGCGTGAAGACGGGGGTCGGCGGCGCACTCGGTCCCGACCCCGTGCAGACCGCGGCGGGAGTGGCCGCCCTGGCCGTCGCCGCCGCGGGCGGTACCTGGCTCCTGCATCGCCGGGCGAGAGGCGACGGGATCTGACGGACACCCTCCGCTGTCCACCGGTACCGCCGTCCCCGCCCTCTCCGGACCCGACGCCGCTCGCGGCCCGGAGGGGGACGCGGGACCCACTGAACCGTCACAGGAGGGAGGGGGTCCGCGTGCGGGTGCGTCCGTTCAGCGGCATCGCGAACATCTCGAACGTCTCGATAGCCGCCGCCACCCTGGTCGCGCTGCTCTGCGGGGCCCTGCTGCTGCACCGCGGCGCCCAGACGCACGCGCCGCCCCAGCCGTCGGCCGCGCAGGCCCGCGCGGGCAGCCATGTGGACCGGCCGGCGGCCGACGCGCTGCCGCACTCACCGCCCGACCGCGTCCGTATCCCCTCGATCCGGGTGGACGCCCCCCTCATGGGCCTCGGCCTCTCCCCGCAGGGCAGCCTCGACGTGCCGCCCGCCGCCCGGAAGAACCTCGCCGGCTGGTACGAGGCCGGTACCGCGCCCGGCGAGAAGGGCACCGCGATCGTCGCCGGCCATGTCGACAACGCCGAGGGCCCCGCCGTTTTCTACCGGCTCGGCGCCCTCGGGAAGGGCAGCACGATCGAGGTCGGCCGCCGGGACGGCAGCGTCGCCCTCTTCTCCGTCGACGCGGTCGAGGTGTACGACGCCCGCGACTTCCCGGACGAGAAGGTGTACGGGGCCGCCGCGCGCCCGGAGCTGCGCGTGATCACCTGCGGGGGCGGCTACTCGGCGGGCACCGGCTACCGGGGCAACGTGGTCGTCTTCGCCCACCTCACGGGCAGCCGCCACCCCTGATCAGCGGGGGCTCAGAGCCAGAAGCCGTAGATCAGCGGGGGCTCACAGCCAGAAGTCGTACGCCAGCTTCGCCACCAGCGCGAACACCACCGTCAGCAGCACGCCCCGTACGAAACCGCTGCCCTTCTTGAGCGCGGTGCGCGCCCCGGCCATCGCGCCGACGAGGTTGAACACGGCCATCAGCGCGGCCAGCTGCCAGTACACCGTGCCCTTCCAGGCGAAGGTGGCCAGCGCGCCCGCGTTGGTGCAGCAGTTGATGATCTTCGCGGTGGCGGAGGCGGACACCAGGTCGAGGTGGAGCAGCGCGGTCAGGGCGAGCACCAGGAACGTGCCCGTGCCGGGGCCGACCAGTCCGTCGTAGAAGCCGATACCGAGCCCCGCGAGTCCGATCGCGGCGAGGACGCGGCGCGGCGAGACCGGCTCGGTCGAGGGAGCCGTACCGAACGCGGGCTTCATGATCACGAAGGTGCCGACACCGAGCAGGACGACCATGACCACCGGTTTCAGGATCTCGGTGCTCATCCCGGTGGCGACGAACGCCCCGGCCGTGGACCCGGCCAGCGCCGCGAGGCCGATCCGTATCGCCGTGCGGACGTCCACGGGCGCCTTGCGCGCGTACGTCACCGCCGCGCCCGTCGTCCCGACGATCGCCACGGCCTTGTTGGTGCCGAGCGCGTACTGGGCCGCCGAGCCCGAGTTCGGCAGGCCGAGCAGCAGGGCGGGGAGGAGGAGCAGGCCGCCGCCGCCCACGACCGCGTCGATCCAGCCGGCCGCGAGGGCGGCGAGGCACAGGACGACGACCATGGTCAGCGAGATGTCGGGCATGATCACGACAGTACGGACGGTATAGATGGGCCGTCCATGAATTATGTGAACCTTGAGGGACTTCTGAGGTTGGGGACTTCTGAGGTTGCCGACCGGCCGCCGAGAACCCTCACATCCGTGCCCCGGTCCCGCTGAGGGCAGCGTTCCCCGCGGGAAACAGTCGTGATGCTGCCGGGTAACACCGGCACCGCACGCTGCCGTACATGACCTCGAATACGCGTGTGGTGGTGATCGGCGCCGGCCTCGCGGGCGTACGTCTCGCCCGCAGGCTCTCGGAGCTCGGCGTGTCCGCCGTACTCGTCGGCGAGGAGGAGCACACCCCGTACAACCGGGTGCTGCTCGCGGAAGTCCTGGCGGGGCGCTACGCCCCCGAGGTCATCGCGCTCCCGGTGCCCGAGCGGCTGACCCGCGGGCGGGTCGTGCGCATCGACCGCGCGCTGCGGCAGGTGCGCCTCGCCGACGACACGGTGATCGCATACGACACGCTGGTCCTGGCCACCGGCTCGAACCCCGTACTGCCCCCGCTGCGCGGCCTCTTCTCCCCCGGCCGGCACGAACTGCCCGAAGGCGTGCACGCGTTCCGCACGATGGACGACTGCCTGGGCCTGTCCGACGCCGTACGGCGGGACACCCGGGCCGTCGTCATCGGCGGCGGGCTGCTCGGCGTCTCGGCCGCCCGCGCACTCGCCGAACGCGGCGCGCAGGTGGTACTGGCCCAGCAGGGCGAACGGCTGATGGAGCGTCAGCTCGACCCGTCGGCCTCCAAGTTGGTGCTCCGACACCTCAAGAACCTCGGCGTCGAGGTGCACACCGAGAGCCGGGTGCGCGGTGTGCGCTGCGTCGAGGGCGCGGTCCGCTCGGTCGAGATGGCCGACGGCTACACCCTCGGCGCCGACCTGGTGGTGCTGGCCTGCGGAGTACGTCCGCGGGCCGGACTCGCCCAGGACGCCGGGCTCGCCGTGCACAAGGGCGTCATCGTCGACGACGAGCTGCGCACCTCCGACCCGCACATCCGGGCGATCGGCGACTGCGCGCAGCACGACGGCCAGGTGTACGGGCTGGCCGCGCCCGCGCTCGAACAGGCCGACGTGCTGGCCGAGTTGCTGGCCGGACCACCGTCGGCCGGGTCGTCCACGGGCCCCGCGGGAGGCGCCGCCGGCTACGGCGGCACCCGCGCCCTCACCCGGCTGACCCTCGCCACCGGCGGCTCCGCCGCCTCCGGCGGTCCCCTCGACCTCGCCGCCTTCGGGGAGCACACCCCGCTCCCCGGGGACGACGTCGTCCAGCTCACCGACGCGACCCGCGGCACCTACCGCAAGGTCGTCGTCCGCGACGACCGCCTGGTCGGCGGGGTGCTCGTCGGCGAGCTGGGCACCGTCGGCGCGCTCGCCCGCGCCTGGGAGGGAGCGGAACCGCTCCCCGCGGACGGCGCCCCGCTGCTCCACCTGCTCACCAACGATGGAGGCTCCTGATGTCCACGACCGCACCTGTGGGAACCGGCCCCCGCCCCACGATCGTGCTCGTCGGCCACGGCATGGTCGGCCAGCGCTTCCTCGAAGCGCTGGCCGAGCGCGGCCTGACCGCCACGCACCGGGTGGTCGTGCTGTGCGAGGAGCCGCGTCCCGCGTACGACCGCGTGCAGCTCACCTCGTACTTCTCGGGCCGCACGCCCGAGGAACTGTCCATGACGGACATGGGGTTCATCGAGGAACACGGCATCGAGCTGCACCTGGGCGACCCGGCCGAGACCGTCGACCGGGCCGCCCGTAAGGTCACCGCCCGCTCGGGTCTCGTCGTCGGCTACGACACGCTGGTCCTCGCCACCGGCTCGTTCCCCTTCGTGCCGCCCGTCCCGGGCAAGGACGCCGAGGGCTGCTTCGTCTACCGCACGATCGAGGACCTGCTCGCCATCGAGGAGTACGCGAAGGCGCGGGCGACGACCGGCGCGGTGGTCGGCGGCGGGCTGCTCGGACTTGAGGCCGCCGGTGCGCTGAAGGGGCTCGGACTGGCCACGCACATCGTGGAGTTCGCGCCCCGGCTGATGCCCGTCCAGGTCGACGAGGGCGGCGGCGCGGCGCTGCTCCGCACCATCGAGAACATGGGCCTGACGGTCCACACAGGGACGGGTACGCAGGAGGTCGTCACCGGCGACGACGGCGCGGTGACCGGCATGAAGCTCTCCGACGGCTCCACGGTCGCCACCGACCTGGTGGTGTTCTCGGCCGGTGTGCGCCCCCGTGACCAGCTGGCCCGCGACTGCGGCCTCACCGTGGGCGAGCGCGGCGGCATCAGCGTCGACGACCGGTGCCGTACGGTCTCCGACCCGCACGTCTTCGCGATCGGCGAGTGCGCGCTGGCCTCGGACGGCCGGGTGTACGGCCTGGTGGCGCCGGGCTACGAGATGGCCGAGACGGCGGCGGCGGCGATCGCCGCCGACGGGACCGGCCCCACCGACGCCTCCCTCACCGACGCCTCCCTCACCGACGCCTCCCTCACCGACGCCTCCTTCACGGGCGCCGACCTCTCCACCAAGCTGAAGCTCCTCGGTGTCGACGTCGCCTCCTTCGGTGACGCGCACGGGGCCGCCGCCGACTGCCTCGACGTCGTCTACGCGGACTCGCGCTCGGGCACGTACAAGAAGCTGGTCATCGGGGCGGGCGGGGAGCTGCTCGGCGGCATCCTGGTCGGCGACGCGGACGCGTACGGCACGCTGCGGGCCTTCACCGGTTCGGTGCCGCCGATCGCCCCGGAGCAGCTCGTGCTGCCGGCCGGCGCGGGGGCGCCCGTCCAGCTCGGCCCCTCCTCGCTGCCGGACGAGGCGATCATCTGTTCCTGCCACAACGTCACCAAGGGCGCGATCCGGGGCGCCGTCACCGAGCACGCGTGCACGACGGTCCCCGAGGTCAAGAAGTGCACCAAGGCCGGTACCGGCTGCGGCAGTTGCGTGAAGGTGCTCGGCCAACTGGTCACCTCCGAGCTGGAGGCGAGCGGCGTCGAGGTCGACAAGGGCCTGTGCGGCTGCTTCTCGCAGACCCGTGAGGAGCTGTACGAGATCGTCCTCGCCCTGCGCATCTCCTCGTACCAGCAACTCCTCGACCGGTACGGCCGCGAGGACGCGCGGGGCGGTGACGGCTGCGAGGTCTGCAAGCCCACGGTCGGCTCGATCGTCGCGTCGCTGGCACCCACGATCGGCGCGGAGGGGTATGTCCTCGGCGGTGAGCAGGCCGCCCTCCAGGACACCAACGACCACTTCCTCGCGAACCTGCAGCGCAACGGCTCGTACTCGATCGTGCCGCGCATCCCCGGTGGTGAGATCACCCCGGAGAAGCTCATCGTGATCGGTGAGGTGGCACGGGACTTCGGCCTCTACACGAAGATCACGGGCGGCCAGCGGATCGACATGTTCGGCGCGCGGGTCGAGCAACTGCCGCTGATCTGGTCCCGGTTGGTGGACGCGGGCTTCGAGTCCGGGCACGCGTACGGGAAGTCGCTGCGGACGGTCAAGTCGTGCGTGGGGCAGACCTGGTGCCGTTACGGCGTGCAGGACTCGGTGCGCATGGCCATCGACCTGGAGCTGCGCTACCGGGGTCTGCGGTCCCCGCACAAGCTCAAGTCGGCGGTGTCCGGGTGCGCCCGTGAGTGCGCCGAGGCCCAGTCGAAGGACTTCGGCATCATCGCCACGGCGGCCGGCTGGAACCTGTACGTCGGCGGCAACGGCGGCGCCACCCCGCGCCACGCGGACCTGCTCGCCCAGGACCTCTCCGACGCCGAGCTGATCCGTCTGATCGACCGGTTCCTGATGTTCTACATCCGTACGGCCGACCGGCTGGAGCGCACCTCGACCTGGCTGGAGCGGATCCCCGGCGGCCTCGACCACGTCCGCGAGGTGGTCGTGGAGGACTCGCTGGGCATCTGCGAGGAGCTGGAGTCGCTGATGGCGGCGCATGTGGCCGCCTACCGCGACGAGTGGGCCGAGACCATCAACGACCCGGAGAAGCTGTCCCGCTTCGTGTCGTTCGTGAACGCGCCGGACACGCCCGACCCGGTCGTCGGCTTCGTTCCGGAGCGCGACCAGATCAAGCCCGACCTGCCGCTGCTGAGCATCGGCAGCCGTCCCCTGGAAGGAAGCGCCCAGCGATGACGCTCGCACCCGAGACCACGACGCTCAGGGTCCAGCTCCGGCTGACCGAACCGCACGGCACGGCCGGTACGGCGGTCGCCGACGACTGGTTCGCGGTGTGCGACCTGTCCGTCCTGCTGCCCGGGCGGGGGGTGGCGGCGCTGCTGCCGGACGGACGGCAGGTGGCGCTCTTCCTGGACCGTACGGGCCGGATGTACGCGATCGACAACCGCGACCCGTTCACGGGCGCGGCCGTCCTCTCCCGCGGGCTCACCGGCTCGCACCAGGGACGGCCGTTCGTCGCCTCGCCGCTCCTGAAGCAGCGGTTCGACCTGGCGTCGGGGGTGTGCCTGGACGACGAGTCGGTACGGGTGACGACGTACGAGGTACGGGCGCACTGATTCCGTGCGCGGAGAGTTACCGTACGGTCACGTCACGTTCGCATCACGGGTCCGTCGTTCCGCCGCGGTGCCGAGAACCCCTCTCGTACTTTCGTCCCCGTGAACCTGTTCCGGAAGTCCGCCTCCCTGGCCGTCGCCGCGCTGGCCCTGGCCGCCGTGTCCGTCACCGCCGCCGAGGCCCACGACGGCCTGCACCCCTTCGAGAACTGCACCGAGGCGTACGCGAACGGGTACGCGAACATCGTCAAGGGCGACGACCACTACGCCGAGGACCTGGACCGCGACAAGGACGGCGTCGGCTGCGACAGACCGCCCGCCGGCTTCGTCCCCGCGAGCGACCAGGACACGGCCACGGACGCCAAGGGCGGGGGCGGCAAGGACGGGGACGGCAAGGACGGCGACGGCAAGGACGAGGGCACGGATACCGGGCGGCGGAACCCCGACCTGGCGGAGACCGGCGGCAGCGGTGCCACCCCTTACCTCGCGGCCGGCGGCGTGACCGTCCTGCTGGCCGGCGGCGGGGTGCTGTTCGCGCTGCGGAGGCGAGGCGACACCAACTGACGCCCGGGGCCCGACGCATGGGCCCGCCCGTTGGGTGCACCGGGCGCGCGCGGCGAGGAGGCGGCACCCCCCGCACGGGGTGCCGCCTCCTCGTTTTCGTGCGCCGGGTCCGTCGGCCGCCGGTGAGGGTGGTGGCGGATGACGGGCCCGGAGCCCTGTGGACCTGGACCTGGGTTTCGGCCTACCGGTGGTCGCTGCCCGTCGAGGACGAGGCCGCTCGGCCCGCCTCCAGGCGCGCCACCGGGATGCGGAACGGTGAGCAGGAGACGTAGTCGAGTCCCACCTCGTGGAAGAAGTGGACCGACTCCGGGTCGCCGCCGTGCTCGCCGCAGACGCCGAGCTTCAGGTCGGGCCGCGTCTCACGGCCGGCCAGCACGGCGTCGCGGACGAGTTTGCCGACGCCGTCGCGGTCGATCGTCTCGAAGGGGGACACCCCGAAGATGCCCTTCTCCAGGTAGGCCGTGAAGAAGCTGGCCTCCACGTCGTCCCGGCTGAAGCCCCACACCGTCTGCGTGAGGTCGTTCGTGCCGAAGGAGAAGAACTCGGCCGCCTCGGCGATCTGACCGGCGGTCAGCGCGGCCCGCGGCAGCTCGATCATCGTGCCGAGGGAGAGCTTCAGGTCCACGCCCGTGTGCTCCTGCACCTCGGCGATGACCTGCTCGGCCTCCTCGCGAACGATCTCCAGCTCCTGGACCGTGCCGACAAGCGGGATCATGATCTCGGCGCGCGGGTCGCCCTTGGCGTTCTTGCGCTCGGCGGCGGCCTCGGCGATCGCCCGTACCTGCATGGTGAACAGGCCCGGGATGACCAGGCCCAGGCGTACGCCGCGCAGGCCGAGCATCGGGTTCTGCTCGTGCAGCCGGTGGACGGCCTGGAGCAGCCGCAGTTCGTTCTCGTGCGGGTCTTGGCGGGCCTCGGCGAGGGCCACGCGCACCGACAACTCGGTGATGTCGGGCAGGAACTCGTGCAGCGGCGGGTCCAGGAGGCGGACCGTGACTGGCAGGCCGTCCATCGCCTCGAAGAGCTGCACGAAGTCCTGCTTCTGGAGCGGCAGAAGCTCCTTCAGGGATTCCTCGCGCTCGGCGTCGGTGTCCGCGAGGATCAGCCGCTCCACCAGCTCGCGCCGGTCGCCGAGGAACATGTGCTCGGTGCGGCACAGGCCGATGCCCTGGGCGCCGAAGCGGCGGGCGCGCAGCGCGTCCTCGGCGTTGTCCGCGTTGGCGCGCACCCGCAGGCGGCGCTTGCGGTCGGCGAAGGCCATGATCCGGTGGACGGCCTCGACCAGTTCGTCGGCGTCGTCGGCGCCCGCGTGCATCCGGCCCTCGAAGTACTCGACGACGGGGGACGGCACGACCGGGACCTCGCCCAGGTAGACCTTGCCCGACGAGCCGTCGATGGAGATGATGTCGCCCTCCTCGACGACGTGCCCGCCGGGCACGGTCATGCGGCGCCGTTTGGTGTCGACCTCCAGCTCCTCGGCGCCGCACACACAGGTCTTGCCCATGCCGCGCGCGACGACGGCCGCGTGGGAGGTCTTGCCGCCGCGCGAGGTGAGGATGCCCTCGGCCGCGATCATGCCGTCGAGGTCGTCGGGGTTCGTCTCCCGGCGGACCAGGATGACCTGCTCGCCGGACCGGGACCACTTCACGGCGGTGTACGAGTCGAAGACCGCCTTGCCGACCGCGGCGCCCGGCGAGGCGGCGATGCCCCGGCCGATCTGCTCGATCTTCGTCCCCTCGTCGAAGCGCGGGAACATCAGCTGCGCGAGCTGGGCGCCGTTGACGCGCTGCAGCGCCTCGGCCTCGTCGATGAGGCCCTGGTCGACGAGCTGGGTGGCGATACGGAAGGCGGCGCCGGCCGTCCGCTTGCCGACGCGGGTCTGGAGCATCCACAGCTGCCCGCGCTCGATGGTGAACTCGATGTCGCACAGATCCCGGTAGTGGTTCTCCAGGGTCTTCATGATCTGCATGAGCTGGTCGTACGACGCCTTGTCGATCTGCTCCAGGTCGGCGAGCGCGACGGTGTTGCGGATGCCCGCGACGACGTCCTCGCCCTGCGCGTTCTGCAGGTAGTCGCCGTACACGCCCTGGTGTCCGGAGGCCGGGTCGCGGGTGAAGGCGACGCCCGTGCCGGAGTCGGGGCCGAGGTTGCCGAAGACCATGGAGCAGACGTTGACGGCGGTGCCCAGGTCGTGCGGGATGCGCTCCTGGCGGCGGTAGAGCTTGGCCCGCTCGGTGTTCCAGGAGTCGAAGACCGCGTGGATGGCGAGGTCCATCTGCTCGCGCGGGTCCTGCGGGAAGTCCCGGCCGGCCTCGGTCCTGACGATCTTCTTGAACTTGGTGACGAGCTTCTTCAGGTCGGCCGCTTCGAGATCGGTGTCGACCGCGACCTTCTTGGTCTGCTTCGCCGCCTCCAGCGCGTCCTCGAAGAGCTCGCCCTCGACGCCGAGGACGGTCTTGCCGAACATCTGGATGAGCCTGCGGTACGAGTCCCACGCGAAGCGGTCGTCGCCGGCCTGCTTGGCCAGGCCCTGTACGGACTTGTCGGAGAGGCCGATGTTCAGGACGGTGTCCATCATGCCGGGCATGGAGAACTTGGCGCCGGAGCGGACCGAGACGAGGAGGGGGTCGTCGGCCTGTCCGAGCTTCTTGCCCATCTTCGCTTCGAGGGCGTCGAGGTGCGCACTCACCTCGTCACGCAGTGCCGCCGGTTCCTCGCCGCTGTCGAGGTAGGTCTTGCAGGCCTCGGTGGTGATGGTGAAGCCGGGAGGCACGGGAAGACCCAGGTTGGTCATCTCGGCGAGGTTGGCACCCTTGCCGCCGAGAAGATCCTTGAGTTCCTTGTTGCCTTCGGTGAAGTCATAAACGAACTTCACGCTCCCGCCGACGCCTTCGCCGCCGTTCTCGACGCCGCTGTCGCCGTTCGTGGCTACGTGGGGATCTTTGTTTTCCGACACGGGTCTCGACTCCTCGACGACGCGGTGGCTGCCCTGACGACGGGGAACATACCCAGATCGAAGGCGTCTGGGTACGTCCACTTGCGCGTCATACGGCTGTAACCACTCGTCCGCCACCAGATCGAAAGTCAAGGGATGGTAAGCCGATGCGCCCTACAGCGTTCACTTCTTGAAGGCGGGCACGCCCACGGACCCGGCATTGCGCTCAGTTGAGCGGCGAACGCCACGTCTGAGTTCAGATCGTCAACGATCAAGGGGTGGCACTGAGTGCCACCCCTTGGAGAAGTGCAGATGCTCAAGATCCGCTCATCTGAGCGAAACATCGATCATGCGTGGCGAGAATCACGCCGATTCCGGCGCCCGGATTTCACCATGCGGACGCGTTCCCCGACCGGTGACACCACCGTCACATCGCCTCACACGCCCAGGGCGAGCAGGCGCTCCTCGATGCGCTCGGGCGCGTACAGGTGCTCCACGACGAGCGCACCGGCTCCGACCAGGGCCGCCCGCTCGCCGAGCCGGGACGTGAGCACCTCCAGGTGCGCGGTGGAGCGGGGCAGAGCCCGCTGATAGAGCAGTTCGCGTACACCGGTGAGGAAGGCGGTTCCGGCCAGATCCCCCGCGATCATCAGGACGCCGGGGTTGAGCAGGGTCACCACCGTGGCGAGGACGTCGCCGACCTGCCGCCCCGCCTCCCGCGCGAGGGCCGCCGCGCCGGGGTGCCCCGAGGTGAGCAGATCG
Source organism: Streptomyces ortus (assembly GCF_026341275.1). NCBI lineage: Bacteria > Bacillati > Actinomycetota > Actinomycetes > Kitasatosporales > Streptomycetaceae > Streptomyces > Streptomyces ortus. The sequence goes on from NZ_JAIFZO010000002.1 coordinate 1,959,517, forward strand.
CGCACGTCCGAGCCCGAGGCCGCCGGGACTCCCGACTCCACCAGCCTGCGGGCCACGGCTCCCCCGCTGGCGACGGCCGCGAGACAGCCGTACGACCCGCATCTGCACAGCGCGTCGGCGCCCTCCGGGACCCGGATGTGCCCGATGTCCCCGGCTCCGCCGTCGATGCCCCGGTAGATCCTGCCGCCGACGACCACACCCGCGCCGATACCGGTGGAGACCTTCACCAGGACGAAGGCCGAGCAGTCGGGGTGGGCGGTGCGCTGCTCGCCGTACGCCATGAGGTTGGCGTCGTTGTCGACCAGGACCGGGACCGGTCCGGCGCCGCTGTGCTCGGTGAAGGCCCGGGTGAGGCGCGCCCTGATGTCGTAGCCGTCCCAGCCGGGCATGATCGGCGGCTGGACGACCCGGCCCGTGTCGGTGTCCACGGGCCCCGGTACGGCCAGTCCGATGCCGCACACCTCGGCCGGCCGGTGCCCGGCCTTCTCCAGCAGTTCGGCGAACCAGCGGCCCAGCTCGCCGAGGACCGCGTCCGGGCCGTCCTCGACGCGCAGCGGCCCGGCGTGCTCGGCCAGCAGCTCGCCGGTCAGGGACAGCACGGCGGCGCGCGCGTGCCGGGTGTCGAGGTCGGCGGCGAGGACGACGGCGTGGGAGTCGTCGAACTCCAGGCGGACCGAGGGGCGTCCGCCGAGCGGTGAGTCGACCGGGCCCGCGGCGCCCTCGCGCAGCCAGCCGGCCCGGAAGAGCCGGTCGAGGCGCTGTCCGACGGTGGCCCGGGACAATCCGGTGACCTGTTGCAACGCCCCCCGTGTGGTGGCGCGTCCGCTTCGCACGAGTTCCAGCAGGTCGCCGGAGCTGGCCTGGCTCCCGGCCTTCCCCGTCCTGATCGCCATCGCGCTCCTCCCTCCGGTTCCGGTCATACGGACCCCTTGCGTTCCCCAACTCTGCATTACATATTGAGTTCTGCGTGTTAAATAGACGTAACTACACGGTGGTTACTGCCGAACTGATCGGCCGCATGTCTTCGGGGAGACCTGAGTGGACCGCACGACCCAGCTCACCGCCCGTCCTACCGCCCGCCGCGCCCCGCACCATGAACACGGGCGGGCGGGAACAGCCGTATACGATCCGGTCGATCCCGGCGATCCGCTCGGTCCGGTCGATCCGCTCGGATCCGTCCGCCCGGCGGAGTCGTTGCAGGCCAGGGCAGCCCGGGTGCTGAACGGCAACTGGCGGGGCACGTCGACGGTGCCCTCGCGCAGCCTGTATCCGCACCAGTGGTCCTGGGACTCCGCGTTCATCGCGATCGGGCTGCGGCATCTGTCTCCGCTGCGGGCCCAGACCGAGCTGGAGACGCTGCTCGGCGCGCAGTGGGGCGACGGCCGGATCCCGCACATCGTGTTCAACCCCTCCGTCCCCCTCGACGCGTACTTCCCGAGCCCGGACTTCTGGCGCTCCTCGACCGCGGGGCGCACCGCGGGCGCCCCGGGCACCGTACAGACCTCGGGCATCGTGCAGCCACCGGTGCACGCGCTCGCCGTGTGGCTGGTGCACACCGCCGACCCCGGGCTGTCCCGCTCGCGGTCCTTCCTGTCCCGGATGTACCCGCGCCTCGCGGCCTGGCACCGCTACCTGCTGCACCGCCGGGACCTGGGCGGCGGGGGGCTCGCCTCGGTGGTCCACCCCTGGGAGCAGGGCATGGACAACGCCCCGAGCTGGGACGCGCCGCTGTCCCGCGTCGCCCCGGCCCCGGCCCGCTCCTTCCGCCGCGCCGACCTGGACCACGGCGCGGCCGAGGACCGGCCGACGGACCTGGACTACGGGCGGTACGTACGGCTGGCGGCGGACTACCGGGACGGGGGGTACGCGGACGGGGGTCACGCGGACGGCGGGCGGGCCGGCGGGTTCGCCGTGGAGGACCCGGCGTTCAACGCGCTGCTGATCGCCTCCGAGCACGCGCTGGCCCGCATCGCCCGGGAGCTGGGCGCGACGGGCACCGCCCGCCACGCGCGCGCGGAGCGGCTGACGACGGCGCTGGTGGACCGGCTGTGGGATCCGGCGGCGGGCATGTTCCTCTGCCGGGACGTGCGCACGGGCGAGCCGATCCCCGAACGCGGGGTCTCCGGTCTGGTCCCGCTGATCCTGCCGACGCTGCCGCGTGAGACGGCCGCGACACTCGTACGGACCCTGTGCGGCCCGCACTTCGGGCTCGGGGACACCACCCGGCTCGTACCGAGTTACGACCTGACCGGGCACGCCTTCGACCCGCACCGGTACTGGCGGGGGCCGGCCTGGTTCAACACCAACTGGCTGGTGGAGCGGGGGCTGCGGCTGCACGGGGAGACGGCCCGCGCGGCAGAGCTGCGCGGCGCGCTGCTGGAGACGGCGGACACCTCCGGGTTCGCCGAGTACGTGGACCCGTACAGCGGTGAGGCCTGCGGGGCGCTCGGATTCAGCTGGACCGCGGCGCTGACGCTGGACCTGCTGCACGGGACGGCGCCGGAGACGGCGCACGGGACGGCCGACGCGACGCGCGGCACGGCCGAGGAGTTCGGCGTGACGGGAAGCTTGGGCGTGACGGGGAAGTTCGGCGAGGGTGCCTTGGGAGGGGACCTGCGATGACGGACCGGCAGCATCTGCTCGTACACGGCGGGACGTTCGCCACGGTGGGCGACGGCGGGGACATCAGCGGAGTACGCGGCGGGGGCGGTTCGCACTCCGCCCCCGACGGGATGTTCGTGCGCGACGCCCGGCATCTGAGCCGCTGGCAGCTGACCGTCGACGGCGCGGTGCCCGAGGCGCTGTCGCCGGTCACGGACGGCGACACGGCCCGCTGCGTCCTCGTGCCGCGCGGCGGCCGGCAGGAGCCGCCCGCCCACACCCTCTTCCGCGAACAGGCAGTCGGGGACGGCTCGTTCGTCGAGTCGCTGCGGATCACCAGCAACCGCCCGGTGCCGACGACGGTCCGGATCGCGGTCACCGCCGACGCCGACTTCACGGACCAGTTCGAGCTGCGCTCCGACCACCGGACGTACGCGAAGACCGGCGCGGTCCGCTCCCGCGAAGTCCTGGACGACGGTGTGGAGTTCGGCTACCAGCGCGGTGAGTGGCGGTCCTGTACGACCGTCACCTGTGAACCCGCGCCGGACGGCGTCGAGGAGACCGGCACGGGCGCGCGGCGCCTGGTGTGGGCCCTGGACCTCGAACCGCACGGCTCGACCGAGCTGGCCCTGCGGGTGGCGGCGCGCCCGCACGGCACGGCACCCCCGCGGGTGCCCGCCACCCCGGCCGCCGCGAACGCCCGGCTCCGCGCGCTGGAGAGCGAGTTCACCGAGGGCATGCCCTTCCCGACCGGCTGGCCGGAGCTGGCCGCCGCGTGCGCGCGGGGTCTGGCCGACCTGGCGGTGCTCCAGGTACCGGCGACGGGCCCGGACGGGGAGGAACTTCGCGTGCCTGCCGCGGGCGTTCCGTGGTTCCTGACCCTGCTCGGCCGTGACTCGCTGCTCACGTCCCTGTTCGCGCTCCCCTACCGCCCGCAGCTGGCCGCCGCCACGCTGCCCGCGCTCGCCGCGGCCCAGGCCACCGAGGTCGGAGTGGGCACGGTGGCCCAGCCCGGCAAGATCGTGCACGAGGTGCGGCACGGGGAGCTGGCCCACTTCGGGCAGGTGCCGTACGGCCGCTACTACGGCTCGGTCGACGCGACCCCGCTCTTCCTGATCCTTCTCGGCGCGTACGTCGAGCAGACCGGTGACACGGCGCCGGCCCGCCGGCTGGAGGCCAACGCCCGTGCGGCGATCGGCTGGATGCTGGACCACGGCGGGCTGACCTCGCGCGGCTATCTCGTCTACCGCGCGGACGAGGGCGGCCTCGCCAACCAGAACTGGAAGGACTCCCCCGGCGCGATCTGCTCGGGCGACGGCAGCCGGCCGACCGGTCCTGTGACGGCCGCGGGCGCGCAGGGGTACGCGTACGACGCGCTGCGCCGGACCGCGCAGCTCGCCCGGACGGTGTGGGACGACGAGGTGTACGCGGCGCTTCTCGAACAGGCCGCCGCGGATCTGCGGGACCGGTTCCAGCGGGACTTCTGGATGGCGGACCGCGCCTTCCCCGCGCTCGCCCTCGACGGCGACGGGAGGCACGTCGACGCGCTCGCGTCCGACGCGGGGCATCTGCTGTGGTCCGGGCTGCTGGACAAGGAGTACGGGGAGCTGGTGGGGCGGCGGCTGCTGGAGCCGGACTTCTTCTCGGGCTGGGGCGTACGGACGCTGGCCGCGGGGCAGGCCGCGTACCATCCGCTGTCGTACCACCGGGGGTCGGTGTGGCCGCACGACAACGCGCTGATCGCGTTGGGGCTGGCGCGGTACGGGCTGCACGACGAGGCGCGGACGGTGGCGCACGGGCTGGTGGACGCGGCGTCCGTCGCGGGGCACCGGCTGCCGGAGGTGCTCGCGGGGTACGGGAGGGGGACGCGTGCGGAGCCTGTGCCGTATCCGCACGCCTGCGTGCGGGAGTCACGGTCCGCGGCCGCGCCGCTGGCGCTGCTCACCGCGGTGGGCGGTGCGTGAGGTCGCGCGTGGCCGCCGCGCGCTTTCGGGTGCGGGCCGACCGGGGTGGGCCGCGCAGTTCCCCGCGCCCCTAGGGAGTGGGGGCCGAGGCACGTGGGACGGTGCAGGTCGCCCGTGGCCGAGCGCGCAGTTCCCCGCGCCCCTGAGGGGATGAGGGCCGAGGCACGTGGGACCGTGCAGGACGGCTGCCGCTGAGCGCGCCGTTCTCCGCGCCCCTGGAAAGCGGGGCTGCGCCCCGGCTTGCCTTTAGGGGCGCGGGGAACTGCGCGGCCAGCCCGTACGTGCCCGCACTCATCCAGCAACCTCCGCCCTCACTCCCTCAGGGGCGCGGGGAACGGCGCAATCGGGCAGCTCCCCCGGGGCGCGGGGCGCTCAGCCTCCGGACGTGTCCAGCTCCGCGTCCTCACTCACACCCGCACAGTCGTACGGATCCTTCAACCACCCGTCCGGCAGGACAACCCGCCCGTTGCCGGACGTCCGCCCCCGCGGCCCGTCCGCCCCCACCGGCCACGGCTGATCGAGCTCCAACTCCTCCAGCCCCTCCGCCAGTTCGCTCAAGGACGACGTGACCGCGAGCCGCCGCCGCATCTCCGAGCCGACCGCGAACCCCTTCAGGTACCACGCCACGTGCTTGCGGAAGTCGATGACCCCGCGCGCCTCGTCCCCGATCCACTCCCCGAGCAGGGTCGCGTGCCGCACCATGACGGCCGCGACCTCGCGCAGGGCCGGCCGCGCGTACTGCCCGCCCCGCCCCTCGAACGCCGCGACCAGATCAGCGAACAGCCACGGCCGCCCGAGGCACCCCCGCCCCACGACGACCCCGTCGCACCCGGTCTCCCGCACCATCCGCAGCGCGTCGTCCGCGGACCAGATGTCCCCGTTCCCGAGCACGGGAATCTCCGGCACGTGCTCCTTGAGCCGCGCGATGGCGTCCCAGTCGGCCGTCCCGCCGTAGTGCTGCGCGGCGGTGCGCCCGTGCAGCGCGATCGCCGTGACCCCCTCCTCGACCGCGATACGGCCCGCGTCGAGGAACGTGATGTGGTCGTCGTCGATGCCCTTGCGCATCTTCATGGTGACCGGCAGGTCCCCCGCCCCGGCCACCGCCTCACGCAGGATCGCCCGCAGCAGCGGCCGCTTGTACGGGAGGGCCGAGCCGCCGCCCTTGCGGGTCACCTTGGGCACCGGGCAGCCGAAGTTCAGGTCGATGTGGTCCGCGAGGCCCTCTTCCGCGATCATGCGGACGGCCTTGCCGACGGTCGCGGGGTCGACGCCGTACAGCTGGATCGAACGCGGGGTCTCCGACGCGTCGAAGCGGATCAGCTGCATGGTCTTCTCGTTGCGCTCGACCAGCGCCCGCGTGGTGATCATCTCGCTGACGAACAGGCCCTTTCCCCCGCTGAACTCCCTGCACAGCGTGCGGAACGGCGCGTTCGTGATGCCCGCCATGGGGGCGAGCACGACGGGCGGCTGGACGGTGTGCGGACCGATCCGCAGAGCGGTGCTCACCGCGGACGCGGGAGTGATCGTGGGCGTGGACATTCCCCCATTGTCCCGTACGCCGACCCGTGACGGTAGTCGTTAGTTAGGCACACTACCGACATGGGCGTAACCTGGTACCCATGCCTGAGCTCAGCCCCCGCCGGCGTCAGCTGGTGCTCGCGATCTGTTGCATGAGTCTGCTGATCGTGAGCCTCGACAACACCGTTCTCAACGTCGCCCTCCCCTCCATGCAGAAGGATCTGCACGCGAGCCTCGCGGGCATGCAGTGGACGATCGACGCGTACACGCTGGTGCTCGCCTCGCTGCTGATGCTCGCGGGCTCGACGGCCGACCGCATCGGCCGCCGCAAGGTCTTCATGGCGGGCCTGGTCGTCTTCACCGTCGGCTCGGTCCTGTGCTCGCTCGCGCCGAACCTCGAATCGCTCGTGGCCTTCCGCATGATCCAGGCGGTCGGCGGCTCGATGCTCAACCCGGTCGCCATGTCGATCATCACCAACACCTTCACGGACCCGCGCGAGCGTGCCCGCGCGATCGGCGTCTGGGGCGCGGTCGTCGGCATATCCATGGCCGCGGGCCCGCTGGTCGGCGGCCTCCTGGTCGACTCCGTGGGCTGGCGCTCGATCTTCTGGGTCAACCTGCCGGTGGGCCTGGCCGCGCTCCTGCTCACCCTGCGGTACGTGCCCGAGTCCCGCGCCCCGAAGGCGCGCCGCCCGGACCCGGTGGGCCAGCTCCTGGTGATCGCCCTGCTGGGCTCCCTCACCTACGCGATCATCGAGGCGCCCAGTTCGGGCGCCGGCAAGATCCTCGTCTTCGGCGGGATCGCGCTCGCCGCGCTGGTCACCCTCCTCTGGTACGAGCCCCGGCGCGACGAGCCCCTCATCGACCTGCGCTTCTTCCGCTCGGTCCCCTTCAGCGGGGCCACGGTGGTGGCGGTCAGCGCATTCGCGGCGCTGGGCGGCTTCCTCTTCCTGTCGACCCTCTACCTGCAGAACGTCCGGGGGCTGAGCGCGCTCGACGCGGGCCTGTGGATGCTGCCCATGGCGGCCATGACCTTCGTCTGCGCACCGCTGTCCGGGCGGCTGGTGGGCAACCGGGGACCGCGCCTGTCCCTCCTGATCGCGGGTACGACGATGACGGTGAGCGGGGTGCTGTTCGCCGCGTTCGAGGCCGAGACGGCGAACGTGACGCTCGTCATCGGGTACGTGCTGTTCGGGCTCGGCTTCGGTTTCGTGAACGCGCCCATCACGAACACGGCGGTGTCCGGGATGCCCCGGGCGCAGGCGGGGGTCGCCGCGGCGGTGGCGTCCACGAGCCGCCAGATCGGGCAGACGCTGGGGGTGGCGGTGATCGGCGCGGTCCTCGCGTCGGGGGTCGGCGCGTCGTCGTACCGGGACTCGTTCGTCTCGGCGGCCCGGCCCGCGTGGTGGATCATCGCGGGGTGCGGGCTCGCGGTGCTGGTGGTCGGCGGGCTGTCGAGCGGGCGGTGGGCCCGAGGAACAGCCGCCCGCACGGCGGACCGCCTGTCCTCACCGGAGGTGAAGGAGTCAGCGGGGGTCGTATGACGGGTGACCGTCGCCTGTAGCTGGCCGCGCAGTTCCCCGCGCCCCTAAAAAGCGGGGCTGCGCCCCAGCTTTCGCCCCTTCAGGGGCGCAGAGAACGGCGCAATCTTTTGCCCCTTCAGGGGCGCGGGGAACGGCGCAATCTTTTGGCTTTTAGGGGCGCGGGGAACTGCGCGCTCAGCCACAGGCGACGTTCACCCGCCCCACACGCCCCAGCCCTCACCCCCCCAGGGGCGCGGGGAACGGCGCAATCTTTTGGCCTTTCAGGGGCGCGGGGAACGGCGCAGTCTTTTGGCCTTTCAGGGGCGCGGGGGACTGCGCGGGGCAGCCGGTCAGCTGGGGAACATTCCCGCGGTCGCGTTCACCCACGTGCCCGTGAGCCCCGCCGCCCCGTCGGACGCGAGGAAGGTCGCCAGCGCCGCGATGTCCGCGATCCGGGGCGACCGCCTCGTCATCCGCAGGCCGTCGAGGTGCGCGCGGATACCCTCCACCGCCGCCTCGTCCGCCGCGGGCGCACCCGCCGCGCTGAGCTTCTCGGGAGTCAGGGTGTCGACCACGCCCGCCGTCCAGATCCCGAGGGCGCGGACCCCCGCAGGACCGGCCTCCTGGGCGAGCTGGCGGATCAGCGCGTCGAGCGCGCCGTCGGCCGCCCCCGTACCGCCGAGCATCGGACTGCCCTGGTGGGAGCCGCTGTTGAGGCCGAGGATCACACCGGACCCCTGGGCGGCCATCCGGCGCGCGGCGGCCCGGGCGGTGATGAACTGGCACGTGATGCCCCGCGTGACCGGCCGCGTGTAGTCGGCCACCGACATCTCGGTCAGGGGTACGCCCTGGAAGTCCCCGCGCGGCACCAGGTTGAACGAGACGTCGAACCGGCCGGCCCGCTCGACCACCGAGTCGGCGTGCGCCTCGACGGCGTCCTCGTCAGCGGCGTCGAGCACGTCGTACGCGGCCCCGGTCACGTCGGCGACCGCACGCAGGGTCTTCTCCGTCCGGCCGACGAGGAAGACCCTCGCCCCGGCCTCCGTGTACGCCTTCGTGACGCCCGCGCCGAGGGAACCGGCTCCGCCGTAGACGACCGCGACCTTGTTCTGCAGCATGGCTCTTCATCTCCTCGAAGGGGGCGCGAGGTGCGCCCGTCACCCCATGAGACGCGCCCGCCGCGGGAACTCATCGCTCTCACAGCGTCATCGGCAGCCCGAACACCTCGAAGAGATGCGGCTCGAAGGTGGTGATCTGCGCGATCCGCCCCTCCTCGACGCGCAGCACGTCGATGAGCTGGGCCCGGAAGACGCTGGTCCCGGGCCGTCGCAGATACCCGGCGACCGCCGGCTGGCCGTTGGCCCGCACCGGCAGGTGCCGCCAGTGTCCGGCGAACATCGGCGAAGCGGGATCGAGGTTCGGCCGCACGAAGGCGATGAGCGCGTCGCGCGAGGTGAACCAGAACGGGTTCGGCGGCATCGTGAGCACCGCGTCCTCCCGTACCAGCTCGACCATGGCGTCGATGTCGGCCCGGGCGGCGACCTCCATGTAGCGCCGCAGAAGCGCCAGGTCGTCGGCGCTGGGCGGACGGGCCGACCAGTCCTCGCGCGGGCCGGGCAGCGCCTCCCGCAGGGCCGTTCTGCCGCGCTGGGCCGCGCTGTTGGCGGAGGCCTGGCTCGCGCCCAGCAGGTCGGCGGTCTCCGCGGCCGACCATCCGGCGACATCGCGCAGGATCACCGCGGCCCGCTGGCGCGGCGGCAGTCGCTGGATGGCGGTGAGGAAGACGAGTTCGAGGGTCTCGCCCGCCACCGCCTCCTCGTCCGGCGCGGACCGGGCCACGGGCGTCTCGGGCAGCTGGTCGTCGGGGAAGGGCTGGAGCCACGGCAGGCTCGGCGGCGGCGGCCCGTCGCCGGAGTCCATGCCCGGCACCGGCTCGTAGGGGGTGGGACGCCGGTTGTGTCTGCGCAGGAAGTCGAGGCACACCCGGGTGGCGATCTTGTAGAGCCAGGCCCTCGGGTTGTCGACGTCCTCCAGGGTGTCCCGGGCCCGCCAGGCGCGCAGGAACGCCTCCTGGGTGAGGTCCTCGGCCTCGTCGTACGAGCCGAGGAGCCGGTAGCAGTGGACCCGCAGCTCCCGCCGGTGCGCTTCGACGAGCGCGTCGAACCCGCCGTCACGCGGATTCGTCACACCGACGGGCGTGACGATTCCCGCCCTCTCCACCCTCTCCACCCTCTCCACCCTCTCCTCCCGTGCTTCGCGGGCGAGGCGGCGCAGGCGGCTGAAGCGGGTGGACAGGGCCTCGACATCGGCGTGGAAGGCGACCGCGGGTTCCAGCCGCAGCCGTCGCAGCCGGTCGCCCAGGTCGGAGACGAGTTCTCCGGCGGGCACGCCGGCCGGCCGCTTCCGTTCCCGGTAGGCGCGCTGGCGGCATGCCTGCGAGCAGTAGGACGCGGCCCGTCCGGGCCCTCCGCCGTCCTGGAGGGGGCCTGAGCAGGTCTGACACTTCCCGGTCATGCCGACACGCTAGTCTCCGTAGAACCCCACACCGCGCAGAACGCACACAGAACTCACCGCGCACGCGCCCCCGTTGATGTTGTTCGTGTTGCAGACTCCTAGGGCTTGTCGCGCAAGCGGAGCGCGACCACCAGGAGGCGTCATGCTGCAGATCAACACCAGCAAGGTGAGCCGCTGGGACCAACACGGCCGCGAGCACGTCGTACGGGTACAACGCACGGGCATGCAGCGGACGATCAGATGCGACACCTGCGGCTGGCGCAGGCCCGCCCAGTTCCTGCCCTGGCTGAAGGCCGAGGAACATCTCACGGAGGCACACCAGGCGACGGTGGACCCGGCCGGGACCTGACGGGGTCCTGACGGGGGGGCGAGGGGTCGCTCAGGCCCTCAGGCCCCGCACCACCAGGTCCACCACGGCCTCGAACTCGCCCTCGATGCCGGGCTGTTCCCACTCGCGGGCGTGGCACGGGTCGTGGAAGCGGTCCGTGGCCTGAAAGAGGGCGAGGGCGGAGACGGCGGGGTCGGCGACGGCGAAGGCGCCGGAGTCGACGCCGGACCCGATGATCGCCGTCAGCTGACCGGTGAGAGCGGCGATGTGCTCCCCGACCGCCTCGCCGCTCTCCGCGGTCAGCACCATGTACGTGGCGAACAGCTCGGGGTCGTCGCCCGCCTTGCGGCGCTTGGCGGTGAACAGGGCCGCGAGCCAGTCGCGCAGCCGGGCCTCCGGGTCACGGTCCTGCGCCACGATGTCTTCGAGGACGGCCGACGTACGGTCCAGCCAGCGCTTCGTGACCGCCTCCCGCAGCGCCGCCTTCGTACGGAAGTGCCGGTAGACGCTGCCGTGGCTGACGCCGAGCGCGCGGGCCACGTCCACCACGGTGGCCTTCGCGGGGCCGTGGCGGCGCAGCACCTCCTCGGTCACCTCAAGGATGCGCTCGGCGGTCAGGATCTCGGTGGTCGCCATGGTGATGACCGTACCGGCGGTGTCGTCAGCGCTCGCTGTCGAGGTGTGCCATCTGCGCGGACGGGTAGCGGTCGCCGGCCGCCGAGCCGGCCGGGACGGCTTCCTCGATCGCGGCGAGGTCGGCGGCGTCGAGGCCCGCGTCGAGCGCGCCGAGCGCCTCCGTCAGCCGCTCGCGGGTCCGGGCGCCCACCAGCGGCACGATGTCCTCCCCGCGCGACAGCACCCAGGCGATGGCGATCTGCGCGACGGACGCGCCCTTCTGCTCGGCGGTCTTGCGCAGCGCCTCTACGAGGTCCAGGTTGTGGCGGAGGTTGTCGCCCTGGAAGCGGGGGCTGTGGGCACGGAAGTCGCCCGTGGAGAGCTGCCGGTCGGGCGTGAAGTGCCCGGAGATCAGGCCGCGGGACAGCACGCCGTACGCGGTGACGCCGATGCCCAGTTCACGGGCGGTGGGCAGGATCTCGGCCTCGATGCCGCGGGAGATGAGGGAGTACTCGATCTGCAGGTCCGAGATCGGGGCGGTGGCGGCGGCCCGGCGGACGGTCGCGGCCCCGACCTCGCTCAGGCCGATGTGCCGTACGTACCCCTTCTCGACGAGTTCGGCGATCGCGCCGACGGTCTCCTCGATGGGGACGTCCGGGTCGACGCGCGCGATCCGGTAGACGTCGATGTGGTCGACGCCGAGCCGCTGGAGCGAGTACGCCGCGAAGTTGTGGACCGCGGCGGGCCGCCCGTCGTAGCCGGACCAGGCGCCGTCCGGGTCGCGCAGGGCACCGAACTTCACGCTGACGAGGGCCTGTTCGCGCCGTGCGGCAGGGGCGCCGCGCAGCGCCTCACCGATCAGCATCTCGTTGTGCCCCATGCCGTAGAAGTCACCGGTGTCGAGCAGCGTGACCCCCGCTTCGAGCGCGGCGTGGATGGTGGCGACGGCCTCCCCCCGATCGGCGTCCCCGTAGAGCGCGGACATCCCCATGCATCCGAGCCCGAGAGCGGAGACCTGCGGACCGGTGGTTCCAAGGGTGCGACTGAGCATCAGAAATCTCCCGACACGTAGAGGTAGACGTAGACGTCATCAAACGAAGTAGCACGCCTACCTTGACATGACAGCTGACAGATTTCAATATCTGTCAGCTGTCACACCAGAGGTGACCAAAAAAAGCCCTGGCCCCCTCTCGCATACGAGAGGGGGCCAGGGCCCACCACCTAGGGGCGCGGGGAACGGCGCAATCCTTGAACCGCCCGCACCCTTCGCGGAGCGACTAGCAACCGACCAGCCGGCTGGCCAGGTACCCCTCGATCTGGTCGAGCGACACGCGCTCCTGCTTCATCGTGTCCCGCTCACGCACGGTCACCGCGTTGTCGTCGAGCGTGTCGAAGTCGACGGTCACACAGAACGGCGTACCGATCTCGTCCTGTCGACGGTAACGCCGGCCGATCGCCCCGGCGTCGTCGAAGTCGATGTTCCAGTTCTGCCGCAGGGCGGTCGCCAGACCCTTCGCCTTCGGGGACAGCTCCGGGTTGCGGGAGAGCGGCAGCACGGCCACCTTCACCGGCGCGAGCCGCGGGTCGAGCCGCAGGACGGTCCGCTTCTCCATCTTGCCCTTGGCGTTGGGCGCCTCGTCCTCGACGTACGCGTCCAGGAGGAACGCCAGCATCGCGCGGCCGACACCGGCCGCGGGCTCGATGACGTACGGGGTCCAGCGCTCGCCGGCCTCCTGGTCGAAGTAGGACAGGTCCTGGCCGGAGGCCTTGGAGTGCGCGGACAGGTCGTAGTCCGTGCGGTTGGCGACGCCCTCCAGCTCACCCCACTCGCTGCCGCCGAACTGGAAGCGGTACTCGATGTCGGCGGTGCGCTTGGAGTAGTGCGAGAGCTTCTCGGCCGGGTGGTCGTACCAGCGCATGTTCTCCTCGCGGAGACCGAGGCCGGTGTACCAGTTCCAGCGCTCCTGCATCCAGAACTCCTGCCACTTCTCGTCCTCGCCCGGCTTGACGAAGAACTCCATCTCCATCTGCTCGAACTCGCGGGTGCGGAAGATGAAGTTGCCGGGCGTGATCTCGTTGCGGAAGGACTTGCCCATCTGCGCGATGCCGAACGGCGGCTTCTTGCGCGAGGTCTGCTGCACCTGGGCGAAGTTGGTGAAGATGCCCTGCGCGGTCTCGGGGCGCAGGTAGGCGACGGAGCCGCTGTCCTGCGTGGGGCCGAGGTGCGTGGAGAGCAGGCCGGAGAACTGCTTGGGCTCGGTGAACGTGCCCTTGTTGCCGCAGTTGGGGCAGTTGAGGTCGGCGAGCCCGTTCTCGGGGAGGCGGTTGTGCTTCGCCTCGTACGCCTCCTCCAGGTGGTCGGCGCGGTAGCGCTTGTGACACGAGGTGCACTCGGTCAACGGGTCGGAGAACGTGGCGACGTGACCGGAGGCCACCCAGACCTCGGTCGCCAGGATCACGGAGGAGTCGAGGCCGACGACGTCCTCGCGCGACGTCACCATGTAGCGCCACCACTGACGCTTGATGTTCTCCTTGAGCTCGACACCCAGCGGCCCGTAGTCCCAGGCGGCCCGCTGGCCGCCGTAGATCTCACTGCACGGATAGACGAAGCCACGGCGCTTGCTCAGGCTGACGATGGAGTCGATCTTGTCGGCGGCCACGGTGCTCTCTTCATTACGACGACGGGCGCTTCACAGCGATTGCTTCAGAGCGAATGCCTCAGATTACCGGCGGCCCCGCCCCTCGGATCAAATCGGTTGGGGTACGGGCCGGACACCGGCCCTCCGCCCACCGGCACACCCCTCGCATACCGGGATGAAGTCCAGATCACAGGTCACGTTATTGACAATCGTTTCCACAACAGCTGAAAATGACTGTCATGAACGTACGACGACGCCACATATCCACGACCGTGCTCGCGGCGGCCACCGCCCTCGCCCTCGGCTCGCTCTCCGCCTGCTCGTCCGACTCCAGCGCGGCCGACGGCGCGGGCGGCAAGCTCGACGTCGTGGCGTCGTTCTACCCCCTGCAGTTCCTCGCCGAGGAGATAGGCGGGGACCACGTCAGCGTGAGCACCCTGACCGAGCCCGGCCAGGAGCCGCACGACCTGGAGATCAGCGCCAAGCAGACCGCGCAGCTCCAGGAGTCGGACGTGGCCCTCTACCTGAAGGACCTCCAGCCCTCCGTCGACGAGGCGATAGGCCAGTCCGAGGTGAAGGCGAAGGTCGACGCGGCCACCCTCACCACCCTGGAGAAGCACGGCAACGAGGTCGGCGGCCACGCGGCCGAGCACGACGACGAGGGCGACGAGCACGGCCACGAGGCCGAGGAGGGCTCCGGCCTCGACCCGCACATCTGGCTCGACCCCGTGAAGTACGCCGAGGTCGCCGAAGGAGTGGGCAAGGCCTTCGAGAAGGCCGACCCGGACAACGCCGCGACGTACAAGAAGAACACCGCGGCCCTGGTGAAGAAGCTGGACGGGCTCGACACCCGCTTCGAGGCCGGCCTCAAGAACACGAAGACCAAGGTCTTCATCACCACCCACGCGGCCTTCGGCTACCTCGCCGAGCGCTACGGCCTCACCGAGGAGGCCATCAACGGCCTGGACCCGGAGAGCGAACCCAGCGCCAACCGCGTCAAGGACCTTGAGAAGATGGCGAAGGCCGACGGCGTCTCCACCGTCTTCTACGAGACCCTCGTCAGCGACAAGACCGCCAAGACCATCGCCGCGGACGCGGACCTCAGGACCGATGTGCTCGACCCGATCGAGGGCATCACCGAGAAGTCCAGGGGCGACGACTACATCCAGGTCATGGACGCCAACCTCAAGGCCCTGCAGACGGCCCTGGGAGCGAAGTGACCGCGAAATGACAGCTACATGATCAGTCCCAGCCTCAGCAGTCCCCGGAGGACGTCGGCATGACCAACGAGCCCGGCACACCGGCCGCCACCCCGCACCCGCCCGTCATCTCGCTGCGCGGTGTGACGGCCGAACTCGGCTCACGCCCCGTCCTGCGCGGCATCGACCTCACCGTGCACCACGGTGAGGTCGTCGCGCTGCTCGGCGCCAACGGCTCCGGCAAGTCGACCGCCATCCGCACGGTCATCGGCCAGGTCCCGGTCACGGGCGGCGAGATCGAACTGTTCGGCACACCCCGGCGCCGCTTCCGCGACTGGGCGCGCGTGGGCTACGTACCGCAGCGCACGACCGCCGCCGGCGGGGTGCCCGCCACGGTGACCGAGGTGGTGTCCTCCGGGCGACTGTCCCGCGCCCGCTTCGGCGTCCTGCGCAAGGCCGACCGCGAGGCCGTACGGCACGCCCTGGAGCTGGTGGGCCTCGCCGACCGCGCCAAGGACTCCGTGGACGCCCTCTCCGGCGGCCAGCACCAGCGCGTGCTCATCGCCCGCGCGCTGGCCTCCGTACCGGAACTGCTGATCATGGACGAGCCGATGGCGGGCGTGGACCTGGCGAGCCAGGAGGTCCTGGCCGCGACCCTGCGGGAGCAGGTCGCGGCAGGCACCTCCGTCCTCCTCGTCCTGCACGAACTGGGCCCGCTGGAGCCGCTGATCGACCGCGCGGTCGTGCTGCGCGACGGCTGCGTCCTGCACGACGGCCCGCCCCCGCGGGCGCTCGGCCAGCACGCCCTGCCCGGCCACGACCACGTCCACCCCCACGCGGCCCACGACGCCGAACCCCTCCGCACAGGACTGCTGAGCTGACCGCCATGAACCTCGCCATGAACATCGAGATCCTCGATTACGCCTTCATGCGGCGGGCCCTGCTCGCGGCCGTCCTCGTCGGCATCACCGCGCCCGCGGTCGGCATCTACCTGGTCCAGCGCCGCCAGGCCCTGCTGGGCGACGGCATCGGCCATGTCGCGATGACCGGCGTCGGCCTCGGCTTCCTGCTCTCCTGGTCCCCGGTCTGGATGGCGACCGCCGTCTCCGTACTGGGCGCGGTCCTCATGGAACTGATCCGCTGGTACGGGAAGACGCGCGGCGACATCGCGCTGGCGATGCTCTTCTACGGGGGCATGGCGGGCGGTGTGATGCTCATCAACCTCGCACCCGGCGGCTCCAACGCCAACCTGACCTCGTACCTCTTCGGCTCGCTCTCCACGGTGTCGGAGGAGGACGTGACGGCGATCTGCCTGCTGGCCGCCTTCGTCGTCCTCGTCACGATCGGGCTGCGGCGGCAGCTGTTCGCGGTGAGCCAGGACGAGGAGTTCGCGCGGGTGACGGGGCTGCCCGTCCGCGCCCTGAACCTCCTCACGGCCATCACGGCCGCCGTCACCGTCACGGTCGCCATGCGCGTGGTCGGCCTGCTCCTGGTCTCCGCGCTGATGGTGGTCCCGGTGGCCGCCGCTCAGCAGCTCAGCCGGAGTTTCGCCGCCACGTTCGCGATCTCGGTGGCGATCGGCGTCAGCGTGACGATCGGCGGCACGGTGACGTCGTACTACCAGGACGTACCGCCCGGCGCGACGATCGTGCTGCTGACCATCGGGGCGTTCCTGTTCCTCGCGGTGGCGGCGACGCCGCTGGCCAGGCGGCGGGCACGGGCCGCCGCGCAGGCGGCGGCACGGGAAGGCGGGGACCCGGCGGAGTGTGCCATTCCCGGCACCCGCACACCGACCGGCAAGGTCGGCGTCTGACCGCGCCCAGCTCGGGCTGGCACAATGGCCCGGCAAGCCGCAGACGTTTGGAGGCAACGGTGACGACCGCTGGACCGCCCGTTCGGGGCCGTTCCACCCGCCAGCGTGCCGCCGTGGCGGCGGCGCTCGACGAGGTGGACGAGTTCCGCAGTGCGCAGGATCTGCACGACATGCTCAAGCACAAGGGCGATTCCGTCGGGCTCACGACGGTGTACCGCACGCTGCAGTCGCTCGCGGACGCGGGCGAGGTGGATGTGCTGCGCACGTCCGACGGTGAGTCGGTGTACCGCCGCTGCGCGAGCGGGGACCACCACCATCACCTGGTGTGCCGGGTGTGCGGCAAGGCCGTGGAGGTCGAGGGACCCGCGGTGGAGAAGTGGGCGGAGGCGATCGCGGCGGAGCACGGCTACGTCAACGTCGCCCACACGGTGGAGATCTTCGGCACCTGCGCGGAGTGCGCTGCGCGCGGCCAAGGGGTGTGAACCTCGGGCTGAGCCCTGGCTTGCACCCCGGCGGGGCTGGGGCCAACGATTGCGCCGTTCCCCGCGCCCCTAAAAGCCCCCGACCGCGGCCCGGCAGGGGCAAGCGCCAAAGACTGCGCCGTTCCCCGCGCCCCTGGAAACCTAGGGGCGCGGGGAACGGCGCAGTCTTTGAAGCTCAGCCCGCGTCCGGGCGGCCCCTCATGTCCGCCTCCATGGCGAGCAGATCCTCGTTCGGGACCGCCCCCCCGAAACGCCGGTCCCGCGACGCGTACTCCACGCACGCCCGCCACATGTCCCGCCGGTCGAAGTCCGGCCACAGCACGTCCTGGAAGACCATCTCCGCGTAACTGGACTGCCAGATCAAGTAGTTGGACGTCCGCTGTTCGCCGCTCGGGCGAAGGAACAGGTCCACATCCGGCATGTCCGGGTAGTACAGGTACTTCTGGATGGTCTTCTCACCGACCTTGTCCGGGTCCAGCTTCCCCGCGGCGACATCGAGCGCCATCGCCTTCGCCGCGTCGGCCAGCTCCGCCCGTCCCCCGTAGTTCACGCAGAAGTACAAGGTCATCGCGTCGTTGTCCTGCGTCTGCTCCTGCGCGACCTGGAGCTCCTGCACGACGGACTTCCACAGCTTCGGCATCCGCCCGACCCACCGGATCCGGATCCCGAGGTCGTTCATCTCGTCGCGCCGGCGCCGGATGACGTCCTTGTTGAAGTTCATCAGGAAGCGGACCTCCTCGGGCGACCGCTTCCAGTTCTCCGTGGAGAAGGCGTACAGCGAGAGGTTCTTGACGCCCAGCTCAAGGCAGCCCTTGAGGACGTCCATGACGACGCCCTCCCCCACCCGGTGCCCCTCGGTGCGCGGCAGCCCGCGCTCCTTGGCCCAGCGTCCGTTCCCGTCCATCACGCACGCCACGTGGTTCGGGATCAGCTCGCCGGGGAGCTTGGGCGCGCGGGCACCGGACGGGTGCGGCTCCGGCGTCTTGTACTCGCGGCGCTGGCGCCCCAGGATCCCGCGTACCACCATCTGCTTCTCGTCTCCTCAGATCTCGTACAGCAAGTTGTCGCTGATCACGTGCTTTTCTCGACGTACCGCAGCGAGCGCAGGCCGCGCTCCAGGTGCCAGTGCAGGTAGGCCGACACCAGGCCGCTGCCCTCCCTGACGTACCGCGGCTCGCACGCGTCCGCGTGCGCCCAGTCCCCCGTCAGCAGCGCGCCGAGCAGTTCGAGGGCCCCCGCCGAGGGTACGACGCTGCCGGGCACCCGGCAGTCGACGCAGACGGACCCTCCCGCGGCGACCGAGAAGAAGCGGTTCGGTCCGGGCATGCCGCACTTCGCGCAGTCGTTGAAGCTGGGCGCGTACCCGTTCACGGCGAGGGAGCGCAGCAGGAACGCGTCGAGGATGAGGTGCGGCTCGTGCTCGCCCTGCGCGAGGGTGCGCAGGCCGCCCACGAGCAGCAGGTACTGCTGGACGGCGGGCTCGCCCTCGTGGTCCGTGAACCGCTCGGCCGTCTCCAGCATGGCCGTCCCGGCGGTGTAGCGGGCGTAGTCGGTGACGATCCCGCCGCCGTACGGCGAGATCGTCTCGCTCTGCGTGCACAGGGGCAGCCCGCGGCCGATCAGCTCGCTCCCGCGCGCGAAGAACTGCACATCGACGTGGGAGAAGGGTTCGAGGCGGGCCCCGAACTTCGACTTGGTCCGGCGCACCCCGCGGGCCACGGCCCGTACCCGTCCGTGACCGCGCGTGAGCAGCGTGATGATCCGGTCCGCCTCACCCAGCTTCTGGGTGCGCAGCACGATGCCGTCGTCGCGGAACAGGCTCATGGCCCCATTCTCGCGTACGGCGGCGGCGGGTGCGGCCGGGGTCCTTTCAAGGGACCTCGCCCCGGCTGCGGGCGTTGGCGTACGCGGTCGCCGCGCTGAGGCGTTCCGCCATGGTGGCCCCGCGGACGGCGTCCGGGAGGCAGTCCCATTCCCGGCCGCCGCCGTACGGGCGCAGTTGTACGTACGGTCCTTCGTGGCCCATCACTCTGCCCACCCGCCCGGTCCTGGTGTCGACGACGTACGTCCCGATGTGCGGCCTCACCGGAGCACCGCCGCGAGCCGGGCCGCCGTCTCGACGGAACACCGGCCCAGTTCCACGAGGGGGCACGGCGCCTCCCGCGCCAAAGTCACCGGGTCGAGCCGGAGTGTCGGCAACTTAATTCCTGCGGTCGCGAGCGCTTCGCGCAATTCCTTCACCGTTTCCTCCGCTTGTTCGACGCAGACCGTCGAATGCCGTGCGTCGGTTGCTTGCTGGGCAGACCTCACGGTGTTCCCCTTCCCTTTCGGGTTTCACGCTTTCCGTCTACACCGTGGCATCTGCTGCCTAGACTTCGGAAGACCCGCACGCTCAGCAACGGCGGTGCAGCAGAGGGGTTTTTCCATGGCCAATGGTTCACGGCAAGCGGCTTGGGAGTTCTTCGGAACAGAGCTGAAGAGACGGCGTGAGGACGCCGGGCTGACGCAGGCGGAGTTGGGTAATCGCGTTTTCGTGTCGGGCGGCTACATCGGCCAATTCGAACAGGCGATTCGCAAGCCACAGCTTGATGTGGCGACCCGAATCGACGAGATCCTACAAACCGCCGGCTTTTTCGAGCGGCTGTGGCAGAAACTCATCAAGGATCAGCCCTACACCGAGTACTTCGCACACGTGGTGGAGCTGGAGCGGCTGGCCACAGAGATCAGCGAGTACGCCCCCACGGTGGTCCCCGGGCTCCTGCAGACGCGGGAGTACGCGCAGGCGGTGTTCCTGGCGGGCAACCCGCTGGCGCCGGACGGTTACATCGAGGAGCTGCTCAGGGGACGCATGGACCGGACGCGGCTCCTCAAGGACGCTACAAGGCCCCTGTATTGGGTGGTCCTCCACGAGACGGTCCTGCGCGTCGCGGTGGGCGGCCCGAAGGTCATGGCCCACCAGCTGGACCACATCCTGACGCTCGCGCGGGAACGCAAGGTGCTGCTGCAGGTACTGCCGTTCGCGGCGGGAGCACACCGGGAGATGGGCAAGATGATGAAGCTCATGGAGTTCGAGGACGCCCCACCAACTGTCTATACAGAGGCGGTTCTTTCGGGAAACCTGCTGGACGAACCGGCTGTGGTGAAGCGAACCCAATCGTCTTACGATCTCATCAGGGCCGCCGCTCTCTCACTGGAGGCGTCCCTGGCCCTGATCCAGTCGGCGGCAGAGGACCATACACAATGCGGGAGTACGACCTGAGCGCCGCCCAGTGGCGCAAAAGCACCTACAGCGGCGGCAGCGGCGGCGAAGACTGCGTCGAGGTAGCCCACGACTTCATCGGCGCGGCCCGCTGGCGCAAGAGCAGCTACAGCGACGACAACGGCGGCGAGTGCGTCGAAGTCGCCTACGACTTCATCGGCGCCGCCCGCTGGCGCAAAAGCACCCACAGCGGTGGTGACGGCGGCGAGGACTGCGTCGAGGTAGCCGACGCCGCCTCCGGCGTCATCCCCGTGCGGGACAGCAAGACCCTCGCGGGACCCGTCCTCCTCATCGGGCCCCGCGCCTGGGCGGAGTTCATCGGGGCCGTGGCGCGCTGACGCCCGGCCCCCCTCTCACTGCGCGGCGGCGCCGTCCGGCGCGGGCGGGGCCGCCGGGTCCGGGGCCGGGGCCGGCAGGACCGTCCGCGGCGCCGTGCTGGTGAACAGCCGGTGCCGCGGCAGACTCTGCTGGGCTGGCCGCGTCATCGTGATCTGGCGGACCAGCTGCTGGAAGCAGGCCAGCGCCGCCACGGCCGGCAGGACCGCCGCCGCGATACCCGTGAACGACCGCTCGGCCTGCGCCGCGCAGAGCGCCATCGCGACCGAGGAGAACAGCAGGACCACGGCCCAGGAGTGCGCGGCCCGCCGCTGGTGCAGCGCGGCCCGCAGCACGGAGAGCGAGGCCACCGTCCACGGCCCGTAGACCAGCAGGGGCCACCACACCGCCGTACCGCTCTGCGTGAGGAACGCGACGTGGCGCAGGGGGATGTAGGACACGATCCCGCCGAAGACGCTCACCATGGACACGACCGCGGCGGCGAGCGCGGCGATCAGGAAGCTCACGGTCTGCAGCCAGGTGAAGCGCATCTTGCGGACTCGCACCTTCCGGTGCCCCGCAGGATGGGATCTGATGGCCGGCAGTTCGGCGGTGATGGTGGCGAGGTTGTCCATCGGGTCACCGGTGAGGGAGACGGTGGGCGCGCTCTCCCCCCGGGGCCGCGGCACGGTCACGCCCTGCTCCGGCGGCACGCCGTCCTGAACGGCACCCTGGACGGCGTCCTGGAGGAGGTAGGTCATCTCCTCGACCGGGTCCCAGGCGGAGTCGAGCGGGTTCACGGGAGACCCGGCATACCCCGTGTCGACAGGCCCCCGGTGGCGCCCGCCGCCGGCCCCGGCCTGCCGGGTACCGGAATAGTCACCTGGTACGAAGAAATCAGCGTAGTCATCCATGGAATGCCTGCCCCGGTCAGACACGGGCCACGTTCCCGTGGGAGTGCTCGCGGGCGCCCCATCGTCGGTCGAGGTCGCTCTGCGCCCTGTTCAGGCATTC
Organism: Streptomyces ortus; assembly: GCF_026341275.1. Classification (NCBI taxonomy): domain Bacteria; kingdom Bacillati; phylum Actinomycetota; class Actinomycetes; order Kitasatosporales; family Streptomycetaceae; genus Streptomyces; species Streptomyces ortus. Next base: position 1,981,301 of record NZ_JAIFZO010000002.1, read on the forward strand.
CAGGAATTCACCCAGCAGTGGCTCGGTTACATACAGCTCGACCGGTTTTCCGTCCCCGTGCAGAGTGCCCCGGGCACCTGGTGAGGAATAGGCGACGGCCGGGGTGAAGATGTACCGCCCCATCACCACCGCAGGGCTTCCCATGGCGTTTTCACGCCCCGTGCGAACCGCAGGTGCCGCATCGACCGGCTTTGATTTTTTCATACGTCGCTAACGCAGCAACCCTTACTCGGTTGCGCGGCAAAGGGGTGAGCATAAAGCCACCAAAAGCATTGCCACAGAATTCTTAATTCAGACTCCGCGCCACCCGAAGAAAAGGTTGTGCTACCGGGGATTTTCATACAGGGCGGTGCCGTCCGTGCCGTCCGCTCCCCCGAACCTCCGTACGTACCTCCGCTGCCACGGCGTCTCCACGGCGTGCCGGTCGTAGTGGCGTCGTACGAACCGCACGGCCTCCTCGGGCGGCACGCCGTCGAGGACCGCGAGACAGGCCAGGGCCGTGCCCGTCCGCCCACGGCCGCCCCCGCAGGCGACCTCGACGCGCTGGGCGGGGTCCGTGGCCCGCTCCCAGATGTCCGTCAGCACCTCCCGCGCCTGAACCCGGTCCGCAGGCAGCCGGAAGTCGGGCCACCGCAACCACCTGGTCTCCCACGGGAGTTCGGGCGGCTCCTTGCCGAGGAGGTAGACGCCGTACGTCGGAAGGACCACCGCGGGATCGAGGTCGTTGCGCAGTCCTCGGCCCCGCACCAGCCGCCCGGACGGCAACCGGAGCACCCCCCGTGTCCCCTCGCCCCAACCGGCCCGGCCCTCAACAGGTTCACTCATCACCGCAGCCTGCCACCCGCCACTGACAACGCATACCCGCGCGCCCGGAACAGCGACCGGAACAGCGGGCGACATTGGTCGCACCTGTGGCGGCGCGGGCCCTCGTGCGTGTTCCCTTGACCGCCCCCATCACCCCTCTTATGGTCACGCTGCACCTATGACGTAGGACGTCGTATCTCCCACTCCTTGCTGGAGGAACCGTGCGCGACGCGACCCCCGCACCGGCGCTGCACCGCCGTTCGTTCCTGAAGTACTCCGGCGCACTGGGCGCCGCCGCCACGATCACCTCCACGCTCTCCGCCTGCTCCTCGGGACCGGAGTCCACGAACGAGTCGGGCGGCGGGGGCGAGGGCGCCGACCGGACGCTCACCGCGGTGATCGGTTACGGCAACGACCAGAGCTGGGACCCGCTGATGACGGCCTCGGCCTTCGCGATGGCCGGCAACCACCACATCTACGAGGGCCTGCTCGACACCGACCCGATCAGCCGTGAGCCCTACGCGGCGCTGGCGACCGCCATCCCGGCGGATCTGCGGGCGACCACCTGGAGGTTCACGCTGCGGGAGGGCGCGAAGTGGCACGACGGGCAGCCCGTCACCGCCGACGACGTGGTCTTCACCTATGAGCGCGTACTGGATCCGAGGACGACGACCCTCGCCAAGAACTTCTTCGCGTCCTGGCTGAAGGAGGTGAAGAAGGTCGACGACACCTCCGTGGAGCTGATTCTCAGGTTCCCGTTCCCCGACGGGGCACAGCGGCTCACGCTCGCGAAGATCATGCCGAAGCACGTGTTCGGAAAGGCCGGTGCTCTGGACGAGGCGACGACCGGAAAGGCGGTCGGCTCGGGCCCGTACCGGCAGACCGCCCATCACCCGAAGTCCAACACCACCTTCGCCGCGTTCGCCGACTACAACGGGCCGCGAAAGGCCGCGTTCAAGAAGATGAACTGGCTGACGATAGTGGACGCCGCGCCCCGGGTCGCGAAGATCTCCGGTTCGAGCGCGGGAGCGCAGATCTCGGACAACATCCCGTACGCCAATATCGCCCAGTTGGAGAAGGGCGGTCTGAAGGTCGAGGGCGGGGCGGGAATGAACCATCTGTTCCTCCTCTTCAACACCGCCCACAAACCGTTCGACGACGTACGGGTGCGGCAGGCGCTGCATTACGCGATCGACAAGGAGGAAATGATCCGGGCCGCGCTGCGCGGGCACGGAAAGGCGGCCTCCTCGTTCCTCGACGAGGGCAATCCGACGTACCGCAGGGCGAAGCCCGTCTACGACCACGACCCGGACAAGGCGAAGGCACTGCTGAAGGCCGCCGGGGTCAGCGGGCTGAAGGTCACGCTGATGGCGGTCAACGTGAGCTGGATCGTGGACTGCCTGCCGACCGTCAAGGCGTCCTGGGACGCGATCGGCGTCGAGACGACGCTGGAGCCCCAGGAGACGGCCGCGCTCTTCACGAAGCTCGACCAGAAGAAGGACTTCCAGGTCGTCGCGGCGGCGTCCAATCCGAATCAGTTCGGGCTCGACGCGGATCTGATCATGCATTACAACTACGGGCCCGGAAACACCTGGATGCGGTATGCGCGGTGGGAGAACACGTCCGTGGCCAAGGATCTCTTCAAACAGATGGATCAGGCCACGCGTGAGCCGGACGCCGAGAAGAAGAAGACGATGACTCAGGACTACATCGACGTCGTCGCCGAGAACGCGGTGATCTATCCGGTGGTGCACAACGAGCTGATGACCGCGTGGGATTCCGGGGAGCTCACGGGGATTCGTGCTCAGCCTTATCCGGGGATAAATGTGCTCCAGGCGAAGTGGGCTTAAGGGGTTGCCTGGAGGGTGCGGGCCGGCTGTGGCTGGGCGCGCGGTTCCCCGCGCCCCTAAGGACAAAAGGCACAGCCAGTTGGGGCGAGGAGAGGCTTACTCGTGGTCGCGGTCGTCAGAATCTTGATCCGGCGGATCGTTCTGCTTGTTCCGTTGGTGCTCGGGATCATCATGTTCGTGTTCGTCGTGATGCGGTTCTCGGACAGCGATCCGGCGTCCGCGTACTTCCAGGGCGCGAACCCGACCGAGCGGCAACTGCACGACTTCAGGGAGCGCAACGGACTGCTGGACCCCTTCCTCGTGCGGTACTTCGACTTCGTCGGGGATCTGCTCCGGGGCGACATGGGGGTCAGCGCGCTCACCAGGGCGCCGGTCGTCGACCAGGTCACCACCGCGCTGCCCCTCACCATGCAGCTGACCTTCCTCGGCCTGGGCATCGCGGTGGTCCTGGCACTGCTCGGCGGGGTCACCGCCGCGATCTACCGCGACCGCCTCCCCGACCAGCTGATCCGGGTCGTGTCACTGACCGGCGTCGCCGCGCCCGGCTTCTGGCTGGCGCTGCTGATGATCCAGTACCTCGCCGTGGACGCGGGCTGGTTCCCGACCAGCGGCTACATCAACCCGGCCGACTCGTTCACCGGCTGGCTGAGGACCATGACACTGCCCGCGCTGGCCCTCTCCCTGCCGGTCGCCGCCCAGCTCACCCGGATCGTCCGCACGGCCGTGGTGGAGGAGCTGGACCGGGACTACGTACGGACGGCGATCGGCAGCGGGCTGCCCCCGGTGGTCGTCGTCGGCCGGAACGTCCTGCGCAACGCCCTGATGAACCCGCTGACCGTGCTCGGTCTGCGCGTCGGCTATCTGCTCGGCGGGGCGGTCGTCATCGAGACGATCTTCAACCTGCCGGGGATGGGAAAGCTCATGATCGACGCCGTGAAGAACGGTGATCCGGCCGTCGTGCAGGGCGGCGTCCTGACGATCGCCTTCGGGTTCGTCGTCGTGAACCTCGTCATCGACATCCTCTATCTGCTGGTCAACCCGCGTCTGAGGAGTGCCGAGGCATGATGCTGATGTACCGCAAGCGGCTCACCGACGCGCTCTCCCTGCCCGGCCTCCGCCTCAAGGGGTTCACCCGGCTGCCCCTGATCTCCCGGATCGCCGTCGTCGTCATCGCGGTCGTCGTCCTCACCGCCCTGCTGGCCCCGCTCATCGCCCCGCACGACCCGCTCGAACAGTTCCCCCTGGTGGATCACGGGAACGGCGAGGGCGCCCCCTCCGCCGAGCACTGGATGGGGCAGGACAGCCTGGGCCGGGACATCCTCAGCCGGCTGATGTACGGGGCCCGCTGGTCCCTCGCCATCGGCCTCGGCGCCACCGCGCTCGCGCTGGTCGTGGGCGCGGTCGTCGGCGCGCTCGCGGCGACCTCCCGCAAGGCCCTCGACGAGACGCTGATGCGCGGCCTGGACATCGTCATGGCCTTCCCCGGCATCGCGCTCGCGGCCGTCTTCGTCGCGGTGTTCGGCGGCGGCATCCCGATCCTCATCGGCGCGATCGCGTTCCTGTACATGCCCCCGATGGCCCGGGTCGTACGGGCCAACGTGATGGCCCAGTACGGCGAGGACTACGTGACCGCCGAGCGGGTCATCGGGGCGCGCACCCCGCACATCGTGTGGCGGCACGTGGCCGTCAACTGCGCCGCCCCGGTGCTGGTCTTCTGCACGGTGCAGGTCGCCGAGGCGATCGTCTTCGAGGCGTCGCTGTCCTTCATCGGCGCGGGCGTACGGCCGCCCGACCCGTCCTGGGGCAGTGTCATCGCGGACGGCAAGAACATGGTGCTGACCGGCGGCTGGTGGGCGACCGTGTTCCCGGGCCTGCTGATGCTGGTCACCGTGCTGTCCCTGAACATCCTCTCCGAGGGCGTCTCGGACGCGTGGGCGGCGCCCGCGGCCCGCGAGGTGCCCGCCCGGGAGGCGCAGGACCGGCTGGAGACGCCCGAACCCGGCAGCGGGAAGGTCCTGGAGCTGCCGGGCCTGACCGAGGCGGCCCAGCGGCTGCGCGGCCGGGCCCGCCCCCTGCCCCAGGGGCAGCGGCCGGTGCTGAGCGTCGAGAACCTGGCCATCGGTTTCGATGCCCGCCACGGCGGTGTGGACATCGTCGACGGCATCAGCTTCGACGTACAGCCCGGTGAAGTCCTCGGGCTGGTCGGCGAGTCCGGCTGCGGCAAGTCGCTGACCGCGCTCACGGTGATGGGCCTGGAGCCGAAGGGCGCCCGGGTCCGTGGCCATGTCCGTTTCGACCAGCGGCAGTTGGTCGGGGAGCCGATGAGCGTACGGCGCAAACTCCTCGGCCACGAGATGGCGATGATCTACCAGGACGCCCTGTCGTCGCTGAACCCCGCGATGACTGTCCGTGCCCAGCTCAGACAGGTGATCAGAAGGGGCGGCACCCGCACGGGCGCCGAACTCCTCGAACTGGTCGGCCTCGACCCGGACCGCACCCTGCGCAGCTACCCGCACGAACTGTCCGGCGGCCAGCGCCAGCGCGTACTGATCGCGATGGCCCTCTCCCGCGACCCGAAGCTGATCGTCGCCGACGAACCGACGACCGCCCTCGACGTCACCGTGCAGGCGCAGATCATGGAGCTGCTGCTGCGTCTGCGGACCGAGCTGGACTTCGCGCTCGTCCTCGTCTCGCACGACCTGGCGCTCGTCGCGGACGTCACCGACCGGGTGGTCGTGATGTACGGCGGCCAGATCGTCGAGTCGGGTGTGACGGCGGACCTCGTGGAGTCGCCGTCCCACCACTACACGCGCGGCCTCCTCGGCAGCGTCCTGTCGCTGGAGTCGGCGGCGGAGCGCATGACGCAGATCAAGGGGGTCGTGCCGTCCCCGGCGGACTTCCCTGCGGGCTGCCGGTTCGCCGACCGCTGCCCGATGGCGACGGACGTCTGCCGCACGACGGCCCCGCGTCTGACGGGCCCGCCCGGACGCCACGAGGTCGCCTGCCACCACCCCGCGATCCCCCTGGCGACGGCCACCGCGCAGATCACGCCCCCGGCCGGACCCACAGAAGCGAGGCCATGACATGAGCGGACCAGCCGGCCCCCTCACCAGCCCCCTCGTGGAGCTGACCGACGTGCACGTCGTCCACAAGGCGCGCACCGGCGGCCTGTTCTCCCGCGACCGCGTGTACGCCCTTACCGGCGCCGGCCTCACCATCGCGCCCGGCGAGACGGTGGGCGTCGTCGGCGAGTCCGGCTGCGGCAAGTCGACGCTCGCCAAGGTCCTGGTGGGCGTGCAGAGGCCGACCTCCGGGACGGTGTCTTTGCGGGGCGGCGACCTGTGGACGATGGCCCCGGCGCTGCGCCGGACGACGGTGGGCGCGGGCATCGGCATGATCTTCCAGGATCCGTCGACGGCCCTGAACCGCCGGCTGACGGTACGGCAGATCCTCCGCGACCCGCTGGACGTGCACAAACGGGGCACGCCCGCACAACGCGAGAACCGCGTGCGCGAGTTGATGTCCCTGGTGGGCCTCCCCAAGGCGCTGGCGGACGGCCTGCCGGGCCAGCTCTCCGGCGGTCAGCGCCAACGGGTCGCCATCGCGCGGGCCCTGGCCCTCGACCCGGACCTGGTGGTCGCCGACGAACCGACCAGCGCGCTGGACGTCTCGGTGCGCGCCCAGATCCTCAACCTCCTCCTCGATCTGAAGGAACGGCTCGGCCTGGCGCTGGTCTTCGTCTCGCACGACATCCAGACCGTACGGAGGATGAGCGACCGCGTCATCACGATGTATCTCGGCCGGATCGTCGAGGAGTCCCCGGCCGACGAGGTGACCGACCGCTCCCGGCACCCGTACACCCGCGCCCTCTTCTCGGCGACGCCCGGCCTCCTCGACCCCATCGACCCGATCCCGCTCGTCGGCCCCGTCCCGTCGGCCACCCGCCCGCCGAGCGGCTGCCCCTTCCGCACCCGCTGCTGGCGGGCGGACGCGGTGTGCGCCGCGTCCATGCCGGATTTCTCGGCCGCGTCGACGCCGGGGCACCGCTTCCGCTGCCACCATCCTGTGGAGGACGGCCTGTCGACCCGGGACCTGGTCGCGCAGGCGGTCACGCGCACTCCGGCCGATCTCCCGAAGGAGCCTCGATGACCCTTCCCGCCCCGCTGACCGGTGTCGTACCGCCCGTCTGCACGCCCCTGACACCGGACGGCGAGGTGGACGTCCCCTCACTGCTCCGACTGGTCGACCATCTGCTGGAGGGCGGGGTGGACGGCCTGTTCGTCCTCGGCACGTCCTCCGAGGCGGCGTACTTGCCGGACCGTCAACGTCGGCTGGTCGTCGAGACCGTCGTCGGCCATGTGGCGGGCGGGGTGCCCGTCCTCGCCGGGGCCATCGACATGACGACCCCGCGCGTCCTCGACCACGTCCGGTACGTCACGGACGCGGGCGCCGACGCGGTGGTCGTGACGGCGCCCTTCTACACGCGCACCCATCCGGCGGAGATCGCCCGCCACTACCGGCTGGTCGCCGCGCGTTCGCCGGTGCCGGTCCTCGGATACGACCTGCCGGTCGCCGTCCACTCCAAGCTCAGCGCCGAACTGGTCCTCGAACTGGCCGCCGACGGGACACTGGCGGGGCTCAAGGACTCCAGCGGGGACCTGGGCGGATTCCGGGCGGTCGTGACGGGGGCCCGCGCGCACGCCGGCATCACCGGTTTCAGCGTGCTGACGGGGTCCGAGCTGGTCGTCGACGCCGCGCTGGCGATGGGGGCGGACGGGGCGGTGCCGGGGCTGGCGAACGTCGACCCCGCCGGGTACGCGCGGCTGTACCGGCTGTGCCGGGGAGGGGGAGTGGGCGCTGGCCCGG